>JAEXZS010000081.1 GCA_023451375.1 Pseudomonadota bacterium
GGCGCGCGGTCCTCGACGCGCCGCACCTTCCGCTCGGGCCGGGGCCGGGGCGCGCGCAGGCCCTTCAGGGCCGTCGACGCCATCTCGCCCGGCGCCGACAGGGTCCAGCGTCCGGCCCACTCGACGAAATCGACAGTGGAGAGCGGCAGCGCCGGATCGTCCAGCACGGAGGCCACCGCCTTCAGCCTTCGGTTCGAGCCCGTCGTCTCGAACACCTCCGAAACGACGCCCCGCATCAGCCGCGGTCCCAGCGGCACGGCCACCTGGTCTCCGCGCGCCACGATCATCTCGTCCGGCACGGCGTAGTCGAACGCCTCCGGCACCGGCAGGGGAATCAGGACCGAGGCGACCTTCATTGATCCCCCCCCGCATCGCGTGGGAGGGGCGCCGCGACGCGGTGGAGGGGGCGAAGCCGGACTCCGAAATCCACCGCAACCGCCCCGCGCCCCGCCGCCGACATCCCGCCCGTTCCCGCCCCCTGCGCCCCGCTTCGCGCCGTCCCCCTCCCCCGCTGCGCGGTGGAGGATCGACGTGGCCGCCAGCCGGCGCTAAAAGCCCGATCCATGAAACTCTTCCTCGACACCGCAGACGTCGCCGTCATCAAGGACCTGGTCCCCACGGGCATGGTGGACGGCGTCACCACCAATCCGTCGCTGATCGCCAAGTCCGGTCGGAACATCGCCGAGGTCATCGCCGAAATCTGCGCCCTGGTCGAGGGCCCGATCTCCGCCGAGGCCGTCTCGCTCGATTTCGAGACCATGGTCAAGGAAGGCGACAAGCTGGCCGCCATCGCCCCGAACGTGGTGGTGAAGCTGCCGCTGACCTGGGACGGGCTGCGCGCCTGCCGCGTCTTCGCCGACAAGGGGATCAAGACCAACGTCACCCTGTGCTTCTCGGCCGCCCAGGCGATGCTGGCGGCCAAGGCCGGCGCCACCTTCGTCTCGCCCTTCGTCGGCCGGCTTGAGGACAACGGCGCCGACGGCATCGCCCTGCTCGAGGAGATCCGCGTCCTGTACGACGTGCACGGCTTCGAGACCCAGATCCTGGCCGCATCCCTGCGCAACGTCGCCCACGTGGCCGCCGCCGCCGTCGCCGGATCGGACGCCGCCACCTTCGGCGCCGACACCTTCAAGGCCCTGGTAAAGCACCCGTTAACCGACAAGGGGCTTGATGCGTTCATGGCTGACTGGGGCAAGACCGGGCAGTCGATCCTGTAACACCGCGCATCTCCGGAGAGGTCTGTTGAGCGGCTCATTGGACCTATTCGCGGCGTCGGAAACGGACGGAGCGTCCGAGCTGCACTGGCCGGACGTCCGCGCCTGGCTGCAGGCGCATCCCCAGACGCTGCTGGACGACCGCTCCCTGCTCGAGGAAGTGGGCCTGCGTCCGCATGGCCGCAACGTCGTCGATTTCGGCGCCGCCGCCCTGGCCCGGCTGGAGGCCGTCGCCGAACGCGAGGCCGGCGCCCGGCGCGAGCTGGAGATGATCGCCCGCGCCAACTTCGCCGCCCAGACTCAGACGCACGTCGCGACCTTGGACCTGATGGAGGCCCGCAATCACTCCGACCTGGCGCGACGGCTTGATGCGGCGGCGCAGGGACGTTTCGGCCTGGCCGGCGCCGCCGTCGCCATGGAGAAGCCCGGCGGCGTCCCCTTCGGCTGGCGCGCGCTGGAGGCGGGCGGCGTCGACGCCATGTTGGGCGAACACGGCCTGGCCTGGCTGGGCCCGAACTTCGAGGGCCTGGACCTGTTCGGGGCCGCCGCGGACCAGGTCCAGTCCGTCGCCCTGATCCGCATGGCGCCTCAGCTGACGCCCGGGGAAGCCCCCCGCCGCTGCCTGTGCGCCTTCGGCTCGATGGAGCCGGAGGGCTTCACCCCGGCCATGGGTTGCGAACTGGCCGCCTTCCTGGCGCGCGTCGTCGAGCGCATGGCCGAGCGATGGCCCGTCCTCAACTGACCGCGTCGGAAGCCCTTTCCGCTTGGCTGGAGCATCTGGCGCACGAGCGCCGCCTGTCGCCCCGCACCCTGGAGGCCTACGGCCACATCGGCCGCCTGTACCTCGCCTTTCTCGACCGCCATCGCGGCGAGGCCCTGTCGCTGACGGACCTGGGGACGATCACCGCCGCCGAGGTGCGCGCCCACATGGCCGAGCGCCGCTCGGGCGACCATCCGCTGGGCGCCCGCTCGCTGAGCCAGACCCTGTCGGCCATTCGCGGCTTTCACGCCTTCCTCGACCGCCGGCTCGACACGCCCGCGCCGCAGCTGGCTTTGGTGCGCGGCCCGCGCGTCAAGCCGTCCCTGCCCCGCCCCGTCACCGAGGACCAGGCCCGCGGCCTGCTGGCCGAGCCCGACGCCGACCCGGACGCCCAGCCCTGGGAAGCCGCCCGCGACCGGGCCGTCCTGACCCTGCTCTACGGCTGCGGCCTGCGCATCTCGGAGGCCTTGTCCCTGACCCGCGCCGACGCGCCTGTCCCCGAGACTCTTCGGATCATCGGCAAGGGGTCCAAGACCCGCCTCGTTCCGGTGCTGCCCGCCGTGCGCGCCGCCGTGGACGCCTACCTGGCCCTCCAGCCCTTCCCGCTCCAGCCGCCCGACGCCCTGTTCCGCGCCCGCAGGGGCGGCCCCTTGAGCCCCCGCCACGTCCAGGCCTCGGTCCAGCGCCTGCGCGGCCGACTGGGCCTGCCGGAGCGCACCACGCCCCACGCCCTGCGCCACAGCTTCGCCACCCACCTGCTGGGCGCCGGCGCCGACCTGCGCTCGATCCAGGAGTTGCTGGGTCACGCCAGCCTGTCGACGACGCAGAAATACACCGGCGTCGACGCTGAACGCCTCCTGGGCGCCTATGCGGCGGCCCATCCGCGCGCCTGAGGTCGATCAGTCGGCCGGCCTCGCCGGCGGGCCGGCCGGCGGCGGGACCCTGAACGAGGGCGGGCTCTCGCGGCCGAGTTCACGGCCCAGCGCCTGGGGCTGCCCCGGAACCGGGAAGCTGATCGGCAGGGGGCAGTTGTTCTCGTCGCGCCGGTCCAGCAGCAGATACCGCCGCACCTCCTGCGGCTGGACCGATCGGTCCAGCAGGTCCGAGGCCTGGATCCTCGCAAGCCGGCGCTGCGAGGGGAACTGCGCCCGCGTCACGCCGTCGCAATAGCTCGGCGTAAGGTCGACGTTCGACAGGTTCGCGGGTCCGCCCAGCAGGCTCAGCATCAGAAGCGTCAGCATGGCGTCATCCTCCGAAACATCGCCGGAGGATACGCCCGCAACCTCGGATCGGCCATCCTCAGATCGCCTTCACGGCCCCGCCGTCCAGCCGGATCAGCGATCCGGTGACATAGGCCGCCAGCGGACTGGCCAGGAAGGCGGCCGTCGCCCCGAACTCCTCCGGCGTACCGACCCGGCCGACGGGAATGGTCTTCACCGACGCCGCCCGCGCCTGCTCCGGCGACACCCCCGCCATCTCCGCCGCCATGCGGTCCAGCCGCTCGATCCGCGGCGTGTCGATGCGCCCGGGCAGCAGGGTGTTGACCGTCACCCCGTCGGCGCCCACCTCGTTCGCCAGCGTCTTGGCCCAGGCCGCGATCGAGGCGCGCAGGGTGTTCGACACCCCCAGCGCCGGCGACGGCTCCAGCACGGTGACCGAGGCCACGTTAAGGATGCGGCCCCATCCCCCCGCGCGCATGCGCGGCAGCACCCGATCGGTCAACCGGAACACCGACAGAACCATGGATTCGAAATGGTCGCGCCACACCTGCGGGTCCAGGTTCGACACCCCTGACGGCGGCGGCCCGCCCGTGTTGTTCAGCAGAATCTCGATGTGCCCGCCCAGAAGCGCCTCGGCCGCATCGACGGCCTTCAGCAGCGCCTCATGATCGGCCAGGTCCGCCGCGGCCACGACCGCCCGCCCCGGCCCGGCGGCGTTCAGCGCGTCCGCCACGGCCTGAAGCTTCTCCACATCGCGCGACAGCAGCGCCACGTGCGCGCCCTCCGCGACCAGGGCCGTCGCCACGGCCCGGCCCAGGCCGCTGGAGCCGCCGCAGACCAGGGCGCGCTTGCCGGCGAGTTTCAGGTCCATGGCGATCTCCTTCGATGGGTCGCCAGATATCGGCCGCGCCGGCGCCGCGCGCAACGCCTCGTTAACCGGCGCGGCGCACCCTCCGTCTCCATGCGGCCGTCAGCGCCGCGGACAGGCCGGGAGGGCCGCCCGTGTCGACCAAGATGACCTCGAGCGTGCGGCGCTATAGCGACCATTTCGAGCCGCACGATTCCGATCCCCAGGAACAGCGCCGCCTGCGGGGCCAGCTGGAGCAGATCGACTACGCCGCCTATGTCGCCAACAAGGAGGTGGTCGGCCAGTCGCTGACGGGCCTGGACGCCGCCTCGCTGCAGAAACTGGCCGTCCTGACCGCCACGGCCCGCGCCAAATGGGCCGCCGAAGCCCTGCGCCTGGCGCACTCCGGCTCTCCGGTCACCCCCGACCAGACCGCCCGCCTCACCGCGGCCCGCACCGCCTTCGAGGAGCTGGTCGAGGCCTACGACGCCCTGCGCCGCATGGTCGAGCGCGGCTACATCTCATTGAAGTAGGATTCCGGAAAACGCCTGGTGGAGCCGAGGGGACGGCCGTGTGGTCGCTTTCGTCGGTCATGGTGGCAGTGCGCGACTCGGTTGGTTAGGAGATCGCCAAGGCTCTGATTGGACGGGGGGAAGGTCAACGTGTGGAAGCTGGATCACATCGTCCCGGCGTCCGATGTTGACGTCGAAGAGCAGCGTCTCGCCGAGGTGCTTGCGAAGGCGGGCTACGATGTCGGGAAGCTGTCGCTGAACGCACTGGCCCAGCAGGTGCTGGCCGAGCGGGCGAAGGCGGTAGTGATGTCTATCGGCATCGAGCCGTCGAACTGGCCGCACTACCCGCTCGGCAATGGCGGCGTCGAGGTGCGCTTCCAGTTCAGCCGCGAGGAAGATCAGGTGAACGCGAGGCTGGCTTTGGCTTAGGCCGGGACGCTCTCCATCGAGCGCTTGATGGCGGTCACCGTCATGGGCGAGGCACGATGGAGCCGGGCGGTGGCGCGGATGCCCTGACCGTCCGCCAACGATTTCCTGATCGCTTCCACACGGTCGTCAGGCATAGGCTTCCGCCCGGACTTCTTGGTCGTGCGACGCAGACCGGCGAGGATGCGCTCTCGGATCATGGCGCGCTCGAACTCGGCGAAGACGCCCAGCATCTGGAACATCATCCGGCCTGAGGGCGTCGAGGTGTCGAGGCCCTGCTGGTGCAGGTAGAGGTCCACATTCTTGGACTGGATGTCGTTCAGGAAAGCCACGAGGTCGGGGAGGCTCCGGCCGAGGCGGTCCACGCTCCACGCCATGATCTGCTCGAAGTCCTTGCGCGCCACGCCCTTGAGCAGCGCGTCGTAGCCGGGGCGCCGATCACGTCCCTTGACGCCAGAGATGCCTTCGTCGGTGAAGGTCGCGGTGACGGTCCAGCCCTGACGCTCGGCGACGGCCAGCAGATCGCGAAGCTGGTTCTCGACGGTCTGGTTCTTATCGGCCGTGCTCACACGGGCGTAGATCGCGACGCGCTTGGTCAGGGGTGTTCTCCGATTGCAGTTGGGAGAACGTAAGGGTCTCATGGATCGGCAGAGCGTCAATCAGATCGGGCGAACGACCGCTCTTCCCTCGGCGCGATGAAGAGCCGGTCGCAGTCGTCACCGCTGGTCAATGGGATGACCTCAAACTCTTCCCCTGCCGCCTCCACGGCTTCAGCGGCCAGTTCGTTGAACTCCTGCTCGAAGCCGGATCGGCGGAACAGCACCACGCCGTCCTTGGCGTCGAGCACTCCATACGCCGGGGAGCCTTCGAGAAGGGTGTTGAGCCGATCCATGTTCTTGGAAGGCGTGAGGCGTCGGATGGTTCAGAACGGCTCAGTTGGGAAGTGAGGCGACGATCCCGGCAGGCCGTCGTGCGGGCGCCGTCAGGCGCGGTCGCTCCGCTTCCAGTGCGGCAATGGCGTCGTATTGAAAGGCGAGTCGTAGATAGTGCTGACGATGCTCGACGACGAAGGTCTTGCTGGCCTGCTCTCGGGCCAGCGCAGCCCGCAGTCGATTATAGCTGGTCGGAAGACGCATGCGATCTGAACGCCGATCACAGGGCCGCGCTCCCCAACCGTTGTTTTCGAGGTGACTCCGCTCAGCGAGCATCAACCGCGTCCAGCGGCATGACGAACATTTGGCTGTAGCCTTGATGGCCATCGCTCGTGGTGAAGACCACGAACTCCTCGCCCGCCTGTTCCGCCGCCTCGCGCACGATGTCGCTGAACTCGTCGATGTGGTCGGGCTTGCCGATCAGCGTGAACCCGTCCCGCTCGACCTTTACGTCGTAGGCGGGGGCGCCGTGCTTCAGTTTTTCCAGAAGCCGTCCCATGGCTGAAGCAGAACACGGCTCTGCCAACGGCACAAGCTGAGCCGGAAAACAGATGGTGGCAGGCACAGCGACTGGCGGCTCTGGAAGCCCGGAATTCTGGGCTACGGGGCGGCCAAATTTCGGGGGTGTTTAGGAGAACGCCCTCCAACCCGTTCGCGGCGTGCTTGATCGGCCTTCGGCCGAGGGATCGTGAAGGTCTGGCTCTCGACGAGATCAAATGGGCCAGAGGTCATCGCCAGTCGAGGGCGAGCGGCTCGTCGCGATGACATCGACCAAGGCGAACGACGCCGTGACCGACAGGGAGCGGCTCGTCCACATCATCGAGATCAGGCTGAAGCCTTCCAACGCCAATCTGCCGGTCGCCCGCTGAAGCGGTCACCCGATCCGGGCGAGTCTCCCATGGCCTTCGTTCCTCCGCCTCGCTGCCGCTCGTCTCCTCCACGAAGCCCAGCCCCGGCTCACCCGGATAATTCTCTGTCGAGGTCATTGGTCCCGGCTCCTCGTCGAGAACCCATCCTCCACAACCCGTTCGCACCTTTCTCTATAAGCACGCCGCGAACGGGTTGCCCCTGAACCCTTCCTTCACATCGTCCGGGCCACAGGGTCGAGGTGGATAAGCTTGAGCGTGAGGGACAACGGCGTGGCGAAGATGAAGGTGACCGTGCTCACCGGGCC
>JAEXZS010000097.1 GCA_023451375.1 Pseudomonadota bacterium
CTTCCGGCCCGTCGGCGACCGTGGCCGCCAGCCTGTCGCGCAGGGCGTTCGACAGCCGCAGCCGCCCGGCCGTCGCGACCACCGCCGCCTCGTCCGCCGGCAGCAGGGCCGACAGCCTCAGCGCCGGGTCCCCGCTCAGGCCGCACATCGCCTCGAACAGCGCCGGCGGCTCGGCCTCCGGCAGCACCTCCCCCAGCACCCCGCTCTCGGTCATCGCCCTGACCGCCGGCCGGGGATCGGGCGCCGCCAGCAGCTTGAGCAGTTCCTTCGACACCCGCTCGGCCGACAGCCTTGCCATCCCGCCCTTCAACCGCGCGCATGCGTCCAGCCCGACGCCGTCCGGCTCACCCCGGCCGTACCAGGCGAAGAAGCGGAAGAAGCGCAGGATGCGCAGATAGTCCTCGCGTATTCGCGTCTCGGCCTCGCCCACGAAGACGATCCGCCCCGCCGCCGCGTCCGCCAGGCCGCCGCCCGTCGGGTCGAACACCCGCCCCGCCGCATCGGCGTAGAGGGCGTTCAGCCGGAAGTCCCTTCGCGCCGCGTCTTCGGCCCAATCGTCGGTGAAGGCCACCACCGCGCGGCGCCCGTCCGTCTCCACGTCTCGCCTCAGGGTAGTGATCTCATAGGGCCGCCGACCCGACACCCCCGTCACCGTGCCGTGCTCCACGCCCGTCGGCACGGCCTTCAGCCCCGCCGCCTTCAGCGCCGCCATCGTCTGTTCGGGCCTCAGCCGCGTGGCGATGTCGATGTCATCGACCGGCTGGCCCATCAGGCTATTGCGCACGCAGCCGCCGACGAAGCGCGCGCAGCCCTCGCCGCCGGCCGCCTCCAGCGCCGCCATCACCGCGCGCGTGGCCTCCGCCTCCAGCCACGGCTCTCCGGCCATTGAGGTCACGCCGCGTCCTCGTCCGCCGCCGCCTCAGGCTCGGCCTCCTCGCCGTACAGCCGCGCGTGCAACCCCTTCAATATCCCCGCCGTCACCCCCCAGATGTAGCGTTCGCCCCACGGCATGGCCCAGAACCAGCGCCGCAGCCCGGCCTCCAGGTCGTAGAAGTCCCGCCGGTGGTTGGCCGCATCCATCAGGAAATCCCACGGCGTCTCGAAGACCTCCGCCACCTCGTGCGGCGACGGCGTCACCTCGGGCGGGTCGCGCAGCCAGCCGACAACCGGCGTCACCAGGAACCCGGTCCCGGTCTCATAGGCGTCCGACAGCCCCAGCACCTCCACGGCGCCGGGGTTCAGCGCCACCTCCTCGTCGGCCTCGCGCAGCGCCGCCGTCACCGCGTCCTCGCCCGGGTCCAGCCGCCCGCCGGGGAAGGCGATCTGCCCCGTATGGCTGGCCAGGGTGTCCGCCCGCCGCGTCAGCAGCACCGTCGCCCCCTCGGGCCGCGCCACCACCGGGATCAGCACCGCCGCCGGCCGCAGCTCGATCCGGGGCCGGCTGGCCGTCGGGTTCAGGTCGAAGTCCGATCGCGCCGCCCGCCCGTCCGCCCGCCACCCGTCGACCGGCGCCAGCCGCTCGACCAGCCGCGTCCTCAGCGTCTCCAGGCTCACGCCACCGCTCCCAGTTCGAACGCCTCGTCGCCGGATCGTACGAACAGCCGCCCGTCGCGTTCCTCGGCCTGCTCGACCAGCTCGTAGAAGACCGGCCGCGCGATCCGCGCCCACAGTTCGGCCCGCACCCGCACCCGCGGCGCCGGCTCCCCGCTCTTCGGATCGACGTCGACGATGATGGGATGGTCGGCGTCCGCCCGCGTCACGTCGCCCACGTCGGTGGTGAAGACCAGATCCGCCCCCTCCCGCGCGACGGCCACCGCCCGGAACGGCAGATCCTCGACGGCGATCTTCAGCTTCTCCACCGGCGTGACCAGGTGATAGCCGTCCGGATCCTTCCTCAGCACCGTCGAGAACAGCCGCACCAGTTCCTTGCGCCCGATCGGCGAGCCTTCGTGCATCCACACGCCGTCCCGCCGGATGACGATGTCGATCTCGCCGCAGTGCTCCGGATGCCAGAGATGCACCGGCGGCAGCCCCCGCTCAGGCGCGCTCTTCGCCGCCGCCGTGATGGCGTCCAGTCCGCCTGTCCGGTTTCGTTCGGTCATTACTCCGATGTAGGCTCGCCCGCCGCCGCCGTCACCCGCCTTGACAGACGGAAGCCGCACCGGAACCGTGGCCGCCTCCTTCCCCTCCGCCCGAGATGTTCATGAAGCTGTTGGCCGTCGCCGTCGCCATCGTCGCTTTGGCCGCCGTGCCGCCCGCCCAGGCGCAGGTCCAGGCCGAGCCCGGCCCAGCCGCGACCCCGATCCAGGCGGAAAAGATCCTCTTGGTCGGCGACTCGACCACCGCCGTGCTCAGCGGCTGGGGCTCGGCCTTCTGCGCCCGGCACGTGCTGTCGCGCCTGACCTGCGTGAACCTGGCGCGCGAGGG
The DNA here is from genome assembly GCA_023451375.1 of Pseudomonadota bacterium. GTDB lineage: Bacteria > Pseudomonadota > Alphaproteobacteria > Caulobacterales > Caulobacteraceae > Brevundimonas. The sequence continues at coordinate 2,428 of JAEXZS010000097.1, forward strand.
CCGCAGCACCTCCAGCTACCGCGTCGAGGGGTCGTGGGATATCGCGCTGGGCGAGATGGCGACGCCGGGCTATGCGCGCACCTATGTGCTGATCCAGTTCGGCCACAACGACCAACCCGGCAAGCCTGGCCGGTCCACCGACCTGACGACCGAGTTCCCGGCCAACCTGACACGCTACGTCACGGAAGCCCGGGCGCGCGGCGCCGTGCCGGTGCTGGTCACGCCGCTGGCGCGTCGCCAGTTCGTCGACGGGGTCCAGTAGAACACGCTCGAACCCTGGGCCGAGGCGGCCCGGCGGGTGGCGGCTGAAACCGGCGCGCCTCTGATCGACCTGAACCGGCTCAGCGTGCAGGCGGTGCAGGCCATGGGCCCGGCCGCGGCCGCCAGCCTGGCGCAACTGCCTCCGCCGCCGCAGGTCGCCACCGCGCTGCTGTCGGGCACGACCGTCGAGCTGCCGCCGCCCGCTCGCCCCCAGGCCGCAGACGATGTCTTCGGCCAGCCGCCGCTCGCGTTCGACTACACCCATCTGGGTCCTGAAGGCGCGGCCTTCGTCGCCACGCTGATGACCCAGGAACTGGGCCGCGTCCTGCCGGCACTGCGCCCCAGCCTCGTGCCCTGATCAGGCGCGGCGCACCGGTCCCATAGCCGCCTCGTCCCTGCCCAGCCACAGCACGCGGCGCCGATCCACCGGCCCCGGCAGCACGGCGTTCGGCGCAGGCTGGAAGCCAAAGCGCTCGAAATAGGCCCGGTCGCCGACCAGCAGCACGCCCCCGGTCTCCGTCGCCGCCGCATGAGCCAGACAGGCCGCGACAAGATCAGCGCCCAGGCCCGCGCTCCGCTCGTCCGGGTCCACGGCGATCGGCCCCAGGAACAGCATGGGCGCGCCGCCCACGGTGATAGGCCACAGCCGAACCGAACCGATGACGCGACCCTGCTCGCGGACCACGAAGCCCGCCGCCGGCCGCGAGCCTTCACGCAGCCTCTCGGCGGTCTTGGCGAACCGTCCCGGACCGAATGCGGTCATGACCAGCGCCTCCACGCCGTCGGCGTCGGCCGAGGTCTCGGCTTCGATGCGGCTCTGGACCGTCGGCTGAAGAAGGGCGTGCGACATGCGGCGTTCCGGGGTGGGCGCGCGCACCTAGGGCCGAATGCGCGCCAAATCAAGGCGCGGCGCGATCAGCCCAGCTTGGAGAAATCCGGCGCCCGCTTCTGGGTGAAGGCCATGAAGGCCTCCATCGCCTCGGGGCTCTTCATCTGCGAGCCGAACGCCTCGCCCTCGCGCTGCATCAGGGCCCACAGTCGCTCGGCGTCGCGCATCAGGCCCTTGGTCGTGCGAATCGAGTTGGGCGCCCGCGCAGCGACCTTGGCCGCCAGCTCTTCGGCCGTGGCGTCGACCCGGTCCGTCGGCACGGCCCGATTGGCCAAGCCCCAAGCCAGCGCCGTTCGCCCGTCGATCGCCTCGCCCAGGGCGAACAGTTCGAACGCCCGCTGATGTCCGATCGCCGCCGGCAGCAGCAGGCTGGAGGCCGCCTCCGGCGCCAGGGCCAGGTTGACGAAAGGAACCGACAGCAGCGCGTCCTCGGCCACCACCACCAGGTCGCAATGCAGCAGCATGGTCAGGCCGATGCCGACCGCGCGCCCCTTCACCGCCGCCACCAGCGGCTTGTCCAGCTCGGCCAGAGCCTTCAGGAACCGGAACACGGACATGTCGAACGGCTTGTCGGTCTGTGAACCGATGGCGATGAAGTCGCCGATGTCATTGCCGGCCGAGAAGCTGTCGCCCTCGGCCTTCAGCAGCACCGCGCGGACGGCGCCGTCGCTCCGGGCCCGTTCGACCGCGTCGGACAGGGCCGCGTACATGGCCTGCGTGATGGCGTTCTTTTTCTCGGCGCGCGTCAGGGTGACCGTCAGGACGCCCCCGGCCAGTTCGCTGCGGATGTGTTCGTTCATTCGTCTTCGCCCCTGTCGATCGCCGTCCACCAGTCGACGCCGTCCTCATCCCGCGTTCGCCGCGCGCGGCCGCGTCGTTCCAGATAGTTCAGATGCGCCTGGGCCTCGCCCGTGGCCATGCCCAGCACCGCATCCCCGACCGCCCGCCCGAATACGGCCGGGAAGGCGTCGATCACCCTAGCGGGTTTCCGCAACGTCCGTTCAAGCCGTTTCAGCGCGACTTCGTGACCGCGCCTCAGCGCGTCCAGCCTGTCGTGTACGCCGAGGAACGGCTCACCGTGTGACGGCAGGATCAAGGCCTCTTTCGGGAGCACAGCACGAAGCTTGGCTAGTGAGACCATCCAATCGTCAAGGGGGTCCGCATTGGGCTCTGTCGGCCACACCGACACGTTCGAAGAAATCCGCGGCAGGATCTGATCACCGGCGATGAAGACGTTGTCTGACCGCCGCCAAAGGCAGACGTGTTCCGGGCTATGTCCCGCGCCCACAACGACCTGCCAGTCGTCGCCGTCGATCGTCAGCCGGTCGCCGTCGCAAAGTCTTTGGTAGGCGCGCGGCACCGGACTGACTCCCTTGCCGAAGCCGCCGTAGCCCGCACGCCAAGCCTCGATCTGCGCCTCTCTCCACCCGGCGGCGCGGTAGAAGACCGCGCCGACTTCAGGGGCGTCCTGCGCCTCCTCCGCCGCCAGCATGCGCCCTGTCAGATATTCGGTGCGCGACATGAGCAACGGCGCCTTCGCCCTGTCGCACAGCCATCCTGCCAGACCGATGTGGTCGGGATGCATATGGGTGCAAAGCACGCGCCGCACTGGTCGGCCGGCCAGATCTCCCGCAAGCGCCGCTTCCCAGGCCTGGATGGAGGCGGGCGTCTTCAACCCCGTGTCGACGATGCACCAGCCGTCGCCGTCCGCCAGCACGAAGACGTTTACATGATCCAGCTGAAACGGCAGCGGAAATCTCAGTAGAAGCACCTTTGGCGCGACTTCCACGACACGCCCCGGCGCCGGCGGTTCGCCTCCCCGATAGGTCAGTCCCGACCTCGGCGAGACCGTCTTCGGCGTCGTCAGATCGTCGGCCACCAGCGCGTCTCCAATAAAAACTCAGTGCACCATACGCCGGCGTTTCACAAAGCGTCCAGCCGCCTTGACCAAGCCACGTTACCCGGTCACACGACATATTCCGCTCTTACGTCAGGTGCTTGTCATGATGTTCCGCCTCCTCGCCCCGTGCATGGCGCTCTCGCTGGTCGTCCTATCCGCCGCGCCCGTAGCCATGGCGCAAAATCGAGACGAAGACCGCTCCGCGGAGACCTCGGGCCAAAGCAGAGCCGCCCAGGCGCGCCAGCGCGGGCAGCAACGGCCCGCCGCGCCGTCCGCCGAACAGGTTATGGCGTCGGCCCAGGAACAGGCCACCCTCGCCAACACCGGTTGCCAAGTCACCGAAGCCAAGCTGTTGGGCAACACCGCTGAGCAGACGTCGATCTATGAAGTCGCCTGTGCTGCGGGTCCCGGCTATATGATCGAGTCCAAGACGCCCCCGGCCGCTACGGACTGCGTGATCCTGGCTGCGTCGGCTGAACAGATGCGGGCGGCCGATCCCGCAGCCGATGTCGGTCCGCAATGCACGATCGCCGCCAATACCGACAGTCAGAAGTTCCTGCGCGAGTATGCACAGCAAGCCGCCGTGCCCTGCACGGTCGACCAAGCCAAGGTGCTGGGCGCCGGAGACGACGGCGCCGTGATCTATGAAATCGGCTGCACCGACATGGCGGGCTATTGGATCCGCAAGAGCGGCGACGCCTGGACCAAGACCGACTGCCTGCAGGTCCTGGCGGAGAACGGAACCTGCGCCTTCACCACCCCGGCCGAGAACGCGGCGCTGCTGAAGAGCTGGCTGACCGGTTCGGAGGCCGCTGGCTGCGACGTCACCGAGGCTCGCCTGATGGGCCGTAACGCCAACGGCATTTTCTACGAAGCCAAGTGCGCCGGCGCCGACGGCGTCATCGCCCGTCTGAACGCAGAGCGCGCGGTCCAGCAGATCTATCCCTGCGCCACCGCCCAGCAGATCGGCGGCGGCTGCACCCTGACGCCGGCCCCGGCCGCCTCTCCGGCGACCACCCAGCAGCCGTAAGCCGAGCCGTCTACGACCTGATGAGGGGCCGTCGGAGCGATCCGGCGGCCCCTTTTGTTCATCCGCCCTCTTTTCGCGCATCGAGACGCGGCCTAGCGTCGCCGTCATGCGCATCGCCACTTGGAACGTGAACTCGGTCAACGCCCGCCTGCCCACCGTGCTGGCGTGGCTGGAGCAGGCCAATCCCGACGTCGCCTGCTTCCAGGAGATCAAGTGCGTCGACGAGAAGTTCCCGCGCGAGGCCTTCGAGAGCCTTGGCTACAACGTCGAGACGCACGGCCAGAAATCCTATAACGGCGTGGCCCTGCTCTCGAAATTCCCCCTGTCCGACATCCGGCGCGGACTGCCCGGTGACGACGCCGACGAGCAGGCGCGCTATCTCGAGGCCGTGATCGAGGCCCCGCGTCCCATCCGGGTGGCCGCCATCTATCTGCCCAACGGCAATCCGATCGGCACGGAGAAGTTCGCCTACAAGCTGGCTTGGTTCGAGCGCCTGAACGCGCATGCGCGAGCTCTCCTGGCGCACGAAGAGCCGCTGGCCCTCTGCGGCGACTACAACGTCATCCCCGAGGCCGAGGACGCCAGGAACCCCGCCGCCTGGGTCAACGACGCCCTCTTCCAACCCGAGAGCCGCCGCGCCTTCCGCGCCCTGAAGAACCTGGGCCTGGCGGACGCGCACGAACTGGGCGGCGAACCGGCGGGAACCTTCACCTTCTGGGACTATCAGGCGGGGGCTTGGCAGCGCGACCACGGCATCCGCATCGACTTCGCCCTGCTGTCTCCCCAGGCGGCCGACCGCTTCCGGGGCATCGAGACCCATCGCGAGGCGCGTGACATGGAGAAGCCCAGCGACCACGTCCCGGTGGTCGTCGACGTCCACCTGGAGGCCTGACGCCGTGGCCGACGCCCTGCGGCTGGTGCTGTTGCTCGCTCTGGCCGCGGCCCTGCTGACGACGCTGGCGTTGGCCCTGTCCTGGTGGATGGAGCCGCCACGCCGTATGCGGCGGGCCCTGCTCAAGGCGCTGGGCGCGACGCCGCAGGTCGAGGCCATGTCCGTCGGCGAGGGCCGGACCTGCGCCCTCAACTTCGACGCCGAGCAACTGGTCGTCCTCTGGGCGAACGGCGCCCACGGCCTGGCCTATCACTTCACGGAGGTCGAGGGCGGGGAAATCATCGTCGACGGCCACGTCGTCGCCCGCGTCCGGCGCGGCGAAGTCCGCAAGTCGCTGGACGTAATGGCGCCGGACGCCGAGCAGGTGGTGCTGCGCCTGATGTTCGCCGACGCCCGCAATCCGGAGTTCGAGCTGGCGCTGTGGGACGCGGCGTTGCCGGCCCAGACCGGCTCTCCGGCAGAGGCCCTGCGGCTGGGTCGCCGCTGGCTGTCGCATCTCGAGGCCCTGCTGGTGGATTAGGACTTCGGGGCTTCCGGTCGCGGCGATGGAGCGTTAGAAGCGCCCGCTCATTTCCATCTTGCCCGCTGCCTTTAAGGAGCCCGCCGTGGCCCGCCTTTTCGACGCCTACATCGTCGCCGACTGGACCGCCGCCGAAACGAAGAAGCTCGGCGACAACTCGCTGTGGATCGGCGTAGCCAAGCGCGACGTGCGCTTTCGCCTCTATGCCGAGACCCACAACGTCGCCACGCGGGCGGAAGGCGAGGCGTTGCTGAACAGCCTGCTGGCCGAGCACAAAAAGCGCGGCGACCGGGTGCTTGTCGGGCTGGACTTCAACTTCGGCTTTCCCGCGGGAACCGCCGCGCGCCTGAAGCTGGAGGGAACCCCCTGGCGGGCGTTGTGGAAGTTCCTGGCGACCAATGTCGTGGACAAGGCCGACAACACCAACAACCGCTATCAGGTCGCGGCCAAGATGAACCGGTTGATGACCGACGAAGCCTGGCCGTTCTGGGGCGCGCCGGCCAAGCAGGCGCAGCGCTGGCTGACCACCACCAAGCCGCCTCAAGGAACCGGCGACATCCTCGAGTTCCGCGCCACCGAGGATGCGGCCCGCAAGGGACGGCTGCAGCCCAAGAGCGTCTGGCAGATGCACGGCGCCGGCGCCGTGGGCGGCCAGACGCTGGTCGGCGTGCCCGTCGTCCGTCGTCTGCTGGAGAAGCTTGGCCCTTCGGCCGCCGTCTGGCCGTTCGGCACCGGCTGGCGGGAGCTGACGCCCGCGGATGTCGAACCGCTGTCGGCGCTGGTGGTCGAGGTCTGGCCGTCCATGTTCGACGGCAAGCCGGCCGAGGGCGAGTACAAGGATCAGGCCCAGGTCCGGTCCACGGCCGAGGCCCTGGCGCGCATGGACGACGCCGCCGAGCTGGGCCGCGCCTTCGCGCCGCCAAAGGGCGCGACGGCGGAGCTGATCGAGAAGGTCGAGCAGGAGGAGGGCTGGATCCTGGGCGCGTGAGCCCGGGCCCTCCTCCCCTCGATCAGGCGGTTCAGGCCTCCGGCTGCCAGCCGCCCGCCAACGCCTTGAACAGGGCGATTTGGTACGTCGAGACCAGCGCGTCGGATTGCGCCAACGCCGCTTCCGACTGGGCCAGGGTGCGTTCAGCGACCAGGACCGTCAGGAAGTTGTCGGCCCCGACCTCGAACCGCTGACGCGACAGCTCGGTCGCGCGCGCGGCCTGGTCGCGGGCCTCCGTCAGGGCCGCGCGACGGTCCAGCTCGTTGGCGTAGTTGGACAGGGCCGTCTCCGTCTCCTGCAGCGCCGCCAGCACCGTCTGGTCGAAGGTGGCCAGCGCCGCGTCGGACCGGGCGCCCGCCGCTTCGATCCGCGCACGCGCGGCGAAGACGTTCGGGAACGACCAGCTGATCAGCGGACCGAAGCTGAAGCGAAAGTTCTCGTCGTCGCCGAGGCCATCCGAATCCAGCGCGGTCGAGCCGATCGATCCGCCCAGGCTGATGGACGGATAGAGGCTGGCGGTCGCCACGTTCACTCGCGCCGCCGCGCCGGCCAGTTCGGCCTCGGCCCGACGCACGTCAGGACGGCGGGCCAGCAGTTGCGCCCCGTCGCCGACCGGGATCGGCTGGCTCAACTGCGGCGGCCGGGTGCAGGCGGCCGCGGCCTGGCTGGCCTGCGAAGGCGTGACGCCCGTCAGCGTCGCCAGGCGGAACAGGGCCTCATTGCGGTTGGCGCGCAGCGTCGGCAAGGTGGCCGCGGTCTGCGCCACGGCGGCGCGGGCGCCGGCCACGTCCAGACCGGTTCCGGCGCCGCCCTCCAACAGGCGTTCAGTCAGGCGCAGCGTGTCGCGCTGAAGCTCCAGGGTCCGCTCCGCCACCGCGATCTGAGCGTTGGCCGAGCAACTGTCGGCATAGGCCCGGGCCGTCTCGGCCGCGACCGTGACCCGGACCGTGGCGAAGGCGGCCTCGGCGGCGCGGACATCGGCGCGGGCGGCGCGGATGGTGGATTCCACCCGGCCGAACAGATCGATCTCGTACGCGGCGTCCAGACCGACGTCGTAGGTATCGATCTCCGGCGCCGCCTGTCCGGCGGGAAGGCCCTGCACGGTGGCCGCTGACGCCTGGCTGGTCTGATAGGCGGCGCTGGTGGTCGTGGTCGGGAACCGTCCGACCCGCGCCTCGGACAGCGAGGCCCGCACGGCGCGCAGGTTGGCGAAGGCCGCTTCGAGTTCGTTGTTCTCGGCGAAGGCCTGCTGGATCAGGCCGTCCAGCGTCGGGTCGGCGTACAGCCGCCACCAGTCGTCGCGCGCCGGGGCGGCGGAGACGGCGGGATTGGCCGAGCCGATGAAGGCGCCCGTCCCCGCGGGGGGTAGGTCGGCGACGGGCGCCTTCGGCCCGACCGCGCAGGCCGACAGCAGGGCCGCGGCGCCGACGCTGGTCAGGAAGACGAGAGGCTTGGATCGGGTCATCAGAGAGTTCCTCCCTGACCGGCCGGGGCCGGACGGTCGGGATCGGTCACGGTGGGGACGGTTTCCTGCTTCTTGCCCGGCGTGTTCGGCAGTCGAGCCGAGACCCCGCGCATCACGACGTAGAAGACCGGCGTGAAGATCAGGCCGAAGAAGGTCACGCCCAGCATGCCGGAGAAGACCGACGTGCCCAGCGCCTGACGCATCTCCGCGCCCGGACCCGAGGCCAGCATCAGCGGCACGACGCCGAGGATGAAGGCGAACGAGGTCATGAGGATCGGCCGCAGGCGGGTGCGGGCGGCGGACACGGCCGCGTCGAAGCGGTTCATGCCCTCGTCCTCGGCCTGCTTGGCGAACTCCACGATCAGGATCGCGTTCTTGGCCGCCAGCGCGATCAGGACGACCAGGCCGATCTGGACGAGGATGTTGTTGTCCAGGCCCCGGATGTTGATGCCGAGGATCGCCGCCAGCAGGCACATCGGCACGATCAGGATCACCGCCATGGGCAGGGTGAAGGCTTCGTACTGCGCCGCTAGCACCAGGAAGACGAACACCACCGACATCACGAAGATGAGGGCCGCGCCCGATCCCGCCGCCTTCTGCTGCAGCGCCAGTTCGGTCCATTCATAGCTGAACCCCTGCGGCAGCGTCTGTTCGGCCATGGTTTCCATGACCTCAAGCGCCTCGCCGGACGACACGCCGGCGGCCGGCTGGCCCTGGAGTTCGGAGGCCGGGAACAGGTTGTAGCGCACGATCCGCGACGGACCGGAATCTTCCCGCAGGTTCGCCACCGAACCGATCGGCACCATCTCGCCGGAGGCCGAGCGCGTCTTGAGGTTGGCGATGTCGGCGATGTCGTCGCGCGCCGTCGGCTCCGCCTGCGCCGTCACGCGGAAGGTGCGGCCCAGGAAGTTGAAGTCGTTGACGTAGGACGAACCCAGATAGACGCCCATGGTGTCGAACACGGCCGACGGCTGGACGCCCAGCATCAGGGCCTTGTCGCGATCCACGTCCGCTTCGACGCGCGGCGAGCCGGTGTTGTAGGTCGAGAAGACCTGATTCACCTGGTCCGGCGCCTGGGCGGCCGTCCCCATCATGGCGAAGGTCGCCCCCTCCAGCGCGCGGTAGCCGGCGCCCGAGGTGTCCTGAACCATCATCTTGAAGCCGTTGCCGTTGCCCAGGCCCTGGACCGCCGGCGGGGCGATGACGAAGATGTTGGCCTCCTCGATCGAGCCCGTCGCCATGGTGATGGCGCCGGCCAGGGCCGTGGCGGCCTCCTCGCGCGTCCGCTCCGCGTGCGGCTTCAGCCGGACGAAGATGGTCGCGGCGTTGGAGCCGAAGCTGAAGCTGGAGCCGTCCAGGCCTGCGAAGGCCACGGTGCCGTCCACGCCTTCGGTGCCCTGGATGATCTCGCGGGCGCGGCTCATCACCGCCTCCGTCCGATCCAGCGAGGCGCCGGCGGGCAGCTGGATGACGCCGATCAGGAAGCCCTGGTCCTGCTCCGGGATGAAGCCGGTCGGCGTGTCCAGCAGGCGCCAGGCGGTGACGCCCAGCAGGCCGACATAGACGATCAGCACGATGGTCACGGTGCGCACCAGCCGGGCGGTCAGGCGGCCGTACTTGTCCGACAGCCAGTCGAAGCCTTCGTTGAACTTACGGCCGGCCCAGCCGCCGTAATACATCACCGAACCCAGCAGGCCGGGCTTGCGGGCGTGCTCGTCGTGCGCCTTGTGCGGCTTCAGCAGCAGGGCGGCCATGGCCGGCGACAATGTCAGCGACACAAACAGCGAGATGACCGAGGCGGCCGCGATGACGACGGCGAACTGGCGATAGAAGATGCCCGGGATGCCCGGCACGAACATGGTCGGCACGAACACGGACACCAGCACCAGGCCGATGGCGATCAGGGCGCCCGAAACCTCCTGCATCGAGCGATAGGCGGCTTCCTTGGGCGTCAGCCCCTCGCGCAGCGCCCGCTCGACGTTCTCGACCACGACGATGGCGTCATCGACCACGATGCCGACCGCCAGCACCAGCGCGAACAGCGACAGGGAGTTGATCGAATAGCCCAGCGCCAGCTGCACCGCGAAGGTGCCGACCAGGGCGATCGGGATGGCGACGATGGGAATGATGGCCGCGCGCCAGGTCTGCAGGAAGACCATGACCACGATCACGACCAGGACGACGGCTTCCAGCAGGGTATGCTGCACCGACTCCACCGAGGCGGCGACGAACTCCGTCGGATTGTAGGGCACCGAGATGTTCATCCCTTGCGGGATGTCGGCCTTGACGGCCTCGACCTCCGCCAGGACGCGCTCGGCCGTGCCCAGGGCGTTGGCTCCCGGCTGCTGGACGATGGCGATGCCGACGCCAAGCTGGCCGTCGAAGAAGCCGCGGATGCCATAGTCCTGGGCGCCGAGCTCGATCCGCGCCACGTCGCGCAGATAGGTGACGCGCCCCTGTTGGTCGGTCTTGAGGACGACGTTGGCGAACTCATTCGGGTCGGTCAGACGGCCCTGGACCTGCACCGGCAGCTGGAAGGCCGCGGCGCTGTTCGGGAACGGCGGCTGGCCGATGGAGCCGGCCGCGGCCTGGACGTTCTGGGCGCGCAGGGCGGCGACGATGTCGGGACCGGTAAGGCCGCGCTCGGCCGCCTTGGCAGGGTCGATCCAGACGCGCATCGAATAGTTGCCGCCGCCGAACACCTGGACCTGGCCGACGCCGTCGATCCGCAGCAGGCGGTCGCGCAGCGTGGAGTTGGCGTAGTTGCCGACGTAGTCGTTATCCAGCGTCCCGTCGGGCGAGGTCAGCCCCAAGATCATCAGGAAGCCGCTCTCGGCCTTATTCACCGTGATGCCGGTCTGGCGGACGGCCTCGGGAAGCCGCGGCTCCGCCAGGGCGACCCGGTTCTGGACCAGCACCTGGGCGTCATCCAGATCGGTGCCCGGGTTGAAGGTCACGGTGATCGCCACCGCCCCGTCCGAGGTTGAGGACGAGGTGATGTAGAGCATGTTTTCGACGCCGTTCACCTCCTGCTCGATCGGCGCGGCGACGGTCTCGGCCAGGGTCTCGGCCGAAGCGCCCGGATAGGCGGCGTTGATGGTGATCGTGGGCGGTGCGATCTCCGGATACTGCGACAGCGGCAGCAGCGGATAGGCGAAGACGCCGATGATCGTGATCACCACCGACAGGACGAGCGCGAAGATCGGCCGGTCGATGAAGAAACGGGAGATGTTCATGGATCAGTCGCCGCTCGACAGGCTGTTGGCGAAGGAGGCGGTCGACGCCGGCGCGGCCTGGGTGACCGGGCCCTGGGCGGCCTGTTCCTGCTGCTGGACCGGCTGGATGCGGCCGTTCTGCGGGGTGACCTTGGCCCCCGGCTGAGCGGCGCGCTGAAGGCCGGCGATAATGACGCGGTCGGTCGGCGCCAGGCCCGACTTGATCACCCGCAGCCCCTGGACAACCGGTCCCAGCTGCACCGTCTTCGGCGTCACCGAGCCGTCCTGGGCGACGACATAGACGGTGCGGCGGGCCTGGTCGGTCGAGATGGCCGTGTCCGGCACCAGCAGGGCGTCATAGGCCTCGGCGCCGGCCACCTGGGCGCGGCCGAACATGCCCGGACGCAGGAAGCCGTCGGCGTTCGGCACGATGGCGCGCAAGCGGATCACGCCCGATCCCGTATCGATGCGGTTGTCCGAGAAGTCGAGACGGCCGGTGTGGCTGAATTGGGCCTCGTCCTGCAGGCGGATGCGGACCGGCGCGCCCTGGTTGGACCCGCCCTCGCGCATGTACTTCAGCGCCAAGGCTTCCGAACCGTCGAAGACGAAGTGGATCGGCCCGCCCGACACGATGGTGGTCAGCACGTCGCCCGCCGAGGAGCCGCCGGCGATCAGGTTGCCCGGATCGACGCGGCGGTCCGAAACGCGCCCCGACACCGGCGCCGTGACGCGGGTGTATTCGAGGTTCAGCTGGGCCGTGCGCGTCGCCGCATTGGCGGCGGCCAGGTTGGCCTCGGCCGCGTCGACCGCCGCCTTGTTGGAGTCATACTCGGCCTGCGACACCGCCTGCGAGGCCAGCAGGGTCTCGCTGCGGGCCAGGTTGGCGCGCGCCAGGCCCAGTTGCGACTGGGCCTGGGCGACCTGGGCGCGGGCCTGAGCCAGGGCGGCCTGGGCCGGGCGCGGATCCAGGGTGAACAGCAGCTGGCCGCGCTGGACCATCTGGCCGTCGCGGAAGTGGACCGCTTGGATGTAGCCGCCGACCCGCGCGCGCACGTCCACCGACTCGACCGCCTCGAAGCGGCCGGTGAACTCGTCCCAGTCGACCACCTGCTGGCGCAGCGGCGTGGCCACCGTCACCGGCGGGGCGCCCGGGGCCTGCCCCTCCGCGCCCTGCGAGCATCCATAAAGCGCGCCCGTCATCATGACGGACACGGCCGCGATCTTCAGCCTGCGCATCTGCGCGTACTCCCTGTCGGAGGCAAATCCCTGTCGAAGCGGACGGAGGGCCGATGGGGAGTCGGGCCTGTCAACGCTTGGTGACTTAATGGTGAGATGGGCGACGCTTGTCAACGGTCGATGACAAAGCCATATGTCTCTTACGGTTATTTTAGATTGGAGTTGTGACGATCTTGTTGTGCCCCGGCCCTCGCCCGAGAAACGCCGCCGCCACCCGCACGGCCATTCTCGACGCCGCGCGCGAGCGTTTCGCCGCCGAGAGCTACGACGATGTCGGCATGCGTGACATCGCTCGCGACGTGGGCGTCGACGCGGCCCTGATCAGCCGTTACTTCGGCTCCAAGGACGACCTGTTCCTGGCCGCGCTGGAAAGCTGCGGCGACGGCAGCGCCCTGATGCAGGGCGACAAGGCGGAGTTCGGCCGCCGCGTGGCGCATGAGATCGTCTTCGAGCCCAAGAAGGCCGACAAGCTGAAGGGCATGTCCATCATGCTCCGCTCGATCGGCTCCAACCGAGCCTCCGAAATGGTCCAGACCACCTGCGCCGCCCAGTTCTTCGGTCCCCTGCAGGACTGGCTGGGCGGTCCGGACGCCACCGTCCGCGCGCGTCTACTGGCCGGCTTCATCATGGGCATGTCGATCAGCCGCGAGCTGGGCGGCGGCAGCTTCGACCTCGACCCCGCCGAATGCGAGCGCATGCGCGACCGCCTGGCCGTCATTCTTCAGGCCCTGATCGACAACTGAAACGGTGGCGCAATTAGAAAGGGGCGCGGATTTCGTCCGCGCCCCTTCTGCTTGCCTGTGGTGGGATCAGTGCGGCGACGGCGCCGCCACCACATCCGCGTCCCGCACCTTGGTCCGCGCCGCCGCGATGGCGAAGACCGTCAGACCGACATAGCCCAGCATCGGCACGATGAAGGCCGGCTGCAGCGCGCCCGCCGCGTCGGCGATGCGCGCCGCCACTTGCGGCAGCAAGGCCCCGCCGATGATGCCGAACACCAGCAGGCCCGAGGTGGCCGAGGTCGGCGCCGTCGACCGCTCCAGCGTCAGGGTGAAGATGGTCGGGAACATGATCGAGTTGAACAGGCCGATCGACAGGGCCGCATAGGCCGCCGTCGGCCCGCCGACCTGGCTCACGATCAGGCACAGCAGGGCCGCGACCACGGTGCAGAAGGCCAGCACGATCCCCGCCGGCACGCGCGTGAGCACCGCCGAACCGATGAAGCGGCCGATCATGGCCCCGCCCCAGTACAGGGCGACCATCTTGCCCGCCGTCTCGATCGGGGCGTTCAGCACGTCCGGGCTTTCCAGGAAGTTGGTCAGCATGCCGCCGATCGCCACCTCGGCCCCGACATAGAGGAAGATGGCCAGGGCGCCGAACACCGCCCAAGGCGAGGAGAGCGCCTTCAGCGGGGACACGGCTTCCGTCGCGACGGGGGCGGCGGCGTTGATCTTCTTGCGCGCGGTGAAGATGAAGACCGCGATCAGGGCGAAGAAGGCGCCCATGCCCAGGAAGGCCATGTCGATGCTGCGCAGCGACTGGCTGCGCGTCGCCGCCGTCACCACCGCCCCGGCGGCGAACACCCCGCCGGTCAGCAGCACGTGCGACCCCAGCCACGGCCCGATCGTGGTGCCCAGCGAGTTGAAGGCCTGCGACAGGTTCAGCCGCATGTGCGAACCCTTGCGCGTGCCCAGCTCGGCCACCAGCGGATTGGCCGCGACCTGCAGCAGCGTCACGCCCGAGGCGATGACGAACAGGGCCAGCAGCACGCCCGGATACCAGTCCGCCGCCGTCGCCGCCGGCACGATCAGGCAGCCCGCCACCATCACGATCAGCGCGCCGATGATCGACCGGCTGTAGCCCAGCTTGCCCAGCACGGACGCCGCCGGCAGCGACATCAGCCCATAGGCGATGAACCAGGCGAAGGTGGTCAGGAAGGCTTCGGCGTTGTTCAGGTCGAACACGCGTTTCACCGCCGCGATCAGCGGATCGATCAGCGAGGTGGCGAAGCCCCAGGCGAAGAAGAGCGTCGTCACATAGGCGAAGGCCAGGCCCGCGCCCTTGGGACGGGCGGCGTCGGATGCGGTCATGCGGATGGGTCCCCCTGCAGAGATGGATCTTCGCCACGCTGGGCCGCGCGGTTCTTGACTGTCTGGTTCCGACATCGGCGACGCGCCGTCCAGCCGAATTCCCGGTCCTGTAACGAAACTTTTGGAAGCGCCTGCACGCAAAGAAATGGCCGCCCCGTTTCCGAAGCGGCCAGTTGGCTCAGTTGAGGAAGATCAGAAGCGGTAGTTCACGCCCACCGCGAAGGTGCGGCCATAGGACTGGTAGTCGATGGTCCGGCGTTCATCACCGTTCTCGAAGGTCTTGAACGGCTCGTCGGTCAGGTTGTTGACCTGGGCCAGGATCGACAGACCCTCAAGCGGACCCGACTGGAACTCGTAGCCGACCTGGGCGTCGACCACGTTCTCCGCCGCGACCGAACGCAAGGTGCGGCCGTTGCCGAAGCCGGCGACCTCGCCCAGGAAGTCCGAGCGGTAGCGGCTGGAAACGCGGGCCTGGAAGCCGTAGCGCTCATAGTACAGCGTGCCGTTGACCACCGTTTCCGACAGGCCCGGCAGGGCGGTCGGCGCCTGGGTCGGGTCGGGCTGGATCTCGCTGTCCGTCGCCGAGGCGCTGAACAGCGCGCCGAAGCCTTCCAGAGCGGGGTGGAAGATGTCGAACGGTGTCGACACCGCGAACTCCACGCCCTTGATCCAGCCGCCGTCGCCGTTGTCCGGCGCGCCGATCAGGCCCTGGCGCAGGGTGGGCTCAGGATTGGTCGGCGAGATGGCGCCGATCGGATAGCCGGTGAAGTCGAAGATCTGGTTGCGGCTGTAAACGAAGCTCTCGAGGCGCTTGTAGAAACCGGCCAGCGAGACATAGCCGCGACGGTTGGCGAAATACTTCTCGAACGACAGGTCCACCACATCGGCGATGAACGGCCGCAGCTCCGGATTGCCGCCTCCGCCGCCCCACGGCGACCGGTTGATGTCGGTCGAACCCGCCAAGGACGGGTTGTAGGTGTAGTTCCGCGAGGCGCGCATGTCGTCCATCCGCGGCCGGGCCAGGGTGCGGGCCACGGCGAAGCGGGCGAACATGTCGTCGCCGACTTCCAGGATGAAGTTCGAGCTCGGCAGGATCTCCAGGTATTCGGCGCCGCCCGACACGGCGACGGTTTCCGCCACGCCCGGACCGACCTGACGCGCCGAGAAACCGTCGGAACTCTGGTCGGTGTAGACCAACTGCATGCCGACGTTGCCGGTCAGCGGCAGGCCGAACAGGTTGTGGTCGATGTTCGCCTTCACATAGGCCGTGGTGACCTTTTCCGAGACTTCCCAGTTGCCGGCGGTCACGTCGGCGTTGGGGTTGCGGATGCGGTTCAGCAGCTCGCTGTTGGCCAGAGCCAGGGCGTCATAGCTCAGCACCTGGGAAATGCCGAGGTAGCCGAGGTCGGTCGGCTCCAGCAGATATTCCGCTGGCACCACCAGGTCGCCGCCGCCAGGAACGCCCAGATAGAACTGGTCGTTGACGAAATCCTTTTGACGCTCGGTGTAGTTGAAGCCGAAGTCGATCGAGCTGAACGGGCTCTGGTGCAGGGCGCGGTTGGCCGTCAGGCGCACGGCCTTGATTTCGTCGGTGACGGTCGGGGTGTTCATGTAGCCGGCTTGGCCTTCCGGGATCACGTCGCCGCCCCAGCCTTGCGGGCTGGTGATGCGGATCAGGTTCGGATCGGCGTAGTCCAGCTGGCTGGTGAAGCGCGTGACGCCGTCATCCGTCAGTTCGAAGCCCAGGGTGTCCAGCGCGCCGGCGACGTTGCGGCCGGTGCCCGCGTTGGTCTCCAGGATGATGTCGTTGCGCTCGACCTTTGAATAGTTGATGTCCAGCCCCAGGGTCCAGTCGTCGTTGGCGACGAATTCGGTGTTCCAGCCCAACGCCAGGATGTCGCTGTCGCGCTTGTTCAAGTCGTTGCGGACGACGCCCTTGATGTTGTCCCAGGTGCCGGCGACGATCAGGCCGTCCTCAACCGTGTAGCCAGGCCTCAGAGAGGGAGCCGGGCGGCAGACATCCGGCGTGCCCGGGCATGCGCCCGACGACCCGCCCCACGCCAGCGGGAACTCGATGCCGCGCAGGACCTGGGTGTTCTCGAACTGCGAATAGAAGGCGTCCAAGGTGGTGTGGAAGCGGTCGTTCGGGCGCCACTCCAGCACGCCCATGTAGCCGTCCCGCTCCAGTTCCGACGACATGACGTACGGCTTGACGCCGCCGGTCAGCAGGTTTCCGTCCGTGTAGGTCGGATAGCCCCAGGCGTTGAACCGCTCTGACTGATACGGCGACGACATGTGGGCGTAGCCCAGCGCCACACCGATCGTGTCGTCCGCGAACTGATCAATGTAGGAGATGGTGTAGCGATTGCCGTTGTCGGTCGTACCCGAGTTCAGTGCGCCGATGTCGTTCCACTCATAGCGGTAGTTCACCGCCACCGCCTGCCGGCCATAGGCCAACGGACGGATGGTGCGCAGATCAACGGTGCCGGCCAGGCCTTGGCCGACGAGCGCCGCGTCGGGGGTCTTGTAGACGACGACGCTGCCCAGCAGTTCCGACGGGAACTGGTCGAACTCGACGCCGCGGTTGTCGCCCGTGGTGACCAGTTCGCGGCCGTTCAGCAGGGCGGTGGTGAAGTCCGGGCCCAGGCCGCGGATCGAGATGAGCTGGCTGCGGCCGTCGAGGCGCTGCGAGGTCACGCCCGGCAGGCGGGCCAGGGATTCGGCGATCGACACATCCGGCAGCTTGCCGATGTCCTCGGCCGAGATGACCTCGACGATGGAGGTGTTGCTGGCCTTCGCCGAGATCGACGCCTCGATGGCGCGGCGGATGCCCGTGACGACGATTTCCTCGACTTCAGCCGGCTGGGCTTCGGCGGCCGGGGTCGGGGCGCCGGTGGTTTGGGCCTGTGCGTTGCCGACGGCCACCAGGGCCGCGGCGGCGAAGGCGGCGCCGGACAGCAGGCGCGCACGCCGGTTGAGACGTTGAGACATGGATCATCCTCCCTGGGGCTGGTCGCGATTCTGGATGTCGCAACCGGAAGCCGTCGCAAAAATATGCAAATCTGAAGCGATCTTGCAAGCCGGTAATGAAGAGGTCGGATTTTCATCTCCATGGGACAGGGCTCCGCATGCTGCGACGCCGGCGCTACCGCCACGCCCTGACGGCTCCATGCCGCACCGCAGCAAAATTTACCCGCGTTGACAGGCGGCGCCAGGACTGCAAAATCTTGCAAATCGATCTGGAAGGCTTTGCACCGGCCAGGCAGGGAGGAAAACGATGCGTCTCAATGGATTGAAGCCTGGCCTGTGTGCGCTCACGGCCTTGGCCGCCCTGTGCGGCGCGCCCGCCGTCCTGGCCCAGGCGCCCTCCGACCCGCTGGCCGAACTGCGTCAGCGCCCCCCCCAGGATGAGGTGATCTATTTCCTGCTGCCCGACCGTTTCGCCAACGGCGATCCGTCGAACGACCGCGGCGGCTATGCGCCGGGGCGGCTGACGAGCGGTTTCGATCCGTCAGACACCGACTTCTACCACGGCGGCGACCTGGCCGGTCTGACGCAGCGGCTGGACTATATCCAGGGCCTGGGCGCCACCGCCGTCTGGCTGGCGCCGATCTTCAAGAACAAGCCGGTGCAGACCCACGGGAACTACACCGGCGCGGCGCATCACGGCTACTGGATCACCGATTTCACCGCCGTCGATCCGCACTTCGGGGACGAGGCGGCGATGCGCGCCTTCGTCGACGCCGCCCATGCGCGCGGCATGAAGGTCTATATGGACATCGTCGCCAACCACACGGCCGACGTGATCCGCTATCGCGAATGCCCCGAGCGCCCGTGCGAGTACCGCAGCCGCGCCGACTATCCCTACACGCGCCAGGGCGGCGTGGACGGCCAACCGATCAACGCGGGCTTCGACGGTCAGGACTTCTCGCGCCTGACCCGTCCCGACTACGCCTATACGCCCTATGTCCCCGAGGGCGAGGAGAACCTGAAGGTTCCGGCCTGGCTGAACGACCCGATCCGCTATCACAACCGCGGCGAGAGCACCTTCTCGGGCGAGAGCTCGCTGGACGGCGATTTCGCGGGCCTTGACGACCTGCTGACAGAGGACCCGGTGGTGGTCCAGGGCATGATCGAGGTGTTCGGCGGCTGGATCGACAAGTACGGGATCGACGGCTTTCGCATCGACACCGCCCGCCACGTGAACTCCGAGTTCTGGCAGGCCTTCATCCCCGCCATGCTGCAGCGGGCCGAGGCCAAGGGCATTCCGCACTTCCACATATTCGGCGAAGTCTATGACCCTGATCCGGCGGTGACGGCGCGATTCACCCGCGTCGACGCCTATCCCGCCGTTCTGGACTTCCCGTTTCAGAAGCAGGCGGTGGACGTGGCCTCCGGCAAGGTCGGGACCGACGCCCTGGCCAAGCTGTTCGACGCCGACGCCGTCTATGCGCAGGGCGCCGACACGGCCGCCATCCTGCCGACCTTCCTCGGCAACCACGACATGGGCCGCGTCGGCTTCTTCGTTAAACAGGCCAATCCGGAGGCCGACGACGCCGAACTGCTGGCGCGCATCAAGCTGGCCCACGCCCTGATGATGTTCAGCCGCGGCGTGCCCACCCTCTACTACGGCGACGAGCAGGGTTTCGCCGGCGCCGGCGGCTACGGCAACTCGCGCCAGGACATGTGGGACAGCCAAACGCCGGTCTATCGCGACACGGCGCCCATCGGCGGCCGTCAGCCCGCCTATTCCGCCGATGCCCCGATGTATCGCGCCATCGCCGAGATGGCCCGCGTCCGGGCGGCCGAGCCGGCCCTGCGCCGCGGTCGTCAGGTGGTCCGCGCCTATGGCGACGAACCCGGCCTGTTCGCCCTGTCGCGCCTGATGGGCGACGGCGCGGAGGTTCTGGTCCTGTTCAACAGCTCGACGGCGCCCGTCACGGCCCAGGTCGAGGTGGAGCCGACCTCCATTCGGTGGCAGGCTCTGCGCGGCGACTGCGCGCCTGAGTCCTCGGCGCCCGCCAGTGTTCGCGTCAGCGTCCCTCCCCTTGATTATTTGGTTTGCAAGAGCGTTTCGTGACCGCCCAGCCTCTCGATCTTTCCACGGCTGACGCCGCGCCTGCGCCTGCGCCCGCCCACGAGTGGTGGCGCGGCGCGGTTCTGTACCAGATCTATCCGCGCAGCTTCGCCGATTCCAACGACGACGGCGTCGGCGACCTGAAGGGCATCGCCGACCGCCTGGACCACGTCGCGTCTCTGGGCGTGGACGGCATCTGGCTGTCGCCCTTCTTCAAGTCGCCGATGAAGGACTTCGGCTATGACGTATCGGACTACTGCGACGTCGATCCGATCTTCGGGACCCTGGCGGACTTCGACGCCTTGGTCGCCCGCGCGCAGGCGCTGGGCCTGAAGGTCGTCATCGACCAGGTCTTCTCCCACACCTCGGACGAACACCCCTGGTTCATTGACAGCCGCGCATCGAGGACGGGGAAACACGCCGACTGGTACGTCTGGGCGGACGCCAAGCCGGACGGCTCGCCGCCTTCAAACTGGCAATCTGTCTTCGGCGGCCCGGCGTGGACCTGGGACGCGCGACGCGGCCAGTACTACATGCACAACTTCCTGGCCTCTCAGCCGCAGCTGAACGTCAGGAACCCGCAGGTGCAGGACGCCCTGATCGCGGCCGCCCGCTTCTGGCTGGACCGCGGGGTGGACGGCTTCCGTCTGGATGCGATCAACTTCGCGATGCACGACCCCAGGCTGACTGACAACCCGCCGATCAGGGACGGCAAGAAGCGCACGCGGCCGTTCGACTTCCAGGACAAGATTCACAACCAGAGCCAGCCGGAGATCATCGGCTTCCTGAACCGCCTTCGGGCCCTGACGGACTCCTATCCCGGCCGCTTCACGGTGGCCGAGGTCGGAGGCGACCACGCCGATCGCGAGATGAAGGAATACACCGCCGGAACCGACCGGCTGCATTCCGCCTATGGCTTCCTCTATCTCTACGCCGACACGCTGCGGAGCGAGTTGATCGGCCTGGGCGATTCCATGTGGCCGGACCAGCAGGGCGAAGGCTGGCCGTCCTGGACCTTCTCCAATCACGACGCGCCGCGCGCCGTGTCGCGCTGGGCCCAGGGCCGCGACGAGAAAGCCTTCGCCGAGATGGCGCTGCTGCTCCTGGTGTGCCTGCGCGGCAACGTCTTCGTCTATCAGGGCGAAGAACTGGGCCTGCCCCAGGCCGAGGTGCCGTTCGAGCGGCTGGTCGATCCGGAGGCCATCGCCAACTGGCCCCAGACCCTGGGCCGCGACGGCGCTCGCACGCCCATCCCCTGGACGGCCTCCGCGCCCAACGCCGGCTTCTCCACCGTCGAGCCCTGGCTGCCGGTCGATCCGCGCCACCTGAAACTGGCCGTCGATGCGCAGGAGGCCGACCCGACCTCCACCCTGCATGTCGCACGTCGCCTGATCGCCCTGCGCAAGGCCCATCCTGCGCTGCGGCTTGGCGGTCTGACGCTGATCGAGGGACCGCAGGACCTGCTGGTGTTCGAGCGGTTCGAGCGCGGCTCGGACGGCGAACGCCTGCTGTGCGTCTTCAACCTCAGCCACGAAACGCTGGACTGGGCCCCGCCCGCCGGCGCGCGCCGGATCGAGGCCGTCAACTGGACCGAAGCCGACGGTTCGCGCCTGAAGCCGCTCGCCGGCCTGCTGTTCGCGGTCTGATGACGGGATCAGCCGCCGCAGGTCTCGCGCACGATCAGGTCGGTGGGCACCCGCTCCGACCGGCCGGCCCCCGTGCTGGGATTGACGCCGCCGTGGTCGAGAAGCTTGGACACCATGAGGCGTCCCGCCTTTATCGTGTCCTGGGCGATGGTCGTCAGGGCCGGTCGCGAATAGCGGCTGAACGGCACGTTGTCGAAGCCGATCACGGAGACCTGTTTCGGCACCTCCACCCCCGCGTGCAACAGGGCGCGCACAGCCCCCAGGGCGATCTGGTCGGACGCGGCCACGACGCCGTCGAACGGCACCCCGCGCCGGATCAGGGCGTCCACCGCGGCCTCGGCGGTCTCCACCTCGAAGTGAGCGGGCACGATCAGTTCGGCGTCGACCGACAGCCCGGCCTGCGCCAGGGCGTCCAGGTATCCACGCTGCCGCTGCATGGCCTCGGGCGGATCAAGGTCGCCCAGGAAGACGATGCGCTTGCGCCCCAGCCGCGCCAGATGCAGCGTCGCGCGACGCCCGCCGGAGATATTGTCCGAGCCGATGGAGCAGTAGTCCTGCTCCGGCAGCTCGGCGCCCCAGACGACGAAGCGATGGTCGGCGTCCACCAGTCGGTTGAAGGCCGAATGCAGGCTGGACTGGCCCAGGAAGATCACCCCGTCCGCCCGGCTGGTGTTGAGCGCGGCCGACAGCTCTTCGTAGTTCGCGGGCGAAATGTGGCTCATCAGCAGGTCGCAGCCGCGTTCCCGCGCGGCCTCGCCGACGCCGGCCAGAAGCTCGAGGAAGAAGGGATCGCTGAGGCGCCCTTCCCGCCCCTGCGGACGCGGCACCACAAGAGCAATCGTACCCTGGGCGCCGATCGGACCCGCCGGCATGTGCCGCCGGAAGGGGTAGTCATGCTCCTTGGCCAGCTTCCAGATCAGCTGCTTGGTGCGGTCGTTGACGGCGGGGTTGTCGTTGAGCGCTCGCGAGGCGGTGGCGATGGACACGCCGGCCAGGCGGGCGATGTCTTCCAGGCGGGTCGTCTTGCGGCTCAAGGTCGCGGATCCTCAGCGCAGCGTTCCAACGCTGCAAATTTTTCTGCAAATCTTTCAGCCACCGTTCGCGACGGTTGGCAAGAGGCGGCGTAACGGAGATTCCCATGATGAAGCGCAGAACCTTCCTGGCCCTCGGCGGGGCCTCCGTCCTGGCCTTCGGCGCCACCCACGGCCGGGCCCAGACGACGCCGGTTCACGCCCGCGCCTCTTCGCCGGGCGGCGTGCTGACGGTAGAGGCCTTCACCGACAACGACGGCCGCCCGATGTATTCGGTCATGCGCAAGGGTCGTCCGGTCGTCGCCCCGTCCAAGCTGGGATTCCTGCTGACCGACGCCCCCGCCATCGAGCGCGGCCTGGCCATCACCGCCGGTCAGCCGGTCACCGTTGACGACACCTGGGAGCAGCCCTGGGGCGAGCGCCGATTCATTCGCAACCACTACAACGAATGGCGCGTCACCTACGCCGAGCGTTCAGGCCTGCAGCGCCGCGTGGACGTGGTCTTCCGCCTGTATGACGACGGCCTGGGCTTCCGTTACGAGTTCCCCGACCAACCGGCTCTCAAGACCGTCCGCATCGGGTCGGAAATCACCGAGTTCAACCTGGCTGAAAACGGCGAGGCCCTGTGGTGCCCCGCCTGGGAATGGAACCGCGAGGAATATCTCTACAGCCGCACGCCCGTCGACGCGGTCGGCAGCGCCCAGACGCCGATGACGGTCAAGGGCCGTTCGGGCCTGCATGTCTCGATCCACGAGGCGGCCTGCATCGACTACGCCGGCATGAACCTGCGCCGTTCGGAGGGGACCAGCTTCCGCGCCCAGCTGACGCCCGGCTTGACCAACGCCGCGGTCGTCCGCCAGGCCCCGTTCAACACCCCGTGGCGCACGCTTCAGATCTCGGACAGCGCCGCCGGCTTGATCGACTCCAGCCTGATCGTGAACCTGAACGAGCCTAACAAGCTGGGCGATGTCAGCTGGTTCAAGCCGATGAAATACGTCGGCGTCTGGTGGGAGATGCACCTGGAGCTGAAGACCTGGAATTCGGGGCCCAAGCACGGCGCCACCACCGAGAACGCGATCAAGCACATCGACTTCGCGGCCGAGCACGGCTTCGGCGGCGTGCTGGTCGAGGGCTGGAACAAGGGCTGGGACGGCCAGTGGTTCGCCAACGGCTCCGACTTCAGCTTCACCGAGCCTTATCCCGACTTCGACCTAGAGCGGGTCGCCGGCCACGCCCGGTCCAAGGGCGTGCAGCTGATCGGCCACCACGAAACCGGCGGCAACGCCTTCCACTACGAGCAGCAGCTCGAGCCGGCCATGGCGCTGTACGAGCGCCTGGGCGTCCATTCGGTGAAGACCGGCTATGTCGCCGACGCGCAAGGCGCGCGCGTCGCGGGGCCCGACGGCCAGATGGTCATGGCCTGGCATGAGAGCCAGGCGATGGCCCAGCACCACATGAAAGTCGTCGAGGCCGGCGCCCGCCATAAGGTGGCGATCAACGCCCACGAGCCGTTCAAGGACACCGGCCTGCGCCGCACCTATCCGAACATCATCAGCCGCGAGGGCCAGCGCGGCATGGAATATTCCGCCTGGGGCAATCCGTCGAACCCGCCGGAGCATGTGCCGAACCTGGTCTTCACCCGCCTGCTGGCCGGGCCGATGGACTATACGCCCGGCATCTTCGGCATGGAGACGCGCAGCCCGCAAGGTATCCAGACCACCTGGGCCAAGCAGCTGGCCTACTATGTCGTCATCTACAGCCCGATCCAGATGGCGGCCGACCTGCTGGTCAACTACGAGGCCAATCCTGGCCCGTTCCAGTTCATCAAAGACGTGCCGGTCGACTGGGAGGAAAGCCGCACCCTGGCCGCCGAGATGGGCGACTACGTCGTCATCGCCCGCAAGGAACGCGGCGCGGACATCTGGGCCCTGGGCGCCGTCACCGACGAGCATCCGCGCGTCCTCTCCGCGTCGCTGGACTTCCTGGACGCCGGCCGCCGCTACCGCGCCGAAATCTACCGCGACGGTCCCGAGGCCGATTACAAGGGCAAGCGCGAGGACATCGTCATCGAACAGCGCGAAGTCACCTCGGCCGACACCCTGACCCTGGCCCTGGCTCCCGGCGGCGGCCAGGCCATCCGCTTCGTGCCTCTGGGGCGGAGCCGTCGTCGATGAGCCTCATCCCCTTTCGTCATTCCAAGGCTTCGCGCAGCGAAGAACCCGCAATCCAGGGACGCACTCCTGACGGCCGGGACAGAGCGGTGACGTCCTCCTGGTTTCCAGGTTCGGGCTTCGCCCGCCCCGGAATGACGAAGGGATTGTCGGCATGAGCAGCGCGACGCCCGAACTGATCCACGCCCACCGCCCGCGCCTGTCCGGCCTGGCGATCTGGAACATGTGCGTCGGTTTCTTCGGCATCCAGATCGGCTTTGGCCTTCAGAACGCGAACACCAGCCGCATCTTCCAGACCCTGGGCGCCGAGGTCGACAGCCTGGCCATCCTGTGGATCGCCGCGCCGCTGACGGGCCTGCTGGTCCAGCCGATCATCGGCCATTTCAGCGACCGGACGTGGACGCGGTTCGGGCGTCGCCGTCCCTATTTTCTGGTCGGAGCCATCCTGACCACCCTGGCGCTGATCGCCATGCCCAACAGCCCCAGCCTGTGGTTCGCCGCGGCCATGCTGTGGATCATGGACGCCTCGATCAACATCACCATGGAGCCGTTCCGCGCCTTCGTCGGCGACAATCTGCCGGAGGAGCAGCGCACCGCCGGCTATGCGATGCAGAGCTTCTTCATCGGCGCGGGGGCGGTTTTCGCCTCGGTCCTGCCGTGGCTGCTGTCGAACGTCTTCGGCGTGGTCTCCACGGCCGAGGCCGGCGTCGTGCCGCTGTCCGTCAAGATCGCCTTCTACGTCGGGGCGGTCGGCCTGTTTTCGGCCGTGCTGTGGACGGTGCTGAGCACTCGGGAATACAGCCCGGAGCAGATCGCCGCCTTCGAGCGCGCGCGGCTGGGCGCCGACGCCGTTGACGAGGATGCGCCCGAGGCCCCGGCCAGATCGGTCCAGGGCTGGCTGGGCTCGGGCCTGGGTTGCGCCATCGTCGGCCTGCTCGGCTTCGTCCTGATCGCCGCCTTCGACCTGGAGAAGGAGCTGCTGATCCTGGCGGGCTTCATCGCCGGCTTCGGCTTGCTGATGATGGCCGTCGGCATGATGCAGCGCCGCCGCATCACCAACGCCGCCACCGAGATCCTGAACGACATCTTCCGCATGCCCGCGACCATGCGCGGCCTGGCCGTGGTGCAGTTCTTCAGCTGGTTCGCCCTGTTCGCCATGTGGATCTACACCACGGCCGCGGTGACCAGCGTCCACTACGGCACGACCGACACCACGTCGGTCGCCTACGCCGAGGGCGCGGACTGGGTCGGAGTGCTGATGGGCGTCTACAACGGCGTCGCGGCGTTGGCGGCCTTCGCCCTGCCGATTGTGGCCCGACGCATCGGCCGCAAGGCGACCCACGCGGTCATGCTGCTGCTGGGCGCCGTCGGCCTGTTCGGCGTCTTCGCCATCCGCGATCCGGACCTGCTGTGGCTGCCGATGATCGGCGTCGGCTTCGCCTGGGCCTCGATCGTCTCCATGCCATACGCCATCCTGTCAGCGGCGGTGCCGGACCGGAAGATGGGCGTCTACATGGGCGTCTTCAACATCTTCATCGTCGTGCCCCAACTGCTGGCCGCCACCGTTCTGGGCCTTATCCTGCGCAGCCTGTTCGACGGCCAGGCCATCTGGGCGCTGGTGCTGGGCGCCGTCTCCTTCGTGCTGGCCGCGATCAGCGCGCTTCTGGTCCGGGAGCATCGGACATGAACCGCCGCGCCCTGCTGGCCCTCGCGGCCGCCCTGCCCTTCGCCGGCGCCGCTCGCGCCGAGACGGCCGCCGCCGGTCGGCTGGTGCTGCACGAGGCGATGGCGTCAGCGCATGCGAAGACGCGCAACGTCTCGGTCTGGCTGCCCCCCGGCTATGACGCCTCCGACGCGCGCCATCCCGTGCTCTACATGCACGACGGCCAGAACCTATTCGACGCCTCGACAGCCAACTTCGGCGAATGGGGCGTGGACGAGCATTTGACCCGGCTGATTGCGGGCGACCAGGTGCGCGCGCCCATCGTCGTCGGCGTCTGGAACACCGACCTGCGCCTGCGTGAATATCTGCCCAGCGACCTGATCGCCGCCCTGCCCGCCGAAATGCGCGACGAGGTCCAGGCCATCTATGGCGGCCCGCCGCTTTCAGACGGCTATCTGCGCTTCCTGACCGACGAGCTGAAACCCTTCGTCGACGGGACCTACCGCACACTGACTGGGCCGGAGGACACGATGATCAGCGGCTCCAGCATGGGCGGGCTGATCTCGATGCAAGCGGTGATGAAGCGGCCTGACGTCTTCTCCGCCGCCGCCTGTCTGTCGACCCACTGGCCGCTGAAGGTCGAGGGGCTGGAGCCCGGCCCCCGCCTGGATGCATGGCGCGAGCGGCTGGTCACGGCCTGGACCGGCGTGATCGCAGGCGGCCTGCCGCCGGTCGGGACGCACCGCTTCTACTTCGACCGCGGCGACGAGACGCTGGACCAGTTCTATGGCCAGTTCCAGACCCGCATCGACGGCGTCTTCCGCGAGGCCGGCTATGGCCCTGGCCGCTTCCAGAGCCTGCTCTTCCCCGGCGCCCAACACAATGAGGCCTCGTGGAACGGCCGGCTGGACGTGCCCCTGACCTTCCTTCTTTCCCCCCGCCCCACGCAAACCTCGTGAGGACCTGCATGCGTAATCTCAGAACCTTCTGCCTGGCCGGCGCGGCCGGGCTGGCCCTCGCCTCCGCCGCCGCGGCCCAGTCGGGCGTCGCTCCGGGGGCGCCCGGAGCCCCGCCGACCTGGTCCAGCGCCGCCAAGACTGGCGCGGGCTCGTCCTACGAAGCCTATGTCGACGGCCAGTACCGCGACGGCGGGCCGACCGGCGAGGTGTCAAGGGTATGGTATTCCATCGCCGACGGGATCCTGACGGAGACCATGTACGGACTGATCCACGAGGCCCAGATCAAGGCGCTGCGCTTCGCCCTGGTCACGCCGGAAGGCCTGGCGCTGGAGGGCGAGGACACGACCGCCCGCACCGAGTACGTCGACATGGACGACCAGGGCCGCCCGACGGCGCCCGCCTACAAGGTCACGACCCGCGACAAGGACGGTCGCTTCGAGATCGAGAAGCGCATCTACAGCGATCCGGATCGCGACGCCCTGGTGCTGCGCGTTCGCATCACGGCGCTGAGCGGCGAGGTCACGCCCTATCTGCTGCTGGAGCCGCACGTCGCCAACACCGGGATCGACGACCGGGGCCAGGTCACGACCGTCGGCTTCCACGCCTGGGAAGGAGACACGCACCTGTTCCTGAAGCCGAGCGAAGCCTTCGCCGCCGCCGGCGTCGGCTTCGTCGGCGCGTCGGACGGATTGACGGACCTGCAGGACGGCAAGCTGGACTGGACCTACGCCTCCACCGGCGAGACGGCCGGCAACACCCTGACGGCCGGCAACACCCTGATGACCGGCGCCCTGCCGACCCTGCGCATGGGCGAGACCCTGACGCGCGACTTCGTCATCGGCTTCGGCGACAGCGCCGATGCTGCTCGCGCGGCGGCGGACGGGTCGTTCCAGACCGGCTTGGACGAAGTGCTGGCCCGGTTCGTCGGCGAGGGCGAGCGCGTCGGCTGGCGCGACTACATGGCCTCCCTGACCGAGCTGCCGCGCATCGCCGAACAGGCCACCGACGGCGGCAAGCTGGCCTACGCCTCGGCGCTGATGCTGAAGGTGCAGGAGGACCGCACTCACGCCGGCGCCTTGATCGCCTCGCTGTCCAACCCATGGGGCGAGACGGTGGACGCGTCCAAATCCTCGACCGGCTACAAGGCGGTCTGGCCGCGCGACTTCTATCAGGTGGCCATGGCCCTGGCGGCGCTGGGTGACAGGGAGACGCCGCTGGCGGCCTTCAACTACCTGCCCCAGGTGCAGGTCGGCCCGAACACGCCCGGCAACACCGGCGTCGGCGGCTGGTTCCTGCAGAAGACCCACGTCGACGGCGAGCTGGAGTGGGTCGCGGTCCAGCTGGACCAGACGGCGATGCCGATCATGCTGGGTTATCGCCTGTGGAAGCTGGGCTGGCTGTCGGACGCCGAGATGGCCGAGCATTTCCAGTCGATGATGAAGCCGGCGGCCGACTTTCTGGTCGATGGCGGCAAGGTCGGCCTGCTGTGGAACGACGCCGAGATCAAGCCGCCCTTCACCCAGCAGGAACGCTGGGAAGAGCAGCAGGGCTATTCGCCCTCCACCACCGCCGCCGTGGTCTCGGCCCTGACGGTCGCCGCCGAGATGGCCCGGGCCGCCGGGGACGCGGCCGACGCCGAGCGCTACCAGGCCGCCGCCGACAGCTACGCGTCGAAGATCGAGGCGCAGATGTTCACCACCAGCGGCGAGTTCGGCGAGGGCCGGTATTACATCCGCATCACCCAGAACGAGGATCCGAACGACAAGGCCCCGATCGGCGCCGCCAACGGCCAGATCGCGCCTCAGGAAGACCGGGTCGTCGACGGCGGTTTTCTGGAGTTGGTCCGCTACGGCGTGCGCAAGGCCGATGATCCTCACATCCTGGCGACCCTGCCGGTCTATGACGACCAGTCGCTGGAGGACCTCTATCGCGTCCGCTACGACTTCGGGCCGGAGGGAGACCGGACGCCCGGCTGGCGCCGCTACGGCGTCGACGGCTATGGCGAGGACCATGTCACCGGCGCCAACTACGGCGTCGGCGGCGTGATGAGCCCCGGCCAGCGCGGCCGCGTCTGGCCCTTCTTCACGGGCGAGCGCGGACACTATGAGTTGGCCCGCGTCAGCGTGAACGGGACCCCCTCCCCGGCCGACTTGGACGGGATACGACAGACCTATGTGCGTGGCATGGAGCGGTTCGCCAATGACGGCCTGATGCTGTCGGAACAGGTCTGGGACGGCGTCGGGCATCCGACCGAGAACAACTATGCCCTGGGTCAGAACAACGACTCTGCGACGCCCTTGGCGTGGACCCACGCGGAGTATCTGAAGCTGCTGCGGTCCCTGGCCGACGGCAAGGTCTGGGACCGCTACGAACCGGTCGAGGCGCGCTACGCCCGCTAAGGCGATGGCCCCGGAGAGCGATCTCCGGGGCCTCTCGGTTCAAAAGGAACGGACCCTCAGAACAGGACCTTCAGCCCGCCGACGATGCGGTCTTCATAGGCGGCGACGCCGTCCACATCGGTGTCGTGATAGCGGACGTCGATGACGACATGGTCCAGCAGGGCGTAGGTCGCGCCGACGTTCCACGTCACATAGTCGTCGGTGACATCCAGCATCTGCTGGCCGACCGCGCCCGAGATCGTCAGCTTCTCCACCGGCGCGAAACCGCCGTTCAGCTCATAGTAGGTGGCGCTTTCGTCGATCCCGAAGAAATCCGGCGAATAGTAGACGGCCGCGCCGATGCTGGCGGGCCCGATGGCGCGCGACGCGGCCAGCTTGAACTCGGTGTAGTTATAGTCGGCGAAGTTCGGCTCGTTGACGTAGGCGTAGAAGATCAC
Organism: Pseudomonadota bacterium; assembly: GCA_023451375.1. Lineage (GTDB taxonomy): Bacteria > Pseudomonadota > Alphaproteobacteria > Caulobacterales > Caulobacteraceae > Brevundimonas. Next base: position 32,297 of record JAEXZS010000097.1, read on the forward strand.
GCCCCCGTCTAGGGCGAAGCCTCCCGCCTCACCCCGGAAGCCGCCGTAGAAGTCGATCTCGGCGTCGGTGTCGTCGAAGAAGTCGACGTTCGATCCCCAGACGCCGGCGTAGAAGCTGCCCGCCGTGATGTCGACGCCGCCCTGCAGAGCCGGCTCCTCGTCGGTCTGGCTGGCGCCGCGGAAGACGTAATCGCTGACCACGCCGACGTTGAAGGCGACATCCACCTCGGTCTGCGCCGAGGCTGGAGCGGCCAGGGACGCCAAGCCGGCGACTATCGCCAGGGCCGCCGCCATTTGAAACACTCTCATTACGCTATCCCCTTGTTTATGTTTGTTGAGAGAGAGAGCCCGGCCGGGCCGGGCGACCGGAACGCGGGGAGAGCCGCGTCCCGGCCGGACCGCTGTGCGGTCAGACGGCTTCCAGCGCCTCGCCGTGCAGGGAGGTGTCGAGGCCGGCGGTCTCCTCCGCCTCGCTGACGCGCAGGCCGGTGGTGAACTTGCAGATGAACAGGATCACCAGGGTGCCGACGGCGCTGTAGACGATGGTCCAGACCAGGCCGAGCGCCTGGGCGCCGACGTTGGCGCCTTCCGACAGGCTGTTGATCGCGGTCGTGGCGAACACGCCGGTCAGCAGGGCGCCGATCAGGCCGCCCGCCCCGTGGATGCCAAAGGCGTCCAGCGAGTCGTCATAGCGCAGCAGCTTCTTGATCCACACCGAGGCGGCGTAGCAGACCGGACCGGCGATCAGCCCGATGACCACCGCCCCCTTCGGATCGACGAAACCCGCCGCCGGAGTGATGGCCACCAGACCGGCGACCACGCCCGACAGCATGCCGATCAGCGAGACCTTCTTCTTCTCGATGTACTCGACGATCTTCCAGGTCAGGGCGCCGGCGGCGGCGGCCAGGATGGTGTTCAGCAGCGCCACACCCATCAGGTCGTTGGCGGCGCCCGCCGAACCGGCGTTGAAGCCGATCCAGCCGACCAGCAGCAGCGAAGCGCCGATCATGGTCAGCACCGGGTTGTGCGGATTGATCGGCTCGATTCCGTAGCCCTTGCGACGGCCCAGGAAGATGGCGCAGACGAGGCCCGCGACTCCCGAGTTGACGTGAACGACCGCGCCGCCGGCGAAGTCCAGCACGCCGGCCCCACCCAGAAACCCGCCGCCCCACACCCAATGGCAGATCGGCGCATAGATCACCAACGACCACAGGGCGGTGAACAGCAGCAGCGCCGAGTACTTCATCCGCTCGGCGAAGGCGCCCGTGACCAGCGCCGGAGTGATGATGGCGAAGGTCATCTGGAAGGCGATGAACAGGAACTCCGGGATGCCCGGCAGCAGGCCATTGGCCGTCCGCAGCGACACATTGTTCAGGAACATCATGTCCAGCCCGCCCACGAAGGGCTGCAGAGCCTCGGAAGGATTGGCGCCGAACGCCAGGCTGTAGCCGGCGATGAACCACACCAGCGAAACCACCGCGAAGACGCCGACAGACTGGGTGATGGTGGCGATCACGTTCTTGCGGCGCACCATGCCGCCGTAGAACAGCGCCAGGCCGGGCAGGGTCATCAGCAGGACCAGGGCGGTGGACATGCCCAGCCAGGCCGTCCCCGCGCTGTCCAGTTCAAGCGCCGCCTGGTGACCCAGCAGGGCCGGCGCGGCGTCCTGCGCCGCGGCCGATCCGGCGGCGAAGAGGCAGAGTGTTGGAAGAAGGAGCCCTGCGGCTCCAAGGAGTCGTTTTCCGACCTGCGACATAAGCTGGTACCCCCTATGCAATCTCGCAGTTGCGAAGATTTTACCGCAATTGCGAAACACGCAAGGGGATTCACGCGAGCGACGCAACTTTCTTGCAACGATCACGACACAAAAACTACACGGCGCATGATCCTTGCGAACCTGCGCCGTTCAGCTCGATTTTCTTCTTTGGTGAACGCCGTTTTGCGCTAGGAAATTCAGGCGACGCACAGGGGACTCACGCCCAGTGCATCTGCACCCGATGCGCCGCCGCCCAGTGGATGGCGCGGATGGCGTCGATGACGGCCTCGGTCGCCGCCCGCGTGCCCAGTCCGCCCCCCAGGTCGGCGGTGACGGCGCCGGCGGCCAGCACCGCGGCGACGGCGGCCTCAATCGAGTCGGCCTCGTCCTCCAGCTTCAGGCTGTGACGCAGCAGCAGGGCCGCCGAGAGGATGGTCCCCACCGGATTGGCCAGGTCCTGACCGGCGATGTCGGGCGCCGAGCCATGGATCGGCTCGAACAGGCCCGGCCCTTCGGTCCCCAGCGACGCCGACGGCAGCAGGCCGATGGAGCCGCCCAGCACCGAGATTTCGTCCGACAGGATGTCGCCGAACATGTTCTCGGTCAGGATGACGTCATAGTCGCGCGGCTTGCGGATCAGGTGCATGGCCATGGAGTCGACCAAGGCGTGCTCCAGCTCGATCTCCGGGAACTCTTCGGCGTGGACGCGGGTCACGACCTCGCGCCACAGCCGGCTGGTCTCCATCACATTGGCCTTGTCGACCGAGGTCACCTTGCCGCGACGCTGCTTGGCGGTCTGGAAGGCGGCGCGGGTGACGCGCTCGATTTCCGGCACGGTGTATTCGCACAGGTCCGTGGCGCGATCGGCGGTGCGGGTCTTCTCCCCGAAATAGACGCCGCCGGTCAGTTCGCGGAAGACGATCAGGTCGACGCCCTCGACGATCTCCTTCTTCAGGGGCGAACGGTGCGCCAGAACCGGCGAGACCTGCAGCGGACGCAGGTTGGCGAACAGGCCCATGGCCTTGCGGATCGCCAGCAAGCCCTGTTCCGGACGCGCCTTGCCGCCGTCCCACTTGGGCCCGCCGACCGCGCCCAGCAGCACCGCGTCGGCGGCGACGCAGGCCGCGCGCGTCGCTTCCGGCAGCGGCTCGCCGGTCTCGTCGATGGCCGCGCCGCCGATCAGATGCTCGCTGAACCGAAAGTCGTGGCCGTAGAAGTCGCCGATGACCGACAGCACGTCGCGCGCCGCGCGCGTCACCTCGGGCCCGACCCCGTCGCCGGGCAGCAGGACGATGTTGTAGGTCTTGGGGGCGTTGTGGGGCATCAGACGGTCTCTCTCGAACGCTCGAAGGCTTCGATCTCGGGCAGGTTTGATTGCAACCAGCCCAGGGTGTCCACCCCGCCCAGCAGGCACTGTCGGGCGAAGGATTCGACCCCGAACGGCACGGGATGGGCATTGCCGCGCCGGATCTCGTTGGCCTGAAGGTCGATCGTCACCGGCTGGTCCGGCTGCGAGGCCAGATCGTCCCAGACGGCCTGGCTGACGACGATGGGCAGCAGACCGTTTTTCAGCGCGTTCGATGTAAAAATGTCAGCGATCTCGGTCGAGATCACCGCCCGGAAGCCATAGTCGTACAGCGCCCAGGGCGCGTGTTCGCGCGAAGAACCGCAGGCGAAGTTGCGCCCCGCCAGCAGGATGCGGTGCTCGGCCGGATCGACCCGGTTCAGGATCGCCTCGGGCTTTTCCGAGCCGTCCGCCTCGTAGCGCCAGTCATAGAAGGCGGCCTTGCCCAGCCCCACGCGCGTCGTCGTGGTCAGGAAGCGCGCGGGGATGATCTGGTCGGTGTCGATATTGGCTTGGCTGAGGGTGACCGTCTTCGACGTCAGGACCTGGAACGGTTCAGACATTGGCGCCCTCCTGCAGGAACCCACGCGGATCCGTCAGCACCCCGGCGACCGCCGTCGCCGCCGCCGTCGCCGGGCTGGCCAGAATGGTGCGGGCGTCCTTGCCTTGGCGACCTTCGAAATTGCGGTTGGAGGTCGAGACGGCCAGCTGTCCCGGCGCGACGAAGTCCCCGTTCATGGCGATGCACATCGAACAGCCTGGGATGCGCCATTCGGCCCCGGCGGCGATGAAGACCTGGTCCAGGCCTTCCGCCTCCGCGTCGCGCCGCACGGCCTCGGACCCCGGCACCACCAGCATGCGCAGGCCCGGGCTCACCTTGCGGCCGCGCAGCACCGCGGCGGCGGCGCGCAGGTCGGGCAGGCGCCCGTTGGTGCACGAGCCGATGAAGACCACGTCCACCGGCTGACGGGTCGTCGCCTCTCCGGCGGTGAAGCCCATATAGGCGATGGCCTTGCGGTCGGAATCCGACTGGGGCTGAGGCACCGGGGAGCCGATCGGGGCACCCGCGTCCGGCGTGGTGCCCCAAGTCGCCATCGGCCGGATTTCGGCGCCGTCGATCACGACCTCCTTGTCGAAGACCGCGCCCGGATCGGTGGCCAGTTTCAGCCATTCGGCCGCCGCCGCCTCATAGTCGGCGGGGACGTGCCTACGGCCGCGCAGCCAGTCGATGGTGGTCTGGTCCGGCGCGATCATGCCCGCCCGAGCGCCGGCCTCGATGGACATGTTGCACAGGGTCATCCGCCCTTCCATGTCCAGCGACCGCACCGCCTCGCCGGCGTATTCGATGACGTAGCCGGTGCCGCCGCCGAAGCCGATGGCGGCGATGACGGCCAGGGCGACGTCCTTGCCGGACACGCCGAGCTGCAGGGCGCCGTCCACCGTCACCCGCATCGACTTGGCCTTGCGCTGCAGCAGGCATTGGGTCGCCAGCACATGTCCGACTTCCGAAGTGCCGATGCCGAAGGCCAGGGCCCCAAAGGCGCCGTGGGTCGCCGTGTGGCTGTCGCCGCAGACCACGGTCATGCCGGGCTGGGTCAGGCCCAACTCAGGCCCCATGACATGGACCACGCCGCGATCGTCGGAGTCCCACCCCGCCAGCGGCACGCCGTGGGCGGCGCAGTTCCGCTCCAGCGTATGCACCTGGGCCTCGGCCTGGGGGGTGACGTAGGGTTTCAGTCCGTCCAGCCCCGCCGGAAGGGTCGGGGTCGAATGGTCCAGGGTGGCATAGGTCCGGTCGGGTCGTCGGACCTTCAGCCCGCGCGCCTCGATCTCGCTGAAGGCCTGCGGGCTGGTCACCTCGTGCACCAGGTGCAGGTCGACATACAGCACGCCCGGCGTGTCGGCCGTCTCCGGCCGCACGACGTGCGCGTCCCAGACCTTGTCGAACAGGGTGCGGGCCATCAGCGATCCTCCCCCGTTCCGCTGCGCTCCTCGGGGGGGCGTTCACGCATACTCGGGTTCCCGTTTCTCCACAGCCGCGCCGATCGGCTCCAGCCAGCCGAACCCATCCGGGGTCTCGCCGGTGAAAAGGCCGCGGAAGGCGCCGTTGACCGCCTTGGTCACCGGGCCCGGCCCGGCGGCGCGGGTGGCGATCCCGTCCACCGAGCGCACCGGCGTGATCTCCGCGGCCGTGCCGGTCATGAAAATTTCGTCGGCCAGGTACAGGGCCTCGCGCGGCATGGCCTGTTCGACGACCTCGATCCCTTGCGCCTTCGCCAGCTTGATGACGCTGTCGCGCGTGATGCCCATCAGGATGGAGTTGGCGGCCGGCGGGGTCATGACCTTGCCGTCCTTGACCACGAACAGGTTCTCGCCCGCCCCTTCCGACAGACGCCCATCGACGCCCAGGGCGATGCCCTCGCCGAAGCCGCCGACGCGGGCCTCCCGGCCGATCAGATAGGACGACAGATAGTTGCCCCCCGCCTTGGCCGCCGAGGGCGTGGTGTTCGGCGCCGTGCGGTTCCAACTGGAGACGCAGGCGTCCACGCCCTTCTCCAGCGCCTCTTCGCCCAGATAGGCGCCCCAGGGAAAGGCGGCGATGGCGATGTCGACGTTCATGTTCTGGGGCGCCGGGGTCACGCCCATGCCGCACTGGCCCAGAAAGGCGATGGGACGGATATAGGCCGAGCGCAGTCCCTCGGACCGCACCACCGCATGGCAGGCCGCGACCAGCTCGTCCTCGGTGTAGGGCAGTTGGATATGATAGATGCGCGCGCTGTCGAACAGCCGCCGCACATGCTCGCGCAGGCGGAAGCCGCACGGTCCCTTGGGCGTGTCATAGACGCGGATGCCCTCGAACACCGAGGTGCCGTAGTGGAGCGCGTGGCTCATGACGTGGATCTTCGCGTCGGCCCACGGCGTCAGTTCGCCGTTGATCCAAATATGCTCAGCCAGCGGCTGCATAGACTTTTCCCTGTTCTGCGGAGACGCCGTCGACCCGGTCGATGATGGCGATCAGTTCCGCATCGTTGATCTCGCCGATCTGGTCGGCGCGTTGCTTGAAGCCGGTCACCACCGCGGCCAGGCGCTCGCCCTCGATGGGACGGCCGATGGTCTCGGCGCGCCTGGCGATGGCGTGACGCCCGGAATGCTTGCCCAGCACGAACCAGCTGCCCTCGAAGCCCACGTCCTGGGGGCTCATGATCTCGTAGGTGCGGCTGTCGGCCAGCATGCCGTGCTGGTGGATCCCGGCCTCGTGGGCGAAGGCGTTGATGCCCACCACCGACTTGTTGCGGGCGATCACCGTCTCGGTGATCTCGCACAGGATCTTGGAGGCGCGCACCAGGTGGCGGCTGTCGGCGCCGGTCGTGACGCCATAGCGGTCCTGGCGGACCTTCAGCGCCATGATGACCTCTTCGATCGAGGCGTTGCCGGCCCGTTCGCCGATGCCGTTGATCGCGCCCTCGATCTGCCGCGCCCCGCCCTCGACGGCGGCCAGGGAGTTGGCGACCGCCATGCCCAGGTCGTCGTGGCAGTGGGCCGAGAAGATCACCTGCGGATGGCGCCTGTGAATTCGCGCCGCCAGATGGCGGTAGGTCTCGCGCACCTCTTCCGGGGTGGCGTAGCCGACCGTGTCGGGCACGTTCAGCGTCCGCGCCCCGGCGTCGGCGGCGGCCTCCAGCACATCGGCCAGGAACTCCGGCTCCGTGCGGAAGGCGTCCTCGGCCGAGAACTCGACGTCGTCGAACAGGCTGGCGGCGTATTCCACCGAGCGCACCGCCGTCGACAGCACCTCGTTGGTCGACATCTTCAGCTTGGCCGCCCGATGGATCGGGCTGGTGGCCAGGAAGACGTGGCAGCGGCGGTCGGCCTTGGGCGCCGGCTGCAGGGCGCGGAAGCTGGCGTCGATGTCCTTCTCGTTGGCCCGCGACAGCGAGCAGAAGATCGGCCCCTCCACCTCGCCGGTCACGCGACGGATGCAGTCCTCGTCGCCTGGCGAGGCGGCGGCGAAGCCGGCCTCGATAACGTCGACGCCCAGGTCCCGCAGGACCTGGGCCATCTTCACCTTGGCCTGGGCGGACATGGAGAAGCCGGGCGCCTGCTCTCCATCCCGCATCGTCGTGTCGAAGATGATGACGCGGTTCGGATCGGCCGCGATCTGTTCGGTGCGCGATACGCCAGATACTCGAGACATCACGCGGCCTCGGACTGGATCATGTCGTTGCTGATCCGGCGCACGCCGAACAGCCGGTCGATCTGGCGGCCCAGATTGTCCATGCAGCGGCCGGCGTCGCGCCCGCGCACTGTCAGGGCGATGTTACGAAACGTGCCTTCGTCGGCCATGTTGATGCCGTCGATGTGGAAGCCCCGGCGCTCCACCAGGCCGATGAGACGCTGGAGCGATCCGTCCGCACGGTCGATCTGGATGTGGATCGTGTCGCTCATCTCAGGAGCCCTCCATCATTTCAGCGTTGCTCTTGCCCGGCGGAACCAGCGGCCAGACGTTGTCTCGGGGATCGATGACCACATGGGCCAGGCAGGGGCCATCGGCGGCCAACAGGCGTCGGATGCCGTCGGACACCTGATCGCGGCGATCGATGCGGAAGGCCTCGACGCCGAAGGCTTCGGCCACCTTCACGAAGTCCGGATTGTCCGACAGGTCGATCTCGGAATAGTTCTCGGCGAAGAACAGCTCCTGCCACTGGCGCACCAGGCCCAGCGACGAGTTGTCGATCAGCACGATCTTCAGCGGGATGCCGTAACGCTTCAGCGTCGCCAGCTCCTGGATGTTCATCATGAAGCCGCCGTCCCCGGCGATGGTCACCACCGTGGCGGACGGATCGGCCAGCTTGGCGCCGATGCCGGCGGGCAGGCCGAAGCCCATGGCCCCCAGGCCGCCCGAGGTGATGTGCGCTTCCGGCCGCGCGAAGCGGCAGTGCTGGGCCGCCCACATCTGGTGTTGGCCGACGTCGCAAGCCGCGACGAAGGCGTCGCCCGCCACTTCCGAAATCTCCTTCAGCAGCGCGGGGGCATAGACCCCCTCGCCCGGCGCGTCGTAGCGGAAGGCCCCGGCCATCGCGGCGCGGGCGCAGTCGGCCGCCCAGGGCTGGATGTCCAGGCCGGGACCGGCGCTCAGGCGCTCGCTCAGGGCTTCGATGCCGGACTTCAGCTCGCCGACCACCGCGACATTGGCCGCGCGCAGCTTGCCGACCTCCGAGGCGTCGATGTCGAAATGGACCACCCGCGCGTTCGGCGCGAACTCAGCCAGCTTGCCGGTGGCGCGATCGTCGAACCGGGCGCCGACGACGATCAGCAGGTCGCTCTCCTGCACCGCCTCATTGGCCGCGCGCGTCCCATGCATCCCCAGCATCCCCAGCATGCCGGGCGCGTCGGTCGGGATCGTCCCCAGCGCGTTCAGGGTGGAGACCTGCGGGATCCCTGTCGCGCGGGCGAACTGACGCACGGCCGCCGTGGCGCCGCCGATCTTCACCCCGCCGCCGACATAGACCAGCGGCCTGGTCGCGGCGCGGATGGCGGCCTCGGCGGCGGCGATCGCGTCGTGGTCGACGCGGGGCGTCTCGTTGGGAATGTGGAAGCCGTAGTCGTCGCCCGTCATGGCGAACTGGACGTCCTTGGGCAGGTCGACCAGCACCGGACCGGGGCGGCCCGAGGCGGCGATATGGAAGGCTTCCTCGATCGCGGCCGGAACCTCGGCGGCGTCGCGCACCAGGATGGAGTGTTTCACGATCGGCAGGGTGACGCCCAGGATGTCGATCTCCTGGAAGGCGTCGGTGCCCATCACGCCCTGGGGGACGTTGCCGGTGATGCAGACCATCGGCACCGAATCCATCATCGCATTGGCGATGCCGGTGATCAGATTGGTGGCGCCCGGGCCCGACGTCGCCATGCACACCCCGACGCGGCCGCTCTTTCTCGCATAGGCGTCGGCGGCGAAGGCCGCGCCCTGCTCGTGGCGGACCAGGATGTGCTTCAGCTTCGACCCGGCCAAGGCGTCATAGACCGGCATGATGGCGCCGCCCGGATAGCCGAACACCACCTCCACCCCCAGCCGCTCCAGGGTGGAGACCAGCAGGCGCGCCCCCGATCGGGGGGCGGCCTCGGCTGAGGATCTGAAGGCGGCGGCGGTCATCACGGTCATCCGGTCCTTGCCTGGCTCAGGCCGCTTCGGACTTGGGCGTGTTCAGCCAGGCCATGCGCTCGCGCAGGCGCGCGCCGACCTGTTCGATCTCGCTCTCGCGGTCCTGCTTCAGCCAGGCTTCGTACTGCGGCTTGCCGGCCTCGTTCTCGGCGATCCAGTTCCTGGCGAAGGTCCCGTCCTGGATCTCGTCCAGGATGGTCTTCATGCGCGCCTTGGTCTCTTCGTTGACGACGCGCGGGCCGCTGGCGACCGCCCCGTACTTGGCCGTTTCCGAGATGAAGTGGTGCATCTTGGAGATACCGCCTTCGTAGAACAGGTCCACGATCAGCTTCAGCTCGTGCAGACATTCGAAGTAGGCGATCTCGGGCTGGTAGCCGGCCTCGACCAGGGTGTTGAAGCCTTGGATGACCAGCTCCTTGGCGCCGCCGCACAGAACGGCTTGTTCGCCGAACAGGTCGGTCTCGGTCTCCTCGCGGAAGGTGGTTTCCAGCAGGCCGCCGGTCGCGCCGCCGTTGCCCTTGGCGTAGCCCATGGCCCGGTCGCGCGCCTTGCCGGTCGCGTCCTTCTCGACAGCAAACAGCGACGGGACGCCCCGGCCACGCTGGAACTCGCGACGGACCAGGTCACCGGGCCCCTTCGGCGCGACCAGGATGACGTCCATGTCCTCGCGCGGCGTGATGCGCCCGTAGATGATCGAGAAGCCGTGGGCGAACAGCAGGGCCGAGCCGGGCTTGGCGTTCGGCTCGATGATGTCGCGATAGACCTCGCCCTGGATCATGTCCGGGGTCAGGATGGCGATGATGTCCGCGCCCTTGACGGCCTCGGCCGGCTCGGCGGTCGGGACGCCGTCGGCGGCGGCGTGCTTCCACCCCGTGCCGCCCTGGCGAACGCCGACGATCACGTCATGGCCGCTGTCCTTCAGGTTCTGCGCATGGGCGCGGCCCTGCGAGCCGTAGCCGATGATGGCGATGCGCTGGCCGGCGATGGCGCCGGGGCGGATGTCGTCGTTGGTGTAGATGGTGATGGCCATGGGTCAGGCGTCCTGAGCAGCGGTTTTCTTGTGACGTGTCTGGCCGAAGTCGGGGACCTGGGCCGGCGGCGGGTTGGGGATGGTGACGGCGCCCTGGGCGGCCGAGGCGACCGAGGCGCGGTACTTGGCGAAGACACCTCGCGCCGGGCGGGCCACGTGGGGCGTAAAGCCCGCCCGGCGCGTCGCCAGGTCGACGTCGACGTCGATCCGGCGGTTGGTGACGTCGATGGTGATGCGGTCACCATCGCGAATGAGGGCGATCGGGCCGCCGACCGCGGCTTCCGGCGAGACGTGGCCGGCGACGAAGCCATAGCTGGCGCCCGAGAAGCGGCCGTCGGTCAGCAGGGCCACGTTGTCGATCTTGCGTCCCTTTAAGGCGGCGGTGACCTGCAGCATCTCGCGCATGCCGGGGCCGCCCTTAGGGCCTTCGTAGCGGATGATGATGACGTCGCCCTCGCCCACCGAGCCGTCCTGCACGGCGTGGAAGGCGTCTTCCTCGCTGTCGAAGACGCAGGCCGGGCCTTCGAAGACATCGACCTTGTGGCCGGTCAGCTTGATGACCGCGCCTTCCGGGGCGACGTCGCCATAGATGACCGCGTAGCTGCCGCGCGCCATGACCGGGGCGTCGAAGCGGGCGACGACCACCTGGCCGGGCGTCTCCTCGGCCTCGGCCGCCTCGGCGAACAGGCTGCGGCCGGTGACGGTCGGGGTGTTCACGATCTTGCCGGCCTCGGCCATCCGCTGCGTGACCAGGCGCGTGCCGCCCGCCGCGAACAGGTGCGAGGCCAGGAAGCGGCCGCCCGGCTTCAGGTCGCAGATGACCGGCGCCTCGACGCAGGCCTGATGGCAATCCTCGACGCCGAAGTCGACGCCGGCCTCGGCCGCGATGGCCGTCAGGTGCATGACCGCATTGGTCGACCCGCCCGAGGCCGAGACCGCGACGGCGGCGTTCTTCAGGCTGGCGCGGGTGATGTACTTCCGGGCCGTGTCGCCGGCGAAGACGCGCTCGACGACCAGTCGGCCGCACCGCTCGCCCTCGGCGGCCTTGTTCGGATCGACCGCCGGCACGTCGTTGGCGCCCATGGGGCTGACGCCCATCACCGACAGCGCCATGGCCATGGTGTTGGCGGTGAACTGCCCGCCGCAGGCGCCCGCGCCGGGGCAGACCGCGCTCTCGACGGCCTTCAGGCCTTCGTCGTCCAGCGCGCCGGCCGAATGGGCGCCGATGGCCTCGAACACCTCCTGGACCGAGACCTCCTTGGCGCCGATCACGCCCGGCATGATGGTGCCGCCGTAATAGACCAGGCCCGGGATATCCATCCGCGCCAGGGCCATGGCCGCCGCCGGGATGGTCTTGTCGCAGCCGACGATGCAGACCACGCCGTCCAGCTGGTGGCCCTCGATGGCCAGTTCGATGCTGTCGGCGACGACCTCGCGGCTGATCAGCGAGGCCTTCATGCCCGCCGTGCCCATCGAGATGCCGTCGGTCACGACGATGGTGTTGAAATCGACCGGGTAGCCGCCCGCCGCGATGATCCCGGCGCGCACGTCCTTGGCCAGCCGGTCCAGGTGCATGTTGCACGGGGTGACGGTGGACCAGGTGTTGACGATGCCGATCATCGGCTTTTCGAAGTCGGCGTCGGTCATGCCCGCCGCCCGCAGGTAGGAGCGCGCGGCCGCCCGGTTCGGACCGGCCGTCACCGCCGCGCTGCGCGCGTTCGGCTTACGGGGCTGTGAGGTAGAATCTTGCGTCATCGGTCCGGTTCGTTTCGAACCGCCAAGCACGAAAAACCCCGCTTCCTTTCGGGAGCGGGGTGGTGCGAGGCGATCCTGAGGGTGTTTAGGTCAGGTCGCGTGCATCCACGCCGCTTGCGTAAGCAGGCCAAGAAGTACGAGGGTAATCAGGAAAACCGGGGCTTCCAGGCCGATCGGCGCGCGAGTGACGGCGACCGCTTCAGCGGTGCGTCCCTTCATGTCGCGCATCATCGTGGCCACGGGCTGGCTCCCTTGTTCGAACGCAAGAAACCATAGCCCCCGACGCAAAGCAACCCGTCTTCGCACGATTTTTGCGCGACATTGATCTTGGGGCCCGTCAAAGGGTGTTTCTTGCCTGGAAGGCTGCAGGCGTAACAGTCGAACGCGCGATGTTATGCGGACGGGGTTGAAACGCGTCGCGCCCCGGCTCATTGAAACGCCCAACAACAAACCGTTCAGAGGAGCCCCACCCATGACCGTTCGCGTCGCCATCAATGGTTTCGGCCGTATCGGCCGCCTCGTCCTCCGCTCGATCGTCGAGCACGGCCGTCGCGACATCGAGGTGGTGGCGATCAACGACCTGGGGCCGGTGGCCACCAACGCCCATCTGCTGCGCTATGACTCGGTGCACGGCCGGTTCCCCGGCACGGTCGAGAGCGGCGACGACTGGATCGACGTGGGCCTGGGCAAGATCAAGGTCACGGCCGAGCGCGACCCGGCCAACCTGCCGCACAAGGATCTGAACGTCGACATCGCCTTCGAGTGCACCGGCATCTTCACCGCCAAGGACAAGGCCAGCGCGCACCTGAAGGCCGGAGCCAAGCGCGTCCTGGTCTCCGCCCCCGCCGACGGCGCCGACAAGACCATCGTCTTCAAGGTCAACCACGAGACCCTGACCGCCGACGACATCGTCGTCTCCAACGGCTCGTGCACCACCAACGCCCTGGCCCCGGTCGCCAAGGTGCTGAACGACCTGTTCGGCATCGAGCGCGGCTACATGACCACCATCCATTCCTACACCGGCGACCAGCCGACGCTGGATACGATGCACAAGGACCTGTACCGCGCCCGCGCCGCCGGCCTGTCGATGATCCCGACCTCGACCGGCGCCGCCAAGGCCCTGGGCCTGGTCCTGCCGGAGCTGAAGGGCAAGCTGGACGGCTCGTCGATCCGCGTCCCGACGCCGAACGTCTCGGTCGTCGACCTGAAGGTCGTCGCCGGCCGCGAGGTTTCGGTCGACGAGATCAACGCCGCGCTCCAGGCCGCCGCCGACGGCCCGATGAAGGGCGTCCTGTTCACGACGGCGGACCCGCTGGTGTCCAGCGACCTGAACCACATCGCCGCCTCCTCCACCGCCGCCCTGCCTCAGACCCAGGTCGTCGACGGCAAGCTGGCCCGTGTGCTGAGCTGGTACGACAACGAATGGGGCTTCGCGACGCGGATGGCCGACACCGCGCTTGTGATGGCGAAGTTCCTGTAAGACATGCTTCCCTCTCCCGCTGGGAGAGGGCTTGAGCGCCCGAGAGCCGTCAGGCGATCGGCCTTGCGCGAAGGGGTGAGGGTCGTGCGTTTCTGGTGAGACCCGACTCTCCTCCGTCCGCTTCGCGGCCACCTTCTCCCAATGGGAGAAGGATCATGGAGACCGATATGACCTTCCGCACCCTCGACGACGCCCCCAAGGACCTAGGCTCCCTCGCCGGCAAGACCGCCCTGGTCCGCGTGGACTTCAACGTGCCGATGGAGGGCGGCAAGGTCACGGATGACACCCGCCTGCGGGTCGCCCTGCCGACCATCCAGCGCCTGCGCGACGCCGGCGCCAGGGTCGCGCTTCTGGCCCACTTCGACCGGCCCAAGGGCGAGCGCGTGCCGTCGATGAGCCTGCAGCCCGTGGTCGACGATCTGGAGCGCCTGCTGGGCGCCCCCGTCCGCTTCGCCGACGACTGCGTGGGCGACGAGGCCAAGGCCGTCATCGCCGATGTCGATCCGGGCGGCGTGGTGCTGCTGGAGAACGTCCGCTTCCACAAGGGCGAGGAGAAGAACGACCCCGCCTTCGCCCAGCAGCTGGCCGACCTCGGCGACCTCTATGTCAACGACGCCTTCTCCGCCGCCCACCGCGCCCACGCCTCGACAGAAGGCCTGGCGCGCCTGCTGCCCGCCTACGCCGGCGAATCGATGCGCCGCGAACTGGAGGCCCTGGACGCCGCGCTCGGCAATCCCCGGAAGCCGGTGCTGGGCATCGTCGGCGGCTCCAAGGTCTCGACCAAGCTGGACCTGCTGAAGAACCTGGTCGGCAAGCTGGACCGCCTGGCCATCGGCGGCGGCATGGCCAACACCTTCCTCCATGCCCAGGGCGTCGACATCGGCGGCTCGCTGGCCGAGAAGGACATGGCCGACACGGCCCGCGAAATCCTGGCCGAGGCCGACGCCAGGGGCTGCGAGATCCTGCTGCCGATCGACGTCGTCATCGCCCCCGAGGTGAAGCCGGGCGCCGAGACCCGCACCGTCCTGACCCGCGAGCCCATCGGCGACGAGGAGAAGATTCTCGACGCCGGCCCGCTGACGGTCGAGAAGCTGATCAAGGCCATGGCCCTGTCCAAGACCCTGATCTGGAACGGCCCGCTGGGCGTGTTCGAGGTCCCGCCGTTCGACGCCGCCACCGTCAAGGCCGCCAAGGCCGCCGCCGACCTGGCGAAGTCCGGCGCCCTCGTCGCCGTCGCCGGTGGCGGCGACACGGTCGCGGCCCTGAATCACGCCGGCGTCTCGGACGAGATGACCTTCGTCTCCACCGCCGGCGGCGCCTTCCTGGAATGGATGGAGGGCAAGGTCCTGCCGGGCGTCGAAGCGTTGCGCGCCTGACGCAGCCCGGGGATTTTCGCGTCCCCGCGCAACCCGAGCCGTTCTATCCGCCTATAAGGACTGCGCTTCGACGCGCCTGTAACATGGCGTGACTTGGGGCGTGGTCGGCGCTAAGATTCGACCAACAAAAAGACTATCGGCTCAGGAGATTACCCAATGGCGCGCATCACGCTGCGACAGCTGCTCGACCATGCGGCGGAGAACGACTACGGCCTGCCGGCCTACAACATCAACAACATGGAGCAGGGGCTCGCGATCATGGAGGCGGCCCACGAGGTCAACGCCCCCGTGATCATTCAGGCCAGCCGCGGCGCCCGCAGCTACGCCAATGACATCGTCCTGGCCAAGCTGATCGACGCCCTGGCCGAGCTCTATCCGCATATCCCTGTCTGCATGCACCAGGACCACGGCAACGGCCCGGCGACCTGCGCAACCGCCATCCAGTACGGTTTCACCAGCGTCATGATGGACGGCTCGCTGGAAGAGGACGCCAAGACCCCCGCCAGCTACGAATACAATCTCGACGTCACCCGCCGCGTGGTCGAGATGGCCCACAGCTGCGGCGTCTCGGTCGAGGGCGAGCTGGGCGTGCTGGGCTCCTTGGAGACCGGCATGGGCGAGGCCGAGGACGGCCACGGCTTCGAGGGCAAGCTGGATCACTCCCAGCTGCTGACCGACCCGGACCAGGCGGTCGAGTTCGTCGCCGCCACCAAGGTCGACGCGCTGGCCATCGCCATGGGCACCAGCCACGGCGCCTACAAGTTCACCAAGAAGCCGGACGGCGACATCCTGGCCATGAACGTGATCGAGGAGATTCACCGCCGGCTGCCCAACACCCACCTGGTGATGCACGGCAGTTCTTCCGTGCCGCAGGAACTCCAGGACATCATCAACCAATACGGCGGCCAGATGCCCCAGACCTGGGGCGTGCCGGTCGAGGAGATCCAGCGCGGCATCAAGCATGGCGTGCGCAAGGTCAACATCGACACCGACAACCGCATGGCCATGACGGGGGCCATCCGGAAGGTGCTGATGGAGAAGCCGGGCGAGTTCGATCCGCGCGCCTATCTGAAGCCCGCCAAGGAGGCGATGAAGAAGCTCTGCATGGAGCGCTACCTCCAGTTCGGCTGCGAGGGTCAGGCGTCCAAGATCCGCCCCATGTCCACCGCCCAGATGGCCAAGCGCTACGCCTCGGGCGAACTCGACCCGTCCTTCCGCGGCGCCGCCGTGAAGGCCGCCTGACGACCGTCAGACCGGGTAGCGGCCGGCCAGTTCGCGCCGCACCCGGTGCAGGTCCCATTCCGCGCGATCCAGCGCCTCGCGCGTGTTCCGCCGTGCGTCGCGAGTTGCCCGCCTCGCATCGAACGGCGCCGCGGCCTCGCGCAAGCGGCGTGTCGTGCTAGGGAGGGCCGGTGTCCAGCCCCGACCTGATCGAAGAGGATGACGAAGCCCCCGCCGTGGTGCTGGAGGCGCATATCGACGCGTCCGGCGTCCGGCTCGACAAGGTCCTGGCGGAGGCGTTTCCCAGCCTGTCGCGTGCACGCCTCCAGGCCCTGCTGGCCGGCGGCGCCGTCAGCCGCGACGGCCTGCCCCTGACCGGCGGCTCCGCCAAGGCCCAGCCCGGCCTCTACGCCGTCGCCCTGCCCCCCATCGCCCCGGCCGATCCCCAGCCGGAAGCCATCCCCTTGACCGTCCTGTTCGAGGACGCCGACCTGATCGTCATCGACAAGCCCGCCGGCATGGCCGCCCATCCCGCGCCGGGGTCCGAGACCGGCACCCTGGTCAACGCCCTGCTGGCCCATTGCGGCGCCGGCCTGTCCGGCATCGGCGGCGTCGCCCGCCCCGGCATCGTCCACCGGCTGGACAAGGACACCTCCGGCGTCATGGTCGCCGCCAAGACCGACCGCGCCCACGCCGGTCTCTCGGCCCTGTTCGCCACCCACGACATCGAGCGCACCTACATCGCCCTGACCCGCGGCGCCCCGTCTCCCTCGAAGGACCGGATCGAGACCCGCCTCGGCCGCTCCTCGGGCGACCGCAAGAAGATGGCCGTCCTGCGCTCCGGCGGGCGCGAGGCCGTCACCGACTATGTCGTCCAAACCACCTTCGGCCACGCCGCCAAGGCCGGAGGCGCCCCCCTGGCGGCGCGCGTCGCCTGCACCCTGCATACCGGGCGCACCCACCAGATCCGCGTGCACCTGTCGTCCAAGGGGTCGCCGATCCTGGGCGACGCGACCTACGGTTCGGGCAGCCCCGCCGCCCCGGTCCGCGCCGCTATCGCCGAGGCCGGCTTGACCCGCCAGGCCCTGCACGCCGCGGTCCTCGGCTTCGTGCATCCTGTCACCGGCGAGCGTCTGCGCTTCGAAACCGCCCCGCCCGCTGATATGCAGGCGCTTGAAGCCCTCCTCGCCAACCTCTGAGGCCCGTCATGCTCGATCCGGAAATCCACGACGACGCCGACCGACAGTACGAACTGCCCGTCGAGGGCGACTTCGCCGTGGTCACCTACAACCTCTCCGCGCCGAACCTGATGATCACCGAAACCCTGGTGCCGCAGCGGCTCGAGGGGCGCGGCATCGCCAGCCGCCTGGCCAAGCACGTCATCGCCGACGCCAAGGCGCGCGAACTTCTGATCCTGCCGGTCTGCCCCTTCTTCTCGGCCTATCTGCAGAAACATCCCGAGCACGCCGACGTGGTCCATCCGACCTATCGCGGCATCCTGGGGCTCTGACGCCGTGATCCGCTGGGTGATCGTCCTGATGACGGCGCTGAGCCTGGCCTCCGGCGCCGCCGCTCAATCCCCCGAACCGCCCCTGCGCATCCTCTACCTCAGCCAGTCCGTCGGCTTCGTGCATGAGACGGTGCGTCGCCCGCCCGGCGGCCTCGCCCCGTCCGAGATCGCGCTGCAGACCATGGCCGCCGACAGCGGCGCCTTCACCGTCGAACTGACCCAGGACGCCCGCGACCTGACCGCCGGTCGCCTCGCCGATCTCGACGTCCTGGTCTTTTCCACCACCGGCGCCCTGCCCATCGATCGGGAGACTTGGGCCGCGATCGTCGCCTGGATCGAGAGCGGCCGCGGCGGCTTCGTCGGCATCCACAGCGCCGCCGACACCCAGCTGGACTTCGAGGGCGGCGAGGCGGCCTACACCGCCTTCCTCGGCGGCCAATTCGACGGCCATCCCTGGACCCAGGGCATGCCTATCCGCCTGTCGAACCTCGAGCCCTCGCACCCCCTCGCCGCCATGTGGCCCGATGGGACCGACCACGCCGAGGAAATCTACCAGTACGCCGGCTTCGACCCCGACCGCGTTCGCGTGCTCCAGACGCTGGACATGAGCGCCGGCCCCCTGCGACGCCCCTACCCCGTGCCGGTCACCTGGGTCCGCCGGATCGGCGACGGCCGTCTCTTCTACACCAACCTGGGCCACACTCCCTCGACCTGGGACGACCCCCGCTTTCGCGACCAGATCGTCGCCGCCATCCGCTGGGCGGGCCACCGCCTCGACGCGCCCGCCGAACCCAACCGCTCGACCCAGGACCGCGCCGCCCTCGCCGCCTTCGCCGCCGCCCAGGACCTCCCGCCGCCGACCTCCGCCGACCCCGCTATCGCCGACGCCGTCCGCGCCCTGCAGCCGCTCCACCCGGACAAGCACGATGGCGACGCCGCGGCGTGGGGCGAAGCCGTCGCCGCCATCCGCGCTCTCCTGAACTAGCCTTCAGCCAGTCGAACTCTCGTCAGCGTCCATGTGACCGGCAGGCCGACGACCACCACCGCGGCGAACAGGCCGATGTCGCCGCCCCATTCCGACGGAAAGCGGCCCCGGCCCAGCAGGAAGACGAAAAGCAGGCCCGACCCGAGCCACAGGGCGTTGCTTCTGGAAATCAGGAGGGGCGCCCCACAGCCGGCGCAGGGGAATGGTCTTCCAAGACCCATCTGGGTTTTCCGGAAAGGCGCCAACCTACCGCATCTCGGGCACGTCGGTCCGATCATGACTCCCCCTGTCGAGCACGTCGCGTCAGGACACAACTGAGACGTGCCGGTCACGCAGTCAACCTTCAGCGGCAGACTCCTAGGTCGATCAGACCCGCGTCACCCGCACCGCCATCCACGGCCGCCCCGGCAGACTGACCGTCGGCCGCTCCGGGTCATGGAAATAATACTTGGTGTCCGCCCGCCGCTGCACGGTGAAGACGCCCGGGTGTGGCTCGACGGTCATGTTCCACGTATCGATCACGTCGACCCTGAATCGCTCTCCACCCTCCAGTTCGTCGCGCGGCAGGTCCACGGCCCATTCGGCCGGCGCTTCATCGCCGAAGTACCGCAGGTAATAGCGTCCCGGCGCCCCGCCCAGGTGCTGCTCCCACCACTTGTCGATCGGATCAACGCCCGGCGTCGGCCCCGCCTCCATGATCGACTTCAGGAAGGCCAGACGCGGCGCGCTCTCGCCGCGCAGTTCCCCGCCTTCTCCCAACCAGAAGCCGCCCGGCGTCCCGCCTTCCCGAGGAAAGCACTCGGAATGCCCCACATAGGTCCCGCCGATCAGTCCGTGCCAAAAGGCCCGCACCATCTCCGGCCCGGTCAGCTTGCCCCACCGCTCGTCGATCGAGCCCTCGTAGCAGACCTCGTCGAACACCACGGCCTTCTTCCAGACGCTGCGATAGGTCTCGGCCCGGGCGTCGTCCAGCACGGCCGACCCGTTCTGGATGCTGGAATGGGTCACCCAGGGCTTGCCGTTGTCGTACAGCCGCCGCCAGTTGTGGATCGATCGCAGCCGGCCGTGCGGATCGGCGTCCCGCACCACCTGGAACAGCCGGTCCCAGTCCTCGTCCGACTTCTTCAGGATGTCGAACTCATTGGCCATCGACCACCAGACGTTCCGATAGGCCGACAGCCGCGCCACGACATAGCGCACATAGCGCGCATCAAGATTGGCCGGCATGGCATGCAAGCCGGAGGCCTCGTCATACGGATGGAACAGGATCACATCCGCCTGAACCCCCATATCGCACAGCGCCGCCACGCAGGCGTCCAGCCGCTGGAAGAAGGCCGGCTCGAACCGCGTGGGGTCCCAATCGGTCTCTCCCGTCCCCGTCCGCGCGAAGGGCGACAGCGGCGTGTTGGTCGCCACAGCCCCATTGGGCAGGACCAGCATGCGGATCTTGTTGAAGGGCGCGCCGCTCAGCGTCTCCAGCGTCCGGCGCCGCGTCGCCTCGGGCTGGTGCGTCCAGCCGTAGCTGGTGGTGCCGATCTGCCGGAACGGCGTCCCGTCGGCATGGGCGAAGTGATAGGTTTCCGCCACGCTCACCGGGCCATGGTTGCCGCCGCTCGGCGCCGTCGCCGTGAACCGCCCGCTGCGACCGTCCAGGTCCGCCAGCGGACTCTCCGTCGTCCACCGCCACTCCCCCGTGTCCGGGGGCGAGAAGCGGATGCGCCAGATCTCGTCGCCGTCGTGAAAGCCGGGCGCCCGCACGGTGGCGGCTCCGTTCGTGAATACGCCGGTCAGGGCCACATCGAACGGATTGCCGTCCGCGCTCGCCTTCAGCACGACCTCGAACAGCCCCCACCGCTCCACCTCGCCCGACTGCGCCCAGGCCGTTCCCGCCGAAAGGCCCAGCGCCGCCGCCGTCGCCAGCGCTCCGCGTCGTGTCATCCCGTCCATTCGCTCCTCCCAGACGCTGTTGATACCGGTGTCACATCCGATCTTCGCCTTGTCCAGACGACTGGAAGCGACCCTTGAACAGCAACCGTCTTTGTTCTATATGAGACGTCGATCGGCGCGAGTGGCGCCTGGGCAACTGTCACGCTTTCGTGTGACGATCCGCCTCTAAAAACAGAGGCAACCCATCGCTACTTGTCCGGTTGAGGGGTGAGATGTCGATGCACACGTGTGGTCGATGACGAAGAGCCCGCTCGTTTAGACGGTCGGAGGGACCAGAAGCATGGCTGCAAACAACACGCTCGCGATCATGTCGCCCGAACAGGGGCTGTCGCGTTATCTGACGGAAATCCGCAAGTTTCCGATGCTGACCAAGGACGAGGAGTTCATGCTCGCCAAGCGTTGGTCCGAGCATCAGGACCCCGAAGCCGCCCACCGCCTCGTCACCTCGCACCTGCGCCTCGTGGCGAAGATCGCGATGGGCTATCGCGGCTACGGCCTGCCCATCGGCGAGGTGATCTCCGAAGGCAACGTCGGCCTGATGCAGGCCGTCAAGAAATTCGATCCGGACAAGGGTTTCCGCCTGGCCACCTACGCCATGTGGTGGATTCGCGCCTCGATCCAGGAATACATCCTGCGCAGTTGGTCGCTCGTGAAGATGGGCACCACGGCCGCGCAGAAGAAGCTGTTCTTCAACCTGCGCAAGGCCAAGAGCCAGATCTCCGCCTTCGAGGAAGGCGACCTGCGTCCGGAACACCTGTCGGCCATCGCCACCAAGCTGGGCGTGTCGGAGCAGGAGGTCACCGACATGAACCGTCGCCTGGGCGGCGACGCCTCGCTGAACGCGCCGCTGCGCGCCGACGGCGAAAGCGAATGGCAGGACTGGCTCGCCGACGACAACGCGGTGTCTCAGGAAACCCAACTGGCCGAGGACGAGGAACGCGGCATCCGCATGGGCCTGCTGCAGGAGGCCATGGAGGAGCTGACCGACCGCGAGAAGCACATCCTCACGGAACGCCGCCTCAAGGACGATCCGGTCACCCTGGAGGAGCTCGCCGGCCAGTACGGCGTGTCGCGCGAACGCGTCCGTCAGATCGAGGTCCGCGCCTTCGAGAAGCTCCAGAAGGCCATGCGCGCCGCCGCCGAAGAGCGGAACCTGGTCAACGCCTGACCCCAAATCCTCCCCCGTGAAGCGCAGCTGAACGGGGGAGGATCGCTACCCTGCCCGGGCCGTCGGCGTAGCCGCCGCATGGTTCAGCGACAGGATCGCCCCGACGGGCTGGGCCAGGCCCGCCTTGGTCGACGCGCCTGACGCCAGCTGCCCTTCCAGCGCCGCCGCCGCGATCGCCAGCTTGGCGTCCGCCGTCCGCACCGCCAGACCCTTCAGCGTCTCCGCCTGCTGGCGGATCGCCCTCACCGCCTGCGTCGGATCCTGGTCGAACTGGGTCATGGCGGCGACCAGGATGCGCATGGCCTGGTCGCGCACATCCACCACGCTGCCGGCGTTCGTGTCGCCGCGACGCTTGCGCGCCCCGCTGTATTCGCCCGAGTTGAAGCGCCGCCGGTCGGGCCCGACATAACCGACCGCCTCCACCCACGGGCGAGGTTTCAGCGCCACGTTCTCGACCCGCTTGAACAGGTCGCCGGTGGTGAAGGGCTTGCGGAGGAACTCATGCACGCCGGCGTCGCGCGCGCCGCGGATGGTCAGGGCGGTGGCCTCGGCCGTCACCATGATGATCGGAGCCATGCGGCAGCTCATGGACGAGCGTCGGATCCGCCGCGCCAGCGTTTCGCCGTTCAGCTTCTGGCCGGTGCGCTCGGTGAAGATGATGCCGGGTTCGACGTCGCGGATCAGCTCCAGCGCCTGCTCCTCGTCGCCCTCGACATAGACCTCGCGCGCCCCCAGGCCCTTGAGGATGTCCGTCAGCAGGCGCGCCGAAGACGCGGTCGGATCGATAATCGCCACCCGGCGCACCGCGGGCGCGATGCGACTCAGGGTTCTGGAGTCGGCGGTGAACAAGGCGGGGCTCCCTGGCTAGGGGAATATGCTTAACCCGCCCACCGTTAAGGAGCGGTTGAACGCGTGCCCGTCTGGATCAGTCCTGGAACGGATCGCGCATCAGGATGGTGTCGTCCCGCTCCGGGCTGGTCGACAGCAGGGCCACCGGCGCGCCGATCAGTTCCTCGATCCGCCGCACATATTTGATGGCGTTGGCGTTGATGTCCTTGAAGCTGCGCGACCCGGCCGTGCTTTCGCTCCAGCCTTCCAACTCCTCGAAGACCGGCTCGGCCGCCGCCTGGTCCTTCAGGCTGGACGGCAGATAGTCCAGCACCTCGCCGTTCACCCGATAGCCGACGCAGATCTTCAGGGTCTCCAGCCCGTCCAGCACGTCAAGCTTGGTCAGGGCGATCCCGTCGATCCCGTTGATCGCCACCGACTGCCGCACCAGCACCGCGTCGAACCAGCCGCAGCGCCGCGCCCGGCCCGTGTTGACGCCCACCTCGCGACCCACCGTGGCCAGGTGCCGGCCTACCTCGTCGTCCAGCTCGCACGCGAACGGCCCCTCGCCCACGCGCGTCGTATAGGCCTTCACGATCCCCAGCACATAGCCGACCCCGCGCGGGCCCAGGCCCGAGCCCGCCGCCGCCTGTCCGGCCACGGTGTTGGAGCTGGTCACATACGGGTAGGTCCCGTGGTCCACGTCCAGGAAGGCGCCCTGCGCGCCCTCGAACAGCACCCGCTTGCCCGCTTTCTGCGCCTGATCCAGAACGCGCCAGGCCGGCTTCACATAGGGCAGTATCTTCGGCGCGATCTCCAGCAGCTGATTCAGCAGCGCCTCCGGATCGATCGGTTCCAGTCCCAGGCCCGCGCGCAGCGGATCGTGGTGCGAGCGCAGCCGATCGATCTTGACCTTCAGGTCGTCCGCGTCGGCCAGGTCGCAGACCCGGATCGCGCGGCGCCCCACCTTGTCCTCGTAGGCCGGGCCGATGCCCCGTCCCGTCGTGCCGATTCGCGCGCCCGGCGCGCTGGCGGCCGCCTCGCGCGCCACGTCCAGCGCCGGATGGATCGGCAGGATCAGGCAGGCGTTGTCGGCGATGGTCAGGATGTCCGGCGTGATCGCCACGCCCTGGGCGGTGATCTTCTCGATCTCGCCGACCAGGTGCCAGGGATCGACCACCACGCCGTTGCCGATGATCGACGGCTTGCCCTGCACCACGCCCGAGGGCAGCAGCGCCAGCTTGTAGACCTTGCCGTCGACGACCAGGGTGTGACCCGCGTTATGGCCGCCCTGGAACCGCACGACCATGTCGGCGCGGTTCGACAGCCAGTCCACGATCTTGCCCTTGCCCTCGTCGCCCCACTGGGCGCCGACCACCGCAACGTTCGCCAAAGCACTGTCTCCGCCCAAGCGTTCTTCTCGAAGAACGCGTCAACCTCATCGGGGCGTCGCGCCAGCGCCGCCCCGAACGCGGGCGCAGCCTATAGCGGGGGAATCGTCCGGTGTCGTCCCTCTTGATCCTCCCCCGCTTGCGGGGCAGGGGGACCACGAAGTGGTGGAGGGGCGGCCGCCGCACCGACCTATGATCAGATCGCAGACCCAATCGGAAGCGCCCGGCGCGATGTCCGCCCCACCACGCTGCGCGCGGTCCCCCTCCCGCGTTCCGCTACGCTACTCGGGGGAGGATCGCAGCGCTGTCTCGAACGCCCATTCCAGCCATGGCGTCGCCGCGACCACGTCCGCCGTCTCGACCGTGCATCCGCACCACAGCCGCAGGCCCGGCGGCGCGTTGCGGTGCGGCTCCATGTCGTACACCGCGCCCTCGCCTTCCAGCAGCGCCTTGAACCGCGTGACGAACGCCTTCTGCCCCTGGGCGTCCAGCCCGGTGACCCGCGGATCGACGAACTTCAGGCACACCGACGTGGTCGAGCGTATCTCCGGCCGCTCGGGCAGGAAGTCGATCCAGGCGGTCTTCTCCACCCACGTCGCCAGCGCCGCATAGTTGGCGTTCGTCCGCCCGATCAGCTCCGACAAGCCGCCGGCCGCCCGCGCCCAGTCCAGCGCGTCGATCCAGTCCTCGATCGTCAAGATCGAGAAGGTGTTGATCGCCACCCCGTCCGCCAGCGCCCGGTCGAACCCCTTGCCGTCGGTGATCCGCAGCACCTTGGGCACCGCTCGCTCCGGCCGATATGTATCCAGCCGCTCCACCGCGCGCGGCGACAACACCATCACCCCTATGCCCGCCTCGCCGCCCAGCGCCTTCTGGAAGCTGAAAGTCGTCACATCCAGCTTGTCCCACGGCAGCGGCATGGCGAAGGCCGCTGACGTCGCGTCGCAGATGGCCAGCCCCTCGCGGTCGTCGGCGATCCAGTCGCCGTCCGCCACGCGCACGCCCGAGGTGGTGCCGTTCCACGGAAACACCACGTCCTTGGTCCAGTCCGCCTTGGAGAGGTCCGGCAGTTCGCCCCAGGGCGCGGTCAGGGCCTCGGGCTCCAGCCCAAGGTGCTCCTTCACGTCCGCCAGCCAGGTCAGGCCGAAGTTCTCATAGGCGACCACCTGCACCGGCCGCGGGCCCAGCATGCCCCACAGCGCCGCCTCCACCGCGCCCGTGTCGGACCCCGGCGTATAGAGCATCACATGGCTCTCCGGGACTTCCAGCACCGCCCGCGTCAGCCGCAGGCCATGCGCGAACCGCTCCACCACCGCCGGCGCCCGGATGCCCCGTCCCAGCAGCGCGTGCGGCAAGGCCGCCAGGCTGTAGCCCGGCCGTTTCGCCGTCGGCCCGGCCGAGAACCAGGGCCGTGCAGGCTTTACATCAGGCTTCTTGATCATGGCGCTTCTCCTGGCGCTGCCGCGCTTCGCGCTGCTTGAGCGCGCTCACCGCCCCGGCGTATACGGCCGCTTGGCCCGCCATTCCTCGGCGAACTTCACCAGCGCCTCGTCCGGCGGCTCAGGCAGGGTGACGACCAGCTTGGCCAGCAGGTCCCCGCGCTTGCCGTTGGCGAACGCCCCACGCCCTTTCAGCCGCAAGACCTTGCCTGAATTCGACCCGGCCGGAATGGTCATCTGCACCACGCCCTCGGGCGTCGGCACGCGCACCTTGCCGCCCAGCACCGCGTCGGGGGCCGACACCGGCAGGTCCATGGTCAGGTCCGCCCCCTCGCGGCGATAGACGGGATGCGGCTCGATCTTCAGCTCGATCAGGGCGTCGCCGTTCTCGGCCCCTCGGCCCGGCGCCCCCTGCCCGCGCAGGCGGATCACCTGCCCGTCCGACGCGCCCTTGGGAATGGTCACGTCCAGCGTGCGGCCGTCCGAGAACTGGATGCGTCGCGTCGCACCGGCGATCGCGTCCTCCAGGCTGATCTCCAGCGTCGCTCGCACGTCCTGGCCGCGCGCGGTGAAGTCCCGCGCCCCGCGCTGTCGTCCCGCGCCGCCGAACATGCCGAACAGGTCGTCCAGGTCGATGCCTTCGAAATTGGCCCGCCCGCCCGGTCCGCCCGCATGGCTGAACCCGCCCTGGCCGAACGGATCGCCGCCCGGCCTGCCGCCGCCGAAGCCGCGGAACTGCTCATTGCCGTCGGCGTCGATCTGGCCCGCGTCGTACTTCTTGCGCTTCTCGGGGTCGCCCAGCAGGTCGAAGGCCGCCGTCACCCGCTTGAACTTGTCCTCGGTGATCTTGTCGCCGGGGTTCTTGTCGGGATGCAGCTCCTTGGCCAGCTTGCGGAAGGCCTTCTTGATCTCGTCCGCGCTCGCCCCTCTCGAAACGCCCAGTTCCTTGTAGGGATCGCTCGCCACGTCGTCGGTCACTCCAATGAAAATCCGTGGCTTTCAGTTAGTCCATGCGCCGCCCGGCGCAAAGGGGCGGGCCCGGCCATAATCGTCAGGCCAGGGCGATTTCCGCCTCGGCGCCCCAGCCGAACGTCTCACCCCACTGCGACACCCGGATTCGGCCCTCCCCGCCGCTGGAGAAATCGGCGACCCGGTCCGCCGCCGCATAGACGGCCGACGCCTCCGCCGTCTCCCACGAGCGCACGATCGCGCCGTCCCTCACTATGTCGATCCGATAGCGCTCGGGATCGCTCGCCGCCGTCTCGCCCTCCCAGCTGTCGCCGAAACGGCGGCTCCTCGGCGTCCAGCGCAGACGCCGATCCTCTCCGACGGCCTCGACCGCCAGGCCAGCCACCCGCCACGGGCGATGGTGCCGCCCGCGATGCACATAGGTCGTCTGCGCGAACCCCGCCCCGCCCGGCGGCGCCCCGCTGGGTCCTGTCCGGCACAGCAGCGGCAGCCCGCGCTCCTCGCGTCCCACCTCGGCTCGGGTCAGGCCGCCGGCGCCCAGGAACACCACGACCGCGCCTGCCTCGGCCCCCGCATCCCCGGCCTCGTCCGTCCCCATTCGCGCCCGCAGCAGGCCGCTCAGCCGCCAAACCCCGGCGCCGACCAGCGCCGCCTGCCGGAACTGCAGCAGCTCCCAGCCTCCGCCGGCCTCCACCGCGATCAGGTTGGCCCCCGCCAGCACCGCCGCCTCCGCCGCGCTCGCGGGCGCCCGACCCTCGACGGCGACCAGCAGGCTGTTCGCCTCGTCCCAGCGATGCCGTACGCCCGGCGCCAGCGCCTGCGCCAGTCGTCCCACGCTCGCCGGCGCCTCCGCCGTCGCCCTGGGCGTCAGCGCCGCCGCCGTCGGGCCCGCATGCAGCTGCATGGCCCGCCACGGCTCCACCGCCACGGCAACCAGCGGCCGATCGTCGTCCTCGAACCCCGGCAGCGGAGGCAGGTCCAGCAGCCGGACGAACGGCGCGCCGGGCGTCGCCGGCGGATCGCCCGTCTTCCAGCCTCCACCGCTCCCGTCCGATCGCGCCGGTTCCGCCAGCCGTCGCAGCCGGGCCGTCGGCGTCTCGTCCGCCGACAGCCGCTCGACCCGCCACAGCCCCGCTCTGCCCTCGACCGCGACCACGTCTCCCGGCTCCAGCCTCAGTTGCAGCAGCGGCCCCGGCGTCAGCACCAGACTGTCCTCGTCCTCCGCCGCCAACAGGCGAGCCGCCACGCTCGCCGCCAGGTCGCCCGCGCCGACCACCGGCAGGTCCAGGTCCCGCCCCCCGTCGTCCCCCTCATCATCCGTCCGCAGCGTCACCGCCCCGGTCTGATAGTCCGCCGTCTCGTCGATGAACCGCACCCGCGCCGAGACCGCCCGCGCCTCCAGCCGCCGCTCCGCCTTCGCCGGCGCTCCGTCCTCGGGCAGGACCAGGTCCGCCGCGGCGATCGCGGCTCCGGCCGCCTCGCGCCCGACCACCGCGACGCGCCCGTCCCGCTCCGCCCCGACCACGTCGAAGGCGGTCAGCAGCGGCTCCAGCGCCTCGCGCGTCCGCATCGGCCGATCGATCACATAGCCCGACGCCGTCCCGACCACGCCCGAGACGGTGAAATCCTCCACCCCTCCCCGCCTCAGCACCGCCGCGATCAGGTCGCTTCCGTCCCCGACCAGCCGCCCGTTCAACCAATGCCCGGCACGCCAGGACGAGGCGTCCGCCCACACCTTTTCCAGCGCCGGAAACGCCGGATACGGCCGCGCGTCCCAGCACCACAGGTCCGCCCCCTCCAGCATCCGCCCGCCATAGACGGGCGAGACCGGATTGTTCTCCGGCGACGCGAAATGGCCCAGGATCGCCTCCAGCGCCGCGCGCTGCGCCGCGTCGTCCCGCGTCCCGTCGGAAAACGGCGGCAGGGCGTTCTCGCTGCTCTTGGGGTCCTGGAACAGGTTGGGCGCGTTCGGTCCCCGGTCCACCGCCGCGCAGCCGACCTCGGTCAGCCGGATCGGCTTCATCCCCGGAACCCAGGCCGTCGGCGTCGCCGAACGCGTCCCGCCCGGCCGATCATGATGCGGATTGGACCACCAGCCGACCAGGTCCTTGGGCCGGAACAGCCAGTCCTCGCCGTGCGCCCCATCCACGATCGGCGTCCTTGCCTGCGCCGCCCGGTCCGCCGCGTCGGCGTAATACCAGTCGAACCCGTCGCCGCCCGCCACGCCCGCCGCCAGATAGGCCGGATCGTTCTTCCCGGCCCATATCTCCGCATCCAGCCCGCCGTCGCCCCCGCGCCAGTCGCTCAGCGGCGGATACCAGTCGATCCCCACGTAATCGATGTTCGCATCGGCCCACAGCGGATCCAGGTGAAACACCGCCTCCCCGTCCGGCTGCCGCCCGAAATATTCCGACCAGTCCGCCGCATAGGACAGCTGCACGCCCTGCCCGACGATCGCCCGGCACTCCGCCGCCAGCGCCCTGAACTGCTCGACCGCCGGGAAGCCGCCCTCCGCGTCGCGCGTCCACGTCACGCCCCGCATCTCCGAGCCGATCAGCAGCCCGTCCGCCCCGACCTCCGCCGCGAGCGCCGCATAGTGCCGCGCCATCCGCCTCAGGCCCCAGCCGTCCGCCGCGCCGAACAGGGCGCCGATCTGCGCCGTCGCATCCGGCCCGTCGTCGCCCGCGACGCGGCCTCGCCAGGGATATCCGGGCGCGTCCATGAAGACGAAGGGATACAGCGTCACCTCCAGCCCGCGCGCCTTGATCAGCCGCACCGCCTGGCGCACCGTCTCGTCCGACGGCGTTCCGCCATAGGCCGGCTGGCCGTCCACCATGCTGATCAGATGCGCGGTCTTCCGGTCCAGCCCCGCCACGCCCCAGCTCAGCGGCTCCGTCGGCTTGTCCCGCCGCTCCACCCCGGGCTTCACCACGCATTCCCCGGCCCGCACGCTGGTCCCGAACCAGCCGACCACCAGGCTCACCCGCTTCAGGTTCGGCGCCTGGGCCAGCAGTTGGTCCAGCGAGACCGCCAGGTCCGGCCGCCCCTCCGCATGGTGCACGTTCTCGCTGGCCGTCCGCGTCAGCCCCTCGCGCCGCGACACCGGCTCGGTGGCCAGCACGAACTCCCCCGCCCCGGGAATCAGGCACACGCCCTCCATCAGGTCTTCCAGCCGGGGGCGATCGCCCCGCGCGCGCCGGAACACCTCGAAGGCCAGCTGCGGCGGCCGGTTCCCGAACGGCCCCAGCGGCAGATCCTCGAACACCACATAGGCCGTTCCGCGATAAGCCGGCGCATCGCCCTCCACCGCCTCGATCAGCGGGTCGGGCGTCTGGTTCTCGGTCCCGCGATGCACCCGCATCGTGATCCCCGCCGTCTCCAGCGGCCGGCCGTCCGCCCACACCCGCCCGATCCCGTCGATCGGCCCCTCGCCCAACGCCACGGCGAAGCTCAGCGAATAGTCGTGATCGACCGTCCTCGGCCCGCCCTTGCCGCCGCCGTTCTCGTTGCGCCGCTCCAGGAACCGCGCGGCCCAGACGATCTGCCCCGTCACCCGCGCCCGCCCGAAGACGCACGCCATCGGCGCCCCCTCGGCCGTCCCCTGGACCCGCAGCGCCTCAAGCCTCGGCCCCTCGCGCGCCGGCCCCAGCGCCCCGACCAGCCCATTGTCGACGACCCGCCCCAGCGCCCCGCCGACGATCCGGCCGACGCCGCCCCCGACGATGCCGCCCAGCCCGCCCAGAACAACCTGCGCCATCAGTCCTCCACCGGAAACCGGAACACGGCCGCCAGCCGCCTCCGCCACCACGCGCCCATCCAGCTCTCCACCACCGCCCGGCCCCAATAGGCGTGGATCATCCTCGGCTCCGGCCCGCCGACGTCGCTCAGAACCGCGCAATGCTTCACCGCCGCCCCCTCCGCCATCCGGAACAGCAGAACGTCTCCGGGCCGCATCTCCTCGACCGACACCGCCCGCAACCACCGCCCCGCGGCGTCAAGCAGTATCTCCTCGCCCCCCACCTCGGCCCAGTCCGCCGCATAGGCCGGCACGGCTTGCGGCTCCTCGCCGACCACCTCGCGCCACACCCCGCGCACCAGTCCCAGGCAGTCCGCGCCCACGCCCCTCACGCTGGCCTGATGCCGATACGGCGTGCCCAACCACCCCCGCGCGGCCGCGACCGCCAAAGGTCCTCCCTCGCCTGCGGGGCAGGGGGACCGCGAAGCGGTGGAGGGGGCGGATGCAGACTCCGCGGCCAGACGTCTGACACCCTGCCCGCTTCCGCCCCCTCCACCCCGCTGCGCGCGGTCCCCCTCCTCCGCTTCGCGGTGGAGGATCATCTCGCCCCTCAGCGCCGGCTCCCCCCGTCATGCCGCCCGCCGCCGACCGGATGCGCCGTCAGGAAGTCGTCCCCCGGCACGTCCGGAAAGCCCCGGAAGTTCACCCCGTTCCCGAAGACGCCGACGCACGTGTCCCACCGCTTGTCGCAGGCCCGCCCCGGAAACGCCGCCCGGTTCACGCCGCACCGCCCGTCCCCCAGCCGCGCGTCGCACATCCGCCCATAGGTCCGCCCCACGACCCGCTCCAGCCGCGCCATCGGCCCTTCCAGCTCCGCCGTGAACCGCCCTGCGCTCGAGGAAGCCTCGCGCCTTATCCGCGCCAGCGTCGCGACCCACAGCCGCACCTTCAGGTCCGGTCGGCTCCAGTCCACCCGCCACAGCTCGACCGTAGCGCCGTCGTACAGCCCCGCCTCCACATCCTCGTCCCGGACCGCCTCGTCATCCAGCACCCCGCTGGCCGCGAACGCCCCCGCCGCCAGCCCGACCGACGCCTCGCCGGCGCCCGCCGTCCAGCCGCTCGACGCCCGGCAAACCACCCCGTCCACCTCCAGGTCGCGGTCATGATCGGTGAACCCCGTCACCACTCCGTCCGCCCGCGTCAGCCGCCAGGCATGGCACAGCGTCGCCGCCCCGCTCTCGATGCGGACGGCCAGTTCTTCCGGAATGTCGCGCATGGTTCAGACCCGAACCTCGATCAGCGGGACCGCCGCCATCAGTCCCGCCTCGAAGCTCTCCAGCGTCGCCTCGATCCGGTCCGCATCGAACCGCACGGGCGTGTCGAACAGAAACCCCGCCGTCACCTCCGCTCCCGCCGGCGGCGCCGCCTCCAGCGTCGCCACGCCCGTCGCCGCATCCACCGCGAAAGCCCCCGCCGCCAGCTCCACGCCCCCGACCGCGACCCTCACCGACCCTGCCGCGGGCTTGGCGATCGTCCGCTCGACGTCGCCGTACCGCTTCACCAGCTGAAAGGTTTGCCGCACCCCGTCCCCGACGCCCAGCGCCTGGTCTCGAGGCCCGGCCGTACCGCTCGGCGCGCACGACTTGTGATCGGCGAAATCCTTGAATCGGAAGCCGTACAGCCGCCCCCGCCGCGCTTCGAAGAAGGCGGTCAGCTCGGCCATGTCGTCCAGCGACCTCAGGTTCGCCCCGATCAGATAGCGCCTGCGCCCCATCGCCCATGGCGTCGAGCGCCGCTCGTGCCCCGACGCCAGGATCGCGATCTCCGTCCGCCGCTCGACCCCGCCGGTCGAGCCGAACGCCAGCCGCGCCGGCAGCCGCACCTCGTGGAAGGCCATGCCCAACCTTTCTCCTCTTTCACTTGTTCGTCGATCCCCGCTCGTTCATGTTCGCCCCACGGCCGAGGGGGCCGCTTCCACAGGAGCGAAATCAGTGCGCGGTGAAGTTCTCAGCTACGACGGCACAATCGGAACCGGCCTGATCAGCGGCGACGACGGCGGCCGCTACAGCTTCTCCAGCGCCGCCCTGCAGTCGCCCGCCACGCCCGCGCCGGGCGTCCGCGTCGATTTCGTTCCCGAGGGCGCCGAAGCGACCCAGATCCTGATCCTGGCCGGCGCCGCCACCTCGACCGGCGTCGCGGGCGTCGCGCCCATCCCCGCGGGATCGGGTTTCGACTTCCAGCACGCCATGCTGTCCTTCGACGGCCGCCTGCGCCGGTCGCACTTCTGGATCGGCTTCCTGATCATCTTCGGCGCCAACGTCGTTCTGGGCTGGATCCCGATCCTCGGCTGGCTGATCTCGCTGGCCCTGATCTGGCCGAACCTGGCCATTTCGGTGAAGCGCCTTCACGACATGGGCAAGACCGGATGGCTGGTCGTGGCGCCCTATCTGATCAGCTTCGCCCTGCTGATCGCCGGCATGGTCATCATGTTCGGCGGCATGGCGGCCGGCGGCATGGCCCCGGACTACTACGAGGACAACCCCGCCGCCGCCCTGGCCGTCATGGGCCCGGCCTTCGGCGTCTTCCTGCTGTCCTTCCTGGTCGGCTTGGCCTTCCTGCTCTGGATCGGCCTGACCGACAGCCAGCCCGGCGACAACCGCTTCGGCCCGAATCCGAAGGGTCTCTGAACCGACAGGTCCTCCCCCGCATCGCGGGGGAGGACCTGTCACATCCGCCGCGCGCCCAGGCTGACCGCCCGCGCCAGCATCTGGGCGATCTGCGCCTCGGACCGCAGCAGCGCCGGCGCCCCGCCGTCCACCGACACGTTCACCGTCACTCCGCCGCCCGAGACCGGCTCGACCACGCCGCCCGTCGCCGGCCGGAACACCTCCGGGCCGCGCTCCCCGACCAGATAGGCGCCGCCCGCCAGCACCGGTCCGCCGTCCGCCCGCGCGCCGCCGAACGATCCCAGCGCCGCCTGCACCGCCGCGCCCAGCCCGCCCGATCCCGCCGCCGCGTTCACCGCGTTCAGCACCGCCCGCGCCAGTTCGCCCAGCGACACCTCCCCGTCCGCCGCCGCCCGCGCCAGCGACCGCGTCAGGCTGTCGCCCGCCCGACCGAAGGCGTCCTCGATCGCCCCCGCCGCCTTCTCCGCCGGCTCCTTCAGCGCCTCCAGCGCCGCCGCCGCCTCGGCCGCCTTCAGCGGCACGGCGTCCAGCCCGCCCGGCTCGAACTCATCCGCCATCCGGCCATCCCTCCATCATCCGCTCCAGCCCCGCCCGTCCCAGCGGCGCCGCCCCCGCCGGCGCCTCGACCAGCATCCGCCATTCCCTGAGCGACAGCCGCCAGAACGCCTCGGGCGTGATCCCCAAAGCCGCCGCCGTCCGCAACATCTCCGCCCAAGGAGTCATCCGGCGGCGGCCGTGAACGCCCGCGCGATCGCCTCCGCCGCCTCGCGCGGCTCGATCACCTCAATCACCGCCCCGACCTCGCCCCCGCCTCGCAGGAGCGCCGCCAGCACCACCATCAGGTCCGTGGCCGACAGCGCCCTCATCCGCTCGGCCACGCCCGCCAATCCCTCGACGCCCAGCCCCGTCTCGATCTCCGCCAGCGCCCCCAGCGTCAGGCACAGCCTGCGCTCCACGCCCGCCAGACCGACGACGACCTCGCCTCTCACGCCGTTCATCAGATCGCGCTGAACCCGATCGCCCCGCCGCTGGCCAGGCTGATGGCGAAGGTCGCCTCCCCCGCGTGCTCGCCGGCGTATTCCAGCGCCGCCACCAGGAACGCCCCCTCCAGCACGCCGAAGTCCGGCACGATCAGCCGCCACGTCTTCGCCGCCTGCTCGAAGAAGGCCTCGCGCACCAGCGCATCCGACGCCGCATCGCGAAAGATCCCCTGTCCGGCCACCGCCGCCGACTTCACCCCCGCGCCCGCCAGCAGTTCGCGCCACCGCCCCGCGCTGTCGCCGTCCGTCGCATCCACCGTCCGAGCATTCAGCGAAATCGTCCGCGCCCTCAGCCCCGCCACCGTCGTGAACACGCCCGGCGCGCCCTCGATCTTCAGCAGCATGTCCTTGCCCGCCTGTGCGGCCATCAGCTCTCTCCCATCTCTTCCGTCACCGCTCTCAGCCGAAGCACCGCATAGGTCCGCCGCCCGTCGCCCGCCCGGAACACGTCCGACAGCACGACCCGCAACGACACCGTCCGCACCCCGTCCGCCTCCAGCGCCGCCTCGTGCAGACAGGCCCGCACGGCCGCCGCTGTCGCCTTGGCCTCTTCCGATCCGGCGAACCGCGACACGCCGGTCAGGGTCAGCCTCTGCTCGACCCCGCCGCCGTCTGCATTCACGGCCCGGCTCTCGCACCGCCCGATCAGCAGATACGGAAACCCGGCGCTCTCCGGCGCTCCGAGCGCGGCATGGTCCCAGATCCGCCCGCCCAGCAGCGCATCCACCGCCGCATCGCCCTTCAGCGCCGCCAGCACCGCCTTCTGCAACGCGCTCTCGTGATCGATCATCGCGTCCGCTCCAGCCCCAGCCTCGCCCGCCCCGGCCGCGCCTCCTCGACCGTCACGATCGCCCAGTCCGCCCCGCCGAAGCGCAGCACCCGCCCGACCGCCAGCCGCGCATCGGCCCGCGCCTCCGCCGTCATCGTCTCCACCGCATGCCGCTCGTCGCCGGCCCCGCGCTCCTGCCGTCGTCGCGCCCCGCCCTTCAGCCAGGCGGACCCCACGGGCTCGAACGTCACGCTCCGCCCGCCATACGGCGTCTCGGCCTCCACCGGCCGGAACAACCCCGCGAGAATTCTCACAGCCGCACCACGCGATAGGGCGCGATCCACCCCTCCACAGGCGCAACCGCCATCTCCGCCTCGCCGCGCTCATACGCCCGCAGCGCCAGCATCAGCACCGCCAGCCGCAAGGGCGCCGGCGAAGTCGACGTCAGGCTCAAGCCCACATCCCCCTCCACCCGCGCCCGGGCCGCCTCGACCAGCGTCTGGATCAGCCCGTCCTCCGCCTCGTGCTCGACGCGCAGGAACAGCTTCGCCTCCGCCACCGTCACCGGCTGCGTCATGTCTCACCTCGATTGTCTGGAAGGATCGAGGGCTCAGGGCTTGGGAATTAGGGCTTAGGGATCCCCCCGCCGCCTCTTCCCTAAGCCCCAAGCCCTACTCACTAAGCCCGGTGCGGCGCGACTACGTCGCCGCGAACTTCATCACCTTGATCGCGTCGAAGTTCTGCACCCCGCCGCCGACGCGCTTGGTGGTGTAGAACAGCACATAGGGCTTGGCCGAATACGGGTCTCTCAGCACCCGCACCCCCGCCCGGTCCACGATCAGATAGCCGCGCTGGAAATCGCCGAAGGCGATCGACAGGCTGTTCGCCGCCACGTCCGGCATGGTCTCGATCTCGGTCACCGGATAGCCCAGCAGCGAGGCGTTCTCGCCCAGCCGCGCCGCCGGCTGCCAGATGTAGTTGCCGTCCGCGTCCTTGAACTTGCGCACGGCCGAGACCGTCTTTCGGTTCATCACGAACCGCCCGTTCGGCCGGTACTGGGCCTTGGGCGCATACACCAGGTCGATCAGCCGATCCGTCGGACTCGTCGCCGCGAAACCGCCCGCCGCCCCCGACGCCCCATAGCCGATCTGGCCCCAAGCCTGGTCCGCATCGGCCACCGTCGCATAGCTCAGGAAGCCCCTGGGCTTGTTCGTCCCGTCGCCGGTGACGAAGGCCTGGGTCTCCTGGGCGGCGAAGGCGTCCTCCACCTCGGCCGCCAACCATTCGTCCAGGTCCACCAGCGCGTCGTCCAGCAGGGCCTGCGTCGCCGCCGGATTGGCGTAGAGATCGGCCGACGGGAACTCCAGCAGCGCCAGGGTCGCCGGATCCGTCTCCGGCCGCGCCGCCGTCTCGGCCACCCAGCCCGAGGCCACGCCCGCCGTCGACACCGGCTTCCTGAACACGCCGGCCGCCACCGTGCGCACCGTGGCGATCTCGCGCATCGGCGACACCGTCATCAGCCGTCGCTCGATGGCCCGCTCGGTCTCATAAGGCACGACATAGCCGCCCGAGGTCGCCCCGGTGCTCAGCCCCGCCTTGACCTCCAGACCAGCCGCCTGGCCCGTCTTCAGATACCCGTCCCACGCCGCCTTCGCCTCCGGCGCCGACGCGGGCTCGGCCGGCTCTCCGCCAATGATCGGGCGCCGGTTCTGGCTCATCGCCCGATCCAGCCGCGCCTGGGCCGCCGCGACCGCCTGGTCGATGCGCGCCACCTTCTCCTCCAGCAGCACATCGGCCGCCGCCTTCTTCTCGATCTCGTCCAGCCGGGCGTCGTTCGCCCCTTTGAACGCCTCGAACGCCGCCATCACCTCGCGCACGGCGTCGCGCGCCTCCGCCCCCACGCCAAAGGAGTGGGCCGGGGCCTGTTTGGTCTCTTTCATGATGTCTCCGTTGAAGTTCGCCGGCCTTGGCCGACCTCGTCAGGCGACGCGGAACCGCGCCCCCGGCAGCATGGGGAAGGTCACCAGCGACACCTCCCACAGCTCCACCCCGCTCAGCACCCGCAGCCGGCCCTGACGCCGCGCCCGCGCGGTGCGATAGCCGATCGACAGCCCGTCCATCGCCCCCGCCCGGCTCAGCGCCCGGGCGAAGCGCGCCTCGGGCGACCAGTCCTCGATCCGTCCGCGCACGAACAGCCCTCGCGCGTCCTCGGCGATCTCATCCCAGACCCCCACCACCGCGCGCCCCTCATGCTGGTGCAGCATCCGCACGCCCTCGGCTCCGGTCTTCGCCAGGCTCTCCGCGAACGCCCCCGCCTGCACCACGTCGCCGTTCAGGTCCGCCACGCCCCACAGCGAAGCGTAGCCCTCGATGACCAAGGCTCCCGCATTCTCCCTCCCCTTCATGGGGAGGGACGGCGAGGCGCCGGCCGAGCCCGGGTGGGGAAGTTCACACCCGCACAGCCCCTTTCGGGCCCCACCCCGATCGCTCCGCGATCGCCCCTCCCCATGAAGGGGAGGGAGAATTCCCTGCCTCATCCCGCCTCCAGCCTCCGCTCGATCCGCTCCACCGCCGCCGCCGTCGCCTCCCCTTGCGCCTCCAGCCGCGCCAGCCGTTCGGCCACCAGCCTTTGCTCCCCGACCCGCTGCTCCAGCGTCGCGATCCGCGCCGCCGCCCCGCCGGCCCACAGCAGCCCCGCGATCGTCTGCACCGCCAGCGCCGCGATCAGCGCCGCCGGCATCTTCCTCGGATGTTCCATCATGCCCCGACCCCGGCCATCCGCCGCCGTTCCTCGTCCGTCAGGAAGCTCGCCGCCGCCAGCCGCGCCCACAGGGCGTCCCGTTCGGGCTGCAGCGCCGCGACCGCGTCCAGGTCCGGCCGCACCTCGCAGCCGGCGAACCGCTCGCCCAGCCACCCCGTCATCGCCCCCGCCGCCTTCCTCACCAGCGGGATCACCGTCTGGCGCCAGAAGGCCGCGTTGGCCTCGCGATAGTTGGCGTAGGTCGCGTCCCCGGGTATCCCCAGCAGCTGCGGCGGCACGCCGAAGGCCAAGGCGATCTCCCGCGCCGCCGCGTGCTTCCCCGCCGTGAAATCCATCTCCGCCGGCGTCAGGCTCAGCGGCTTCCAGTCCATGCCGCCTTCCAGCAGCACCGGCCGCCCGGCGTTCGCCGTCCCGGCGTAGTTCTCGTCCAGCTGCGCCTTCAGCGCCTCGAACTGGTCGTTGGTCAGCCGCTCCCCGTCCCGCGCGCCATACACCAGCGCGCCCGACGGTCGCGCGGCATTGTCCAGCAGCGCCTTGTTCCAGGCCCCGGCCGCATTGTGCGCGTCCACGCCCTGTGCCGCCGCCTCCAGCGGGGACAGGCCGTACCAGTCGTCCAGCGGGTGCCACAGCTTCAGGTGCATCACCGGCGCCCAGCCGTCCGCCGCCCGCGCGATCCGCACCGACCGCCCATCGACCGAATAATCCCACGCCTCGGGCCAGCCCGACCGCCCCGGAACCACCTTCACCCGATCGGACCGCAGCGCCCACAGCTCGTCCGGCGCATCCAGGTCGCCGGTCGCCTCGACATAGGCGTTGCCCGACACCTGCAGCGCCCCGTACAGCGCCTCCATCAGCTCGGCCCCCGACTGCTCGGGATTGGGCCGCCGGATCAGCTTCGCCAACGGATGGGCGTCGTCCCTGACGCCCCCCGCGAACACCGCCAGCGGCGCCGAGGCCGCCGCCTCCGCGATCATCCGCACGCAGCGATAGGCCACCGCGTTGCGCTGATACCCCTCGCGCGCCAGGCTGGCGTAGTCGTTCGGCGTCCACCGGGGCCTTCCCACGGACGAGAAGGCCGCCACCGCCCCCGCCCGGCTCGCCTTCGCCTCGGGCGCGGCCGCCCGCCCCCGCCGTCCGAACGGCCATCGCATCGAAACCATCGCAATCTCCCTGAAACCTGAATCCTCCCGGCAAAGCGGGGGAGGGGGACCGCGTAGCGGTGGAGGGGGCGGACGCCGCACCGACGTGGAAA
Organism: Pseudomonadota bacterium; assembly: GCA_023451375.1. Classification (GTDB taxonomy): domain Bacteria; phylum Pseudomonadota; class Alphaproteobacteria; order Caulobacterales; family Caulobacteraceae; genus Brevundimonas. Next base: position 70,902 of record JAEXZS010000097.1, read on the forward strand.
CCGGAATCACGGAACCTCTCGGTCAAACCAAGTCCGGCTCCGCCCCCTCCAGCACACGTCGCGCGGTCCCCCTCCCCCGTTCCGCTACGCTCCACGGTGGAGGATCAGATCACCCGTATCCTCGGCCCTTCCGACCGGTCCTCCAGCATCAGCCGCGTGATCCCCCACACCAGCGCATCGGCGCGGTCCGGGCTCCTGCCGCCCCCGCACCCCAGCGCCAGCATCTCCTCCTCCAGCGCCGGAAAGTCCCCGCAGTGGACCACCCGCCCCTGTTCGTACAGCAGGGCCACCGGTTCTGCCCGCGCCGCCTTCGACCGCGACGCATGGACCAGCTTCACCGGCGCGGCGCAGTCCGCCTGCGCCAGCACCGACCGCACCATCTCGCCGCCCTGGTTGCCCTCGGCCACGATCTCCCGCGCTCCGAAATCCCTCACCGCCTCCGCCACCGCGCCCGCCCATCCGCGCGGCGACAGACCCCTTGCCGTCCGGTCCGCCAGCACGAAGGCCCGGCGCTCCTTGCGCCCCACGACCACGATCCCGCACGCGTCCCCGTGGGCGCTCGCCGGCGGATCGACCGCCACCGCCACCCGGTCCAGCTCGGCCGGCCGCGCGCCCCGCGCCCGCTTCAGATCCTCGATGCGGAACAGCGCGCCCTCGCCCTCGACCACCAGGCCGTCCAGCTCCTGCGCCTCCAGCCGCGTCCCGCCGTACAGCGCCGTCAGATGCGCCAGGAAGCCCGGCGCCAGGTTCGCCGCATTGGCCGCCGTCCCCGCCCGGTCCGTCACCGTCCCCGCCTCGGCCATCAGCCGCCGCAGCGCCGGGATCGGCCGGGGCGTCGTCGTCACCGCCAGCTTCGGATCATTCCCCAGCCTCAGCCCGAACCTCAGGTTCGACAGCACCGCCTCCGGCTCCCGCCAGGCGCAGAACTCGTCGGCCCAGGCCCCGTGGAACTGCGGCCCGCGCAGGCTGTCGGGGTCTTCCGCCGAAAAGGCGTAGGCGGCCGAGCCCGTGTCGGGCCAAACCAACCGTCGACGCCCGGCTTCCCACCGGGGCCGGTCGCCCGGATCGGCCAGCGCCTTGATCCCCGACGGCCCCTCGACCATCACCTCGCGCACATCATGCAAGGCGGGCCCGACCAGGGCCAGGTTCACCAAGCTCTTGCGTGCCATGGTGTCGATCCACACCGCCCCGGCGAAGGTCTTGCCCGACCCCCGACCGCCCAGCAGCAGCCACGTGCGCCAGTCAGGTCGCGTGGGCTGAACCTGGTGATCGTTCACCCGCGCCTTGCGAAGCTCCCGCCTCAGCGGCGCTCCCTTCAGCGTCTCGAGCTCGCTTTCTCTCGATGATGGTGTCGAGCCGATCGCAGTGAGCGGCCAACTCGCGTCGCAGGCGCTCGTCTTCCTCGGGGTCGTAGATCCGTCCACCCATCTCGTCCTCTTCGCTGTCGGCGACGAGACGCGGTTCCAGCGCGGCCACCGCCTTGGCCGCCCGCGCGATCACGCCGACCGCCCGCGCCAGCTTCTCGGCCTCCGCCACGCCCTCGACCTTCGGCGCGTCGCAGACGGCGTCCAGCGCCTCGTCCACCTTCGCCTTCAGTCGTGCGCAGACATGCCCCAGCCAGCCGGCGCTCTCGCCCCCGGCCCCCGTCTCGTCCCCATTTCTCGCCATGAACCAACCATAGCGCACCAGCGTCCTCAGGCGCGTCGATCGCCTCGAGAAAAGCACAAGCCCATGATTTCGTTGAATTCAGACCAGCGTCATTATGAGGGTTCGCCGGCCCGAACCGGCGCCGTCAGCCCCGCTCCAGCGCCCACTCCGGCGCCTCGAAATCCAGCGCGTCCTCGGGCGCCTTCAGCGACAGCTCCGAGATCGTCTGCCCCCGCACCGACACCCCCGCCGCGTGCACCGTCTCCCGGTCGCCCGACACCAGCGGATGCCACCACGCCAGCGGCCGCCCCTCGTGGATCCGGCGATAGGCGCACGACTTCGGCATCCACTCCAGCGCCTCGATGTTGCCGGGCGTCAGCTTGATGCAGTCCGGCACGTGCTTCTTGCGGTTCGCATAGTCCGCGCAGGCGCACCTCTCCGGATCGAACAGCTTGCAGTGCACCCGCGTCGGGATCACCTCCCCGGTGTCCTCGTCCTCGAACCGCACCACGCAGCACAGCCCGCACCCGTCGCACAGGCTCTCCCACTCGCGCGGGTCCATCTCGGCCAGGGTCTTGGTCTGCCAATAGGGCTGCATCGGCGCCTCATACGCCGCGAAGCCGGCGAAGTCGCGGCGTTTCAGTGCGAAACGGCTCTGGAAAACAGGTTGATGACCACCACCCCGCCCACGATCATCGCCAGGCCGACCACCGCCGGCAGGTCCAGCCGCTGCTTGAACAGCACCAGGCCGATCAGCGAGATCGCCACCACGCCCAGCCCGCTCCAGATCGCATAGGCGATCCCCACCGGCATCTGCTTCAGCGCCAGGCTCAGCAGGTAGAAGGCCGCCAGGTAGCAGACCGCCATCCCCAGCGTCGGCCATAGCCGGCTGAACTGCTGGGACTTCTGCAGCAGGGTCGTCCCCGCCACCTCCAGCCCGATGGCGCCCAGCAGCGCCGCCCAGGTGGCCGGGCTCATGCGTCGTTCCCCGTGATCGCATGTCCGGGCGTCAGCAGCGACAGCAGCGCCTTCCGCTGCGCCTGCGACACCTGGTGCGTCCCGAACAGGTCCGACATCCACAGCCCGTCGGCGATCAGCCTCAGCATCAGGGCGTCGTCCGCCCCCACCGGATCGCTGGGATCGTCCGTCTTCACCCGCTCGATCCAGCCGTTCCAGCGCTTGGCCAGCGTCGGCTCGATGGCGCAGGCGGCCAGCACCACCCGGCCGATGCTGACGTCCTGCGGCGTCACCGGCTCGTTCACCGCCGCCCGCAGATAGGCCCGCGCGTTGCGGCCATAGGGCTCCGGATCGCGCGCCGCCTCCGCCAGGATGGCGTCGGTGTGCAAAGCCCCCAGGTGATCCATCATCCCCTCCAGCAGGGCGATCTTGGTCGGGAAATGATGCAGCAGCGCGCCCTTGCTGACGGTCGTCCGCGCCGCCACCGCATCCAGGGTGAAGCCCGACGCGCCCAGTTCGGCGGCCACCTCCAGGGCCCTGTCGATGATCTGGGCGCGGGTGTCGTCGGGCGCGCGGCGGCGGGCTGAGCTGTCCATGCGCTTACATACCGGCTGGACGGTAACGGTCAACTCCCCAAAGATCCTTCCCCGCCTGCGGGAGAGGGGGACAACGGAGTGGTGGAGAAGGCGGACGTCCCGCAGACCTTTCCAGTGGAATCTCGACCCCACACCCCCTAGATCATGCCCGTTTCCGCCCCCTCCACCTCGCTCCGCGCGGTCCCCCTCCCCGCTTCGCGGTGGAGGATCGAAAGTCAGATGGCAGCCAGACCCCCCCTCGTCGCCCTCAAGGATGTCCGCCTCCAGGATGGTCCCCGCCCCCTGTTCGACGGCGTCGACCTCGCGGTCGAACCGCGCAGCCGCGCCGCCCTGGTCGGCAGGAACGGCGCCGGCAAGTCCACCCTGATGAAGGTCGTCATGGGCCTGATCGAGCCCGACAGCGGCGACCGCTCCGTCCAGGCCGGCACCCGCTTCGCCTATGTGCCGCAGGAGCCGGTCATCACCGGCGACACCCTGCTGGACTACGCCGCGTCCGGCGAGGCCGAACCCTGGACCGCCGAGGCCTGGCTGACCACCTTCGGTCTAGATCCCGCCAAGTCCACGCAGGGCCTCTCCGGCGGCGAGACCCGCCGCGCCGCCCTGGCCAAGGCCTTCGCCGAAGAGCCCGACCTGCTGCTGCTGGACGAGCCCACCAACCACCTCGACATCCTGGCCATCGAACTGCTCGAGAACGAGATCCTCCAGGCGCGCTTCGCCGTTTTGGTGGTCAGCCACGACCGCGCCTTCCTGAACCGCGTCACCGACACGGTCCATTGGCTGGAGGGCCGCCGCGTCCGCACCCTGAACAAGGGCTTCATCGAGTTCGACGACTGGTCCGCCAAGGTCATGGAGGAAGAGGCCGAATCCCTCCGTCGCCTGACCAAGAAGATCGAGGCCGAGACCTACACCTTCTACCGCTCCATCACCGCCCAGCGCACCCGCAACGAGGGCCGCGCCCGCGCCCTGATGGCCATGCGCGCCGACCGCGCCGAACGGGTCAAGGACCTGCCGCGCGAGCTGAACCTCGGCGTCGATTCCGGCGCCGTCTCCGGCAAGCTGGTCGCCGACATCAAGGGCGTGTCGAAGGGCTTTGGCGAGCGCACCCTGTTCCGCAACCTCACCACCCGCATCATCCGCGGCGACCGCCTGGGCATCGTCGGCCCCAACGGCGCGGGCAAGACCACCCTGGTCAAGGTGCTGCTCGGCGAGCTCGCCCCCGACGAGGGAACCGTCCGCATGGGCGCCAACCTCGAGCCCGTCTACCTCGACCAGTCGCGCGAGGGGCTGAGGTCGGACATGAGCCTGTGGGACGCCCTGACCCCCGGCGGCGGCGACAGCATCCTGGTGCGCGGCCGCTCGATGCACGTCGCCGCCTACGCCAAGGACTTCCTGTTCCAGGAAGCCCAGCTGAAGCAGCCCATCTCCACCCTGTCCGGCGGCGAGCGCAACCGCCTCCTGCTGGCGAGGGCGTTGGCCAAGCCCGCCAACCTGCTGGTCCTCGACGAGCCGACCAACGACCTGGACATGGACACGCTGGACAAGCTGGAGGAGCTGCTGGAGGGCTACGACGGCACCCTGATCCTGGTCTCCCACGACCGCGACTTCATCGACCGCCTGGCCACTTCCACCCTGGCCCTGAACGGCCGCGGCGACATCGTCGAGACCCCGGGCGGCTGGACCGACTTCATCCGCCAGAATCCCGGCTTCCTCCAGCCCGGCGCCAATCCCCGCCCCCAGGACAAGGCCGCCGCCCAGCGCGCCGCCGACAATCCGCCCCCCGCCGCCGCGGCGGCCAGGAAGACCCCCAAACTCTCCTACAAGGACGCCCGTCGCCTGGAGGAGCTGGAAAGGCTGATCGAGACCCTCCCCGCCGACATCGCCCGCCACGACGCCACGCTGGCCGACCCCACCCTCTACGCCCGCGACCCCAAGGCCTTCGACGCCGCCATGAAGGCCGCCGAAAAGGCCCGCGCCGACCTCGAGGCGGCCGAGCTGGAATGGCTGGAGCTGGAAGAGAAGAAGGCCGCCCTGGCAGGTTGATCCTCTCGCCTTCAGCTCCCACCGTCCTTCCGGGGCGTCTGACAGCGAGAACGTGGCCCTGGATCCCGGGTTGTTTCGCTCCGCTCAGCCCCGGAAGGACGATCTGGGAGCGTCGGAAACCCTGACGGTCGACTGGTCCTAGGCCTGGCTCTCGTCCTTGGTTTCGGCCGTCGTGGCGCCCGGCTTGGCGAGCCGGCTCTGCGCGACGGCCACGACGATGAAGGCGACGATCCCCAGCGGAAGCCACAGCCCGAATTTGCCGGTCAGCAGGCCGATGATCCCGCACAGGAGCAGAGCGCCGAAAGGTGTGAACCGCTTCATCCCGCCACCCTAGGCGACGCGCTCGGCAGCCGTCCAGACGAAAGCGAAGCGGTATTCCCGTCGCGCTGGCGTCGCGCGCCGCGCTCCCCTATCTCTCGGCCGTCGCAGCGGACACATTCGTCGATGGCTGACTTCCTCCCATGACCCTCCGCACTCACACCGTCGACTTCCCGCCGCCGCAGCTGGCCGCCCAGCGCCGCATCAACGCCGTTTTGGCCCGCGCCCCGCGCCTGCGCACCGATCCGTGGCGGATCGACGCCGGCCAGCGGCTGACGATGTGGCTGGACGCCGCCGCCGGCCGCGTCACCGTTCCCCGCCTGAGAAAGCGCGGCGTGACGGTCGAGATCATCCACACCGAGGGCGACCATCCCGTCCCCCTGCGCATCCTGCGCCCCAGCGAGCCGCCCCGCGCCGTCATCCTCGACATCCACGGCGGCGGCTGGGTCCTGGGCAGCGCAAGCCTGAACGACCGGCTGAACGCCCACCTGGCGCGCCACGGCTTCTGCGTCGTCTCGGTCGACTATCGCCTGCTGTCCGAGCGGCGCAAGGTGTTCATCGACTGCGCCATCCAGGACTGCCTCCACGCCGCCTACTGGACCGTGACCAATGTCGACCGGCTGGGCGCTTCCGACCTGTTCATCTCCGGGGAATCCGCCGGCGGCCACCTGGCGGCCCTGACCGCCGTCGCCCTGCGCGACCAGGGCCTGATCGACCTGGTGAAGGGCTGCGTCTTCAGCTACGGCGTCTTCGACCTTTCGGGTACGGAAAGCGTCCGGTCCGCGGGCCCGGAGACGCTGCTGTTCAACGGCCCCGCCATGCAGGCCGATCTCGCCCGCCTGGCCCCCGACCGCGACGAGGCGGGCCTGCGCCGGCCCGACGTCTCGCCCCTCTACGCCGACCTGACCGGCCTGCCCCCCGCCCTGTTCCTGGCCGGGGAATACGACCCCCTGTTCGAGGACAGCCTCCTGATGGCGACCCGCTGGGGCGAGGCCTCGGACGCCGACCTGATCCGCGCGCCGGAGACGCCGCACGGCTTCCTGCATTTCGGCGGCCCGGCCGCGCGCGGCGCGCGGGCGGCGATCCGGCGTTGGCTGGACGCGCGGCTCCACGCCATCCGGTAATCGCCCTCCCCGGTTCGTCCTTCCGGGGCCGAGCGCAGCGAGGAACCCGGAACCCAGGGGGCGTGCCTCGGCGCCGGGCTCATCAGGCGCCGCGACTGTCCTCCTGGGTTCCCCCGCGGACGCCCCGGAATGACGATCAAAGCCGAGGCGGGGGAACGTAGGGCGAACCCGCTGAAACCAAAAGCCAAGCTGGGGATTGGGTCCTGATCGACGTTCGCTGATCAGGAGGAACCAGGCCGATGCTCGCTGGAACAGGGGTCAGACCCGCGCTTCACACCCTACACGCCCTGCTGCTGGCGTTTCCGATCGCCCTCTTCACCTTCGCCCTGTTCACAGACATCGCCTATCTGAGGACGGCCCAGATCCAGTGGTCGAACTTCTCGGCCTGGCTGATCACCGGCGCCCTGGTCTTCGGCGGGATCGTCGGCGTCTTCGCCCTGGTGGAGCTGTTCCTGGCCTGGCGGCGCGGGACCGGCCGGCGGATGCTGCTCTATGTCGGCCTGCTGTTCCTGGCCTGGATCGTCGGCCTGGTGAACATCTTCAAGCACAGCCAGGACGCCTGGAGCTCGGTGGGCGCCTTCGGCCTGACCCTGTCGATCCTCTCTACCCTGCTGGCGCTGGCCGCCGGCTGGATCGCCTATTCCAACCTGACCCGCCGGGAGACCGTCTGATGCTCAAGCGACTTCTCGGCGCGACCGCCCTCAGCCTGACCCTGGCCGCCTGCGGCAGCCCCAGCGACCCCGAGCTGAACCAGACCGGTCCGCGCCCCGACCTGCCCGGCCTGGACCAGACCCTGATCCCGCCGATGAAGATCTCGCCGCCCGCCGGCTGGAACGGCGAGCTGCCGACGGTCCCGGCCGGCTTCACGGTCACGGCCTTCGCCACCGACTTGAAGATCCCGCGCCAGATGCTGGTCCTGCCCAACGGCGACGTGCTGGTGGCCGAGGGCGCGGGCGGCGCGGACGCGCCCAAGATGCGGCCCAAGGACGTCATCGCCGGCGTGATCAAGGCCAAGGGCAAGAGCAGCGTGAAGGGCGGCGACCGCATCACCCTGCTGCGCGACGCCGACAACGACGGCACGCCCGAACTCCGCGCCGTTCTGGTCGAGAACCTGAACGCCCCCTACGGCCTGGCCTATGTCGACGGCGCGCTCTACGTCGCCGAGCAGGACGCCCTGACGCGATTTCCGTTCCAGCCGGGCCAGACCGGCATCTCGGTCCCCGGCCAGCAGGTGACCAAGCTGCCGTCGGAGATCAACCACCACTGGACCAAGGCGATGACCGCCAGCGCCGACGGCCGCCTGCTCTATGTCGGCATCGGCTCCAACTCGAACGTCGGCGAGCGCGGCATGGCGGTCGAGCAGGACCGCGCCGTGGTGTGGGAGATCGACCGGACGACCGGCGCCCACCGCACCATCGCCGAGGGCATCCGCAACCCCACCGCCCTGGCCATCGAGCCGACCACCAACCTGCTGTGGTCCGTGGTCAACGAGCGTGACGAGCTGGGTCCGCAGCTGGTCCCCGACTATCTGACCCAGGTCCGCGACGGCGCCTTCTACGGCTGGCCCTACAGCTATTGGGGCAAGTCACTGGACCCGCGCGTCCATCCGCAGAAGCCGGAACTGGTCGCCCGCGCCATCGCCCCGGACTACGCCCTGGGTTCGCACGTCGCGGCGCTGGGCCTGGACTTCGTCCGCGACGGCGGCTTCGGCGGGACCTTCGCCAACGGCGCCTTCGTCGGCATGCACGGCAGCTGGAACCGTCAGGACCCGTCCGGCTACAAGGTCGTCTGGATTCCGTTCGTCAACGGCCGGCCCGCCGGCGAGCCGGTGGACTTCGCCACGGGCTTCCTGAAGGACGGCAAGGCGCGCGGCCGCCCGGTCGGCGTCGCCTTCGACCCGGCCAAGCGCATCCTGCTGGTCGCCGACGACCTGTCCAACACCGTCTGGCGCATCGCGCCGGCCGGCTGAGGGCGCCCCCGCGCGACCTAGGCCTTCAGCCGCCAGGTCGCGCCGGCGGGGCCGTCCATGACGACGACGTTCAGGGCGTTCAGGCGGTCGCGGATGCGGTCGGCCTCCGGCCAGTCCTTGGCGGCGCGGGCGGCGGCGCGCTGCTCCAGCAGGGCCTCGACCTCGACCCGCAGCGCGTCGGACACGTCGCCTTCCAGCCAGGCGGCGGGATCGGCCTGGAGCACGCCCAGGACGCCTGCGCAGGCGATCAGGCGCCCGCGCGCCTGGGCCACGGCGGCGGCGTCGCCCGCGGTCATGCCGCGCTCGATCTCGCTGGACAGGGCGAACAGGCTGGCCATGGCGCCCGGCGTGTTCAGGTCATCCTCGATCGACTTCAGGAAGTCGGCGGGCGGGTCGAGGTCCAGCGCCTCGACCCCCGCAGAGCGGTGCAGGGCGCCGTAGAGGCGGTCCAGCGACTTCTTGGACTGCTCCAGCAGGGCCTGGTTCCAGTCCAGGGGCTGGCGGTAGTGGGCGCTCAGCAGGGCCCAGCGGACGACCTCGCCCGGCATGGCCTGCACCAGGTCATGCAGCAGCAGCACGTTGCCGATCGACTTGGACATCTTCTCGGCGTCCACGGTCAGGAAGCCGTTGTGCATCCAATAGCGGGCGTATTCGTCGTGCGCCCGCTCGCCGTGGGCGTGCCCGTGGGCGCAGACGCCCTGGGCGATCTCGTTCTCATGGTGCGGGAAGACCAGGTCGATGCCGCCGCCGTGGATGTCGATCGGCAGGCCCAGCGTCTGTTCGATCATGGCCGAGCATTCGATGTGCCAGCCGGGCCGCCCCTCGCCCCAAGGGCTGGCCCAGGCGGGCTCGCCTTGCTTGGACGGCTTCCACAGGACGAAGTCGTGCGGGTTCTTCTTGTACGGGGCCACCTCCACCCGGGCGCCGGCGATCATGTCGTCCAGGTTCCGGCCCGACAGGGAGCCGTAGGACGGATAGGACGAGACGTCGAACAGGACGTGCCCCTCGGCGGCATAGGCGCAGCCGGCCTCGACGATGGCCTGGATCTGCTTGACGATGGCGGGGATGTAGTCGGTGACGTGCGGCGCGAGATCGGGCGGCGAGACGTTCAGCAGGCCCATGTCGGCCAGATAGGCCGCCTCGTAGCGGGCCGTGACCTCGCCGATCGGCACGCCTTCCTTCGCGGCCTTCTGGTTGATCTTGTCGTCCACGTCCGTGACGTTGCGGGCGTAGATGACCTTGTCCGCGCCGTAGGTCCGGCGCAGCAGGCGGACCAGCACGTCGAACACCACCGGCGGTCGGGCGTTGCCGATATGGGCGTAGTCATAGACCGTCGGCCCGCAGACATAGAGGGTCACCCGGTTCGGATCGCGCGGTTCGAACAGGCGCTTTTCACGGCGCAGGGTGTCGTGGATGTGCAGCGGCATGGGAGAGACTTCAGCGGGTTTTCTTGCGGGACGGAGGGTCCGTCCCATATAGCGGCCTGATATACAGTCCTGACGGATTGTAGAAGGTAAACCGGGCGGCCCCGCCCGACCGGCCGGAAATCAGGTTCAATGAGCGTCACGCCCGCCAAGCCCGTGCTCGTCAGCGACGAGACAACCGTCAAGCGCCCCAGCCGCGAGCAGGCGCTGGAAGCGGTGCGCACCCTGATCGCCTGGGCCGGCGACGACCCACGGCGCGCGGGCCTGATCGACACGCCCAAGCGGGTGGTCGACGCCTATGGCGAATGGTTCGAGGGCTATGACGCCGACGCGGGCCGGGAGCTGAGCCGCACCTTCGAGGACGTGCAGGGCTATGACGACATGGTCATCCTGCGCGAGATCGAGGTCGAGAGCCACTGCGAGCATCACCTGGCCCCCTTCCTGGGCAAGGCCTATGTCGCCTATCTGCCGGGCGAGAAGGTGGTCGGCATCTCCAAGCTGGCGCGGGTGGTCGAAATCTATGCGCGCCGCCTGCAGAACCAGGAGACGCTGACCAACGACATCGTCGCCGCCATCGAATCGCACCTGCAGCCCAGGGGCGTGGCGGTGATGATCGACGCGGCGCACCAGTGCATGACCACCCGCGGCGTGCACCACCGGCACGTTTCGACCGTCACGACCCGCTTCACCGGAGCGTTCAGGGACGATCCTGCCCTGATGGACCGTTTCCTTAAGCTGGCGAAGGGCTGAACCGCGGCGTCCCGGCGGTTAATTGCCGCTTCGGAACCCGCGAACGTCCGGAACCGCTTTACAAGCGCCGATCGGGACGCCAAGAAACCATCAGGCCCATCGGGCGACAGAACACGCCGGACGCGGTCCGGCCAGTAACGGAGACGCACATGGGCGCGAAGCTGAGTGGACCCGGCGGCAACGGCGGCAAGACCATCGAGCAGAACTCGGAAATCAACGTCACGCCCTTCGTGGACGTGATGCTGGTGCTGCTGATCATCTTCATGGTGGCCGCGCCGCTGGCGACCGTGTCGATCCGCCTGGACCTGCCGCCGCCGGTGCCGAACCCCAACGATCCGAACCCGAAGGAGCCGGTGTACGTCACCATCCAGGAATCGGGCTCGCTGTTCATCGCCGACCAGCAGACCTCGATCGAGACCCTGCCGGCCGACGTCTGCACCGCCCTGGGCGGCGGCGCCTGCCGTGAGGAGCGGGTCTTTATCCGCGCCCAGCCGGAAGTGAAGTACTCGCAGTTCATGGAAGTCATGAACAACCTGCAGGAAAACGGCTTCTTCCAGGTCGGCCTGCTGAACGAAGACATCACCTGAGGCCAAGGCTTCAGCGCGGGAAAACAAGGCCGCGTCCTCCGGGACGCGGCCTTTTTCTTTGGACGGAGGCTTGCCGGAAAGCCCAACGGCGGCCTTGATGCGGGCAGGCTGTTCGAGGAGTCCGCCATGCGTCGCCGCACCTTCCTGTCCGCCCTGCCCGCCGGCGCCTTGGCCGCCACAGCCGCGCGCGCCCAATCGTCTGGAGCGGCGTCGGGCCGGACGCAGGAGCCGACGGCGGCCGCCCCGGCGCCCGCTCGGCCCGTCGATCCCTACGCCGGCGTCGGCGTCGGCGACCGGGTCACCGGGCCGAAGTTCATGAGCCGCTCCACGGTCTGGGGCATGCACGGCGCGGCGGCGACGGCGCATCCGGTCGCCAGCCTGGTGGGGATCGACACCCTGCGCCGCGGCGGCTCGGCCATCGATGCGGCCATCGCCGTAAACGCGGCCCTCGGCTTCCTGGAGCCCGTCGCCAACGGCATCGGCGGCGACGCCTTCTGCATGATGTGGGATCCGAAGCAGAGGAAGGTCGTCGGCTTCAACGGCTCGGGGAACAGCCCGCGAGCCCTGAGCCTGGAGACGGCCCGGTCGAAGGCGGTCGACGGCTATCTGCCCCGCTACGGCGCCGTGACGGTCAATGTGCCCGGCACGGTCGACGCCTGGTGGAGCGCGCACCAGCGCTACGGCAAGCTGCCGTGGAAGGACGTGCTGCTGCCGGTGGCGGAACTGTGCGAGCAGGGCGTGCCCGTGCCGCAGGTGATCGCCTACTATCTGGAACGCAACATGGCGGCCTTCAACCGGGGCCAGGTCCCGATCGAGGAGAACGACAACAGGAAGCGCATCTGGGCCCCGAACGGCGAGACGCCGAAGGTCGGCGAGGTGTTCGCCAATCCCTTCCTGGGCCGGACCCTGCGGCTGATCGCCGAGGGGGGGCGCGACGCCTTCTACGACGGACCGATCGCCGACAGCATCGAAGCCTACTTCAAGCGCATCGGCGGCTGGCTGACCCGCGCGGACCTGGCCGCGCACCGCACCGAGTGGGTCGAGCCGATCCGCACCGACTACCGGGGCGTCGGGGTGTATGCGCTGGGCCCGAACACCCAGGGGCTGTCGACCAATCAGATCCTGAACATCTGCGAACAGTTCGACCTGAAGGGCATGGGCTTCCAGTCCGCCGCCTCGCTGCACGTGCAGGCCGAGGCCAAGCGGCTGGCGTTCGAGGATCGCGCCCGCTACTTCGCCGATCCGCGCTTCGGCGACATCCCGATCGAGTGGCTGAACTCCAAGGCCTATGCCGCCGAGCGGGCGAAACTGATCCGGCCGGACCGGATCATGGACCGGGTGATGCCCGGCGACGCGCCGCATCACGGCGACACGACCTATTTCAGCGTCGCCGACGCGGACGGCATGATGGTCAGCTGGATCCAGTCCAACTATCGCGGCATGGGCTCCGGCCTGGCGCCGGACAACGGGCATGAGCCGCTGGGCTTCATGTTCCAGGACCGGGGCGAGCTGTTCGCCCTGACCGACGGCCACCCGAACGTGTATGCGCCCGGCAAGCGGCCGTTCCAGACCATCATCCCCGGCTTCGCGACCCAGGGCGACCAGCCGTGGATGGCGTTCGGCGTCATGGGCGGGGCGATGCAGCCGCAGGGCCAGGCGCAGATCATCATCAACATGGTCGACCACGGCCTGGACCCGCAGGCGGCCGGTGACGCGCCGCGGTGGCAGCACTACGGCTCGTCCGAACCGACGGGCCAGCCGCAGGAGGGGACGGGCGTCCTGCACCTGGAGAGCGGGGTGCCGGAGGCGACCAGGACGCAACTGCGCGCCATGGGCTGGACCCTGGGCGAGCCCGACGGCGGCTTCGGCGGCTACCAGAACGTGATGATGCAGCAGAACCCCGGCGGCCGCTGGACCTATGGCGCGGCGACCGAGATGCGCAAGGACGGCATAGCCGTCGCCTACTGACGTTGCGGGACGAAGACGAAGGTATTACCTTGCGGGTAGCGAGGTAATACCATGCGGATCACGTCCAAGGGCCAGGTGACCATCCCCGTCGAGATACGGGAGAAGGCCGGCCTGCTGCCGCACACCGACGTCGAGTTCCACTACGACGGCGACGTCGTGACCGTGACGCGGAAAGCGGCCGACGAGACCAGTCGAGGGCGACAACTGATTTCCCACATGACGCGGTTTCGTCCGAAACTGACCATGAGCACGGAACAGGTCATGACCCTGACCCGGGGGGAATGAGCGTCCTGGTCGACAGCAACGTCCTGATCGACCTCGTCGATTCGGAAGCCGAATGGCATGGCTGGTCCAGCGCTCAGGTCTCCCGACTGGCCGATGCGGCCGAGACGCTTGTCGTAAACCCAATCATCTATGCGGAGGTGTCCATTCCCTTCGAGCACCCCGGCGACGTCGAAGCGCTTCTGTCGCCATGGACGCGCGAAGCCCTGCCGTTCTCGGCCGCCTTTCTGGCAGGCAAGGCGTTTCGGTCGTATCGTCGGGCGGGCGGAGCCAGGACCTCTCCCCTGCCTGACTTCTTCATCGGCGCGCACGCCCTGGTCGCGGGACATCGGCTGCTCACGCGCGACGCCGCCCGGTACCGGACCTACTTCCCCGAAGTCGAACTGATCGCGCCATGACCGGCGACGAGGTCCGCGCCCTGCTGCTGTCGTTTCCCGGCGTGGAGGACGGCGTGTCCTATGGCGAGCCGTCGTACAAGGTGGCGGGTAAGTTCTTCACCTGGATGTGGCCGAAGCCGGGCGACAGCATCGTGGTTCACCTGGACAATCTGGATGAGCGCGAGCTGCTGATCGAGATGGATCCGGAGACCTTCCATTTCACCGACCACCATCGGGACTATCCGATCGTGCTGGCGCGGATCGCCACGGTCGACTCCGCGTGGCTGAAGGCGGCGCTGGACAGGCGGTGGCGCCGGGTGGCGCCCAAGCGGATGGTCAAGGCGTTCGACGGCGCTTGACCTGACGCGACGGAAGCGGCGCATGGTCCGTGCGGAATGGAAACGGACTGGGCGGGATCATGGGCCTGAAGGTCGAGGACCGTATCGTCAAGGCGCTGGACGACTGGCCGCTGGAGGCGACGCTGTTCCGGCCGGATGCGCCGAGGATGGCGGTGCTGGTGTCGGCGGGAACGGGGTTTCCGCGCGGCTTCTACGCCCGGTTCGCGCGCTGGATGGCGGCGCGCGGGGCGGTGGTGCTGACCTACGACTATCGCGGCATCGCTGGCTCTCGGCCCGAGGACCTGGCGGCGATGGAGATGGACTATCCGGACTGGGGCCGGCTGGACATGCCCGCGGCGCTGAAGGCGCTGAAGGCGGCGGCGCCGGGCCTGCCGATCTTCCATGTCGGTCATAGCGTGGGCGGGCATTTCGTCGGCTTCATGCCGAATCAGGACCTGATCGGGAAGCACGCCTTCATCTCGGTCGGCACGGGCTGGTGGGGCGGACACCACCGGACCTACAACCCCGTGGAGCTGTTCTTCTGGTTCGGCCTGGGACCCAGCCATATCCGGCGGCACGGTCATGTGAAGTCCGGCGGCTGGTGGCGGGGCGCGGACCTGCCGCGCGGCGTGTTCGAGACCTGGCGGCGCTGGTGCCTGAAGCCGGCCTACTTCCTGGACGAACTGGCGGACGGCCGGCTGGAGCCGCAGCATTTCGCCCAGGTCCGGGCGCCGATCCGGTCATGGATATTCCCCGACGATCCGATCGCCACGCCCGGCACGGCCGCGCGATTGCTGGAGGCCTATCCGAATGCGATCGGCGACATCGTCGTCCGGACGCCCCGCGACTTCGGCGTGAAGCGGATCGGGCACGAGGGCGCGTTCCGCCGAGGAATGGAGCCGTTGTGGGAAGAAATCCTCGATTGGTTCGACGACGGCCTTCCGGGCGCGCCGCCGGACGCCTAACTGAGCCAGTCCCCAAGACGCGAAGGAGCGCCCCATGGCCTATGGCGACCAGCCCACCCTGAAGGTGGACGACATCGAAATCCCGCTGCTGGGCTTCGGCACCTGGCAGTTGGAGCCCGACGACGCGCGCCGCATGGTCGGCGAGGCCCTGCGCATCGGCTATCGCCACATCGACACGGCCTGGATCTACAAGAACGAGAAGGCCGTGGGCGAAGGCGTCCGCGATTCCGGGGTCCCGCGCGAGGACGTCTTCCTGACCACCAAGATCTGGGTCGACCACTTCCATCGCGACGACCTGCTGAAACAGGCCGAGGAATCGGCGGAGAGCCTGGGGACCACGCCGGACCTGCTGCTGCTGCACTGGCCCAGGCCGGAGCCGTCGTTCGCGGAGACGCTGGGCGCGCTGAACGAGGCGAAGGACCGGGGGCTGACGCGGTCGATCGGCCTGTCCAACTTCCCGTCCGAGGAATTCCGTCAGGCGCAGGCGCTGTCGCCGGCCCGGCTGGTCACGAACCAGGTGGAGCACCATCCCTACCTCGGCATCGACCTGCTGGTGCAGACGGCCGAGGAGCTGGGGTCGTCGATCACCGCCTGGTCGCCCCTGGCCCAGGGCAAGATCGCCGACGACGCCACGATCAGCGAGATCGCCAGGGCGCACGGCAAGACCAACGGTCAGGTGACCCTGCGCTGGCTGATCCAGAACCGCGTCATCGCCATTCCGCGCACCGCCAAGGAAAGTCGGGCGCGGGAGAATTTCGACATCTTCGACTTCGAACTGTCCAGCGAGGAGATGCAGCGGATGGACGCGCTGGATCGCGGGGAGCGGCTGGGTCCCTGGCTGGACCCGGCGTTCGAATGGGACAAGACTGACGCCTGATCGATCGGGAGGCGCGACATGGTGCGGGAACGGGACCGTCCACGGCTGTGGCGCGCCGCCTTCGCGGTGATCGGCTGGAGCGCCCTGGCGCTTCAGTATGTGCTGATGATCGGGCCGGCGGACGGCTGGGCGGTGCTGGAACGGACCGTCAACTTCTTCAGCTTCTTCACCATCCTGAGCAACGTCCTGGTCGCCCTGGCCTTCACCGGCCCGCTGCTGAACGGCGAGCGGCGACTGGCGCGGTGGAGCGCCGGCGAGGGGGTGCGCGCGGCGGTGGCGATGTACATCGTGGTGGTCGGGGTCGTGTACCACTTCATGATCGCGCCGTATTGGCGGCCGGAGGGTCTGAACTTCGGCGTCAACGTGGTGCTGCACTACGTCATGCCGGCCGCCTTCGTGCTGGATTGGCTGTGGTTCACGCCGAAGGGGCGGCTGCGGTGGGTCGATCCGGTGAAGTGGCTGGCGTTTCCGCTGGCCTATGCGGCGTGGACGCTGGTCCATGGGCTGGCGACGCACTGGTGGCCCTACGGCTTCGTCGACGTCGACGCGCTGGGTCTGCCGCGCGTGCTGGCGACCTTCGCCGGGCTGCTGGTCTTCTTCCTGGGGGTGGGGCTGACCCTCGCGGGGCTGGATCGCGCCTTTGGACGCGCGGCGCGTGACAGCGGCCCGCGTCCCGCCTAAGCGTCGCGGCATGGCCTACAAATCCCTGCGTGACTTCATCGAGCAACTGGAAGCCCAGGGCGAGCTGGCAAGGGTCAGCGAGCCGGTCTCGACGGTCCTGGAGATGACCGAGATCCAGACCCGGCTGCTGCGGAACGGCGGGCCGGCGGTGCTGTTCGAGAAGCCTGTCATGCCCGACGGGACGATCAGCCCCATCCCCTGCCTGGCCAACCTGTTCGGCACGGTCAAGCGCGTCGCCATGGGCGTGACGCTGGAGGGCAAGAGCCGCGCCACGGCCGGGGAACTGCGCGAGGTCGGGGAACTGCTGGCCTTCCTGAGGAATCCGACGCCGCCGCGCGGCTTAAGCGACGCCATGGAGATGCTGCCGCTGGCGCAGACCGTCATGTCGATGCGGCCCAAGACGGTGAAGAAGGCGCCGGTGCAGGAGGTGGTGCTGAAGGGCGACCAGATCGACCTGACCGCCCTGCCGGTCCAGTCGTGCTGGCCGGGCGAACCGGCGCCCCTGATCACCTGGGGCCTGGTGGTGACCAAGGGACCGTCGGACGAGCGGGAGGACGACTTCAACCTGGGCATCTATCGGATGCAGGTGCTGGGCAAGGACAAGGCCATCATGCGCTGGCTGGCCCATCGCGGCGGGGCCCAGCACTACGCCCGGCACAAGAAGGCCGGCAAGCGCGAGCCCCTGCCCTGCGCCGTGGTGCTGGGCGCCGATCCGGGCACCATCCTGGCGGCGGTGACCCCGGTGCCGGACACCCTGTCGGAATATCAGTTCGCCGGCCTGATGCGCGGCGGCAAGGCCGAGCTGGTCGCGTGCAAGACGGTCCCGCTGATGGTCCCGGCCCAGGCCGAGATCGTGCTGGAAGGCCACGTCCTGCTGGACGAGTTCGAGGACGAGGGTCCCTACGGCGACCACACCGGCTACTACAACTCGGTCGAGAAATTCCCGGTCTTCCAGGTCAGCGCCATCACCATGCGCCGCGACCCCATCTATCTGACCACCTTCACCGGGCGGCCGCCGGACGAGCCCAGCGTGCTGGGCGAGGCGCTGAACGAGGTCTTCATCCCCCTGCTGCGTCAGCAGTTCCCCGAGATCGTCGACTTCTGGCTGCCGCCCGAGGGGTGCAGCTACCGGATCGCCGTGGTGTCGATGAAGAAGGCCTATCCCGGCCATGCCAAGCGGGTGATGCTGGGCGTCTGGAGCTATCTGCGGCAGTTCATGTACACCAAGTGGGTGATCGTCGTGGACGACGACATCGACGCCCGCGACTGGAAGGACGTCATGTGGGCCATCTCGACCAAGATGGACCCGGCGCGCGACATCACCGTGATCGAGTCGACGCCCATCGACTATCTGGACTTCGCCAGCCCTGAGAGCGGGCTGGGCTCGAAGATCGGCCTGGACGCGACGGACAAATGGCCGCCCGAGACGAAGCGCGAATGGGGCGAGGAGATTCGCATGGACGAGGCGGTGGTCGAGAAGGTCAGCGACATGTGGAGCCGGCTGGGACTGCCCGGTGACGGAGCGCCGATCTGGAAGTAGGCGCGGGCGCATGTTATTACGTCGTTAGAACGGAGTGCGCTGATGTCCTCGGCCATACGCAAGATCGGAAACTCGGCGGGCGTGATCCTGCCCAAACCCGTGCTGGAATCGCTCGGCGCCAAGCTGGGCGATCGGATCGATTTCGTCGCCGAAAATGGGCGAGTTTTCTTGTCACCCGTTGTCGCTGACCCGCGCGAAGGTTGGGAGGAGGACTCCAAGCGTCTGGGCGCGTTGGGCTTGACCGATGAAGATCAGGAATGGCTCGAAGCGCCGCTCAATACCGACGCCGAGAAGGACTGGGAGTGGTGAAACGGGGCGAGGTCTGGCTGGCCCGTCTCGACCCGACGGAAGGGAGCGAAATTCGCAAGACCCGGCCCTGTCTGATCGTCTCGCCGGATCGTCTCAGCCACCACGATATCTTCATCGTCGCCCCGATGAGTTCTGGCGACCGCGCCGCGCGTTTCCGTGTCGAAGTCGTCTTTCAGGGCCGACACGGACGCGTCCTGCCCGATCAGATCCGAACGGTCGCCCGCAGCCGATTGATCCGTCGGTTGGACAGGCTGGATGATCACTACGTCGCTGAGGTTCTCGGCATTTTGAGATTGATGTTTGAGGATTGACCGCCGGCGGCAGGTCGCGTTTGTGAGGCGCCGTATGTGGGCGTTTTGCCGGGGGGCGACGTGAGCGCGTTCGAATTCTTCTTCAGCTTCTACGGCCTGCTGCTGGGGCTATCGGTCGCCGAACTCGTGGGCGGGTTCGCGCGGGTGCTGCATGAGAAGCAGCGCATCCGGTTCGGCCTGCTGACGCCGATGCTGGCGCTTTTCGTGGCCATCGACATCGCCACCTTCTGGAACCAGGCCTGGGTCATCTTCCGGGGCGCGCCGTTCAACACCTTCGTGCTGCTGATCTCCTTGTCGATCGCCGCGACCTTCTACGTCGCCGCCAGCGTGACCTTCCCGCGCGTGTCGGCAGAGGGCGGCAACGAGAGGATCGATCTGGACGCCCACTTCTGGGCCCATCGGCGGCTGGTGTTCGGCTGCATCCTGGCCGCCAACCTGATCGTGGCCGTGATCGTGATCATCCTGGCCCAGCTCAACCCCGACTTCGCCCGGATCGCCAGTTCGGTTCGCCTGTGGGTCGGGGTCGCGATCTTCGTCGTCGGAACCGCCACCGCCGCTTTCGCGCCGTGGCGCCGGGTCGTGGTCGGCGCCCTGATCGTCGTGCTGATCTACAGCCTGTGGGGCATGGCGAATTCGGCCGCCGTTCTGGTCAAGGCCGGCGGGTGGGCGCCCGCGCTGGGCGGCGGCGGTTGAAACCTTGTCAGGCCGACCCAATCGGCTCACGAAAGGCCATGCAGTCCCCTCTCCTGGTTTCGGCCCTGATGGCCGCCATTGCCTGTAGCGTGAGCCCCGCCATGTCCCAGTCGCTGCCCAACGCCGCCCCGTGGGATCAGGCTTTCCTGCCGCCGGCCCCGGCGTGGGAAGGCGCGTCGAGGGCGTTGCTGCGCGACGCCTCCGACCCGTGGGTCACGGCGTTCGAGGCCGATCCGGCGCATGACTTCAGCCCGAACTACGTCGACACCCGCGCGTGGTTCGACCGGCTGGACCAGGCCAGCGACCTGATCCGCATCGAACAGTTCGGCGTCTCGCCGGAGGGGCGGCCGATCTATGCGGTGATCGCGTCGAAGGATCAGGCGAGCTTCGATCCGGCCAAGCCGGTGCTGATGATCCAGGCCGGCATCCACCCCGGCGAGATCGACGGCAAGGACGCGGGCATGATGCTGCTGCGCGACATCGCCCTTTATGGCAAGGACGGGCTGCTGGACCGGGTGAACCTGATCCTGGTCCCGATCCTGAGCGTCGATGGGCACGAGCGGTCCGGCCCCTATTCCCGCCCCAACCAGCGCGGGCCGCGCATCCAGGGCTGGCGCAACACGGCGACCAACCAGAACCTGAACCGCGATTATCTGAAGCTGGACCAGCCCGAGATGCGGGCGGTGCGCGCGCTGATCCTGAAGCACCGGCCGGACCTGTACGTCGACGTCCACGTCACCGACGGCATGGATTACCAGTACGACGTCACCTACGGCTTCAACGGCGAGAACGGGACGTTCAGCCGGTCGCCCAACAGCTCGGCCTGGCTGGACGGCGTGTTCAAGCCGGCGATGAACGCGGCGCTGGAAGCGCAGGGCCACATTCCCGGCGAACTGGTGTTCGGCATGGACGACGACGATCCGAAGGCCGGGCTGAACGACGGCGGCCTGGGCGAGCGGTTCTCCAACGGCTGGGGCGCGGCCGCGCACGTGCCGACCATCCTGATCGAGAACCATAGCCTGAAGCCGCACGAGCAGCGGGTGCTGGGGACCTACGTCTTCATCGAGGCGGCGATGCGCCTGCTGGCCGATCAGGGCGCGGCGCTGCGGGCGGCCACCGAACAGGACCGGGCGCTGCGTCCGGCGGAGATCCCGACGAACTTCGAGCAGGAGGCGACGCCCGCCTCCGTCCGGGCCTTCAAGGGCATCCGCTACGAGATGTACGACAGCCCGGCGTCGGGCCGACGCGAGGTGCGCTGGCTGGGCGAGGCCGATCCTGAAATCTGGCGGCTGCCGTTCTACGGCTCCAAGCCGACGCTGACCCTGAAGCGGCCGACGGCCTATTGGGTCCCCGGCCATCGCGCCGACATCATCGAGCGGCTGAAGGCGCACGGGATCGAAATGGAGGCCGTGACGGAGCCGCGCGTCGTCGGCGTGTCCATGCTGCGCCTGGTCGATCCGAAACTGGCCGCGCGGGCGAACGAGGGCCACGTCCAGGCCTGGGTCGAGGCGGTCGAGGCGGAGCGGCGCGACTGGACCTTCCCCGCCGGGTCGGTGCGCGTGCCGACCGATCAGCCGCTGGGCGACATCGTCGTCCTGCTGCTGGAGCCGCAGTCGAACGAGAGCTTCTTCGCCTGGGGCCTGTTCCCGGAGGTGCTGAGCCGGGTGGAATACATCGAGGCCTACGCCATCGCGCCGCTGGCCGACCGGATGCTGGCGGCCGATCCTGCGCTGAAGGCCGAGTTCGAGACGAAGCTGTCGGCCGAGCCGGACTTCGCCGCCGACGCCCAGGCGCGGCTGGGCTGGTTCTATGAGCGGACCCCCTTCTACGACGACCGCTATCTGCTTTATCCGGTCGCGCGCGAGGACTGATGATGAGCGAATCCGTGATGCACGCCCTGCAGGCCGCCGCCCTCTGGAGCGGCCTGATGATCCTGCTGATGCTGGTGCTGTCGGGCATGGTGGTCAGCGGGCGGCGCAAGCACCTGGTGTCGTTCGGCGACGGCGGCCATCCCGACCTGCTGGCGGCCAGCCGCGCCTTCGGCAACTGCGTGGAGTACGCCACGCCGGGCATGGCGGCGCTGGGGCTGCTGGCCCTGGTCAGCGGCCAGCCGTGGATGGTGCATGCGGTCGGCGCGAGTCTGCTGGCGGGACGGATCGTCCACGCGCTGGGCCTGCTGCTGCAGACCGGCCCGTCGATCGGCCGGGTGCTGGGCATGGCGCTGACGTGGATCGCGCTCTTGGCGGCGGGCGTCGGCCTGATCGCCTACGGGGTGCTGTGACGCCGGTTGCGGCGACCGAGGGGGTCCGCCATATCGGGGCATGACCGAAGTCCTGTCCGTCGCCGACGCGGCCCCCGCCTCCGATCTTCTCCATGACATCGTCCAGGCCGCGCTGAAGGCGGGCGCCGACGCGGCCGAGGCCGTGACCGCCGACCGCCAGGCGCTGTCGGTCGGGGTGCGCAACGGCCGGCTGGAGGATGTGGAGCGCGAGGAATCGCGCGACCTGGGCCTGCGCGTCTTCGTGGGCAGGCGGCAGGCGACGGTGTCGGCCTCGGACCTGTCGCCGGCGACGCGGGCGCGGCTGGTCGAGCGGGCCGTGGCCATGGCGCGGCTGGCGCCGGAAGACCCCTATGCGGGCCTGGCGCCGGAGGACAGGCTGGCGCGTGAGCCGTTCGCCCAGCTGGACCTCTATGATCCGACCGAGCGCGGCGCGGCCGAGCTGGAAGCGGCGGCGGCCGAGGCGGAGGGCGTGGCCCTGGCCGTGCCCGGCGTGGCCAAGTCAGAGGGCGGACACGCCTCCTGGTCGTCCAGCCGATGGCGGCTGGTCGCGTCCAACGGCTTCGACGGCGCCTACGAGGGCTCGGCCTTCTCGCTGGGCGTCGGCGTCATCGCCGAGAAGGACGGAGCGATGGAGCGCGGGGGCGAGAGCCGCACGACGCGCCATCTGGCCGACCTGCCCGGCGCCCAGTCCATCGGCGACTTCGCCGGCCGTCGCGCCGTGGCGCGGGTGGGGGCGCGCAAGATCGCCTCGACCACCGCGCCGGTGATCTTCGAGAACCGGGTCGCGGGCCAGATCGTCTCGCCCGCCATCGGGGCCGTCGCGGGGCCGTCCATCGCGCGCGGCACCTCCTTTCTGAAGGACCGGCTGGGGCAGCGGGTGTTCGCGCCGGGGGTGGACCTGATCGATGATCCGTTCCGCCCGCGCGGTCTGGGCTCCACCCCGTTCGACGACGAGGGCGTCGCGGTCGAGGAACGCAGGCTGTTCGACGACGGGGTGCTGACCACCTGGCTGCTGAACACGGCCTCGGCGGCGCAGCTGGGCCTGGCCAGCACCGGCCACGCCTCACGCGGGCTGGCGGGTCCGTCGGGGGTCTCGACCCACAATCTGCACATGACCCCCGGCGAGCGCACGCTGGAACAGCTGATGGCCGACGCCGGGACGGGCCTGCTGGTCACCTCCATGTTCGGGCCGTCGCTGAACGGCAACACGGGCGACTGGTCGGCCGGGGTGTCCGGCTTCTGGTTCGAGCGTGGAGAGATCGCCTATCCGGTCAGCGAGGTGACGGTGGCCGGCAAGCTGACCGACCTCTACCTGCGGCTGCGGCGCGGCTCGGACCTGGAGTTCAGGGGCGCCTTCAACGTGCCGAGCCTGATGTTCGACGCGGTGGCCATCGCCGGCAAATGATCGACCTGGCCGCCGATCTCGAGCTGATCCGACAGGCCGCCGTCGACGCGGGCGCCCTGGCCCTGTCCGAGCGCGAGGCGGGGCTGAAGATCGAGGCCAAGCCGGGCGGGTCGCCGGTGACCAGCGGCGACCTGAAGGTCGACGCCATGCTGCGCGAGCGGCTGCTGGGCGCGCGGCCAGACTATGGCTGGCTGTCGGAGGAGACGGCGGATACGACCGAACGGACGGGCCGGCGGCGCATCTTCGTGGTCGATCCGATCGACGGCACCATCGCCTACATGAAGCGCAAGCCCTGGTGGTGCGTGCCCATCGCCGTGATCGAGGACGGCCGGGCGGTCGCCGCGGCGATCCATGCGCCGGTGGTGGGCGAGACCTATGTGGCCACCCGCGGCGGCGGGGCGATGCGGAACGGCGAGGCGATCGCCGCCTCGGATGTCGAGACGCTGGAGGATGCGTCCTTCCTGGGCGACGCGCGGCTGATCGAGGGGCCGCAATGGGCGGAGCCCTGGCCCACGGTCCGCTTCGAGAAGAGGAACGCCCTGGCCTATCGCATGGCGCTGGTGGCGGCGGGCGCCTTCGACGCCGCCATCGCGCTTACGCCCAAGTGGGACTGGGACGTGGCGGCGGGCAGCCTGATCGCCGAGGAGGCCGGCGCCGTGGTCAGCGACCACCACGGCCGCCCCTGGCGCTTCAACCGCCCCGACCCGCGCCAGGCCAGCCTGGTCTGCGCCGCTCCGGCCCTGCATCCGCAGATCGTGCGGCGCTGCCGCGCGGTGCCGATGGGGGGCTGACCCTCTCCCATCGGGAGAGGGCTTGAGCGCACGGCGGCGAAGCCGTCGTCCTTGCGCGACCCGAAGGGCGGCGCGAAGCAGCCAAAGGGTGAGGGGTCGGGTGGTGCGAACTGGCCCGCCGGCCGACCCTCATCCGACCCTTCGGGCCACCTTCTCCCAATGGGAGAAGGAAACTACTTCAGCGCCGCCGCATAGGCCTCCGGCTTGAACCCGACCAGCCGCCGGTCGCCGAGGTCCAGCACCGGGCGTTTGATCATCGACGGCTGGGCCAGCATCAGGGCGACGGCCTTGTCGCGGTCCAGGTTCGCCTTGTCGGCGTCGGGCAGCTTCCTGAACGTCGTGCCGGCGCGGTTCAGGACGGTTTCCCAACCGTGCTCGTCCGTCCACTGCTCCAGCTTGGCGCGGTCGGCGCCGGCCTTCTTGTAGTCGTGGAAGGCGTAGGCGACGCCGTGCTGATCCAGCCAGACGCGGGCCTTCTTGACGGTGTCGCAGTTGGGGATGCCGTACATGGTGATCATCCCCGCCTCCTAGCCGCTCAGAACCGCTTCGTCAGCCCCACGCTGACCACCCGCCCGCGCGGATCGGCGACGACGGGGTCGTAGCCGAGGGCGAACTGAGCCAGCGGCGGGTCCTCGTCGGTCAGGTTGACCACGCCCAGCGACAGGTCGAGGTCGCCGGCGACCGCGCGGGTATAGAGGAGGTCGACCGTGGTCTGGCCGGCGATGTCCGGGTCGGTGATGCCGCTGCGGTCGTTGCTGTAGCCGGAGGTGTAGTGGACCAGGGCCGTCAGGCTGTTGGCCGCGTCGGCCCACGACAGGGCGAACTCGCCGCGATCCTGAGGCAGGGAGCGGCCGATCGAGTTCAGATTGGTCGAGCCGAGCCCCGAGGTCGCGGCGGCGCCCGGCGTCAGGCGGATGTCGTAGTGGTCGACATGGGTCCAGGTGGCCGAGGCGCCGGCGACGCCGCCCAGCAGGTCGCGCGAATAGCGGGCCGAGAGGTCGAGGCCCTGGGTCTCGATCGACGAGGCGTTGGTGAAATAGAGCTGGACGAAGGTCAGGGCGTCCGAGCCGGAGCGGGTGACGCGGGCCTGCGCCGGCGTGCCGGTCAGGCCGGCCGCGTCATCGGCGGCGGCCTGGTCGATGACGGCCTGGGCCGATTCCTTCACGACCAGGTTCGTATAGTCGAAGCGCCAGGCGTCCAGGCCCAGCTCCAGCCCCGGCAGCGGCCGCCACAGGACGCCCAGCGTCAGGCTTTCGGACTCCTCCGGCTTCAGGTCGGGATCGCCCGAGGTCAGGGTGTTGACGAAGACGAAGGCGCCCCGGTCGAACACCGACGGCTGCGAGGCCTGGGCGCCGGTCAGGGCATAGACCGACGGGGCGCGGAAGCCCTGGCTCCACGAGGCGCGCAGGGCCAGGGCGTCGGCCGCGTCCCAGCGCACGGCGACCTTGGGGCTGAGCTTTCCGTCGTCGCCGTCGTAGGATTCATAGCGCGCCGCCAGTTGCGCCTCGATGCGGTCGCCCAGGCGGATGCGGGCCTCGGCGAAGGCGGCCAGGGCCTCCTGGTCGCCGTCGAAGTCGGGCGAGTAGCCGGCGGTCAGCAGGTCGCCCGCGTTGACCAGGTCGCTCCAGTCGTGGCGGAAGCTGGAGCGGCGGTACTGGGCGCCCAGGGCGACATCGACGGAGCCGCCGGCCCAGGCCAGGGCTTCGCCGCCGGTAGAGACGTCGAGCGTGACCAGCCCGGCCGCGCCGCGCAGGCCGGTCGAGCCGATCAGGCTGTCGATCAGGTCGGCGTCGTTGCTCGTGCCGGTCCCCAGGTAGGCGCTGCCGAAGGGATTGAAGTAGCGGCAGGCGCCCGCGCCGGGCGTTCCTGTCGCCGGATCGCAGCCCGCGCCGCCGAGGCCGTTCAGGGCGTTCTGCAAGGCGCTGCCGATGGCGTCGGGCTTGTCGTAGGCGACATGCTGGCGGCTGGCGGTCGCGGCCAGGTCCCAGGTCCAGCCGCCGGAGAAATCGCCGGACAGGCCGCCCGCGACGCGCCAGGTCTCATAGGCGAAGTCAGCGACCGAGGCGCCGGCTTCCGCGCCCAACAGGCGGCCGCGGAACAGCACGTCCTCGCCGAACGGATTGTCGGGATGGGAGCCGGGCACGGTCAGGCTCTGCGCCAGGATCGGCAGGGACGGCGACTGGCGGGCGACGGTCTCGGTCGAGGACCAGGCGCCCTGGAGCCACAGGTCGGCGCCGGCCAGCGGGCGGCGGTAGTCGGCGAACAGCTGGGTGCGGGTCTCTTCCGGGACCAGGTCGAAGAAGTCGGAATAGTCCAGGCGGCAGAAGCTGTCGGAAGGACTGTTGCGATAGGCCTCGGCGAAGGCGGGATCGTCGCAGTCGGGATCGGGCGCGAAGCCGCCCGTGCTGGGGCGGAAGTATGAGCCGGGCTGGCCGTAGCTGGTGACGGCGGTCCACGGCGCGCGGCCGTAGGTCTCGGCCTGGGTGAAGGCGCGCTCGTCCGAGCCGAGCGCCGATCGATGGAAGTGGGACGCCGCCAGGGTCAGGTCGCCGCCCAGCAGCGACAGGCCGCCGATGGCCTCGATCACCGATTCCTCGGACCCGTCGGCGACGGCGTATTTGGCGCTGAGCTCGGGGCGGATGACGCCCTTACGAGTGATGAAGTTGACCACGCCGGCGACGGCGTCGGAGCCGTAGACGGCCGAGGCGCCGTCCTTCACCGCCTCGATCCGCTCCAGCGCGATCATCGGGACCAGGGCGTTGATGTCGACGAAGGCCGAGCCGTCGGTGGCGACCACGGCGCTGTTGGTCCAGCGCTGGCCGTCGACCAGCACCAGGGTCGAGCCGAGGCCGAGATTGCGCAGGTTGAACTGGGCCGTGCCCGAACTCTGGGGCTGGTTCAGCTGGTCGACCTGGGCCTCCGAGCCGGAGTTGGCGGTCAGCAGGCGGACCAGTTGCGAAGCATCGGAGACGCCGGCGGCGGCGAACACCTGGCGGTCCACGACGTCGACGGGCGCCAGGCGGTCGCCGCCTGCGATACGGGAGCCGGTGACCACCACCTCGTCCAGGGACGCCGGGCCGCTCTGGGCCCAGGCGGCCGGCGCGATGAGGCAGGCCGCCGCGATGCAGGCCGGGGCCGAGGCCGCCGTCAGGGCCAGGCGTCGAGTCATGAAATCCTCCCGTCGAATCCGGAGGCGGCTTCTAGACAGGCTTCGCCGTTTGCGAAAGTGCAAAGACTCCGTTTTGCAAGAATTCGCCGCGCTTGGCGCCGAACGGCGGCCGGCCATGAACTCAGTGTTGACGAGGCGCGAACGTGTCGCGGCGACTTGCCCGCCGGACGCGCCGACCGCGACTGAGCAGGTGAGGACGGACGCGCGACCTGCTAAGGCTGTTCCATGACCCTGCGATTCCTGACCACCCCGCGATTCCTGGCCCCGCGATTCTTGGCCCCGCGATTTCTGGCCCTGAGCGCCTCCGCCCTGATCGTCGCCGCCTGCGGGCACACGCCCGTCAGCTATGAGGAGACGTCGCTGGCCGCCGCGCGCGCCGCCGACAACGTCGCCACGCCGGGCACGCAGGAGGGCTGGGACGCCGGCAACCGCGCCTATCTGGCCTGGAACGGCGCGCGGCGCGGCTGGACCACCACCGAGAGCGGGCTGCAGTACCGCCGCGTCGGCAAGGCGCATCCCGACGCGGCCCGGCCGGCGGCGACCGACACGGTCAAGGTGCACTATCGCGGGACCTTCATCAACGGGCGGGAGTTCGACAGCTCCTATGCGCGCAACGAGCCGGCGACCTTCCCGCTCGACCGGGTCATCAAGGGCTGGACCGAGGGCGTGGCCCTGATGCGCGTCGGCGAGACCTTCGAGTTCGTCATCCCCTCGGACCTAGCCTACGGTTCGCGCTGGGTGGGCGGCGACGAACTGCCGCCGAACTCGACCCTGCGATTCACCGTCGAGCTGCTCGAGGTCAACCCGGCCGGCTGACGGACAGTCGGTCGCGGCGTGGAACGGGGCGGACGCCCTTGCCGTTGACGCCGCCATGATCCGCATCCTCGTCCCCGCCGCCATCGCGCTGATGTCCCTGCCCGCCGCCGCGCAGGAACGGCCGACCTACGGATCCCGGCTGGAGGGGTACGACTATCCCCACCCGGTGCGGGTCCACGCCTTCGAGAGCCAGCGCCAGCCGCTGGAGATGACCTATATGGACGTGGCGCCGACGGGCCCGGCCAACGGGCGGACGGCGCTGCTGCTGCACGGCAAGAACTTCTGCGCCGCCACCTGGGCGCCGACCATCGCCGTGCTGGCCCAGGCGGGCTTCCGCGTCGTCGCCGTCGACCAGATCGGCTTCTGCAAGGCGTCCAAGCCGACCGGCTATCAGTTCAGCCTGCCGCAGCTGGCGGCGAACACCAAGGGGCTGCTGAACGCGCTGGGCGTGGAGAAGGCGGTCGTGGTCGGCCATTCGATGGGCGGCATGCTGGGCGCGCGCTTCGCCATCCAGCATCCGGAGGCGGTCGAGCGGCTGGTGCTGGTCAATCCGATCGGGCTGGAGGACTGGCAGGCCGAGGGCGTGCCGTTTGCGACAATGGACGCGGCCTTCGCCGGCGAACGCCGCACCACCTTCGACAGCATCAAGGCCTATCAGCAGCGCGTCTATTACGACGGCGACTGGCGGCCGGAGTACGATGCGCCGGTCGAGATGCTGGCGGGCATGTACGCCGGTCCGGGCGGCGAGATCGTCGCCTGGAACCAGGCCCAGACCTCGGACATGATCTTCACCCAGCCGGTGGTGCACGAGTTCGGCCGCATCGCCGCGCCGACGACCCTGATCATCGGCGGGACCGACCGCACCGCGCCGGGCGCCAACCGCGCGCCGGAAGCGGTCCAGGCCAGGCTGGGCCTCTATCCCGAACTGGGGCGGCGGGCGGCCGAGGCGATCCCGAACGCGGAACTGGTGCTGTTCGACGACCTTGGCCACGCGCCGCAGACCGAGGATCCGGAGCGGTTTCACCGCGCCCTGCTGGAGGCGCTGGCCGGTCCCGAGGGTTGACGCCGGAACACGTGCGGCGGACTGTCGCGGCTTCGCGTCAGCCTGAGAGTATCCGATGCCCCTATCCCGCCTGAGCGCCGGCCTCGCCGTCCTTCTCCTGGTTTCGACCGCGCCGGCGGCCCTGGCTCAGGGCGGACCCGGCGCCGCGCCGCCCGCCCTGCCGATCACCCTGCCGCCCATTCCGGCGGTGCGGGACGCACCCTATCCGGGCGTGATCACGCTTGAGGTGGACGCCACCAACCTGGGCCAGCACATCTTCGCCGTGACCGAGACCATCCCGGTGGCGCAGGCCGGACCGATGGTGCTGTTCTTCCCCGAATGGCTGCCGGGCAACCACGGGCCCGTCGGGCCGGTGCGCCAACTGGGCGGGCTGGAGATCACCGCCAACGGCCAGCGGGTTGAGTGGGTGCGCGACACCCTGCAGCCGTTCGCCTACCACATCGAGGTTCCGGCGGGCGCGACCGAGATCGTGGCGCGGTTCCAGCACCTGTCGCCGACCGACGGCGCCCAGGGCCGCATCACCATGACGCCCGAGATGCTGAACATCCAGTGGGAGAAGATGCTGCTGTACCCGGCCGGTCACTGGTCGCGGAACATCACCCTGCGGCCCAGCGTCAAACTGCCGACCGGCTGGCGGTTCGGCACGGCGCTGGAGCCCGAGACGAAGGAAGGCGACGTCCAGACCTTCAAGCCGGTGAACCTGGAGGTGCTGATCGACAGCCCGATGTTCGCGGGGCTGCATTACCGCCAGGTCGACCTGGATCCGGGCGGCCGCTCGCCGGTGCGCGCGAACCTCGTCGCCGACAAGCCCGAAAGCCTGGAGGCCACCGAGGCGCAGATCCAGATCCTGCGCGACATGGTCGACCAGTTCGACCGGCTGTACGGCGCGCGGCACTTTGACCGCTACGACTTCCTGATCGCCATGACCGACAAGCTGGGCGGCATCGGGCTGGAACATCACCGCAGTTCGGAGAACTCGGTCGATCCGGCGTTCTTCACCGGCTGGGACACGCACCTGGGCGACCGCGACCTGATGCCGCACGAGATGAACCACTCCTGGGACGGCAAGTGGCGACGACCCGCCGACCAGTATACGCCCAACTTCAACACCCCGCTGCAGAACAGCCTGCTGTGGGTCTATGAAGGTCAGACGCAGTACTACGGCCAGGTGATCGCGGCGCGGTCGGGCCTGCTGACCAAGCAGCAGGCGATGGACAGCCTGGCGATGACGGGGGCCACCTTCGACGCCCGCGTGGGGCGCGAATGGCGCGCGATGCAGGACACCACCAACGATCCGATCATCAGCCAGCGGCGGCCCAAGGCCTGGCTGAGCTGGCAGCGGGACGAGGACTATTATTCCGAGGGCCAGCTGATCTGGCTGGACGTCGACACCCTGATCCGCGAGCGGACCAATGGCCGCAAGTCGCTGGATGACTTCGCCAGGGCCTTCTACGGCGTCGAGGAAGGCAGCTATGACGCCAAGCCCTACACCTTCGAGGACGTTGTCGCGGCGCTGAACGGCGTGGTGGAGAACGACTGGGCCGCCTTCCTGCGCACGCGTCTCGACGGGCATGGACCCGGCGCGCCGCTGGGCGGATTGGCGCGGGGCGGCTGGCGGCTGGTCTATCGCGAGACGCCGAGCGACTACCAGAAGACCCTGTACAAGGAGCTGAAGCGCAACGACTTCACCTACTCGCTGGGCATCCAGACGGGCGATGCGAACAACATCCGCAGCGTCCAGTGGAACAGCCCGGCCTTCAAGGCGGGCCTGGCGCCGGGCATGGAGGTCGTGGCGGTGAACGGTCGCGCCGCCGACGCCGACCGCATCGCCGAGGCCATTACCGCGGCCAAGGATCCGGCGGCGAAGGTGGAGATGATCGTCAAGGACGGCGACCAGTACCGCACCGTGCTCTTCGACTACCACGACGGCCTGCGCTATCCGCACCTGGAGCGGATCGAGGGGACCCCGGACCGCCTGGGCGACATTCTGACGCCCCGTCGGCGGTGACCGCGGGTTGACGAAGGGGAGGCGCGCGGTCGAGGTTGCGCCTCCACTCTTCAGTCCGGATGCCTCGATGTCGCGTACACGCCTGACCGCCGCCTGCCTCGCCGCCCTGATCTGCGGCGCCGCCTCGCCGGTTCTGGCGCAGACCTTCCAGTCCAGCCCGGTGGTGACCGATCCGACCCAGGCCGCCCTGGCCCTGCCCCGGCCGCAGCCGGCCATCCCGGCGCCGGTGGACCGGCCGTATCCCGGCGTCATCCAGTACCGCGCCGACGTCAGCGACCTGGACCGCCGCATCATCCAGGTCGAGCAGACCATTCCCGTCCCCCAGGTCGGTCCGCTGACGCTGCTCTATCCGAAATACCTGCCGGGCAATCACGCCGCCACCGGGCCGATCCAGCTGCTGTCGGGCCTGAGCGTGACGGCGAACGGCCAGCGCATCGAATGGGTGCGCGACACACTGGACCCTTACGCCTTTCACCTGGACATCCCGGCGGGCGTGTCGGCCGTCCAGGTGCGGTTCCAGTGGCTGACGCAGCCCCCCGGCCAGTGGCGGGTGGTGCAGGCGCCGTCGATGCTGAACATGCAGTGGGAGAAGGCCATCCTTTATCCCGCCGGCTATTTCGCGAACCGCATCGCGGTGGCCCCATCGATCCGCCTGCCCGAGGGCTGGGGTCACGGCGCAGCGCTGGAGACGACGGGAACGGACGGCCAGTGGGTCAGCTTCGCCGAGACCGACCTTTACACCCTGATCGACAGCCCCCTGTTCGCGGGCGCGCACCACAGGCGGATCGACATAGACCCCAGCGGCGACGACGTGTGGCTGAACCTGTTCGGCGACGAGGCGAAGAACATCCAGCCCAGCGAGGAGCAGCTGGGTTTCTACGAGAGCATGGTGACCCAGACCGATCGTCTGTTCGGCGCGCGCCATTTCGACAAGTACGAGTTCCTGTTCGGCCTGACCGACCAGATGGGCGGCATCGGGCTGGAGCACCACCGCAGTTCCGAAAACACCTCGGCGCCGGACTTCTTCACCGACTGGAAGAAGAGCGCGGGGGACCGGGCCCTGCTGCCGCACGAGTACGCGCACTCGTGGAACGGCAAGTTCATGCGGCCCGCCGACGAGCTGACCG
Source organism: Pseudomonadota bacterium (assembly GCA_023451375.1). GTDB lineage: Bacteria > Pseudomonadota > Alphaproteobacteria > Caulobacterales > Caulobacteraceae > Brevundimonas. The sequence continues at coordinate 103,315 of JAEXZS010000097.1, forward strand.
CCAACCATAACGTCCCGACCCAGAACACCCTGCTGTGGGTCTATGAGGGGCAGACGGAATACTGGGGCGACGTGCTGGCGGCGCGGTCGGGCCTGCATCCGATGGAAGAGGCGCGGGCGCTGCTGGCCACCGTCGCCGCCTTCTACGACAACCAGCCGGGACGCCAGTGGCGGCCGTTGCAGGACACCAACAACCACAATCTGCTGGGCTACCGCGTGCCGGGCCAGTGGACCTCGTGGATGCGGGGGACCGGCGACTATTACCGCGAGAGCCTGCTGATCTGGCTGGACGCCGACACGCTGATCCGCGAGGCGACGAACAACCGGCGCTCGCTGGATGACTTCGCCAAGCGCTTCTTCGGACATGGCGACGGATCGTGGACGCCGCAGGGCTATACCTTCGAGGACGTGGTGGCGGCGCTGAACGCGGTGCATCCCCACGACTGGACCGGCTTCCTGCGCGAGCGGCTGGACGCGGCGGGGCCGACGGCGACCGCGCCGCTGGCGGGGATCGAGCGGGCCGGATACCGCCTGACCTACACGGATACGCTGACCGATGTCGAAAAGGCCGTGCAGAGCGGCTGGGCCAACGACTTCCAGTATTCGCTGGGCTTCACCCTGTCGGGCGACAGGATCAACAGCGTGCGCTGGGGCGGCCCCGCGTTCGAACAGGGCATCGGCGCGGGCTGGACCCTGGTGGCGGTGAACGGCGAGGCGGGCTCGGCCGAGGTTCTGCGCGAGGCGGTGACGGCGGCCAAGGGGACGGACGCGCCGATCGAATTGCTGGTCAAGACCGGCGATCGGTTCCGGACCGTCGCCTTCGACTACCACGACGGCCTGCGCTATCCGCGGCTGGAGCGGGTCGAGGGGACGCGGGATCGGCTGGCGGACATCTACGCGCCGAGACGGCGGTAGGGCGGACACGTCCCTCCGTCGGACGGAGGGACGTGCGAGGCCTCAGCGCTTGTCCAGGCTCCAGGCGCCGGGACCGGCGGTGAAGAGGTACAGGAAGACGAAACAGAACAGGATGGCCGCGTCGCCGCCGTTGGCCGCCGGATAGGGGCTGCTGGGGAAGTGGAACATCCAGTAGGCGACGGCCATCTGGCCCGAGGCGATGAAGGCGGCCGGACGGGTGAACAGGCCCAGCACCAGCAGACCGCCGGTCACCAGTTCAATGATCGCGCCGACGCCCATCAGGGAGGCGATCTCGACCTCGCCGGGCTGGGCGCCTTCGGGGAAGCCGAACAGCTTGACGATCCCGTGGGCCAGGAACAGCAGGCCCGCCACGATGCGCAGGGCCGCCAGGGCGCGCGGCGACCAGCCGCTGACCGATCTAGCCATGTCGATTTTCTCCTTCCCCAGGTCGCGGACGCCCGCACGGGGCCGTCCGGCCAAGCCAAGCTTGACCGGACAGGTTGATCCCAAAACTCAGGCGGCGTCCACCAGCACGATCTCGGCGTCCGACAGCGCCTTGACGGTGACGACCTCCTCCTGGGCGATGGCGGCGCCGTCGCGGGCGTTCAGACGAACACCATTGACCTCGACCTCGCCCTTGGCGGGCACCAGATAGGCGCGGCGCGTCGAGCCCAGCGGATAGTCGGCGCGGTCGCCGGCCTTCAGCGTCGCCGCCACGACCCGGGCGTCGGTGCGGATCGGCAAGGCGTCCCCCCCGCCCTCAATCGTGTCCGCCTCGAAGCCGGAGGCCAGGACCACGAACTGGCCGGAACGCTCGCCCTTGGGGAAGGGCTTGGAGCCCCAGCTGGGCTTCTCGCCGCGCTTGGTCGGCTCGATCCAGATCTGGAAGATGCGGGTCAGGTCGGGCTCGGCGTTGTATTCGGCGTGGCGGATGCCGGTGCCCGCGCTCATCACCTGGACGTCGCCGGCGACGGTGCGGCCCTTGTTGCCCAGGCTGTCCTCATGGCTGATCGCGCCTTCGCGGACGTAGGTGATGATCTCCATGTCGGCATGGGGGTGCGGCGGGAAGCCCGCGCCCGCGGCGATCTCGTCGTCGTTCCAGACGCGCAGATTGCCCCAGCTCATCCGCTTGGGATCGTAATAGTTGGCGAAAGAGAAGTGGTGTTTGGCGTTGAGCCAGCCGTGGTCGGCGCCGCCCAGGCCTTCGAAGGGTCTGCGTTCGATCATGGTTCGGTCCTCCGCGCCGGACCGTTCCGGCGCTGTTGCTTGACGCCAAGATAGAGATCGGCGACCGAACAGAAATAGAAACAGCCGAAACTCATCGTTTCCGGAGGAGCCATGTCGCGCCTGCCTGATCTCGAGGCCCTGGCCATCTTCGCCAGGGTGGCGGAAACCCAGTCCTTCTCCGGCGCGGCCGAGGCGCTGGGGCTGTCCAAGGCGACGGTGTCCAAGGCGGTGACGCGGCTGGAGCGGCAGTTGAAGACCACCCTGCTGCACCGGACCTCGCGACGCTTCTCCCTGACCGATGCGGGCCGGACGCTGGCGGCGCGGGCGGCGCACATGCTGGCCGAGGCGGAAGGGGCGGTCAGCGAGGCGCTGGACATGTCGGTGACGCCGCGAGGACTGGTGCGGCTGGCCGCTCCCATGTCGTTCGGCATGGCCTATGTGGCGCCGGCCCTGCCGGAGTTCCTGGCGCGGCACCCGGACGTGTCGATCGACCTGCACCTGTCGGACGAGGTGGTCGACCTGGTGGGCGGCGGGTTCGACTGCGCCCTGCGGATCGCCGCCCTGCCCGATTCCTCTCTGACGGCGCGCAGGCTGCGCCCGGTCGAGCGGCTCCTGGTGGCTTCACCCGACTACCTGGCCCAGCGCGGACGGCCGGTCCATCCGCGGGACCTGGAGCGCCACGCCTGCCTGAGCTACGCCTATATGCCGACCCCGGACGCCTGGCGCTTCGTCAACGCCGCGGGCGAGGAGGTCGTGGTGCGTCCGCGCGGGCCGCTGAGGGCGAACAACTCCGACGCCCTGACCGCGTCGCTGTGCGCGGGGCTGGGCCTGTTTCCCCAGCCGGACTTCATCGCCTGGAAGGACATCGCCCAGGGCAAGCTGCAGGCGGTGATGACCGACTGGCGCCTGCCGCCCATCGGCCTGCACCTGGTCGCGCCCAGCAGCGGGCCGCGACCGGCCCGCGTGGCGGCCCTGATGGACCATCTGGCCCGGACGTTCAGCGGCCCGCTGTGGCCCGGCGACACGGCCGGGCGCTGACGGTCAGCCGCACTTGACCTGGCGGACGACGCCCGACGGCTCCTCATAGACGAAGTTCACGCGGTTCTCGCGATAGTCCATCGTCGCCGGACAGGTGGTGCACAGGACGCGGAAGATCTGTCCCTGCGGCGCGGCCGGTATCTCGGAGCGGTTGCGGCCGACATAGGCCTGATAGTCCTCGACCTTGCAGGCCTTGAACGCGGTCTCCGAACCCGGAGCGGGCGCGGGGTCGGTCCCTTCCATCGGCGCGCAGGCCGACAGGGCCAGGGCGCCGGCGGCCATCAGGGAACCCAGAACGAAGGCGGTCTTCATGGTCGTCTCCTCATTGCGCGCCGCGTCAGCCGCAGCGCACCTGTTCGATGATGCCGGTGTCCCGGTCGTAGAAGATGTTCAAGCGGTAGGCCGAGAAGTCCTCGTTGATGGCGCAGGTCGTGCAGGTCACGCGACGGTTCACGACATCGACCGGAACGGGGATCTCGGTGCGCGGTTTCCCGACCAGATGCTGCATTTCGCCCGCCCTGCAGAGATCGGCGGTCTGGCCCGTGGGCATGCGGCTGCCGACGGGGGGATTCAGTTGCGCCTGCTCCACGGCGCGCGGCGCGGAGTCGTCGGCGGCCGGGGTGGAGGAGCAGGCGGCCAGGAGGGCGGCGCCGGCCAGGACGATCAGGCCGCCTTTTCCCAGCGCCCCTCGTCGGTCTGACGCCAGTAGGCCAGGTCCGCGCCCTGCCCCTTCAGCGTCCGCCAGCGTTCGCGCGCGCGCTGCAGCGCCGGCTCGTCCCGACCGTCGAAAATGATGAAGCATCGTTCGAACCCTTCCGTGGCGCCCAGTTCTGCGTCGTCGAGGATGAACAGCGCCTGAGCGCCGTTCAGGTTCTCTCCGGTCTCGCTCAGCAGGACGGGCTGGCGCTCGGCGTGCGGCGCTCCGGCCCGGCCGTGCGGCAGGAAGCTGTCGTCGCGGTAGGTCCAGAGCGCCTCGTCCATCTCGTCCAGCCGATGCTCGGCCGACGCCTTGACCAGCGCGCGCCAGCCCCGCTCGAGCGTCTTCTCGAGCAGGGTCGGCAGCACCTGATCCAGCGTCGACCGCTCCAGGTGATAGAACCAGATTTCGGGCTTCTCGCTCACCCGGCCCTACCTTCTCAACGGATTAGGACTCGTACTTGTCCGCCACCATGCGGTCCAGCGTGCGGACGGCGAAGCCGACGCCGCCTTCCGGGACGGTGGGGCTGGGGCTCTTGTTGGCCCAGGCGGTGGGGGCGATGTCCAGGTGCGCCCACGGCACGCCGTTGGTGAACTTCTGCAGGAACAGGGCGGCGGTGATCGAGCCGCCGGCGCGCCCGTTGCCCATGTTCTTCAGGTCCGCGATCTTGGACTCGATATGCTGGTTGTAGATGTCCGGGATCGGCATCCGCCAGAAGTTCTCGCCCACCTTGGCGGAGGCGTCCAGGATGGCGTCGGACACCTCGTCCGAGTTGGAGAAGACGCCGGCGTAGTCCAGGCCCAGCGCGACGATCATGGCGCCCGTCAGGGTGGCCAGGTCGATCATGAACTTCGGCTTGAAGCGGTCCTGAGTGTACCAGAGGGCGTCGGCCAGCACGAGGCGGCCTTCGGCGTCGGTGTTGATCACCTCGATGGTCTGGCCCGACATCGAGACGACGACGTCGCCCGGACGCTGGGCGTTCCCGTCAGGCATGTTCTCGACCAGGCCCAGCACGCCGACGGCGTTGACCTTGGCCTTGCGGCCGGCCAAGGCCATCATGGTTCCGGCCACGGCGGCGGCGCCGCCCATGTCCCACTTCATGTCCTCCATGCCCTCGGCGGGCTTGATCGAAATGCCGCCGGTGTCGAAGCAGACGCCCTTGCCGACGAAGGCGATGGGCTGGTCGCCCGCCGCCCCGCCGTTCCACTGGATCACGGCCAGCTGGCTGTCGCGACGGCTGCCCTGGCCGACCGCCAGAAGCGTGCGCATGCCCAGCTTCTCCATCTCGGCCTCGCCGAGGATCTCGACCTTCAGCCCCAGCTTCTCGAGGTCCTTCACGCGGCGCGCGAACTCGGCCGGATAGAGGACGTTCGCCGGTTCGGACACCAGGTCGCGGGCGAAGAGGACGGCGTCGGCGACGGGCGACAGGCTGTCGAAGGCGGCGTCGGCGGCGCGAAGGTCGGAGGTGACGACGCGCACCGTCTTGATCGACGGCTTCTTGTCGGCCGTCTGGGTGGTCCGGTACTTGTCGAAGCGATAGGCGGCGAGACGCGCGGCGAAGCCGACGCGGGCGGCCTGTTCCGGCGCCAGGTGGGCCGCGTCGATGGTCAGGACCTCGGCGCCCGAGGACTTGGCGGCCGCATAGGCGTTGGCCCCGAAGGCCTCGATCGCCAGGTCGTCCAGCTTGTCGACCGCGCCGGCGCCCACCAGCAGGATGCTGTCGGCCTCGACGCCGTTCGGCGCGGCGACGGTCAGGGTCTGGCCAGCCTTGCCGGTCACGCGGCTCTTCGACAGGGCCTTGGTCAGCGCGCCGCCGGCCGCCTGGTCCAGGCTCGAACCCGAACCGGCGAGCGCCCGATCCTCATGGACGAGCACCGCCAGGATCTCGGCGGTTCCGGCGGCGGCGGCGAATTCGATCTTCATGCAACGGACTCCGGCCAGGCCCCACCTGGCTTCAGCTTGAAAAAACACAGCGGCGCGCCAGCTTGTCGCGGACGCGCCTCGATGTGCTACTAGATGCGCCTCAATATCGCCGCCTGCAACCGGGCGAAGTCCATCCGCCCATGACGCTGATTCAACGTTACCTTTTCCGCCAGATATCGCTGCCCGTGGTCGCGGCGTGCGCGGCGCTGGCCGGAATCGGGATTCTCAGCCAGAGCCTGGATCAGCTGGAAGTCATCGTCGAGCGCGGCCAGAGCGTGTGGGTGATGATCAAGCTGACGCTGCTGGCCCTGCCGCAGCTGCTGGCGGTGATCCTGCCCATCGGCCTGTTCATCGGCGCCCTGATCGCCCTGACGCGGCTGCAGCGCGAGCAGGAGATGACGGCGGCCTTCGCCGGCGGGATGACGCGCTGGCAGGTCATCGCCCCGACCGCGCGCCTGGCGGTGCTGGTCGCCATCCTGGCCCTTTTCATCAACCTGTTCATGCTGCCCTGGGCCCAGCAGGAGGTGCGTCGCCAGGCCTTCGCCATCCGCACCGACCTGGCGGCCCTGCTGGTCGAGGAGGGGCAATTCGTCCAGGGACCCAACGGCCTGACCGTCTATGTCCAGCAGATCGAGCAGAGCGGCCTGCTGGTGAACCTGTTCGTCTATCTGGTCGACGGCGACGAGGTGACGACCTGGAACGCCGGCGAGGCGCGCTTCGGCCGTGACGCCGCCGGCCAGCCGATCCTGACCATGATCGACGGCTCGGCCCAGCGCTATTCGTCCAACGGCGTGCTCGAGACCCTGTCGTTTCAACGCTACGACTTCTCCCTGGCGCCGTTCGCCGATGTGGCCGAGACGATCCGCTACAAGCCGTCGGACCTCTATCTGCGCCAGCTGCTGAACCCCTCGCCGCGGGTGCTGGAGACCGCCGGGTCGCGCGGCGAGCTGCTGGCGGAGGCCCACTCGCGCCTGTCCTCGCCGCTCTATGTGCTGGTCGCCATGGCCATGGCGCTGGCGGCCATCCTGGGCGGCGCCTTCAGCCGCAGCGGCTACAGCTGGCGCATCGCCAAGGCGGCGGGCTTCTTCCTGCTGGCGCGCGTGATCGGCTACGGCCTGGTCGCGGCCAGCGCCTGGAACGGCTGGATGAACGTGCTGCAGTACGCCGCGCCCCTGGTCGCCCTGGCCATCGCCATGCGGGTGCTGTTCCGCGCCCTGAAGCCGCGCCGCGGCCGGCTGGCGCCGCTGGCCCGCAGGATGAAGGCGCGCTTCGCATGACCCTGGCCCTGCCCGCCCTGAACCTGCCGCGCCGCCTGCCCCGCATCGGCCGCATCGAGCGCTATGTGCTGGTCCAGCAGCTCCGCTCGCTGGCCACGGCCCTGGCGGTCATCGCCGCCCTGGTCATGCTGATCGACTTCGTCGAGGTGTCGCGCGGCGTGGGCTCGGACCAGGACCTGTCGGCGGTGCGGATCCTGGGCCTGGTGATGCTGAAGTCGCCGTCGGTGATCGTGCAGTTGCTGCCCTTCGTCTTCCTGTTCGGCACCCTGGGGGCCTACATCGGCCTGAACCGGCGCAGCGAGCTGGTGGCCATGCGGGCGGCCGGCGTTTCGGCCTGGCGCTTCGTGCTGCCGTCGGCGGGGATGGCCTTCCTGCTGGGCGTGCTGACGGTGACGGCGCTCGGTCCGATGGCCTCGGCGGGCGACGCCCTGTGGCAGCGCGAGCGGGCGCGCATCTCCGGCACCGCGCCGGGCGTGGGCCCGCAGGAGGCCATCTGGCTGCGCGAGGGCGACGACCAGCGCCAGATGATCATCCGCGCCGGCCGTCAGGATCGCGCCAACGCGCGGCTGCTGGACGTGACCTTCTTCATCTACACCACCCAGGCCGGGGGAGGCCGCACCTTCTCCGAGCGGATCGACGCCCGGTCGGCGGCGCTGAGCGCGGGGCGCTGGCGGCTGGAGGACGCCACCGGCGCGACGGTGGGCCAGAAGGCGGTGAGCTATTCCACCCTGGACCTGCCCTCCAGCCTGGCCGACGAGGAGGCGTTCGAGCGCTTCGCCCGGCCGCAGTCGACGCCCTTCTGGTCGCTGCCCAACCAGATCCGGCGGATCGAGAACGCCGGCTTCAGCTCGACCGCCTATCGCCTGCGGTTTCAGCAGTTGCTGGCCACGCCGCTGGTGTTCGCGGCCATGTCGATCCTGGCGGCGGCCTTCTCCCTGCGCCTGATGCGGCTGGGGGACATGGCGCGGATGAGCGTGGCGGCGGTGATCCTGGGCTTCGCCTTCTTCTTCCTGAACCAGTTTTCGGCGGCGATGGGCTCGGCCGAGGTGGCGCCGCCGTTCGTGGCGGCCTGGCTGCCCCCGATCCTGACCGCGCTCGCCGCCTTCACCTTGCTGTTCTATACCGAGGACGGCTAAGCGGACGCCCGCTTCCCACAATACGCAATGACGGATGGCATATGCAGGGTGATCGCCGCGAGCGCCGCTCGAAGGTCCTGAGGCAGAGGCTGCTGGCCGGAGCGGCGGTGATCGCCTGCGCGCCCTTCGCCACCGCCGCCGCCGCCCAAACGGGCGCGCGGCCCGCGCCGCCACCGGCCGACGGCCTGGCGCCAGAGGCCGTCTATGTCGAAGCCGACACCGTCCGGCAGGAGGGCGACGTCGTCACCGCCGAGGGCGCGCCGGACAACCGCGTCTATCTGCGCACGCGCGGCCACACCCTGCGCGGCGAGAGCGTGTCCTACGACCTGAACGCCGGCACGGCCGCCGCCGCGGGCCGGGTTGAGGCCACCGCGCCGGACGGAACGGTGGTCCACTCCAGCCGGCTGGAGCTGGACCAAGACCTGAACACCGGGGTCGCGGTCGACTTCGCCACCCGCACCCCCGACGGCGCCAGCCTGATGGCGGCCACGGCCGTGCGGCGCAGCGAGACCGCCAACGAGCTGAACTACGCCATCTTCACACCCTGCCCCATCTGCGACGAGAACGGGCCGAAGACGCCCAGCATCTCGATCCAGGCCGAGAAGGTGGTGCAGGACGAGGAGCTGCGGGCCGTCCTGTACCGCAACGCCGTCTTCCGTATCGGCGGCGTGCCGGTTTTCTACACGCCGTTCTTCGCCCACCCGGACCCGACGGTCGAACGGGCCTCGGGCTTCCTGGTGCCGATCATCAACTACGACGAGGGCCGAGGGCTGTCGGTCGAGGTCCCGTACCTGCACGTCGTCTCGCCGTCCGAGGACTGGCTGATCAGCCCGCAGATCAACACCGAGGTCGCGCCGCTGGTGAACGTGCAATGGCGGCGGCGTTTCGCCGAGGGGATGATCGTCGCCCGCGGCGGGTACACCTATGAACGGAACTTCGGCGACTTCGACCTGGACGGGGACGGCGACTACGAGAGCAACGTCCGCTTCGGCGACCGCGAGCACCGCAGCTATCTGCTCTCGCACGGGACCTTCGATCCCGACGGCCCCTGGCGGTTCGGCTTCACGGCCGAGCGGACCTCGGATAAGACGCTGTTCGACCGCTACGACGTGCGTGATCCCTATCAGGACAACGGCCTCTACTACGGCGACCGGCGCCGACTGATCAGCCAGGTCTACGCCGAGCGGCAGACGGAGCGGTCCTATGTCTCGATCGCGGCCTTCTCGCTGCAGAGCCTGCGGCTGGACCCCCGTTACGCCGACAACGACTTCCGCGACGAGAACGGAAACAAGGTCTTCGAGGACGACGACACCCTGCCGCTGGTCGCGCCCCTGGTCGAGGCGCGCTGGGAGCCCGAGGGGCTGGTGCTGGGCGGAAGGCTGCGGCTGAGGGGCTCGGCGGCGGCGCTGTACCGCGACGCCTTCATCGGCGCGCCGGTGCTGCGTCCGGACCTGCTGCCGCCGATGGCCATGGCCGATCTGCCCGGCGTGGACAGCCGCCGCGTCACCGGTCAGTTCGAGTGGCGCCGGGCGGTGATCTCGCCCATGGGCGTCCGCTGGGAGCCGTTCATCGACGGGCGCGCCGACATCTACTCCATCGCCGACCTGCCGCCCGTGCTGGGCGTGGACGAGGACGACACCACCATCAGCCGCGCCGGGATCACCGCCGGCCTGGACGTCAGCTATCCGCTGATCAAGCGCACCGCCGCGGCCGACATCATCCTGGAGCCCGTGGCCCAGTTCTCCCTGTCCACCGACGCCGACCAGGATCCGCGCATCCCCAACGAGGACGCCCAGGTCATCGAACTGGACGAATCCTCGCTGTTCCGCATGGACCGGTTCTCCGGCTACGACCTGATCGAGGGCGGCGCGCGCATCACGGCGGGCGGCCGGGCCACGATCCGCTGGTCCGAGGGCCGCAGCGCCAGCGTCTTCATCGGCCGCAGCCATCGCTTCAACGACGAGGACGCGTTCCGCACGCCGATCCCGGACGATCCGACGCGGCTGTACGATCCCACCGGCCTGGCGTCCGAAACCTCGGACTGGGTGGTGCAGGGGACCTTCTCGCCGTCGGACCGCATACGCGGCTGGGGCCACGCCACCATCGACGGCTCGGGCGACATCCGCCGGGCGGAGGCGGCGCTGGACGGCCGCTGGGGACGGCGCAACCTGGCCAGCGTCAGCTACATCGTCGACCGGTCCGACCCGCTCTATATCGACAGCCGCCCAGATCCAGCCGACCCGGCCGGTCCGCCGCTGGCGTCGAACAACCGCAACTATGAGTTCATCCAGCTGTCCGGCCAGCAGTTCGTCTATCGCAACTGGGGCTTCACGGTCGCCGGCATCGCCGACCTGCAGCAGGACGTGATCACGCGCTCGGAGGTCGGCCTGCTGTTCGACGACGACTGCTTCCGTTTCGAGCTGGGCTTCCGTCGCGACAACACCCGCGTGCGGCCCAGCGGCCCGTCCGAGGGCGTCTATCTGCGCCTAAACCTCGCCACTTTCGGAGGTTCAGGTTATGGACAGAGCGAAGTGCGTTGAGCATGAGGCTCGACGGGGCGCGACCATGCCGACGGCCCGGCGCGGCCGGCCGAACCGCTTTGAGGAATCAGGACGACCGATGGGTTTGATGCGTTATTCGACGGGGGCTGCGCTCGCGGCGCTCCTCCTCGCCGGTTCGGCCTATGGTCAGACGGCGCCGACCCAGCCGCCCGCCGCCGGCGCGCCGAACCCCGCCGCCGAGGACGCGCCCCAGCAGCCCGCGGCCGCCGCGCCGCAGTTCCAGCTGGCCGACGGCATCGTGGCGACGGTCAACGACCGCATCATCACCGGCTTCGACCTGCGCCAGCGGATGCTGATGCTGATCGCCTCGTCGCAGGTCCAGCCGACCGAGGAGAACCTGCCGGCCATCCAGCAGGCGGCGCTGAACGCCCTGATCGAGGAACAGCTGAAGAAGGCCGAACTGGCCCAGTTCGCCGACCAGCTGCGGGTGACCGACGCCGAACTGGATGAAGAGATCGCGGCCATGGCGCAGGCGGCCGGCTCCACGCCGGAAGCCTACATGGCCTATCTGGAGCAGGGCGGCATCCAGCGGGACGCCTTCCGCGACAACCTGCGCACCGACATCGGCTGGCAGCGCCTGGTCGGCGGCCGCTTCGGCAGCCGCGCCCGGCCCAGCGAGAACCAGATCGACCAGGAGATGCGCCGCCTGAACGAGGCCGCGTCCCAGCCGCAATATCTGGTCGGCGAAATCTACATCGACGCGGCGCGCGTGGGCGGCCAGCAGGCGGCGCTGGACGGGGCGCGCCAGCTGGTGCAGCAGATCATCCAGGGCGCGCCGTTCCAGGCGGTCGCGCGCCAGTTCTCGGCCGCGCCGTCGGCCGCCGCCCGCGTGCCCGGCGACGCCGGCTGGGTGGTCAAGGGCTCGGTGCAGCCGGCGCTGCAGGCCATCTTCGACCAGCTCCAGCCCGGCCAGCTGTCCAATCCGGTGCCGGTGGATGGCGGCGTCTACATCATCTACATGCGCGACAAGCGCGAGGGCGCCTCGACCAGCCTGGTCTCGCTGCGCCAACTGATGGTGCAACTGCCGGAGACCGCCACCGAGGCCCAGCTGGCCGAGGCCACCCGCACCCTGGAGGGCCTGCGCGATGGTCTGACCTGCGACAACATCCTGTCGCAGGCCCGGGCGGCCGAGGGCGTCCTGGGCGCCGACCTGGGGGAATCCGACGTGGCCAACCTGGCGCCGCAGTTCCAGCAGTTCGCCCGCACCGGGGAGGTCGGCTCGGTCTCCACCCCCATCCGCACGCCGCTGGGCCTGCACCTGGTCGCCGTCTGCGACCGCCGGGTCGGCGGACCCGAGGCGCCGTCGCGCCAGCAGGTCGAGAACCGCCTGCGCTCGCAGAACGTCGCGGTTCTCGAGCGCCGCTATCTGCGCGACCTGCGCAACAGCGCCCTGATCGAGTTCAAGTGACCCGGCCTCTGGTCCTGACGCTGGGCGAACCCGCCGGCGTCGGGCCGGAGATCATCGCCGCCGCCTGGCGCGCCTTGTCGGCGGAGGGCCTGCCCTTCGCCGTGATCGGCGACGCCGCCCTGCTGGCGCGACAGGGCGCGCCCGTCGTCGAGGTGTTCTCGCCCGGCGACGCGGCGGACGCCTTCGCCCGCGCCCTGCCGGTCATCCATCGCCCCCTTCCCGCCACGGTCGAGGTCGGCCGGCCCGATCCGGCCAATGCCGCGGCCGTCGCCGACGGCATCGAGGAGGCGGTCAGCCTGTGCCTGGCGGGCGAGGCGTCGGGCCTGGTCACCGCGCCCATCGCCAAGGCCCCGATGTACGCCTCGGGCTTTCGCTTTCCGGGCCATACGGAGTTCATCGCCGAACTGACCGCCGACGCGCCCTGGCCCGGCACGCGCGGGCCGGTGATGATGCTGACGGCCCGCGACCTGCGCGCCTGCCTGGTGACGATCCACGTGGCGCTGGACCAGGTGGCGGAACTGCTGACCGCCGAACGCATCGTCCGCACCGCGCGCGTCGTGCACGAGAGCCTGAAGCGCGACTTCGCCATCGAACGGCCCCGCCTGGCCATGGCGGCGCTGAACCCCCATGCGGGGGAAGGCGGCGCCCTGGGCCTGCAGGAGATCGGCATCCTGAACCCGGCGGCCGAGCAGCTGCGCGCCGAGGGGATCGACATCACCGACCCCAGGCCCGCCGACACCCTGTTCCACGACGCGGCGCGCGCGACCTATGACGCGGCCATCTGCATGTACCACGACCAGGCGCTGATCCCGGTGAAGACGCTGGACTTCTGGGGCGGGGTCAACGTCTCGCTGGGCCTGCCGATCATCCGCACATCGCCGGATCACGGCACGGGGTTCGACATCGCCGGCAAGGGGATCGCGCGGCCCGACAGCCTGATCGCCGCCGTCCGGCTGGCGTCGGAGATGGCGGCGGCGCGCGGCGCGCGCTAACAGGGCGGAGTGACCGACCTTCCTTCCCTTCGCGAAACGCTCGACGCCCACGGCCTGTCGGCCAAGAAGAGCTTCGGCCAGCATTTCCTGCTCGACCTGAACGTGACGCGGAAAATCGTCCGCCTGGCGGGGCCGTTCGAGGGCCGCGCGGTGATCGAGGTCGGACCCGGACCCGGCGGCCTGACCCGCGCCCTGCTGGAATCAGAGGCGGGCAAGGTGGTGCTGGTCGAGAAGGACCCGCGCTTCATCCCGCTGCTGACGGAACTGGACGACGGCTCGGGCCGCCTGGCCATCGTCGAGGCGGACGCGCTGAAGGTCCGGGAGGCCGACCTGGTTCAAGGCCCGGCGCACCTGGTGTCCAACCTGCCCTACAACGTCGGCACGGCCCTGCTGATCAAGTGGCTGACCGGTCCCTGGCTGCCGCACGCCCTGACGCTGATGTTCCAGAAGGAGGTGGCCGAGCGGGTCGCCGCCGCGCCCGGCGACGAGGCTTATGGCCGTCTGGCGGTCATTTCCCAGGCCGTCTGCACGGCGCGGATCGTCATGCACCTTCCCGCCGCCGCCTTCACCCCCCCGCCAAAGGTGGCGTCGGCGGTCGTGCACCTGGTCCCGCTGGCCCAGCGGCCCTCGCCGGAGCGGCTGAAGAAGCTGGAGCGCGTCACCGCCGCCGCCTTCGGCCAGCGTCGCAAGATGCTGCGCTCCAGCCTGAAGCCGCTGGGCGGGGCCGCCCTTTGCGAGGCGGCGGGCATCGAGCCGGACGCGCGGGCCGAGACCGTCGACGTGGCGGGGTTCCTGCGGCTGGCGGACTCCCTTCCCTGAGGATCCGCCATGACCGTCGAACCGTTCCGCGCCATCGGCGTCAGCCGCCTGGCCCACCAGCTCAAGACGGAAGGCCGCTCGATCATCCACATGGAGTTCGGTCAGCCCTCGACCGGCGCGCCCGCCGCCGCCGTGGCCCGCGCGCACGAGGTGCTGGACCGCGACGGCATGGGCTACTGGGAAAGCCCCGACCTGCGCGCCCGCATCGCGCGGCTGTATGAACAGCGGCACGGCGTCGAGGTCGATCCGGACCGTATCCTGCTGACCTGCGGCGCCTCGCCCGCCCTGGTGCTGGCGCTGAGCACGCGGTTCCGACCCGGCGACCGCATCGCCCTGGCCCGGCCGGGCTACGTCGCCTATCGCAACACCCTGCGCGCCCTGCACATGCAGCCGGTCGAGGTCGCCTGCGGGCCGGAGACGCGCTTCCAGCTGACCGCCGCGCAGCTGGCGGCGCTGGATCCCGCGCCGGCGGGCGTGATCATCGCCAGCCCGGCCAATCCCACGGGCACGATCATTCCGGACGCCGAACTGGCGGCGATCGCCGAGGTCTGTCGCGCGCGGGGCGTCGCGATCGTCTCGGACGAGATCTATCACGGCCTCAGCTACGTCGGCCCGACAGCCTCCATGCTGCAGTTCGCGCCGGACGCCTTCGTCATCAACAGCTTCTCTAAGTACTGGAGCATGGCCGGCTGGCGGCTGGGCTGGCTGCTGGCGCCGCCCGAGCAGGTCGCCCCGGCGCGGGCCTATATCGGCAACATGTTCCTGACCCCGCCCAGCCTGAGCCAGCACGCCGGGCTGGTCGCCATGGACGCGGTGGAGGAGCTGGAGGGTCACGTCCGAAACTACGCCCGCAACCGCGCCCTGATGCTGGAGGCCCTGCCGTTGCTGGGGCTGAGGAAGATCGCACCGCCCGACGGCGCCTTCTACATCTGGGCCGACATCGGCCATCTGACCGACGACAGCGTGGCCTTCTGCGAACAGCTGCTGCGAGACACGGGGGTGGCGACGGCGCCGGGGGTGGACTTCGATCCGGTCGAGGGACGGCGCTTCATCCGCTTCAGCTTCGCCGTCTCCACCGCCGAGGTCGAGGCGGCGCTGGCTCGCCTTCGCCCCTGGTTCGCCGCGCGGGGCTAGTCCCGTAGCGCAATGTCCACCGTCCTTCCGGGGCGGCCGGAGGACGAACCCGGAACCCAGGGAGCTTGCATTCGGTGTCGGACGCGTTCAGCGGCGCGCCTGTCGTCCTGGGTTTCTTGGCCTCGCTCAGCTCCGGAATGACGCTCGGAAGCGCTGGAACGCAGATAGCTCAAGCCGCCTGATCCACCGGCCGCGCCTGCGCGGCGCGCTGCAGGGCGTCGTAGAGCTTCTTCGGCTCCAGCGGCTTGGCCAGCCAGTCGGTCATGCCGGCGGCGTAGCAGGCGG
Source organism: Pseudomonadota bacterium (assembly GCA_023451375.1). Classification (GTDB taxonomy): domain Bacteria; phylum Pseudomonadota; class Alphaproteobacteria; order Caulobacterales; family Caulobacteraceae; genus Brevundimonas. The sequence continues at coordinate 118,726 of JAEXZS010000097.1, forward strand.
CGACCTGCTCGGCCTCGGTGCCCGCGCTGAAGCCGATGACGGGCGTCGCCGCGTTCAGCCCGGCCGAGGCGCGCAGGCGGCGGGTCGTCTCGTTGCCGTCGATGCCGGGCATGTTCACGTCCATCAGCACCACGTCGTATGGCCGTTCCGCCAACAGGGACAGGGCCAGGCGACCGTCAGACGCGGTGGTCAGGTCGACGTCCAGCGGCTGCAGCACCAGGGCGATGGTGCGCCGGTTGATCTCGTGGTCGTCCACGGCCAGAACGCGGATGCGCCGGGTCAGGACGGGGGCGGCGGCGTCGAAGCCGTCCTCGGCCTGGGTCGGCTGGCCCGCGCACAGATCGACGCGCAGGGTGAAGGCGGCCCCCTGCCCTTCGACGCTGGCGGCGGTCAGGTCGCCGCCCATCAGCCGGGCCAGCTCGCGGCTGACCGTCAGCCCCAGGCCGGTGCCGCCGTAGGTGCGCGCCACCTCGGCGGAGCCTTGCGCGAAGGGCGAAAACAGCCGGCTCATCGCCTCGGGCGAGATGCCCGCGCCCTGGTCGACGACGGTCAGGGTCAGGCCGTGCCGGCCCGCGTCGGCCGGAGCCGACGCCTCTAGCCGGATGGTCCCCGACGGCGTGAACTTGATGGCGTTGGAGACCAGGTTGTTGACCACCTGGCGCAGCCGATAGGGGTCGCCGCGCAGCCAGACGGGGTCGCCCTCGGTGCCCGCGACCTGCAGCGTCAGGCCCTTCTCGGCCGCGGGCGCGCTCCAGAAGCGGGCGGCGTCGCGGACGAAGTCGTTCAGCTCGAAGTCGCGGCTTTCCAGCTGCATCGCCCCCGCCTCCATCTTGGAGTGGTCCAGGAGGTCGTTGAGCATGCCGGTCATCAGGCGGCCCGCGTCGATGATCAGTTCGGCGGTCTCCTCGCGCTTGTCCGGGACCTTGCCGCCGCGGATGACGTGAGCGCCGGCCAGGATGGCGCTGACGGGGGTGCGCAGCTCGTGGCTGACGATCGCGGCCATGGCGGCGCGGTCGGCCATGGCGGCCTGGGCCTGCTCCAGCCGGCGCTCGGCCTCGGACAGGGCCTGGACCTCGGCCCGGCGCGCCGCGTGCACCCGCCAGTAGACGTTCAGGATGGCGCCCGAAAACAGGGCGGCGGACAGGGTCATGACGACCACGCCGTGAGGATCGCCCTGGACGATCTTCACCACCGGCATAAGGGCCAGCGCCAGCAGATAGGGCGTGCCGCCGATGAAGAAGACGGTGCGGGAGCCGATGCCCGAGGCGACGTTGGTCAGCAGCCCCCCGGCGATGGTCAGCGCGGCCAGCGTCACCAGGGCGGGATGGTTGGTGGTCCAGACGACCATGGCCATGCCGCCGTAGGCCGCGCCCATCAGGGTGGTCGAGGCCAGAGCGGCGACGACGGCGATGCGCCGCTCGGACGGCTGCGCCTGACGGAAGGGCGTCATGGCCAGGAACTCGAACGCCTGCACGGCGGCGGCCAGGACAATCCACGGCACGATCCAGTCGCCCATGTCGGCCGCGTGCAGCGCCCAGGCCACCACGCCGGCCAGAAGCAGCCGCACCGGAATCTGCTTCAGCCGCTCGGCCGCGCTGGCGGCGAGGATCGGTCCGATGGAATCGAGAAAACGCATGACACCCCCGTTCGCCGCATACCGTTAGGTCAAGTTGGCGAACAGGATATGAATTGCGGGCGAAACGGCCGCGCCTACGCAATCTACCGTAGCGGATCGTTTACCGCCTGGAACGGGGACGCGCCCCAGAAGCGGGATCAGTGGCGTAGCGTGGCGTACCCAGTATCGCGTATCGAAGCGGCGTCGTGGCCTCCCCGCGACGCCGCCTTCAGACCACTTCGCGCAGCAGGGCGGTCTTGTAGTTCTGGACCCACAGGTTGCGGAAACGCTTGGACCGCTCGGCGTGGTAGATGTGCGCCAGCTCGGCGTAGGAACGGTCGAAGTCCTCGTTCACCAACACGTAGTCGAAGGCGTCGCAGTGCTCGATCTCGCCCTTGGCGTTGGCCACGCGGCGCTCGATGACCTCCTCGGCGTCCTGGGACCGGGTCACCAGGCGCCGGCGCAGCTCGGCCAGGCTGGGCGGCAGGATGAAGACGCGCACGGCGTCCTCTGGGCATTTCTCGGCCACGTCGCGCGCGCCCTGCCAGTCGATGTCGAACAGCACGTCGCGACCTTCGGCCAGGGCGCGGTCGACCGGCGCGCGGGGGCTGCCGTAGCGGTTGCCGTGCACGTCCGCCCATTCCAGGAAGGCGTCGGCGTCGATCAGCCGCTGGAATTCTTCATGACTGACGAAGTTGTAGTCCCGCCCGTCCACCTCTCCGGGTCGGATGCCGCGCGTGGTCATCGAGACGGACAGCTCCAGCGCCCGGTGGTCGGCCATCAGCCGGCGGCACAGGCTGGTCTTGCCCGCGCCCGAGGGGCTGGCGACGATCAGGAGGACGCCGCGTCGGGGCGTGTGTTCATTCGACATTCTGGACCTGCTCACGCAACTGCTCGATCACGGCCTTGAGCTCCAGGCCGATTCCGGTGAGCGCGGTGGTAGCGGATTTCGAGCACAAGGTGTTCGCCTCGCGCATGAATTCCTGCATCAGGAAGTCGAGCTTGCGACCGGCGGGCGGCTGGCCCAGCAACTGGCGGGCCGAGGCGACGTGGGCGGTCAGCCGATCCAGCTCCTCGCGCACGTCGGCCTTGGCGGCCAGGGCGGCGGCCTCCAGGACGATCCGCTCCTCCAGTCCCGGCGCGTCTGGGGCCAGTTCGACGATGCGCCGGGTGAAGCGTTCGCGAATGGCCTCGACCTGCGCCTTCGCCTCGCCCTCGGCCTGGCCGACCAGCGCCTCGATGCGGGCGATGAAGTCCTCGAGCACCGGCTTCAGCTGGGCCCCTTCGCGTCTTCGCGAGGTCTTCAGGGCGTCCAGGGCCTCTTCGATGGTGCGGGTCATGGCGGCCTGAAGCGCGGCGCGGGCGTCGGGGTCGTCCGCCTCCTCCGGGGTCTCGATCACGCCGCGCAGGGCCAGCAGGCCGTCGGCGGACGGGGGCGTGGCGCCGCCCTCGGCCAACTCATTGGCCAGGGTCAAGTAGCGGGACAAGAGGGTGGCGTTGACGGTGACCGCGGCCTCGACGGAGGCGGCGCGGCGCGCCTGGAGGCCCAGCGTCACCTGGCCGCGCGCGAACCGCGCCTGGCCGGCCGCCTTGGCCAGGCGCTCCAGCTCGTCGAAGCCGTTCGGACCGCGGTAGCGGACCTCCAGGTTCCGACCGTTGACGGACCGCGCCTCGACCGACCAGGTCCAGCCGTCGGCGGCGCCGTCGGCCCGGCCGAAGCCGGTCATGCCCGACAGCGCGCTCATGGAGTATTCGGCCCCTGGCTGGCGCCGGGCGGCAGCGTCAGGGTCGCCTGCCCTCCGGCGGCGGGCGCACCTTGCGGATCGGTCATCGGCGCGGGCGACAGGCCCGGCGCGGTCGGGGCCGGCGCCTCGGGCGGCAGGCCCGCCTTCTGACGCTCGATCTGGCGCCAGCGGGCGACGTTGCGCAGGTGTTCCTCGTAGGTGTTGGCGAAGGCGTGGCCGCCGGTGCCGTCGGCGACGAAGAACAGCGCCGGGTCGGCCGGCGGGTTCAGCACGGCGCGCAGGGCTTCGCGGCCCGGGTTGGCGATCGGCGTCGGCGGCAGGCCGTCGATCAGATAGGTGTTCCACGGCGTCGCCTGGGTCAGCTCCGAGCGGCGGATGCCGCGCCCCAGGGGCCGCCCCTTGGTCAGGCCGTAGACGATGGTGGGATCGCTCTCCAGGCGCATGCCCTGACGCAGGCGGTTGGTGAAGACCGCGGCCACGCGGGGACGCTCGGCGGCCAGGCCGGTCTCCTTCTCGACGATGGAGGCCAGGATCACCGCCTCTTCCGGATCGCGGGCGACCGAGCCGGGCGCGCGCTGCGCCCACAGGAGGCGCAGGTTGTCGCGGGCGGCGACCTGCATCCGCTCGATGACCGACTGGCGCGTCTCGCCGCGCGTGACCTCATAGGTGTCGGGCCATAGGGAACCCTCTTCCGGAACCGTATCGACGGTTCCCGTCAGCACCGGCTGCTTCATCAGGATGTCGACGGCCTGGGCCGAGGACCAGCCTTCGGGCAGGGTCACGAAGTGGCGCACCACCCGGCCTTCGACCATCAGCCGCAGCACCCCGGCCAGCGAGGTTCCCGAGGGGATGTCGTATTCCCCCGCCCGCAGCTTGCGGTCCGCGCCGGTCAGGGCGGCGGCGGCCTTGAACAGGTCGGGCGAGCGGATCACGCCGGCGGCGTTCATCCGCGCGGCGATGGCCGAGACGCTGGAGCCGCTGGGCAGGGTGACGACGGTGCTGTCGCCCTGGCGCGCCGACGGCCCCGGCCCGTAGTAGACGACCCAGATCGCCGCCAGGGCGACGATCAGGAACAGGGCGAAGGTGGCCGAGCCCGTCAGCAGGGCCACCGTCAGGCCCGATCGCTTGCCCTGCTTCTCGACCCGCCCCCGTCCGAACATCTCAGTCCACGACCTTCTTGAAGATGACCGAGGCGTTGGTGCCGCCGAAGCCGAAACTGTTGGACATGGCCACGTCGATCTTCATCGGCTTGCCCTTGTGCGGGACCAGGTCGATCGGCGTCTCCATCTCCGGATCGTCCAGGTTGATGGTCGGCGGCGCCACCTGGTCGCGGATGGCCAGGACGCAGAAGGCCGCCTCTATGGCGCCGGCGGCGCCCAGCAGGTGGCCGGTCATCGACTTGGTCGAGGAAACCGCCAGGTTCCCGGCGTGGTCGCCGACCAGCCGCTCGATCGCCTTCAGCTCGATCCAGTCGGCCATGGTCGAGGTGCCGTGGGCGTTGACGTAGTCCAGGTCCGAGGCTTGGAGGCCCGCGCGCTTCAGCGCCGCCTTCATCGCCCGCTCGCCGCCTTCGCCGTCCTCGGACGGGGCGGTGATGTGATAGGCGTCGCCGCTCATGCCGTAGCCGACCACCTCGGCGTAGATCTTGGCGCCGCGGGCCTTGGCGTGCTCGTACTCCTCCAGCACCAGGATGCCGGCGCCCTCGCCCATGACGAAGCCCGCGTGACCCCGGTCATAGGGGCGCGACGCCTTCTCGGGCGTGTCGTTGTAGGCGGTGCACAGGGCCTTGCAGGCCAGGAAGCCGGCGATGCCGATCGGCACGATGGAGCTCTCGGCCCCGCCGCAGACCATGACGTCGGCGTCGTCCAGGGCGATCATCCGGGCCGCGTCGCCGATGGCGTGGGCGCCGGTGGCGCAGGCGGTGACCGCCGCGTGGTTGGGCCCTTTCAGGCCGTGGCGGATCGAGATCTGGCCGCCGGCCAGGTTGATCAGGGCCGAAGGGATGAAGAAGGGGCTGACGCGGCGCGGCCCCTGCTCCTTCAGGACGATGGCCGTATCGGCGATAGGCCCCAGGCCGCCGATGCCGGAGCCGACCATGACGCCGGTGCGCTCCTTGTCCTCGTCGCTCTCGGGCTTCCAGTTCGCGTCGTGCAGCGCCTCGTCGGCGGCGGCGATGGCGTATAGGATGAAGTCGTCGACACGCTTGCGGTCCTTGGCCGACATGACCTGGTCGGGGTCGAAGTCGCCCTCGCCGCCGCCGCCGCGCCCGTCGACGCTCGGCACCTCGCCGGCGATGGTGCAGGCGTAGCCTTCGGCGTCGAAGGCGGTGATCGGACCGATGCCCGATCGTCCCTCCACGACGCCCTTCCAGCTCTTGTCGACGCCCCATCCCAGGGGGGTCAGCAGGCCGATGCCCGTAACGACGACGCGGCGCATGGCTTCCGCTCCTTCACTCTCGCATTCATGTCCGGGACGAATCCTCCCGGAGATCAGAAACAGTAAAGGCCGCCGGGCGCGTCCGCTAGGAGCGCCGGGCGGCCTTGACTATCGCCGATCGGCGGCTGGAATCAGCCGGCCGACTTTTCGTCGATGTACTTCACGGCGTCGCCGACCGTCTGGATATGCTCGGCGGCGTCATCGGGAATCTCGATGTCGAATTCTTCTTCGAAGGCCATCACCAGCTCGACGTTGTCGAGCGAGTCGGCGCCCAGGTCGTCGATGAAGCTGGCCTTTTCCGTGACCTTGTCCGGATCCGCGTCCAGGTGGTCGATGACGATCTTGCGAACGCGCTCGAGGGTGTCGGACATGAGTGTCTCTCTGCCTGTTTAAATGCGCCGTAGAGGCGGGGTCTCATCCAAAATCGCCGTCTCACGGCAGCGAGGGCGACGCAAGCCCTGAAAGCTCGAACCGCCGACGCATCCGCCCTTTAGCACAGCCGCCGGGGCGGGAAATAGTCTGTTGCGTGTCGTGATCGGGGTCAGATCATCGCCATGCCGCCGTTCACGTGCAGGGTCTGCCCGGTGACATAGGCGGCCTCGTCCGAGGACAGGTAGACGGCGGCGGCGGCGATCTCGTCGCCCGTGCCCAGCCGGCCGGTCGGAATCCTGGCCAGGATGGTGTCGCGCTGCTGCTCGTTCAGCACGTCGGTCATGGGCGAGGCGATGAAGCCCGGCGCGATGCAGTTGACCGTGATGCCGCGCGATCCGACCTCCTGGGCCAGCGACTTGGAAAAGCCGATCATGCCGGCCTTGGAGGCGGAATAGTTGGTCTGACCGGGGTTTCCCGTGACGCCCACGACCGAGGTCACGCCGATGATGCGGCCCGCGCGGCGCTTCATCATGCCCTTCACCGCCGCGCGGGTCAGGCGGAAATAGCTTTCCAGGTTCACCGCCAGCACCGACTGGAAGTCCTCGTCCTTCATCCGCATCAGAAGGCCGTCCCTGGTGATGCCGGCGTTGGCCACCAGGATGTCCAGGGGCGCGCCCGCCGCCGCCTCGGCCGCCGCGACCAGACCGTCGACCGATTCCGGCTCGGACAGATTGGCGGCGGCGAAATGGGCGCGCTCACCCAGGTCTCCGGCCAGATCGGCCAGCACCGCCTCGCGCGTGCCCGACAGCACCACGGTCGCGCCCTGTGCGTGCAGCGCCCGCGCGATCGCACCGCCGATGCCGCCCGTCGCGCCGGTCACCAGCGCGGTCTTGCCTGCGAGATTGAACATCCAAATCCTCCGCTCATCCCGGCGAAAGCCGGGACCCAGTGCTTTCACACGCAGGATGGCCGGGATCACCGCTCCTGCGCAAACGCATACGCCCATCGCCCAGTGAACTGGGTCCCGGTTGTCGCCGGGATGAGCGGCGAAATTACAGGCTCTTCGCGAACGCTTCCAGGTCTTCCGGCGTGTTCAGCGGCAGGCTTTCGGCGTCCGGGGCGATGCGCTTGGCCATGCCGGTCAGCACCTTGCCGGAGCCGACCTCGACGAAGCGGGTCACGCCGCCGTCAGTCGCCATCCACTCCATGCTCTCGCGCCAGCGCACCCGGCCGGTGACCTGTTCGACCAGCAGGCGGCGAATGGCGTCGGGATCGGTTTCCGGGCGAGCGGTGACGTTGGCCACCACCGGAACGGCCGGGGCCAGGATGGTCGCCGAGGCCAGGGCCTGAGCCATCTCATCCGCCGCCGGCTGCATCAGGGGGCAGTGGAAGGGCGCCGAGACGTTCAGCGGGATCGCCCGCGCGCCCAGGTCCTTGGCCTTCTCGATGGCGCGGTCCACGGCCGCCTTGTCGCCGGAGATGACGATGTTGCCGGCGTTGTTGTCATTGGCGACGACGCAGACGCCGACCTCGGCGCCCGCCGCGGCGGCGGCCTCGGCCAGGGCCAGGTCGGTCTTCGGTCCGATCAGCGAGGCCATGGCCCCCTTGCCCACCGGCACGGCCCGCTGCATCGCCTGGCCGCGCAGCTTCAGCAGCCGCGCCGTGTCCGACAGCGAGATCGCGCCGGCGGCGGCCAGGGCCGAATATTCGCCCAGCGAGTGGCCGGCCACGAAGGCCGCCCTGGCCACGTCGACGCCGAACTGGTCCTTCAGCGTTCGGATCACCGCCAGCGACACGGCCATCAGCGCCGGCTGGGCGTTCTCGGTCAGGGTCAGCTGGTCTTCAGGCCCTTCGCGCATCAGGACCGACAGCTTCTGGCCCAGCGCCTCGTCCACCTCCGCGAAGACGTCGCGGGCGGACGGAAAGGCGTCTGCCAGCGGCGCGCCCATGCCGACGGCCTGGCTGCCCTGTCCGGGGAAGAGAAGCGCGAGAGTCATGTGCGTTTCGTCCGTCATGGTCCTGGAATCGAGCCGCGAGGGGTAGGCGAAAGCCTCCCCTACGGCAAGCCAGACCGAGATCAGGCCCCTAACGCGCCGCGATCAGTCCTTGATCTCGGCCGTGCAGGGACGGTCGTCGGGACCGGCCTCGCCGTCGCAGCGACGCGCGGCCAGCAGAGTCTCTTCCGTCTCGATCAGCCGGTTCAGGCCGTCCTCGCCCTTCGTCAGGGTGAAGGCGTCGTACAGCCGCCCGGTCGCGGTGAAGGCGCGGAACACCAGGCGGTCGGCCTCGACGTCGATCAGTTGATAGAGTTCGGTGTTCTCGGCCGCGCGGACGGGCTGCGTGTCGGCGCGGTCGTTCAGGCCGTACATCTTCGAGCCGGTGACCGAGACGACATAGACCGGGCCCTGCGGCCGTCCGGCGTCGCTGTTGGCGCGCGAGGCCTCGGCGCCGGCGGGATCGGACACCCGGCCGTAGCAGTGGTCGTGCCCCTGCAGCACCAGATCGATGCGGCGCGCGTCGAAGATCGGCTTCCAGGCCGCCTTGAGCTCCTCGGTGTCCTCGGGCCGGGCGCAGGTGTAGATCGGCTGGTGGAACAGGGCCACATTCCAGCGCGCGGGACTGGTCGCCAGGGTCTGATCCAGCCAGCGGGTCTGGCTTTCCGACGCGCCCAGGTCGATGGCCGCCGTCCCGTCCAGAATGATGAAGCGGACGCCCTGGTGGTCGACGAAGTAGCTGGTCCGTTCCGCGCCCGGCGCGCCGTTGGCCGGCAGGGCGAACTGCAGCGGCCAGTGCGGCCCCAGGCGGCGTGATTCGGCGCCGTCGGGCAGGATGTGATCGACGTATTCGTGATTGCCGGTCGCGGGGATCTGGGGGGTCATGGCGAAGGCGCGGCCGCCCGCCTCGGTCCATTCGCCCCATTCGTCGTCGTGGACCTTGGTTTCGCGCTGGGCCACCAGGTCGCCGGCGTGGACGACCAGGGCGGCGGGACCGGCCTCCTTAAGCGCCGAGCGAATCACGCGCGAGCCGATCTCCAGGATGTCGTTCTGGGTGTCGCCCAGATAGATGAAGCGGAACGGCGCGAAATCCGCCGACGCCGTGCGGAACGGCAGCCATTCGCTCCAGCCGTCGGCGGCGCGGACGCGATAGACGTAGCGGGTGGCGGGGTGCAGACCCTCGAAGCGGACCTGATGATAGAGCGCTTGGCCGTTCTCGTTCTCGATCGGCGCGGTCGTCCCCACGACGGTGCGGGCGGCGAAGCCCAGCAGGGGGCCGTCGATCTCCTCGGCGATCTGGGCCTCGGCGGTCGTCTGGCGCACGTCGGTGCGCCAGGCCACGGCGGCGCCGCGCGCGGCGTCGGCGGCCGGGCTCAGCACGATGCGGTCGGCCCAGCCTTTCGCCGCCCAGCGTCCGTTCGGGGCATGGGCGGGCGGCGGCGCGGGATCGGGATCCGGCGGCGCCGTAACCTGGGCCATGGCCGGCCAGGCCGCCAGGACGACAAGACCCATCAGGGCCGCGACGGACGTCTTCATGCTCGATCCCCCAAGCGGTTCCCGACCCGCCTAGCGGGGAAATGCGACGGTTCGCCGAGGGTATTGTGAAGGTCTGAAGAGAACCGCGACGCCTACGGCTGAACCAGGCCGATCAGTTCGTTGCCCGCCAAGGCCGCGAACAGCAGCGCCGCCGCGCCCAGGAGCAGGTTCGACGCCCAGCCGCTGCGCCAGGCCTGTGGCGTTCGGTCGCTGTTCAGCAGCCAGATCAGCGTGCCCGCCAGAAACGGCATGAACAGGCTGCCCAGCACGCCATAGGCGACGATCAGGCCGAACGGCCGATCCATGAACAGGAGGATGACGGGCGGGAAGGTCAGCCACAGGGCGTAGGCGCGGAACGGCCGGCTTTTCTCCGCCGGCCCCTGCCCAGCGACCCCGCGCTCCAGCCCGCGCGAGCGACCCGCGACATGGCCGAAGAAGTCGGCGAACATCAGGCTGACGCCCTGCCAGACGCCGATCAGGCTGGAGAAGCTGGTGGCCCAGAAGCCGAGCAGGAATAGGAGGGAGACCGGCCGCCCGAACCGGTCGCGCAGCACCTGGTCGAGGTCGAGCAGGCCCCGTTCGCCGCTGCGCAGGGCGATGCCCGCCGCGTGGAGCAGCTCCGCGCCGACGATCAGCATGGCGATGACGAAGACGCCGGTGACGACATAGGCCACGCCGTTGTCCAGCCGCATGACGCGCATCCAGGCCGGGCCGCGCCAGCCCTTGGCGTTCGCCCAGTAGCCGTAGGCCGCCATGGTGATGGTCCCGCCGACCCCGCCGATCAGCCCCAGGGTGTAGAAGACCGATCCCTCGGGCAGGGTCGGCCGCAGGCCGGACGCCATCGCCGGCAGGTCGGGCGCGACGATGATCGCGAGACCGACGACGGTGACGAACATCAGGCCGACGAGGCCCGTCATCACCTTCTCGAACAGGCCGTAGCCGCCGAACCAGACCAGGCCCAATCCCATCACCCCGCTGAGCACGCCCCACAGCTTCAGGTCGCCGCCGAACAGCGCCGCCAGCGGCAGCGCCGCCGCCGTCATCGCCGCCGCGCCGTAGACGAAGCCCCAGAGGACCACATAGAGGCCGAAATACACCCCGGCCCAGTTCAGCCGTCCCCCCGTACCCGGAATGGGCCAGCCCCCGCCCAGCGACGACCAGCCGTCGAAGATCGTCCGCCCGCTGGCCAGGGTCCAGCGCCCCACGCCCTCGGCCAGGGCGATCTTGATCACCGTGCCCGCGAGCGCCGCCCACAGCAGGGCGTAGCCGAAGCGCGAACCGGCGATCAGGGTGGCGACCAGGTCTCCGGCGCCGACGCCGGTGGCCGCCACGACGATGCCCGGGCCGATCAGGGACCAGCGGGCGGCGGGAGCCTGCGACTCGTTTTCCGGGTGCGACATGCCGCGAGCCTAGCCGCCGGCCCACAAGCCGTCACCTTCGCAGGCGACGGAGGCGGCGACGCTTGCTAAAGCGGGCGGCGACCCAGCTTCGAGGTGCGACTTGCCCTTTCCCGAATTCGATCCGGTCCTGATCCATCTCGGCCCCCTGCCGATCCGGTGGTACGCCCTGGCCTATGTGGCGGGGATCGTGCTGGGCTGGTGGTACGCCACCCGGCTGGTGAAGACGTCCCGGCTGTGGGGCGGCCGGCCGCCGGTGACGCCCACGCAGCTGGACGATCTGGTGCTGTGGATCGTGCTGGGCATCATCCTGGGCGGGCGGCTGGGCTACGCGCTGTTCTACAAGCCGGTGATGTACGCCCAGCTGTTCACGGGCGACACGCTGGGCGAACGGTTCGAACTGTTCCAGCTGTGGACCGGCGGCATGAGCTTCCACGGCGGCTTCCTCGGCGTGGCCGCGGCCATCATCCTGTACGCCCGGGCGCAGAAGATCGACATGCTGCGGATCGGCGACCTGGTGGCGCCGGTGGTGCCGATCGGCCTGGCCTTCGGCCGCATCGCCAACTTCATCAACGGCGAGCTGTGGGGCCGCGAGACCACGGTTCCGTGGGCCGTGCGCTTCTGCAACGACCGGATCCAGCAGATGTACGGCTTCTGCCCCGCGGGCGACGCCCCGCGCCACCCAAGCCAGTTGTACGAGGCGGGGCTTGAGGGAATCATCCTGTTCGGCCTGCTGTCGCTGGCCGTCTGGAAGGGGCGCCTGCTGATGAAGCCGGGCTATGTCACGGGCCTGTTCCTGGTCGGCTACGGCGTCTGCCGCGCCCTGCTGGAGAATGTTCGAGAGCCGGACTACGGCATGCCCGACTTCCCGCTGGGCCTGACCATGGGAATGATGCTGTCGATCCCGATGATCCTGGTCGGCGCATGGCTGATCTGGCGGGCCCGGAGCCGCCCGCCCGTCGTGGCATGAGCCTGAAGTCAAGGCTGGCGCGCGAGATCGCCCTGACCGGGCCGATGACGGTCGCCGATTATGTGACGCGCTGCCTGCACGACCCGAAGGACGGCTACTACGCCGTGCGGCCCGCCCACAGGCCGATATTGGGTGGAGGCGGAGACTTCATCACCGCGCCCCTGGTCAGCCAGATGTTCGGCGAACTGATCGGCCTGTGGGCGGTCGAGACCTGGGAGCGGCTGGGCGCGCCCGAGCGGGTGCGGCTGGTCGAGGTCGGCCCCGGCGACGGCACGCTGATGAGCGACGCCCTGAGGGCGGCGCGGCTGTCGCCCGGCTTCCTGGAGGCGGTCGACCTGATCCTGATCGAGCCCAGCGGGCCGCTGCGCGAGTCCCAGGCGCGGGCGCTGGCCGGCGCCGACGTGGCGCCGCGCTGGGTCCGCGACCTGACGCAGGTCGAGACCGACGCGCCGGTGATCCTGATCGCCAACGAGGTGCTGGACTGCCTGCCCGCGCGGCAGTTCGTCCGCACCGACGAGGGATGGTTCGAACGGCGCGTTGGGGTGACCGACGACAACGACCTGATCTTCGGCCTGTCGGCGATCACCGGCGGCTTCGTCCGCCCCGCCTTCGACGTCGAGCCGGGCGGGGTGGTCGAGATTTCGGAGCAGCAGGCCGCCTTTGGTCGCGATCTGGGCGCGCTGGTGCGGGCGGCGTCGGGCGCCGCCCTGCTGATCGACTACGGCCGGGCGCGGCCCGAGGCCGGCGACACCCTCCAGGCCCTGCGGCGCCACGCGAAGGTCGATCCGCTGGAGACGCCGGGCGAGGCGGACCTGACCCAGTGGGCCGATTTTCCGACCGTGCTGGAGGCGGCCGTGCGCGGCGGGGCCGACGTGACCGGCTGCCTCGGCCAGGGCGACTTCCTGAAGCGGCTGGGGATCGAACATCGCGCTGAGGCCTTGAAGCGGGGGCGACCCGAGGCCGCGCCCGTGATCGACCGCCAGTTGAACCGCCTGACCGCCGAGGACCAGATGGGAACCCTGTTCAAGGCCGCCGCGATCTTCTCGCCCCGCGCGCTGATCGTGCCGGGGTGGGACGAATGAGCATGCTGGAGCCCATCACCCACCCCCTGCTGACCGCCGCGGGCGTCCAGCACGGCTTCTTCACCCGGGCGGGCGGCGTGTCGGCCGGGCTCTACGAAGGCCTGAACACCGGCGTCGGCTCCAGGGACGATCCGGCGGCCGTGACCGAGAACCGCCGCCGCGTCGCCGAGGCGATGGGCGTCGACCTGGACCACCTGAACGGCTGCTATCAGATCCATTCCGCCGTCGCCCGCGTGGCCGAGGGCCCGTGGCGCGGCGACCGGCCGGAGGGCGACGCCGTGATCACGGCCGAGCCGGGCGTGGTGTGTTCGGTGCTGACGGCCGACTGCGCCCCGGTGCTGCTGGCCGATGCCGAGACGCGCATCGTCGCCGCCGTCCATGCCGGTTGGAAGGGCGCGCTGGGCGGGGTCGTGCATTCCGCGGTCGCGGCGATGGAGGCGCTGGGCGCCGAGCCGCGCCGGATGCTGGCGGTGGTCGGCCCCTGCATCGGCCCGGAAAGCTACGAGGTCGGCGCCGACTTTCAGGAACGGTTCGCCCACCACGATCCGGGCAGCGAGCGCTTCTTCCATCCGGGCGCGACCGCCGACAAGCGCCGGTTCGATCTGCCGGGCTTCGTTCTGTGGCGGTTGCAGGCGGGCGTGGGCCAGGCGGTGTGGACCGGCCACGACACCTGCGCCGACGCGGCGCGGTTCTTCTCCAACCGACGGGCGTTCCAGCGCGGCGAGCCGGACTTCGGCCGACTGATCTCGGTGATCCGGGTTTAACCGGCCTCGGCCATCTCCGGCACGTGGGTGACCTCGCGCCAGGCGTGCGGCGCGGCCAGCAGGGCGCGGACCAGCTTGTTGTTGAGGGCGTGACCGGCCTTATAGCCCTCGTAGCGGCCCAGCAGCGGCGCGCCCAGGACGTACAGGTCGCCGATGGCGTCCAGCGCCTTGTGACGCACGAACTCGCGTTCCATGCGCAGGCCGCCGGGGTTCAGGATGTCGTCGCCGTCGATCACCACGGCGTTCTCCAGCGAGCCGCCGCGCGCCAGGCCGGCCTGGCGCAGGGCCTCGACCTCATGGGCGAAGCCGAAGGTGCGGGCGGCCATGATCTCGTTGCGGAAGGTCGGCTCGTCGACCACGAAATCGACCACCTGATTGCCGATGGCGGCCGACGGGAAATCGATCTCCATCCGCATCTCGAAACGATCGCACGGACGCAGGGCGGCGTGCTTGTCGCCCTCCTCCACATGGATGGTCTGCAGCATCTCGATGTAGCGCACGGGGCTCGGCTGGCGGCGGAAGCCGGCGCGATCCAGCAGTTGGACGAACTCCAGCGCCGAACCGTCCAGGATCGGCAGTTCCGGCCCGTCCACCTCGACCACGGCGTTCGACACGCCCAGGGCGGCGAAGGCGGCCATCAGGTGCTCGATCGTCGACAGGCGCACGCCCGCCGCATTCTCGATCATGGTGTTCAGGCGCGCATCGACGACCGCCTCGCCAGAGACCGGAATGCGGTTGTCGCGATCGGTCACGTCGGTGCGCACGAAGACGACCCCCGTCCCCGCCGGCGCGGGACGCACGGCCAGGCGCACGCGGCGGCCCGTGTGAACGCCCACCCCGGCGATGATCGCCGGCGCGACGATGGTGCGTTCGTGATGGTCGTGGATGACCGGCAAGCTCAGACTCTCTGCTGCGCGCCTCCGCCTCTGCGTGCGGATTGCGCCTCTTCATCCGTCTAGCGGGGCGGCTTCAAGCGCGAAATGAAAGTCGGGTTTCGGATTGTTTCGTTACGGAGCGCCCTTAACGAAAACGCCCCGGAGCAGGCGCTCCGGGGCGGATCATTCAGCGTTCGGGCCGCTTAGTTGGCGAGACGGCGGAGAAAAGAGGGAATCTCCAGGTCGTCGTCGGCGGCGCCCGTTTCCGGCTCCGGCTGCTGCGCCGGCTGGGCGGCGGTGCGGCCGGTCGGCATCGGGCGCGGCGCATAGGCCGCCTGCGGCGCCTGGGCGCGCTTGCGGCCGAACAGGCTCCAGCCGCTGCGGCGGTGGTCGCGATCGTCGTAGTCGTCGGCCGGGGCCGCCGGTTCGGAGCGCTCGTAGAGATCAGCCTGCGCCGGCGGCGTATGGGCGGCCGGCTTGCGGGTGGTTTCGTACTCCTCCACCCAGGGATCGACGATCGGATCGAGGGCGCGGGCCTGCGGCTGCTCCTCGGCGACGCGGATCACCGGTTCCGGCCGAACCTCCGGCAGGGGCTCGGGCATGCGGGCGGCGGGCGCCTCGTAGGTCGGGATGATCGGGGCCGGCTCGGGCGCACGGGGCGCTTCGGCGCGCACGGGCTCGCGCCATGCGTCGCGGGGCGGTTCCGGCGCGCGCTGCGCCGCCGTGCCGTACAGGCCGCCGGCCGAACGGCGGGCGTCGTGGCTGGCCAGCGGCGCGCTGGGGGCGCTGTTGCCGGGCGCGATGGGCTCGATGCGCTGGATCTCGCCCTCGTCCATGCCGGTGGCGACGACCGAAACGCGAATCTTGCCTTCCAGCGCCGGGTCGAAGGCGGCGCCGAAGATGATGTTGGCGTCGCCGTCCACCTCGGCCGAGATGGCGTTGGCGGCCTCGTCGACTTCCAGCAGGGTCATGTCCAGCCCGCCGGTGATGTTGACCAGCACGGCCTTGGCGCCCTTCAGGCTGGTCTCGTCCAGCAGCGGGTTGGCGATAGCGTTCTGGGCCGCCAGCAGGGCGCGGTCGTCGCCCGTGGCCTCGCCCGTTCCCATCATCGCCTTGCCCATCTCGGACATGACGGCGCGGACGTCGGCGAAGTCGAGGTTGATCAGGCCGGGCAGGATCATCAGGTCGGTGATCGAGCGCACGCCCGAGTGCAGCACCTGGTCGGCCATGCCGAAGGCGTCGGCGAAGGTGGTGCGCTCGTTGGCGACGCGGAACAGGTTCTGGTTGGGGATGACGATCAGGGTGTCGACGTAGCGCTGCAGCTCGGCGATGCCCGCGTCGGCCAGCCGCATGCGGTGACGGCCCTCGAAGGTGAAGGGCTTGGTCACCACGCCGACGGTCAGGATGCCGCGGTCGCGCGCGCACTTGGCGATGATCGGCGCGGCGCCGGTGCCGGTGCCGCCGCCCATGCCGGCGGTGATGAAGATCATGTGCGCGCCTTCCAGGTGCGCGTGGATCTCGTCGGCGCTCTCCTCGGCGGCGTTCATGCCGACTTCGGGGTGGGCGCCGGCGCCGAGGCCCTGGGTGATGGTCTCGCCCAGCTGGATGCGGCGGTCGGTCTTGGCGAACGACAGATGCTGCGCATCGGTGTTGGCGACCACGAACTCGACGCCTTCGAGGCCGGCGTCGATCATGTTGTTGACGGCGTTGCCGCCGGCGCCGCCGACGCCGAACACGACGATCCGCGGCTTCAGTTCAGTGGCTTGAGGCTTGACCAGCGAGAGTGACATTCTTTTTCCGACCTTCCGACCCTGCCCTCGGAAACCAAGCGAACGCCCCGCCGAATCGCATTGGTTATGAGCGTGTTAAGGAGTGCGCCCGAGAGGGTTAAGAGAATGTTACGGCGATAATATGAGTCGCGCCTACGGACAGGCCCTTATTCCAGCGTGGCCGCAGAAAAGCTGCGGCCAAGCCGAAGATTTCACAGATTGTCCCTGAGCCAGCCCGCGACGCGGCCCACCACGTTGCCGCGATGCACCCTCGGCGCGTCCGCCGCCGTGATCTGGCGAGCCATCAGCTTGCGGGCCGAGACAGCCTCGCGCGGGCCGTAGGCGGCGCGGAGGAGGACGCCGGCGGTGGCGCAGAAGGCCGGGCCCGAAGCTGCGTCGGCCAAATGGGGCGCCCTTTGGGGCTTTCCGAGGCGGACGGGGCGGTCGAAGACGCGCACCGCCAGTTCACGCACGCCGTTCAGCTGGCTGGCGCCGCCGGTCAGGACCAGGCCCGCGCCGGGCTCCAGGCCCACGCCGGCGTTCTTCAACCGGTCGCGCAGAAGCTCCAGCGTCTCCTCGACGCGCGGGGCGATGACGGTCTTCAGCATGGCGCGCGGAACGATGACCGGGCCGGCCGAGGCGTCCTCGCCGCGCGGCGGGGCCTCCAGCATCTCGCGGTCCTCGTTGGCGCTGGCCATGGCCGAGCCGTGCAGGGTCTTGAGCCGCTCGGCGCCGGCCTTGGAGGTCGACAGGCCGCGCGCGATGTCGGAGGTGACGTGGTCGCCGCCGACGTTCAGGCTCTCGATGTGCAGCAGGGACCGGCCGCCCCAGACGGCCGCGCTGGTCGAGCCGCCGCCCATGTCGATGCAGACGCAGCCCAGGTCCATCTCGTCGTCTTCCAGCGCGGCGAGCGAGGAGACGACCGGCGCGGCGGCGACGCCCTGCAGGTCCAGGTGCGCCAGCTCCAGGCAGTGGCTTAGGGTCGTGAAGACGCTCTCGGACATCGACACGACCAAGAGGTCCAGCCCCAGCGAGCCGCCGCGCATGGCGCGCGGATCGTGGACGCCGCGAGCGCCGTCGACCGACCAGGCGATCGGCAGGACGTGGATCGGGCGGCGATTGGGCAGGCGGATCTGGGCCAGGGCCATGCCGATGGCGCGGGCCAGGTCGGCGTCGCCGACGGGATTGGCGCCCAGCGAGACGCGCGCCTGGACGCGGTGGCTGGCCATCTGGCCCATGGCCGTGGTGACGACGACGCCGGAGACCGGGCTTTGGGCGGCGCGTTCGGAGCGCTCCACGGCGTGGCCGATGGCCTGGGCGGCGTCGTCCATGTTGATGATGGCCCCGCCCTTCACGCCCTTCGACTGGACGTGGCTGGCGCCGGCGACGCGGATGGTGCGGTCGGCGTGACGAACGCCGTCCGGCTTCATGATGAAGCAGGACACCTTGGAATGGCCGATGTCGAGCGCCGCCACCACGGGCGCGCGGCCGCGGGGGTCGATCCCCCGGCCCTGGTCGTTCGCCGCCGTGCGCTGCTTGCCCGCCATCTCAATCTCGGTCCCTAGGTCAGACGTCGCCGGTCGGCCGCACCGCGACCGCTTCCGGCGTTCTCAGATCGACGCGGGCGAAGCCCAGGTCGAGCAGGCGTTCGCGCTGATCCAGCGCGTCCAGGCGGATCAGGGCCGCCTCCTGTTCCGTGGCCGGCAGCTGGATCAGCCCGCCGTCCTTCAGCCGCAGGTCCCAGCGGCGTTGGTCCACCCGCACCAGGGCGTCGATTCGGCTCATCAGGCGCGGACGCTGGGCCAAGAGCGGCAGTATCTCGCCGGCGGCCGCATCGGCGCCGCGGCCGACGACCAGGGGCAGGGCCGGATAGCGGCGGGCGTCGGCGCCGTCGATCACCTTGCCGCCGGCGTCGATGACCTTGATCTGGCCGTCCACCTGCCACACGGCCAGGCGGTCGTGCTCCTTGACCTCGACGATCAGGGTGTCGGGCAACAGGCGCACCACGCGCGCCTCCTTGACCCAGCCGACCGCCTGCACCTGCTCGCGCAGGGCGTCCAGGTCCAGGCCGACGATGGGCTGGTCGGCGTACAGGCCGAGCGCCCGCTGGATCGCCGGCTCGGCCTCGGCCGAGGCGCCGGTGATGTGCACCCGCTTCAGCGTCAGCCCCATGCCGGCGGTCAGGCTGTCGACACCGCCCGAGACGGACTGGCCGATGCGCTCGGCCCGGGCGCCGGTGGCCAGCACGCCGGCGACGACCAGGGCGCCGGCCGCCAGGGCGACGACCACCGCGCGCGGCGACAGGTCGACCCGGCCGATCGCCGCCATCTTTCCGGGGAGGGCCTGGGCGTCGGCGCGACCGCCGCCCCGCCCCTTGCCCTTGGGCTGGGGGCTGGCTGCGCGTCGTGGAGACTGCGCCGAATTCTGTCGCCGACCGCCGCGAACTACCGCGGGCATGAGGCGTCCTCCACCATCCACCGAACCAGGTCTTCGTAGCTCATTCCGACATGGGCGGCCTGCTCGGGCGCGAGCGAGGTCGGCGTCATGCCGGGCTGAGTGTTGACCTCCAACAGGACCAGATCGTCCTTAACATCGTCATAACGGAAGTCGGTTCGGGACACGCCCCGGCACCCCATCGCCGCATGCGCCAGCTCGGCCTGGCGCAGCGCCGCCTCGAACACGTGCGGCGGCAGGGCGGCGGGCAGGACGTGGACCGAGCCGCCCTTCGCATACTTGGCCTCATAGTCGTAGAAGCCCTTGGTCGGCGTGATGTCGGTGACGGTCAGGGCGCGCGGGCCGGTCGGCTCGCCCAGCACGGCGACGGCCAGCTCCTTGCCGGGAATGAAGGGTTCGACCATCACCTGCTCGCCGTAGGCCCAGTCGGGCGCGCCGACCTCGGTGGCCAAGTCGTTGGCGCCTTCCCGGATCAGATAGACGCCGACGGAGGAGCCTTCCGCGTTCGGCTTGACCACATAGGGCGGGTCGATGACGTGACGGGTCGCAACCTCACGCCGGTCGAACAGGCCGCCGCCGGGCACGCGGATGCCCGCCGCCTTGAGCACCGCCTTCGACTTGTCCTTGTCCATCGCCAGGGCCGAGGCCAGGACGCCGGAGTGGGTGTAGGGGATGCCGAGCGTCTCCAGCACGCCCTGGACGCAGCCGTCCTCGCCCCATTTTCCGTGCAGGCAGTTCAGCGCCACGTCCGGGCGGATCAGGCCCGCCAGGACATTGGCCAGGTCGCGCCCGGCGTCGATGCGGCTGACCCGCGCGCCCAGCCGCTCCAGCGCCTTGGCGCACTCCTCGCCCGACGACAGGGACACCTGCCGCTCGGCCGACAGCCCGCCCATCAGGACGGCGACGTGCAGGTCGGAAAGGGGGCGGTTCATCGTGGACTCCGGACTGTCGGCAGCGATGGCCCAGAGGTCGTTAACAGCGCGTCAACCAAGCCGGGCCGGCGGGTCGGATCATAGACCTTTCCCCAGCCGGCCGCAGCGCGGATCAGTCCTGCGGCGGCCGCCCGATCCGCTTGATCTCCCAGTCCAACGCGACCCCCGTCTTGGCCAGGACGCCGGCGCGGACCGCTTCTCCCAGCGCCTCGATGTCGGCGGCGGTGGCGTCGCCGGGGTTGATCATGAAGTTGGCGTGCAGCTCGCTGAACTTGGCGCCGCCGCCTGTCACCGCGTGCAGCCTGCCGCGCCAGCCGGCCTCATCGACCAGCTTCCAGGACGAATGGCCGGGCGGGTTCTTGAAGGTGGAGCCGCCGGTCTTCTCGCGGATCGGCTGGGTCTGCTCGCGGCGGCCGGTGATCTCGGCGATACGGGCGGCGACGGCGTCCGGGGCGTCCGGCGTTCCGCGGTATGTCGCCTCGATCCAGATGATGTCGGCGGGCGCCTGGGAATGGCGGTAGGTGTAGCCAAAGTCGGCGAGGGCGTAGTCCACACGCTCCCCCGAGCGCGTCAGGCCCCAGGCCGAGACCAGCACGTCCTTGGTCTCGGACCCGTAGCAGCCGGCGTTCATCGTCAGGGCGCCGCCGATGGTGCCGGGAATGCCGGCGTAGAACTCCAGTCCCGCGACGCCCGCCTTGGCCGAGGCCTTGGCGACCATGGAATCCAGCGCTCCGGCGCCGGCCGTGACGGTGTCGCCCTCAGCGCTCACGCCCGCGAAGGGGCGGCCGGCCAGCCTGACGACGACG
The DNA here is from genome assembly GCA_023451375.1 of Pseudomonadota bacterium. GTDB lineage: Bacteria > Pseudomonadota > Alphaproteobacteria > Caulobacterales > Caulobacteraceae > Brevundimonas. The sequence goes on from JAEXZS010000097.1 coordinate 139,473, forward strand.
CCTTCGACCCCGCCGTCGCGCACGATGACGTTGGAGCCCACGCCCAGCACCGTCACGGGCGCCGTCGGATCGAGCGCCTTCAGGAATTCCGCCAGGTCCTCGGCGTCGGCCGGGATGAACAGCACGTCGGCGTTCCCGCCCACCCGGAACCAGGTGAAGGGCGCCAGGGGTTCGTCGCGCAGCAGCTTGCCGCGCACGGGGGGAAGAGTGTCACGCCAGGTCATGCGTCGCCTTGTTCGAGATCGGCCCACAGCGGCGCGGCCGACACGCCTTCGCCCGTCTTCCCGCGCGGCGATCCGTCGTCCAGACGCAGCCAGCGCACCTTCGACTGGACGCCGCGATGGCCGCCCATGGGCACGGCGCGGTCGACGTCCAGAAAACCGGCGGCGACCTGGCCGGTCGCCCGCTGGCACATGCGGCAGTGGCGGAATTCCGCCGTGACGGGCCGGGCGTCCAGCGCATACCGGACCGTCCCGCACTGGCAGCCGCCGATGGCGAACGGCGCGCTCACGCCAGCGCCTCCAGTTGCGCCGGCAGGGCGTAGGCCCAGCTGGTGATGTCGCCGGCGCCCAGCAGGACGACCACGTCGCCGGGCTTCGCCTCGTCCTTGATGATGCGGGGCAGGACGGCGGCGTTCTCCAGCGCCTGGACCTGACGGTGGCCGTAGCGGCGCACGCCTTCCGTAAGGGCGTGCTTGTCGACGCCTTCGATGGGCGCTTCGCCCGCCGGATAGACGTCGGCGACGATGACGCTGTCGGCGTCGGAGAAGCTGGTCGAAAAGTCTTCCATCAGGTCGCGCAGCCGGGTGTAGCGGTGCGGCTGGACCACGGCGATGACGCGACCCCCGCCGTCCGCCGTCTGGACCACCTGACGCGCGGCCTTCAGCACGGCCGCGATCTCGACCGGATGGTGGCCGTAGTCGTCGATGATGCGGACGCCGCCGACCACGCCGGTGGTGGTGAAGCGCCGCTTGACGCCGCCGAAGCCGCCCAGGCCCGCGCGGATCGCCTCGTCCGACACGTCCAACTCGCGCGCCACGGCGATGGCGGCCAGGGCGTTGGAGACATTGTGCCAGCCGGCCATGGGCAGGTGCAGGTTCTCGATGCGGATCGGTTCGTCCAGAGCGGCCAGCCCCTGCCCCTGGATCACCACGTCGAAGCGGGCGCCGTCGGGCCCCATCCGGCAGTTGTCGGCCCGCACCATGGCCTGGGGATTGACGCCATAGGTCACCAGCCGCCGGTTATCGATCGACGCCACCAGCCGCTGCACCTCAGGGTGATCCAGGCAAACGGCCGCGAAACCGTAGAAGGGGATGTTCTCGACGAAGTCGCAGAAGGCGCTGCGCACGGCGTCGAAGTCGCCGTAGTGATCCAGGTGCTCCGGGTCGATATTGGTGACGATGGCGACGGTGGATTTCAGGCGCAGGAAGCTGCCGTCCGACTCGTCGGCCTCGACCACGATCCAGTCGCCGTCACCGACCTTGGCGTTGGTCCCGTAGGCGTTGATGATGCCGCCGTTGACCACCGTCGGGTCCAGGCCCGCCGCGTCGAGCAGGGCCGCGACCATCGACGTCGTGGTCGTCTTGCCGTGCGTCCCGCCGACCGCGATGGAGAATTGCAGCCGCATCAGCTCGGCCAGCATCTCGGCCCGCCGGACCAGGGGAATGCGGCGCGCGCGCGCGGCCTTCATCTCCGGGTTCTCGGCCTTGACCGCGGTCGAATAGACGACCGCCGAGACACCCTCGCCGACATGGGCGGCGTCGTGGCCGATGAAGATTTTCGCGCCCAGCTTCTCCAGCCGCTCGGTGTTGGCGCTGGCCTTCGCGTCCGAGCCCTGAACCGAATAGCCGATCTTCAGCATGATCTCGGCGATGCCGCTCATGCCGATGCCGCCTATGCCCACGAAGTGGACGGGACCGAGGTCGAAGGGGACGGGGCGGAGGCGTGCGATCATCCCAGCCGCATACACAGACGCACGGCGATTTGCACCACCCATGTCGTCCGGTTACCCCGCCTTAACCGTAAGGATTCACCATCGGCCTTCTCATTGTTCCGGGGCCGCGTTCCATGTCCGATCTGAAGACCCCCGTGCTTGCCACGGACGTGATCCATCGCGGCGACTGCATCGAGGTGCTGAAGCGCCTGCCCGACGCGTCGGTCGATATGGTCTTCGCCGACCCGCCCTATAATCTGCAGCTGGGCGGCGACCTGCTTCGGCCGGACAATTCCAAGGTCGATGCGGTGGACGACGACTGGGACAAGTTCGCCAGCTTCGCCGAATACGACGCCTTCACCCGGGCCTGGCTGGGCGAATGCCGCCGGGTGCTCAAGCCGGAAGGCTCGATCTGGGTGATCGGCAGCTATCACAACGTCTTCCGCCTGGGCTCGGCGATTCAGGACCTGGGTTTCTGGGTGCTGAACGACATCATCTGGCGCAAATCGAATCCGATGCCGAACTTCAAGGGCACGCGCTTCACCAATGCCCACGAGACCCTGATCTGGGCGGCGCGGTCGCGGGATCAGAAGCGTTACACCTTCAACTACGACGCGCTGAAGGCCTTCAACGAAGACACCCAGATGCGGTCCGACTGGACCTTCGCCCTGTGCACCGGCGAAGAGCGGATCAAGGACGCCGAAGGCAAGAAGGCCCATCCGACGCAGAAGCCCGAGGCCCTGCTGCACCGGGTGCTGCTGTCGGCCACCCGCCCCGGAGACGTGGTGCTGGACCCCTTCTTCGGCACCGGCACGACGGGCGCGGCGGCCAGGCGGCTGGGCCGCCATTTCATCGGCATCGAACGGGACGAGGACTACGTCCGCGTAGCCGAGACCCGCATCGCCTCGGTCATTCCCGCCAACGCCGAGGACCTGGCGGTCATGGGCTCCAAGCGCGCCGAGCCCAAGGTGCCGTTCGGCGCCCTGGTGGAGGCCGGCCTGCTGAACCCCGGCGACCGCCTGTACTGCCCCAAGGGGGAGCGAGAGGCGCGGGTGCGGGCCGACGGCTCGCTGGTGTCCGGGTCGCTTACGGGCTCCATCCACAAGCTGGGGGCGCTGCTGGAGAACGCCCCGGCCTGTAACGGCTGGACCTATTGGCGTTTCAAGACGGATCAAGGACTTAAGTCGATCGACGCCCTGCGCGCCGAGATCCGCGCCGGCATGCAATGACCGTTTCCGTACACTGACCCGAGGCCAGCTTCGCTTTAAGCGACCGAAAACGCTGTAGGATTTTCGCCGCATTGGCGGAACTTCGCAGTTGCGAAGGCATTGATGTGGACGGTCCCGTTTCCCGGGGGACTGGAGCACACATCATGAAGATTGCGCAGGTCACGCCGCTGTATGAAGCGGTGCCGCCCAAGCTTTACGGCGGCACCGAACGGGTCGTCGCCCACCTGACCGACGCCCTGGTCGATCTCGGCCACGATGTCACGCTTTTCGCCAGCGCCGACGCCCAGACGCGGGCGCGGCTGGTTCCCGTCCGCGACCAGGCCATCCGCCTGGACCCGGCGCCGCTGAAGTCCGATCTCGCGGCCCATCTGTCCATGTTGGGCGAGGTGCTGGACCGCGCGGACGACTTCGACGTGATCCACTTCCACACGGACATGGTTCACTTCCCCCTGTTCCGTCGCCATGCCGACAAGACCATCACCACCCTGCACGGCCGACTGGACCTGAAGGACCTGCGCGGCGTGTACGAGCGCTGGAGCGAGTACGGCCTGATCTCGATCTCGGACGATCAGCGCAAGCCCCTGCCCACCGCCAACTGGAAGGCGACGGTGCACCACGGCATGCCGGGCGACCTGTACAAGTTCGCGCCGAAGTCCGAAGGCTATCTTGCCTTCCTGGGCCGCATCTCCCCGGAGAAGCGGCCCGATCGCGCCATCGAGATCGCCACCAAGCTGGGCAAGCCGCTGAAGATGGCGGCGAAGGTCGACGCGGCGGACAAGCGCTATTGGGAAGAGAGCATCCGACCGCTGGTCGAGGGCAATCCCCTGGTCGAGTTCATCGGCGAGATCGGCGACCATCAGAAATCCGCCTTCCTGGGCGGGGCCGACGCCCTGCTCTTCCCCATCGACTGGCCGGAGCCCTTCGGTCTGGTGATGATCGAGGCCATGGCCTGCGGCACGCCGGTGGTGGCCTTCCGCTGCGGCTCGACGCCCGAGATCATCGAGGACGGCGCCACGGGCTTCCTGGTCGACACCATGGAGCAGGCGATCGCCGCCGCGGGTCGCGCGCATCTGCTGGACCGCGAGGCGATCCGCGCCCGCTTCGACCTGCGCTTCTCCTCCACCGCCATGGCGCGGCGATATCTGGACGTCTACGGCGATCTGCTGGCCCGCCGGCCGTTCGCCGAGACGGCCCTGGCTGAAGTGGTCACGCCGCTGCGCGCCAGGGACGAGGACCGCAGCTTCGCCGCCATCGCCTAGACCGGCCGGGCGCTTTCTGGAAGAAACCGGGGCGGTGGAGGTGAACCCTCCGCCGCCTGCTTCATTTGATCATCCAGGCGGCCTCTCAGCGCCGCATTCGGGTGGAACGTTCGATCAAGGCCTCAATCGCGCGGGAGCCCTCATGGACGACGCCTACACGACCCAGTTGACGGCCGGAGAGTCGGTCGAGGCCTCGGGCCTAGAACAGTTGATGGCGCTGAAGGAGGGCGACACCTTCCTGGTCGCCGACGGCTGGGGCGACATGAAGGGCGGCGCCGACGGCATGTTCGCGGGCGACATGCGCATGCTGTCACGCTGGACCATGAGCGTGGGTCAGTTGCGGCCCTCGCGCCTGTCTTCGGGCGTCAGCCAGGACAACGTCTTCTTCTCCTGCCACAGCACCAATCGCCCCCTTCCGCCGATGGGCGGACGGTCGGCGCCGGCCGGGGTGCTTCATCTCGAGCGCCGCCGCTTCCTGTGGAACCGCCGCATGTTCGAGCGGGTGCAGATGACCAATCACGGCGTCGAGGACGTGCTGCTGCCGCTGTCCTTCGAGTTCGGCGCCGACTTCGCCGACATCTTCCAGGTGCGCGGCACGCCCCGACTCAAGCGCGGGACGATCCACCCGCCGGGCATGGACGGACGCCGCGTCACCTTCCGCTACACCGGCCTGGACGAGGTCGAACGGCGCAGCTGCCTGGCCTTTTCGGAGCCGCCCGCGCGCCTGACCGCCACCCGCGCCGATTTCATGTTCAGCCTGCCCAAGGGCAAGCAGATCGAACTATTCATCGAATGCGGCGTCGACAGCTGCGAGGCGCCGGACGCCGACCGCTGGCGGCTGAACGCCCTGCAGGCGCGGGTGGCGATGCGGGCCAAGCGGCGGCGAGGCGCCACCGTTCGAGGCCCGCGCAGCCCGCGGTTCAACGACTGGCTGGACCAGTCGCGCGCCGACATGGCCCTGCTGACCACCGACCTGCCGACCGGCCCCTATCCCTATGCGGGCACGCCATGGTTCTCGACCCCGTTCGGTCGCGACGGCATCATCGCGGCCTGGCAGATGCTCTGGCTGGACCCGTCCCTGGCCAAGGGCGTGCTGACCTACCTGGCCAAGCGCCAGGCGACGGAAACCTCGCTGTTCCAGGACAGCCAGCCCGGCAAGATCATGCACGAGACGCGCGGCGGCGAGATGTCGGCGCTGGGCGAGGTGCCCTTCGGCCTCTACTACGGCGGCGTCGACACCACCTGCCTGTTCATCGCCCTGGCCGGGGCCTACGCCAGCCGGACCGGCGACCTCGACCTGATCCGCAAGCTGTGGCCGAACCTGATCGCCGCGGCCGGCTGGATGCGGGACCACGGGGACAGCAACGGCGACGGCCTGATCGACTACCAACGCGGCGCCGACACGGGCCTGTCGAACCAGGGCTGGAAGGACTCCGAGGACTCCATATTCCATGCCGACGGGCGGTTCCCCAAGGGGCCTATCGCGCTGCTGGAGGTGCAGGGCTACGCCTTCGCCGCCTGGCGGGCGCTGGCCGATCTGGGCGGGCGGCTGGGCGATCCCTCCGCTCCCGAATGGGCGATGCGCGCCGAACAGGTCCGCGCCCTCGTCGAGGAGCGCTACTGGATGGAGGACCAGGGCTTCTACGCCGTGGCCCTGGACGGCGACGGCCGGCAGTGCCGCGCCATCGCCTCCAACGCCGGCCACCTTCTGTTCACCGGCCTGCCGTCGGTGGAGCGCGCCAAGCAGGTCACCCGGCGGCTGCTGTCGGCCGAGTTCCGCACCGGCTGGGGCATCCGCACGCTGGAGTACGGCCAGTCGCGCTACAATCCGATGAGCTATCACAACGGCTCGGTCTGGCCGCATGACACCGCCCTGGCCGCCGCAGGCATGGCCACCTACGGCGAGCGTGACGCGGTCGCCGCCATCCTCAGCGAGATCTACGCCGCCGCCGCCCATTTCCACATGCGGCTGCCGGAGCTGTTCTGCGGCTTCTCCCGCTCGCCCGGGGAGCCGCCGATCGCCTATCCGGTCGCCTGCCTGCCGCAGGCCTGGGCGGCGGGATCGGTCTTCCTGATGCTGCAGGCGGCGCTGGGCCTGTCGATCGACGCCTGGACCGGGACCATCGACATGGCCGACCCTGTTCTGCCCGCCGGCGTCGATCGACTGAAGGTCGCCAACCTGCGCGTCGGCGACGCCCTCGTCGACCTGAACATCCAGCACGTCGACGGCCGCTCGGTCGTCATCCCCCGCAATCGACGGGGCGACGTGGCCGTGCGCATCCTGCGCTAGGCGATCGCCCGATCCAGCGACTTGGCGAAGACCGTGGGCAGGGAGGCTCGCGCCATACCCACCTCAAGCCACTGGTAGGCGTCGTGGCGGTCAACCGTCGCCGCGCGAACCTCGAGCGTCAGACTGAAATGGGTGAAGACATGCTCGACGGCGCCCGCCACGCGCCAGTCGGCGGTCAATGGCGGCGTCTCCGCCGATGCGGTCGTCGACCATTCTCCGGTCGGCAAGCCCAACATACCGCCCAGCAGTCCCTTTTCCGGACGCTTCTCGACGGCGACCCGTCCGTTTTGGTCGAACAAGGCCCAGACTACCCCGTGACGGCGTGGTCGCTCCGCCTTCTTCGCCTTGAGCGGATAGCGGTCCGGCGCGCCGGCGGCGAAGGCGACGCAGTTGTCGGACAGCGGGCACTGTCCGCACAGCGGCGCCTTGGGCCGGCACACGGTCGCGCCCAGGTCCATCAGCGCCTGGGCCCAGTCGCCGGGCCGATGATCCTCGACGAAGCGGGCCGCCAGCCGTCTCAGCTCCGGCCGCGCGGCGGGCAGCGGCGTCTCGACGGCGAACAGGCGCGACATCACCCGCTCGACGTTGCCGTCCACGACGTTGGCGGCCTGATCGAAGGCGATGGCGGCGACGGCGGCGGCGGTGTAGGCGCCCACGCCCGGCAGGGCCAGAAGCCCGGCCTCGGTGTCTGGGAATCGACCCTCGTGCCCGGCGGCCACGGCCCGCGCGCAGGCCAGCAGGTTGCGGGCGCGGGCGTAGTAGCCGAGCCCCGCCCAGGCGGCCATGACCTCCTCATCCGGAGCGGCGGCCAGGTCGGACACCGTCGGCCAGCGCGCGGTGAAGTTCAGGAAATAGGGCGTCGCGTGCGCCACCGTCGTCTGCTGCAGCATCACCTCCGACAGCCCGACGCGATAGGGCGCCGTCCGCTCGTCCGCGCCCGGGGGCGCGCGCCACGGCAGGCGGCGCGCCTGGGCGTCGTACCAGGCCAGCAGGCGGGATCGGATCGGCGGAATGTCGGGAGAGACTGTGGGCATCGGCCGGGCTATATAGGGGCATGCGCCGCCCGCTGCCCACCGACGCCGAGGTCCGCGAGATCCTGTCCCGCCGACGCACCCGGCCGGCGCCGCGGCCGGCGCCTCGCGCCGGCAAGGCGCTGACGCCGCTGATCAAGAAGCTGGACGAGCGGTTCGGACGCGGCGCCGGGGCGCTGGAGCCCCGCTGGCGCGAGATCGTCGGCGACCGCCTGGCCCGCGTCACGCGCCCGCAGAAGCTGACCAAGGGCAAGGGCGGCCAGCCCGGGGTCCTGGAGCTGCGCGTCGCCGGGGCCGCCGCCCTGCTGGTGCAACATCAGTCCGAGGAGATCCTGTCCCGCGTCAACCTGTTCCTGGGCCAGGGCGCGGTCGGCAAGCTGCGCATCGCCCAGGGACCGGTCAAACCCCTGGCGGAGCCCGCCCAGCGCCCGAAATCGACCAAGGCGGCCCCGCCCCTGCCCGCCGCGGCCGAGGCAGAACTGGCCGCCTCCCTCGCCGACGCGCCCGATGCGCTGAAGACGGCCCTGGCCCGCCTGGGCCGCGCGGCGATGTCGCGGGGCGACGGTCAAGATTGACAAAACTTCGCCGCACCTGTTCTCGACAAGGTCCGCATTGCGCTGTTCCGGGGGAATCGCGCGATCATCAGGCATAGCCCCGACCAAGGAAGTCCAATGGCCCCGACCGAATCCCGCCTCGCCCGCATGAGCCGCCGCGCGGCGATCACCGGCGCCGCCCTGGCGACCATGGCCCTGGCGGCCTGCGGCGGCGGGGCGAAGGGCGCGGCCGAGGGCGACATGGCGATGGGCGCGCCCGAGGGCGCCAAGGTCACCGTGGTCGAGTACGCCTCGGTCACCTGCCCGCACTGCGCCCTGTGGCAGGCCAACACCTGGCCGGCGTTCAAGGCCAAGTACGTCGACACCAACAAGGTCCGCTACGTCTTCCGCGAACTGCCGACCCCGCCGATCGACGCCGCCACCGCCGGTTTCTTGGTCGCCCGCTGCGCCGGCGAGGACAAGTATTTCGACGTGGTCCATCAGCTGATGGCCACGCAGCAGGAGATGGTCACGACCTCGCCGCGCGACTGGCTGCTGCGCACCGCGCAGGCCGCCGGCCTGTCCGAAGACCAGTTCAACCAGTGCATCACCGACCGTGACGCCATCGCCGCCATGGACCAGCGCATCCAGGCCGCCCGCGCCCAGGGCGTGACCGGCACCCCGGCCTTCTACGTCAACGACAAGCAGGTGGTCACCCCCGGCGGCCAAGGCGCCAGCCTGGCCGACCTGTCGGCCGCCATCGACGCCGAACTGACCAAGTGATCGCCCGCGTGATCCGCGCTTCGCTTCTGGCCCTGCCCCTGACCGTCGCCCTGTTGGCCGGGGCGCCGGCCTCGGCCGCCGAACCCGCGCCCGTCACCGCCGCCGACCGCGTCCTGGGCGCGGCGGACGCCCCGGTGACGGTGGTGGAGTATTCCTCCTTCGTCTGCCCGCACTGCGCGACCTGGACCAACACGGTGATGCCCGCGTTCAAGACGCGCTTCATCGACACGGGCCAGGTCCGCTTCGTCTATCGCGACCTGCCGACCTCGCCGGCGCCCGTGTCGACGCTGGCGGCGAAGGTTTCGCGCTGCGTCGCGCCGGACAAGGCCTTCGACGTCATCGAACTGCTGATGAAGCAGCAGGAGGCGGCGCGGCTGATGCGCTATCCCCAGGGCTGGTTCGTCAACGCCATCGAGATCGGCGGCCGTCCGTCGGAAGAGGTGATCGCCTGCGTCGAGGACCCGGCAACCCAGGCCGCGCTGGACGCCCAGGTGGCCGACGCCCAGGCGGCGGACATCCGCGGCACCCCCACCTTCTTCGTCAACGGCAAGCGGGTCGAGGACACCTCGCTGGAAGGCCTGGCGGCGGTGATCGAGCCGCTGTTGCCGTGACCGGCTGAGCCGATGCAGTTCCAGCGCCTCCGGCTCGTCGGCTTCAAGTCTTTCGTCGATCCCGCCGAGGTGCACATCGAGCCGGGGCTGACCGGGGTCGTCGGCCCCAACGGCTGCGGCAAATCGAACGTGCTGGAAAGCCTGCGCTGGGTCATGGGCGCCAACTCGGCCAAGGCCATGCGCGGCCAGGGCATGGACGACGTGATCTTCGCCGGCGCCGCCGGACGCCCGCCGCGCAGCCACGCCGAAGTCCAGCTGACCATCGACAACGCCCAGCGCCGCGCGCCCCAGCCCTTCACCGACAGCCCGGTGCTGGAGGTGTCGCGCCGCATCGACCGGGGCCAGGGCTCGACCTACCGCATCAACGGCAAGGAGGTGCGGGCGCGCGACGTGCAGCTGCTGTTCGCCGACGCCTCGACCGGCGCCAACTCGCCCGCCCTGGTGCGCCAGGGCCAGATCAGCGAACTGATCGCCGCCAAGCCCCAGAACCGCCGCCGCATCCTGGAAGAGGCCGGCGGCGTCGCCGGCCTGCACACGCGTCGGCACGAAGCCGAGCTGCGGCTGAAGGCGGCGGAAACCAACCTCGAACGGTTGGACGACATCGGGCGCGAGCTGGAGACGGCGCTGAACCGGCTGAAGCGGGAGGCGCGCCAGGCCGAGAAGTACAAGAAGATTTCGGCCGAGATCCGCGCCCTGCAGGCCGCCCTGCTCTACGTCCGCTGGAACGACGCCCGGATCGCCGCCGAGGCCGCCGCCCAGGAGCTGCGCGACGCGGACCGGGCGGTCGCAGAGACCACGACCGCCGCCGCCGCCGCCCAGACCGCCGCCCTGGCCGCGCAGGAGGCGCTGAAGCCGGCGCGGGAAGAGGACGCCGTGGCCTCGGCCCTGCTGCACCGCGCCAGCCTGGAGCGCGACCGGCTCGACATGGCCGAACAGGCCGCGCGCGCCGAGGTCGACCGCCTGAAGGCCGAGGCGGCCCGCATCAGCGCGGACGCCGAGCGCGAGGAAGGCATGGCCGCCGATGCGCGGCGCGAACTGGACCGCCTCGACCACGAGCTGGAACGGCTGAACACGGAGATCGCCGCCGCCCCCGAGCGCGGCCCCGAACTGGACAAGGCCCTGGCCGCCGCCGAGGACGCGCGCAAGGCGGCCGACGCCGAGGTGGAGCGGCTGGCCGGAACCCTGGCCGCCGTCGAGGCCCGCGCCAACGCCGAGACCGCCCGCAAG
>JAEXZS010000052.1 GCA_023451375.1 Pseudomonadota bacterium
AGGCGGCCGAGGCGCGCGCCTTCCTGCACGCCCAGCCGGCCCTGACATTGATGCTGGAGCCCGGGGGCCGCGTCATGGCCGCCTACGGCGGCGCGCCGCCGGCCATGTCGGTGCGTGACTTGGTCGAGCAGGGGCTGACCGCCGCCGTCCACGCGCCGGACCGTCCCGCCGTCGGGGCCGCCCTGGCCCGCGCGGCCGGCGGCCAGGACGCCGAGGTCGTGTTCACCCCGCGTCAGGCGCTGGACCGCCGCGTCGGCCTGCTCCTGCGCCGCTTCCCCGGCGAGCCGCCGCGCCTGGCCGCCCAGATGTTCGACGCCGCCGCCCAGTATGCGCGCGAGCTGCAGCTGGAGGCCGCCCGGTCCGAGGCGGAGGCGCAGAACGCCGGCAAGACCCGCTTCCTGGCGACGATGAGCCATGAGCTGCGCACGCCGCTGAACGCCGTGATCGGTTTCTCGGACATCATGCGCCAGGGCCTGTTCGGCCCCCTGCCCGCGCGCTACGGCGACTATGCCGACTCCATCCACCAGGCGGGCGGCCACCTGCTGGCGCTGATCAACGACGTGCTGGACCTGTCGAAGATCGACGCCGCCCGCTACCAGCTGGCGCTGGAGGATTTCGACGCGCGCGATCCCGTGTCCGAGGCCATCGCCCTGATGCGGCTGCAGGCGGCGGAGAAGGGCGTGGAGCTGGGCGGGGTGCTGCCCGCCGAGCCGCTGCCGGTCACCGCCGACCGCCGCGCGCTGAAGCAGATCGCGTTGAACCTGATGTCGAACGCGGTGAAGTTCACGCCGGCGGGGGGGTCGGTGACGGTGACGCTGGAGCCGCTGGGCGCCGAGATGGAGCTGTCGGTGGCGGACACCGGCGTCGGCATCGCGCCGGAGGATCTGCGCAGGCTCGGCCGGCCGTTCGAACAGGCCGGCGGCGCGGATCAGCGCGCGCAGGGCACCGGCCTGGGGCTGTCGCTGGTGCGGTCGCTGGCCGAACTGCACGGCGGGCGGACGGTGATCGACAGCACCCTGGGCGAGGGCACGGCCATCAGCGTGCGGCTGCCGGTGGGGCGCAAGGAAGCGTAGGGTCTCCCTTCACGCAGGGGGAAGGAGAGTTCTGCTACGCCGGTCCCATCGCCAGAAACGCGCGCCCGGCGGCGAAGTCGCCGGCCTCGAAGGTCGAGCGAGCCACGCTGCCGTCGCGGAAGACGAATTCCACCGCCACCACTTCGCGCGGGTCGAGACCCGCCATGGCCTCGGCGGCGACGGCGGGGAAGCGCCAGGCCTGACCGGCCTCGCGTGCGGGCGGCAGCAAGCCGGTCTCGGCGGCGCTGAAACCCGATGACCAGATGGCGCGGCGCTGGGCCGGGGGCGGAAGCGCGCGCGCCAGCCAGGGCTGCGGCGCCACCGAGACATCGCGCAGCACGATGCGGGCGCCGGTCGGCCGGGGACGGCCGTGCCAGGAGACCACGGCGGCGACGGCGTCGGCACGGTCCATGCCGCCGACCACGCCCAACCGGATCGGCGAGGCCCCGATGACGGAATCCTGCACCAGCCGCCACGTCGGGCGCGCATGGACGGCGCGGTTGGCGATCCAGTTCGAACGCTCCCCCGGGAAGGTCATGCGCGCAGTGCGCGACCAGCCGGAGAAGGCGGCTTCCACACGGCCGCCGACGGTCTTCAGCTCGCCGGAATCGCACGACGTCGTCGCCGCTCGCGCTCGAGCGCGACGCGCCGTCTCAGCCAGGTCATGCGCATTGGCGCCGGCGCGCAGGGCGGCGCCGCGCGCCTGCCAGGCGGCGGCGTTCAGGGCGGCGGACAACCGGGTGTCGAACAGGCCGCAACGCTTGTCGGCGGCCAGCACGAAGCTGCGCTCGTAATAGCGCTCCTGCGCCGCCGCCAGGGCGGTGGCGGGCGTTGCGGCGACCAGGCCGCCGATCAGGACCCTGGCGATCAGCATGCTGGCGCCGCGTCGGGAAAGGCCTATCCTCATGCACCGACCCTAGCGCCTTGGCCTGTGGGTTCCGTTTCCGAGCAGGGTTAGCGAATTGCTTCTGTCCAGCGACCTGTGGGTAAGCGCCCTGATCCGCCGCGCCGAGATCGGCGGCGCCTTCGCCACGGTGGTCAAGAAGGGCGACGACCGCGCCGGCTCGGTCATCGTCAAGGCCTATGACACCTCGACCCGCGTCGCGCGACTGTTCACCGAGGCCTTCGGGCCGGACGGCGAGCGGCTGTGGATCCAGCCGGTCGTCAGCGACAGCGAGGGCGAGCTGGACGCCTATATCGCCCGCCAGCGCGGCTACGACCCCGACCTGTGGGTCGTCGAGATCGAGGACCGCCAAGGCCGCCACTTCATCACCGAGAAGGTCCAGGACGGAGGCTGAGCTTCCGTCCTTCCGAAACTCAGCGAGGCGAAGAACGCCCAACCCAGGGCCGCCGCTAGGCCTCCAGACGCATCGGAGGCGTGCGAGCCTTCCGGGTTCGCTCCGCGAGCGCGCCGGAAGGACGGAGGGCTTGGCCCCTCCAGGACGACCTGGGCCTCAGTCCTCGCCCACCATCGACAGCCAGGGGTCGACTGCACCGGCCTCGACCTCGGCGACCTTGACCGCCGGCCAGCCGATCGACGATGTCGCCGAGGCGCGCCAGGCGGCGGTGGTCCAGTCACGCAGTTCAGCGGCGCCGGCGGCCAGCCGCTCAGTGACGAAGGCCGCGCCGCGCGGGTCGGCCTCGGCGAAGGCGCCGGCCTTCTCCATGCGATAGAAGGGGATCACCGTCCCCAGGGTCGTGGTCAGATAGGCGGTGGTGCGGGCGCGGACGTCGAAGCCGTCCCCGATGGCGGCGGGCATGGCGGCCTCGATGGCGTCCAGGCGGGCGACGCGGCTGGCGAACTCGCCCTCGAACACGGCGTGGGTGCGGCGCGAGTTGGTGAAGCCCTCCGGGTTCGGATGGTCGCCCCAGCCGTTGTAGTGGATGGTCGTATGGTGCGGCTGGGAGCCGTCGCCGACGTAGTGGCCCATGACGCCGATGTCGCGCAGGATCAGAGCCTCGCGACGCAGGCGGTCGGCGCGGTACCACGCCTGGCGCTCCAGGTCGGTCTCGCGCTCCTCGGCCGCGTTCAGCACGCGCCAATAGGCGAAGTCGCGCTCCAGATTCTGCCAGGCGTCGATCATGGCGTAGGGCAGCCAGCCCGCCTCGTTCACGTCCAGCCCAACCTTGGTCAGGGCGGCGTCGTATTCAGACTTCAGGCGCGGCAGTTCGGCCAGGGCCATGCCGCGCTGGTCCATCACCCGGCCCTGGTCGTCCAGGTCGACGAAGTGGGCCGTGTCCCGCTCCCGGTCGTGCGGTTGGCCCGCGCCCTTCCAGCGGTCCGGCTCGCGCGCCAGTTCGCCGACGTCGGCGATCGCGCCCGGGGTCTTCAGGAAGGCCGGCAGGTCCTCCGGCAAGGCGCGCATGGCCGCGACGCCGATCAGCCGGTGGCCGGTGTTGCCCCAGGCGGTGACGTCGGCGGTCGAGCCGGCGACGGCGGCGATCACGGCGACGGGCGCCAGGACGGCGAGGAAACGGTTCATGAGACGACCCCGGGAGAAGTTCACGCCGGTCTAACGCATCGTTGATCACCTCTCCAGCCCACGCGATTTGCCATTCTCGCCGGGGCGACTAGGTTGGGAGAGCTCCCCGCCTTTCGCTCATCCAAGGCTCCACATCCTACGGGGAGCGACGACGTGACTGCGTCGTCGCCGTTCTCGACGGCGCCCTGTGGACGCTAGACCGAAAAGGACACGCCCATGCGCGCTCCCCGTCTCGCCCTTCTCGCCTCCCTCCCTGTCCTGATGGCCGCCGCCGGCGCCCAGGCTCAGGAGAGCCCGCCGCCGTCGACCGCGCCGGCCGCGCCGGCCGCGCCGGGGGCCCCGGTCGCCGGGGGCTTCACCGATGAAGAACTGAAGAAGTTCGATGACGCCATGGCCCAGGTTCGGGCCGTCAGCAGCACGTTGAACGGCGCCCAGCCGACGGCCGAGCAACAGGCCCAGATGACCGCCGCCGTGCAGAACTCGGGCCTGGAAGTGACCCGCTTCAACGCCATCTCCACCGCCGTCTCGTCCGATCCGGTGCTGGCGGCGCGCATCGCCGTGCTGAACGCCGCTCCGCCCGCGCCGGGCACGCCCGCCGCCGGCGTGACGGACGACGAGCTGAGCCGCTACGTCACCGCCATGAACCAGATCCGCGCCGTCACCGCCGAGGTCGAGAACGGACAGGCCACGCCGGAG
The DNA here is from genome assembly GCA_023451375.1 of Pseudomonadota bacterium. GTDB lineage: Bacteria > Pseudomonadota > Alphaproteobacteria > Caulobacterales > Caulobacteraceae > Brevundimonas. Next base: position 4,253 of record JAEXZS010000052.1, read on the forward strand.
CAGAGCGCGCAGCTGACCGCCGCCGTCCAGGGCTCGGGCCTGGAGGTCGAGCGCTTCAACGCCATCGCCCAGACCGTGTCGCAGAGCGAATACCTGCAGGCCAAGGCCCAGCTGATCGGCGCCCGCCAGGAGAGCGGCGGCGGCCGATAGCGATCAGGCGTCGGCGGGTTCGCTCCGGACATCCGGCGCGGGCGGGCCCGCCTCGTCCTCGTTCAGCAGGCGGCCCTCGCGCCTGGGCTTGATGTAGGGGGCCGGCTGCGGCGTCGACAGGTTGCCGCGCATCAGCTGGCGGCCCGCCGCCAAGCCGCCGGTCAGCTGCAGGTCCAGCCGCGCCTCGTCGCGGCGGCGCACGTCGCCGATGGTGTCGGCGGCCGTCCGTTCGTCCATTCCCAGTTCGATCAGGGCGCGTTCCCCGAACTTCAGCGCGGACTCGAAGGTCTCGCGTATCTGGTAGTCGACGCCGGCCTGGATCAGGCGCATCGAATGGCCACGGTCGAAGGCGCGCGCCATTACCCGGGTGGTCGGGAACTCGTGCTTCACCAGTTCCACGATCCGGTCCGTCGTCTCCGGCTTGTCGACGCAGACCAGCACCAGTTCGGCCTCGTCGGCGCCGGAAGCCCTCAGCGTGTGCAGCTGGGTGCCGTCGCCGTAATAGACCTTGAAGCCGAACTGAGAGGCGGCCTGGATCATCTCCACGTCGTTCTCGATGATCGACACGTCCACGTCGCGGGCCAGCAGCGGCTGGGAAACGACCTGGGCGAAGCGGCCGAAGCCGATGATCAGCACCTGACCGCGCAGGTCCGTGGCGAAGTCCACGCCGTCCGCGTCCTCGGCCGAGGGACTCTCCTTGGGCAGGAACCGGTCCAGCAGCAGGGTGGTCAGCGGCGTCAGCGCCATCGACAGGATGACGATGGCCGTCAGCATGGCGCCGATCACCGGCGAGAACAGGCCCGTCGCCACCGCCGCGCCGTAGAGCACGAAGGCGAACTCCCCGCCCTGGGCGAACAGGGCGGCGCGCTCGATCGCCTCGTGGTGCGCGGCCTTGAACAGACGGGCGACGACGTAGATGCCGATCGCCTTCACCACCATGAACCCGGCGACCCCGCCGATGACGATGCGCCAGTCTTCGATCACCACCGACACGTCCAGCGACATGCCGACGCTGAGGAAGAACAGGCCCAGCAGGATGGCGCGGAACGGCTCCAAGTCCGCCTCCAGCTGGTGGCGGAAGGTCGATTCCGACAGCAGCACCCCGGCCAGGAAGGCGCCCATGGCCATCGACAGCCCGCCCAGCGACATGGCCCAGGCGGCGCCGACCACCACCAGCAGGGCGGCCGCCGTCATCACCTCGCGCCCGCCGTAGCGCGCCAGGAGGCGGAACATCGGATTGACCGCCCAGCGCCCGGCCGCCAGGACGCCGCCGACGGCCGCGATGGCGAAACCGATCGTCTGCCACAGGGGCGGCGCATGCTCCTGGGCGGCGCCGGTGACGGTGGCCAGCACGGCGACGACCGCCAGCAGCGGCACGATCGCCAGGTCTTCCAGCAGCAGGATCGACACCGCCCGCTGGCCCGAGGGCCCCGCGATCTCGCCGCGCTCCTCAAGCATCTGCATGATGACGGCGGTGGACGACAGGACGAAGCCCATGGCGGCGACGAAGGCCACCGGCGCCGGCGCCCCTACCGCCATGGCCGCCAGGGTCATCAGCATGCCGCAGGCCAGGACCTGGGCCGCGCCCAGGCCGAAGATATCCTTCCTCAGCCCCCACAATCGCTTGGGCCGCATCTCCAGGCCGATGATGAACAGGAAGATGACCACGCCGAACTCGGCGACGTGCAGGATGGTCTCGGGCTCCTGAAACAGCTTCAGGCCGAACGGACCGATGGCCAGCCCGGCCGCCAGATAGCCCAGCACCGAGCCCAAGCCGATCTTGCGGAACAGCGGCACGGCGAACACGCCCGCCGCCAGCAGGGCCGCCGCCGACCCCAGATCCAGCCCCGTCGCCGCCTCGGCCATGCACGTCCCCTCAAGCTTGAACGCCCATAGTGGGGATGGCGCAGGCGGAAAGCGAGGGGTCTGGTCCAATGGATGGGCAGCCTTTGGCTGTCCTCTCAAGGTGCGCGGGACGAACCCGGAACCCCGAACCCAGGAGGACATGCCGCCGCCGCACGTGCTTGACGCCGGCGGTGCGGACCTGGGTTCCGGGTTCTTCGCTGGAATGACCATCCTTGTGGGAGCGGCGGCCTCGGTCTGTCCAAGCCTTCTCCCGCGCGGGCGAACGGACTAAGCAGCGGGCATGTCCGATCTCACGCCGCCCGCCGTCATCCTCGACAAGCCGCAACTGGCCGACAACATCGGCGCGGTGGCGCGGGTGATGGCCAACTTCGGCCTGGCGGACCTGCGGCTGGTCAGCCCGCGCGACGGCTGGCCCCAGGACCGGGCCTGGGCCACGGCCTCGGGCGCCGACTGGGTGCTGGACGGGGTCAGGGTGTTCGACAGCGTGGCCGAGGCCATCGCCGACCTGAACACCGTCTTCGCCACCACCGCCCGTCCGCGCGAGACCCGCCAGCCGGTCCGCACCCCTCGCGAGGCGACGCGCGTGCTTTATGACGACACCGCCTCGGGCTTGAAGACCGGCCTCTTGTTCGGCGGCGAGCGGGCGGGGCTGGAGACCACCGACATCGCCCTGTGCGCCGGCATCGTCACCATCCCGATCGATCCGAAGCATCATTCGCTCAACCTGGCCCAGGCGGTGGCGATCAACGCCTATGAGTGGCGCACCCTGATCCTGGACGCTCCGCCGCCCAAGTTCCGCGACGGGGAGCCGCCGGCGTCGAACGCCCTGCTGGTCGGCATGTACGAGCATCTGGAGGAGGAGCTCGAGAACGGCGGCTTCTTCTATCCGCCCGAGAAGAAGCGTTCGATGAGCCAGAACCTTCGCGTCATGCTGGGCCGCGCCGCCTTCACCGAACAGGAGGTCGCCACCATGCGCGGCGCCATCCACGCCCTGGCGCGCGGCCGTGGGCGGGTGCTGGCCAAGCTGGCGGCGGAGCGGGCGGCGGCCTCAAGCAGCGAGCCGCCGCGCGGCGAGCGATAGGGCGCGAAAGTGAAGCTGGCCCTCATCTATCCCCTGGCCGCCCTGGCGGAGATCGCCGGCTGCTTCGCCTTCTGGGCGTGGCTGAAGCTGGATCGGTCGCCGTTGTTGCTGGCGCCGGGCGTAGTCTGCCTGATCGCCTTCGCCTGGCTGCTGACGCTGGTCCCAACGGATGCGGCGGGCCGGGCGTTCGCGGCCTATGGCGGGGTCTATATCTGCGCCTCGCTGGTCTGGATGGCGGTGGTGGAAAAGACCCTGCCCGACCACTGGGATCTGATCGGCGGCGCCGTCTGCCTGGCGGGGGCGGCGGTTATCCTGTTTGGACCTCGCGGCTGATCGGCCCCTAGCGGCGCAGGTCCAGCAGGTCGGACCAGCGCCAGGCGCCCCGGCCCAGCACCAGCTTGGCCCCGTCGGAACGATCGTCCAGCGCCAGCACGGCCAGTCCGCGCATGGCCTGGGCGCGGCATTCGGCGGGGGCGAAGGCGACCTCGACCGAGATGGCTTGGCGCACGCCGGCCAGACCCTTGCCCTCCTGGCCCCGGCTCTGCAGCCAGTCGCCGTCCCAGACCTGGATGGCCTTGCCGCCGGCGTTCATCTCGCGGTGAGCGGCCTCGATGGCGGAGCGCACCTCCATGTCGTCGCGCAGCGCCTCCTGCAGCCGCTCGAGCATATCGCAGCCGCCGCCGGATCCACCGCCGCCGCCGCCCGCGCCTGCGCCCCCTCCCCCGCCGCCGGGACCGACGCCGACGCGGGTCGCGC
>JAEXZS010000093.1 GCA_023451375.1 Pseudomonadota bacterium
CCCGGCCTCCTGCTCGCGCAGCACGCCGATGATCTGCGCCTCGTTGAACCTGCTCTTCTTCACGTCCGTCTCCTTGATGAAACGGACTCTCACTCAAATCGAGGGATCAGGAAGGGGGCACGTCAAATGCAAATTCTACCGCGAAGATCACGTCATCCAGAAGGGGGACATCGACAGCTTTTTCACCGCGTCGGGAAAGTCGGCCTTCAGCCGCCGCCTCATCATCGACACGACCGTCGCGCCCTGGGGGAAGAACGCGCGGGACGCGCTGGAGGGGCAGCAGACCGAGACAACCCGGATCGGATTGGACCGGTTTGAAGACAGCCCCATAGACTGGGCCGGCTATGTGCGGGATGGATCGGTGGACCTCGCGCCGCGCAAGTCGCCCCGGCCGCATCAGCGGGATGCGATGCGGTGTACCCGGGAGGGCTTCGAGACCCATGATCGCGGAAAGCTCATCATGGCGTGCGGCACGGGCAAGACGTTCACCGGTCTGAAAATCGCCGAGGACCTCGTCGGCGTCGGCAATCACGTCCTCTTCCTGGTGCCGTCCCTGTCCCTGATGTCCCAGTCGGTTCGGGAGTGGACGATCGATTCCGCCCTCCCGCTACGCTCCTTCGCCGTGTGCTCGGACGCGCAGGTGGGCCGACGTCGCAAGGACAATGACGACATCGCCGAGATCGACGTCCACGATCTGGACTATCCGGCCACGACGGACGCGGCGAAGCTGGCGCGCCGGGTGAACGCGGCTGCGCCCGACAGGATGACGGTCGTCTTCGCCACCTATCAGTCGATCCAGGTCGTGGCTGACGCCCAGTCAAAGCACGGCCTGCCGGAGTTTGACCTGATCATCTGCGATGAGGCCCATCGCACCACCGGAGCGACCTTCCCCGGGGAGGATCAGTCCAATTTCGTGAAGGTGCACGACCCGGAATTCCTCGCCGGCAGGCGCCGCCTTTACATGACTGCGACGCCGCGTGTGTTCGGCGAGACGGTCAAGGCGAAGGCGGGAGAAGCGTCCGTCGAGCTGACCTCGATGGACAATGAGGCGCTCTACGGCCCCACCTTCTTCACGCGCGGCTTCGGCTGGGCGGTCGAGAATGAGCTGCTCACCGACTACAAGGTCATCGTGCTCGCCGTCGACGAAGGCATGGTCAGCGCCAGCATCCAAGCGCGTTTGGCGGATGCGCAGAATGAACTGAAGCTGGATGACGCGACCAAGATCGTCGGCTGCTACAAGGCGCTGACGAAGGCGGGGCTGCGCGAAGACGTCGCGTCGGATCCCGCCCCGATGCACAAGGCCCTGGCCTTCTGCCGGGATATCGCCAGCTCCAAGCTCATTTGCGAGCAGTTCTCGGACGTGGTCGCGGACTATCTCGCCTCTGACGAGGGCATGACTGTGGAGGAGGGCAGGGAGCCTCTTGCCTGCGAACTGCGCCACGTCGACGGGACCTTCGGCGCCAAGGCGCGCACGGAGCGCCTCGACTGGCTCAAGGCCGAAACGCCCGATGATGTCTGCCGCATCCTGAGCAACGCCCGCTGTCTGTCTGAAGGCGTAGACGTTCCGGCGCTGGACGCGATCCTCTTCCTGCATCCGCGCAAATCGCAGATCGACGTGGTTCAAAGCGTCGGTCGCGTCATGCGGCGCGCGCCGGGCAAGTCGATGGGATACGTCATCCTGCCCATCGGCGTGCCGGCCGGGATGACGCCGGAAGAGGCCCTGGCCGACAACGAACGCTACCGTGTCGTCTGGCAGATCCTGAACGCCCTGCGTTCGCATGACGAGCGGTTCGACGCCACGATCAACAAGATGGATCTGGGCGTGGACGTGTCCGACCAGATCGAGGTCATCGCCGTAAGCAACAAGCTACCCAGCCGCCCCCCGACCGGCAAGGCGTCCGGCATCGGGGAAGGCAGCGCGGCGAGCGAGGAGGACGTCGTGCGCGACGTCGCCCTGCGGGGCGGCGACGAGCAACTGGCCTTCGTGTTTGACGAGTTCGCCCGCGCCATCATGGCCAAGATCGTCAGGAAGGTGGGACGGCGGGACTATTGGGAGACCTGGGCCAGCGACATCGCTGAAATCGCCAAGACCCACGTCACCCGTATCGACGCGGTTGTCCGGAAAAACGGGTCGGCGGAACAGGCCGCCTTCCAGCGGTTCCTGGCGGAGATCCGGGACGATCTGAACGACAGCATCACCGAGGCGGAAGCCGTGGAGATGCTCGCGCAGCACATCATCACCCGGCCGGTGTTCGAGGCGCTGTTCCAGGACCACAGTTTCGCGGCCAATAACCCTGTGTCGCGGGCGATGCAGTCCGTGCTGGATGTGTTGCAGGCCCAGAACCTGGAGAAGGAGGCGGAGTCCCTTCAGCGCTTCTACGACAGCGTCCGTCGCCGGGCGGCGGGCATCGACAGCGCGGAAGCCAAGCAGCGGATCGTCATCGAGCTCTACGACAAATTCTTCCGGACCGCGTTCCCGCGGATGACCGAGAAACTCGGGATCGTCTACACGCCGGTCGAGATCGTGGACTTCATCATCCGCTCCGTGGACGACACGCTGCGGTCAGAGTTCGAGCTGACCCTCGGGAGCCCGGGGGTTCACATTGTGGATCCGTTCACCGGCACGGGCACCTTCATCACCCGGTTGCTCCAGTCCGGTCTGATCAAGCCGGAGGAGTTGTCCCGGAAGTATCGCGAAGAGCTTCACGCCAACGAAATCGTCCTGCTCGCGTACTACATCGCCGCCATCAACATCGAAGCGGTCTACTCGGCGCTGTCCGGCAGCTGGGAGCCTTTCGGCGGGATCTGCCTGACGGACACCTTCCAGCTCTATGAGCAGGATCGTGACCTTCTCAACGACCTGATGGTCGACAACAGCAATCGCCGGACGCGGCAGAAGGCGCTCGACGTGCGGGTGGTCCTCGGTAATCCGCCCTATTCCGCCCAGCAGGGTAGTGAGAACGAGAACAACAAGAACCTCGACTACCCCTCGCTCGACCGACGGATCCGCGAAACCTACGCCAAGGCCTCGGCGTCGAAGCTCGCCAAGGCGAACTACGATTCCTACGTCCGCGCCATTCGATGGGCTTCGGACCGGGTGCAGGATCGCGGCGTGATCGCCTTTGTTACAAACGGCTCCTTCATCGACGCCAAGAACCTGGACGGCTTGCGCAAGATGCTGGTCGAGGAGTTCAGCTCGATCTCCATCTTCGATCTTCGCGGTGATCAACGCACCGCCGGAGAAGCGTCCCGCCGAGAGGGCGGCAAGGTGTTCGGATCCGGCTCGCGGACTCCGGTCGCCATCACCGTCCTGGTCAAGAACCCGGACCGGCCGGGTGACGGGACGATCAACTATTTTGACATCGGCGATTATCTGACGCGCGAGGAGAAGCTCGCGGCGGTCGCCAAGTCAGGTTCCGTTGCAGGGATCGCGTGGACGGCGGTCAACCCCAACTCGGATGGAGACTGGATCAACCAGCGGGATCCCGCCTTCCAGCAGTTCATGCCGCTGGCCGAGAAGGACGGAGATAGCGGGCGATCCGTGTTCGTGTCGAACTCTTTCGGCCTCGTGACCAACCGTGATCCTTGGGTTTATGCAAGCACACCGGAGATCGTTGAACAGCGGGCACAACGCCTCATCAGCGCGTACAGCGAGGAGACCGCGATCTATCAGGCGGCTTGCGAAGGCCTTGCCAAGACTGATCGGCCGTCGCTGGAAACCGTGGTGTCTAGTGATCCCCGACGGATCAGCTGGACGAGGGCGCTGAAGAAGGATGCGGAAAACGGTCGGGTGATCGCGTTTGACCGCACAGCGATCGTGCCGGCGGCCTACCGCCCGTTCGGGCGGCAATTCCTCTACTTCGACCGACGTTTGAACGAGATGGTCAACCTCACCAAGAGGATGTTCCCGGCTCCGGACGCGGAGAACCTCGTGATCTCCTGCACGGGCGTCACGGACCGCAAGGGGTTCTCCTGCCTGGTCACCGACCGAGTTCCCAACATGCATCTTACCGATACGGGCATGTGCTATCCGCGCTTCGTCTACGAAACGCCGGATCTGAAGACTAGGGATCTATTCGCGAGCGGCGGCGGTGCCAACGTTCGCCGCGACGGCGTGACCGACTGGGCTCTGGACCGCGCGCGAGACCACTACGCGGATCCCTCCATCTCCAGGGACGATCTGTTCTGGTATGTCTATGGCATCCTGCATTCGCCGGAATACCGCAGGCGCTTCGACGCCGATCTGCAGAAGGTTCACCCCAGACTGCCCTTCGCCGCCGACTTCCGGGCGTTCAGCGACGCCGGTCGCGAACTGGGCCAACTTCACCTGAACTTCGACACGCTGGACTCTTATCCGGTGTCGATAGCCCAAGGGGACCTACGGTTGGCGAGGATCGACGACCCGCAAGCATTCTTCAGGGTCGAGCAAATGCGTTTCGCAGGTAAGCGGGGCGGGATCGACCGATCCGTCATTCACTACAACAGCCAGATCACCGTCACGGGCGTGCCGTTGGAGTCCTACGATTACGTCGTCAACGGAAAGTCGGCGATCGAATGGGTGATGGAGCGGCAGGGGGTGGCGAACGACAGGCCGAGTGGGATCGTCAATGACGCTAACCGCTATGCGGTAGATGTCGCGGAGGATCCTGCCTATCCGCTGAAGCTGCTTCAGAGTGTGATCACGGCGAGCGTGGAGACAGTCCGGATCGTCAACGGACTGCCCTCGCTGGATATCGCCCGCCCCGCCTCAGCCGGCGCTTCCTGAAAACTGTCGATCAGCGGTTCTGTTTCCGGTTAGACTCGCATCAATGAAGACGACGCTTGATCACCTCCCGGACCGCCAGCAGCAAGAGCTCGCGAGCGTTCGCGACACCTTGCTGACGGAGTTCGAGGCGGCCCTTCGAAAGGGAGCAGGCGGCACGTCTGATTGGCGCAAGGGCGGCAAGGTCCTGAAGATCATCCTCTTTGGAAGCTACGCCCGGACTGACTGGGTCGATGAGCCTGACAACGGCTACCTGTCCGATTTCGATCTGCTCGTTATCGTCAGCCACGCGAAGCTGACGGATATCGCCGACTATTGGTGGGAAGCGGAGAACAAGATCCTCCACGACCAATCTGTGGGCCGCATCGTCAACATCATCGTTCATGACCTCGCCGAAGTGAACCAAGCCCTCGGGCGCGGTGAATACTTCTGGACTGACATCGTCCGCGACGGTGTCATACTCTACGAGATGCCAGGTCATCCGCTGGCTGTACCCAAACCGATGACGCCGCGCGACGCCATCGACATGGCAGAGAACTACTGGAGAGGATCGCTGCCAAAGATCGATAGCGCCCTACGTACAGCCGATTTGCAGGCGCAAGAAGATACCGCTCAAGTCGTTTGGCGTAGAGACAGGGCTTTCACGCTGCACCAAGCGGTGGAGCGTGCCTACGCTTGCTTCCTGTTGGTCCACACCTTCTATTTCCCGCGTTCGCATAACATCAAATTCCTCCGGTCCCTCGCGGAAGACGTCGATAAGCGTCTGATCGACGCTTGGCCTCGGGAGCAGCGCATCGACAAGCGCCGTTTCGAAACCCTCAAGCGCGCTTACGTCGAGGCGCGGTACTCAGACCAGTACGACGTGACCGTTGAGGACCTCGACGCTCTCGCGGCGAGTGCCCGTCGCTTGCGCGATTTGGTGGCCGAAACCTGCCAGGACCGGATACTGTCTCTCAAGGCCGCCGCTGGCGGCTGATCCCGCGCACCGACCTGAGGCCAGAAACTCAGAACGCGGCCATCAGGGATCAGATCGGACAATCCCGGCGTCCGCGCCTCGTCCAGAAATCCCGAGGTCCATCGCTGGTTTCGGAGGTTCCTATGGTCGTCGCCCTCATCTGCACCGCCATACTCGGGTGCCTGCTCTTCGGCCTGGGCCTGGCGATCTCGATCCGGCGGTTCTTCACGAAAGAGTTTTACATCGGGGCCGTCGGGCCGACGTCTTTCACGACAAAGCTGTCTCGCGCCCACGGCAACACCGCCGAGTTCGCGCCGTTCCTGGCCCTGCTCTTCCTTGCCCTCCCTGTACTCGGCCATGCCCCGCCCTGGGTGGCGGCGGCCATGATCGGAGCCACGGTTAGCCGAGCGCTGGTGGTCGTCGGCTTCCTGACCAGCGCGACGCTCGAACACATGAGCATGGCGAAGGCCGCAGGTGCGATCGGCACTTACGGTTTCGGCCTGGCTCTGACGGCGGCTCTGTTCATTCGATGAAAACGCGCGTCGAACTGGCCCGCTTGCAAACCCTGCCGCCATGATTCAAGCTTTGAGTGCGTCGCCTTCGGGCGGCGCCGAGGCGTGAGAACCTCGCTTGAGACGATCATTCTACATCTTCGCTCCGCGGCAGCGGTGTGGCTGGCGCGTATGTCCAGGCCTTCGGGCTAAAGGCGTCGGCGCATGCCTCAAGCATGGTCTCAACACCCGGTGCTTCGGCCGGGCTCGCCTCATCATCTGGAGGCGAGCCCGTGTCGGATCGAACTGGAGGTGTGGGAGACAAGGAGGCCGATCGCGGTCTTCATGATCTCTATCGCGCCTATTCCGGTTGGCTGAAGGCGCGGCTGCGGCGGCGCTTTGGAGACGAAACCGAGGACCTGGCCCAGGAAGCCTGGATCCGGGCCGCGCCCTACAGTCGAAAGGGTCTGATTGCCCATCCGAAGGCGCTACTTCTGACGATCGTCGAGAACTTGGTCATCGACCGGGGTAGGCGAAGCGGGCCGCGCTCGCTCGAGACCACCGACCGCGTCTATCCAGATCCAACGGTCGATGGTCCGTCGCAGATCGATCAGGTGCTTCTGAAGCAGATCGTCCTCGGCATGCCGCCCCACCTTCAGGATGTGTTTGTCTTGAGCCGTTTCGCTCATCTGGAGTATCAGGAGATAAGCGAGCGACTGAACATCCCGGTCACCACCGTTCAGTGGCGTATGTTAAAAGCGCTCGAATACTGCGCAGCCCGGTTGCGGCTGTAGTCTATGGGGAACGCCATGAGCGACCCGCAAAGCGCGACAGGCGTTGCGGACCGTGAAGCGGCCGAGTGGCATGTCCGACTCGGGGAGCGTCCCGTGTCCGCCTCTACTTTGGCCGAGTTTCGCGAGTGGCGTCAGACGCCAGAGAACACGGCGGCATATCAGAAGCTCGAAGCGCTGTGGCGCGCGGCTGGATCCTTGTCGGCGGACGCGGATGTTCAGACCGTCACCCAGAATACCCTCCGGAAATCCCGCGAGACCAGCCGGCGCAGGCGTCGTCTGATCCCCGCCGTGGCAGGCCTCGCTGTCGCAGCGGTCGCTGCCGTCGCCGTCTGTCTCTGGATGCCGGACGGCCAGGTTTATGAAACCGCCATCGGCGAGCAACGTCTCGTCCGACTGGAGGACGGCTCTCAGGTGCGTCTCGACACCGATACGCGGTTGAAGGTCCGCTATGCGGGAGCGGAGCGTCGCATCGTTCTCGATCAGGGGCAGGCGCTTTTCCTCGTGGCCCATGACGCCCAGCGTCCCTTCCGGGTTTCGGCCGGCGAGACCCTCGTGACGGCTTTAGGCACGACCTTCGACGTGCGCCGCGAAAGGACCGGGGCCCGGGTCACGCTCGTCAACGGCTCTGTGGCGGTCACGGATGAAGCGGACGGCGTGAAGCGATGGAGGCTGACACCGGGCCAGCAGGTGGCCACGATGTCGCCGGGCGCCGCTCCGAGGCCGGTGGACGCCGCCGAGGCCACCAGTTGGTCCGAGGGCCGTCTCGTCTTCCGCGGCACGCCTCTGCGCGTGGCCGTCGCCGAGGTGAACCGATATCTCCCCGAGAAGATCACGCTCGCGGCCGGCGAGACCGAAGCTGTCGCCGTGAACGGCGTGTTCGCGGTCGGGGACCGAGACGCATTCGTTTCGGCCGTGTCCGATCTGTTCGGTCTGACAGCCCGATCCCAATCCGATGGAGGGGTCCGCCTCGAAGCCCCATCCGTCGGCGGATAATAATTTCGGGTTCCTGCTCAGATGACGCGCCTCGGCTGCGTCTCCTGTCCGACGCGACGTTGCGTCGGAGGGGAACGAACCTATGACAGCCTGTCTTCGCAACCTGCTCGCCGGCGCGGCGCTCGTGCCGATCGTCTCTGCGGTCCTGGCGACCGGCGCTTCTGCCCAGGAGATCCGCGATTTCAATATCGCCGGCGGCGCGCTGGACGGCGCCCTTATGGCGTACGCACGCCAGGCCAACGTTCAGCTTCTCTACACCGCTGACCTGGTCGCGGGTTTGCGGACCGATGGCGTCCAAGGTCGGCTGGGGCCCGATCAGGCGTTGAACCGTCTTCTAAACGGCAGCGGCGTCTCATGGTCGCGAAGCCGACCGGGAGTGATCGTGCTGCGCCGGTCCCCGACGCAGGTCTCGGTCGAAGCCACCGAACTCGACGAGGTGGTGGTAACGGGCAGTCTGATCAGAGGAGCGGCGGTGACGGCGTCTCCGGTGGTCACCGTCACCGCGGCGGAGATTGATCGCGCCGGCCATGGATCGGTCGCCGACGCGCTCCAGGCCCTGCCGCAAAACTTTGGCGGCACGGCGACCCCGACCACGTTCCTGACGGCGTCTGATGTCGGGGGCAGTAACACCACCCTCTCCACGGGCATCGATCTCCGAGGTCTCGGACCGGATTCGACTCTGGTCCTAGTGAACGGTCGGCGGCTGGCTGGCGCGGGCAGCCGGGGTGAGTTCACGGATGTCTCCGCCCTGCCGAACGCTGCGGTAGAACGTGTCGACATCCTGCTTGACGGCGCCTCGGCGCTCTACGGATCCGACGCTGTCGGCGGCGTGGTCAACGTCGTGCTTCGGCGACAGTTCGAAGGCCAGGAAAGCCGGGTGCGGGTCGGCGCGGCCCGGGATGGGGCCGAGGAGCTGATGGTCTCGCACTTGGCGGGTGTGAACTGGTCGAGCGGCTCGGCCCTGATCAGCTACGAATACAGGGATCAGTCCTCGCTGGCGGGCGCCGATCGGGCCTATACGGCGACGGGCGATCTGCGGCCCTTTGGAGGGACGGACCATCGCGACATCTTTGCGTCGCCGGGCAACCTCGTCGTCTTCGATCCGGTGGCCGCCGGCTATGTCGCGACCCACGCCATCCGGCCGCTGAACGGGGCCGTGGCCACGTCTCCGGCGAACTTTGTGGCCGGGGCGTCGAACCTGTCGAACCGTCGCGAGGGCGCCGACATTCTGCCGGAGCAACAAAGGCGATCGGCCTATGCGCGGGTGCGCCAGGATATCGGCGATCGGCTGGAGCTTTCGAGCGATTTCCGGTGGAGCCAGCGGGACTTCGCCTTCGCCAATCTGGCCCCGGCGGAGATCCTGCCGGTGACGGCCGCCAACCCGAACTTCGTCTCGCCGAATGGGGCGTTCTTCCACCAGATCGCCTACAGCTTCATCAACGACCTCGCGTCGAGCAAGGTGACCGGATCGGCCCGCGGCATGGGCGCCACCGCCGGCTTCGACCTGACCCTGAAGGGCGACTGGTCGCTATCGGGTTACGGCGCCTGGGCGGAGGATCGCAGCCATGTCCGCACGCCTCGCCTGCAGTACCTCTACCTCTATGAGGCCCTCGGGTTGTTGCCCGACAATCCCGCGACACCCTACAGCCCGTCGCGTGACGGCTATTTCAACCCCTTCGGCACGGGCGGCGCCAACACCGCGGCGATCACGGAGCCCATCGGGTCGGGGTATTCGGCGTCGCGCCAGCGCAGCCAGGTCCGTTCGGCCAACCTCCTGCTCGACGGGACGGTCTTGACCCTGCCGGGCGGGGACCTGAAGCTGGCCGTTGGCGCTCAATTCCGTCGCGAGGAATTTGAGCGAGCCACCGAGAGCTACGTCCAGACGTTGGCTCCGACGATGGCGGCGATCGACCCCCAGATCCGCGACATTGCGGCGGTCTTCGCTGAGGCCCGCATCCCCCTGATCGGCGAGGCGAACGCCGTCGGCTTCGCTCGACGTCTGGAAGTCTCACTGGCGGTCCGGGCCGAGGACTACGACGACTTCGGCTCCACCACCAATCCGAAGATCGGTCTGGTGTGGTCGCCCGTGGAGGATCTGACGCTACGCGCCAGCTGGGGGACGTCCTTTCGGGCTCCGTCCCTCAATGAGTTGAATGAGGCGGTGCTCATCGGCGCGACCTCCACCACGGAAAACGGCGTCGAAAAGCTGGCGGTCATCCAGCTTGGCGGCAATCCGGACCTCAACCCCGAGACGGCGGACAGCCTGACGTTCGGCTTTGATTATCGCCAGCCTGAGGGTTGGCGCATCGGCGCCTCGGTGTTCGACATCCGCTTCAAGAACCGGATCGGCCGGCCGATAGCCGATAACATCGACAACGCCCTGACGGACCCCAACCTCGCGGCGTTTGTCACGCGCGTGGACCCGGCCAATCCGGAGGATTTGGCGGCCATCAATGCGCTGATCACCGATCCGCGGTTCGTCCCGCCCGGTCTGTATCCGGCAACCGCCTATTCGGCGATCTTCGACGCCCGCTGGCTCAACACCGGCGAGCTCCATGTCCAAGGCCTCGATTTCAACGTGGGTCGTGGCTTCAATCTCGGGGATAACCGGTTCGACCTGGATGCTTCGGCCTCGTGGCTCTTCGAGTACAGCCGAAAGCTGACCCCGGAAGCGACGCGGGACCAACTCCTCGATGTCGCCGGCTATCCCGTCGACCTGCGACTGCGATCCGCGGTCTCCTGGACGCGGGCCGCGTGGTCGGCGCGGTTCGGCGTCAACTACGTCGACGATTACCGAGATTCGCGAGGGCCCAAGATCGATTCCTGGCTGACCGCCGACGCCAATGTGAGCTGGGCGCCCGATCGAATCCTTGGCTTTGAGGGCCTCGAACTGGCCCTCAATGTCCGCAACGTCTTCGACGAGGATCCCCCCTTCTACGACGGAGCGACGGGCGATGGGTACGACCCTGCCCAAGCGGATCCGCTGGGTCGGGTGGTGTCCCTGCAACTGACGCGGCGCTGGTGATCGGACCATGCGCAACATCATCGCGAAGACCGCCCGCCTCCTGGCGCTGGCGCTTGTTCTCCTGTGCGGCGGTCAGGCCGCCGCACAGGAGCGTTCCCGGCCCTACACGCTCGACGACCTCCTGAACCAGGCGGCGTTCGGCGCCGTTTCCATCGACCCCACCGAGCGGTGGATCGCCTACGAACAGTCGGGTCCCTATTCGGCCTCCCCGCGCTTCGACTACGCCCTCTACACCCGCGCGGCCACAACGACCGTCTGGATCGCCGACGCCAGGGGCGGCGAGGGGCCGCGCCGGCTTCTGCCTTCCAGTGAAGGCGACGGCCACGTGTTGGGCGACTGGTCGCCGTCAGGGCGACGCCTCCTGGTCTTCCGTCTCCAGAACGACCGTTGGGATCTGGGCGTCTTCGACCTTCACAGCCGCGCCGTCCGCTGGCTCGACGTGGCTCCTGACGGTGGGGGCTTCGGGCGGGTGGTGCAGTGGCGGTCCGACGACGAACTGGTCCTGCTGGATCGGCGCACGACGGACCTGCCCTTCGTGATCGGCTGGGACGCCGGAGCCATGACCTTGGCCCAGCAGCGTTGGCGACGTCAGGCCACGGGGTCGGCAAGCAGCGGCACGGTCATGGGCAGCGGCCGTTTCCATGCGGATACGCCGATCTCGCCGGAGGTCGATCTTGTCAGTCTCGACCTGATCAGCGGCCGCAAGAGAGTGCTGTCGACGGGCCGCTTTATCGACCTCGAACTATCGCCCGACCGCTCTCGCATTGCCGCTATGGCCCAGGGCGACATGCCTCCGATCGACCAGACCAGGCCGCTTTGGCCCGTCGACAAACCAGAAGAGCGTCATGTCCAGATCGTCGACCTTCAGACCGGCGCGGTGGTCAGGCCCTGCGGCGACTGCGCCCTGGCTCCGCATCTGATGGGCTGGTCGCCCGACAGCCGCCGTGTCCTCGTCTGGATGACGGGACCGAACGGAGCGACGTCCGGGGAACTGGCCGCATTGAGGATTGACGGGCAGATGGAGACCTATGACCGTTTCGGCCTCGAGCCTGACGTGGGCGCGAACCCCGTAGCGAGCTTCACGGCGGTCCGCGCCCTCTGGCAAGGCGACCGTCCGGTGCTTCGGGCGCGCAGCCGAGGGGGGGGACCGATACGATTGGCACCGCCTCGAGCGCACCCGAGCCGTGAATCTGACCGGCGGGCTCAAGATCGCGCCTTTGCGGATCGATGTCGCCGAGGCCGAGGATCTCGTCGCCGTGGCCGACGGCGCCGTCTGGCGGATCGGCCCTCAGGGTCGGGTCCAACGTCTCTCGAATGGCGAGGACCTTCGACCGTACGCGCCCTTCGACATCCTCGACGCACCGCGCGTTCGCTACAATGAGCCTGCCCCGGGCGCCCCCTATCCCGCGACGGACGCCAGCGGCCGGCTGGTCCCGGCCGGCGCGCGCTGGCGGGCTGCACCGCCAGCCGGAGACGACGCGCTTATCGCGCCGCTCGCCTTGAGCCGGAACCTGGCGGTTGAGGAGGTGGAGGTCAACGGCGTCCGGTCCCTCCGCGTGCGCGGCCGTTCGTTTGCCGAGCGCACACTCGCGACCATCAACGCCCACCTCGCGGATGTCCGGTTCTCCAGACCAATCGCCGTGACCCATACCGGGCCCGATGGGCAGGCGTTGACCAGCTGGCTCTATTTGCCGACGCGCCACGTCGAGGGTCCAATCCCCCTCGTGGTCCTGGCCTATCCCGGACGGGTCAGTCAGCCCCAGCGCGATCCCGCCGAGTTCATGACGGAGCTCAATTTCCAGCAACTCACCGCGGCCGGATACGCGGTGCTGACTCCGAGCGTGCCCCGGCCCTTCTACCCGGCAGAGCCGGCGGTCGGTATGGCGGACCAACTCCTCGCGGTGGTCGATGCCGCGATCGAACAGCATCCCGAACTCGACGGCGAGCGGCTTATCTATTGGGGTCAGAGCTTCGGTGGCTACAGCGGCCTCGTCGTGGCCACCCAGACCACCCGCTTCCGGTCCATCATCGTCCAGGCCGTCGTCTCGAACCTCGCCCAGAAATGGGGCGAGTTCGCCCCTTGGAATCGCGGTGATCCGCGGTGGGGGATGTCGATGCGGCACGACGCCGGCTGGGCGGAGGCCAGCCAAGGCGCGATGGGCGGCCCGCCGTGGTCGGATCCCGAGCGCTACACGCGCAACAGCCCGCTTTTCCAGGCGGACCGTATCCAGACCCCGATCCTTGTGATGCAGGGCGAGCGGGACATGGGACTGGGACAGGCTGAGTCGCTCTTCACCGCCTTGTGGCGCCAGAACAAGGACGTTCGGTTCGTCACCTGGTGGGGCGAGGGCCACACGGTCGAGAGCGCCGCCAATCTGCGGGAGATGTATCGGCAGATCTTCGCCTGGCTGGAAGAGACGGTCGGCAACCCCGGTCACGTCACCGCGAGTTCAGCCGGGCCGTCCACCGCCGCAGCCAGCTCTCGATCAGCGCCGCCGTCGTAAGGAAGCCGCTTCCCCCGGCCCACATCAGGCGGTCCCGGTCGAGGAGCGCCTCGACCTGGGTTCGATCGATGACGCCGCGTTCGGCGAGGAGACCGCCGAGGAGGTGGTCTCGAAGGAACGGGAGGCTGGCTGCAGCCTCCCGTTCGAAGGTAGCGGTGTAGTCGCCCTTGGACCGTCGCCATGCGATGTCGGCCGGCAGGCGATCCTCGAACGCCGACCGCGCCAGATGCCGATCTGTCTTTCCAGCCGTCAGGATAGGAGTGGGGATCCGCATGCTCCATTCGACCAAGGGCTGAGCCATGAGCGGATGGATCAGATCGACCACCTCCGTCCGCCGACAGGCCGTCACATAGGCCAGATTGGACACCAGCGCGGCCAGCTGCGCCCGCTTCCCTTCGCCGAGCGCCCCGGCGCCGTCCATCCACGGATGGACGAGCTGGATAGCATGTACAGACGTGGCAGGCCTGACCGCGTCCGCGAGGATCGACCATGCCGACTTCCGGGTCCATCGCGCGAGTCCCGGCCAGACCGGCGACGCCAGGGCGAAAAGGCCGCGCGAGCGCAGAAGGTCGCCGAAGACGGCGGCCGACGCCCCCTGATAGAATAGCGCGTCTCCACCCTTTCCCGTCAGAAGACCGTCTAGTCCAGCAATCTTGCAGGCATCGGCGACCAGAGCGTCGAACACCGGATCGGCCCCATTCATACCCGGACGCACGCCGCCGGCAGTGCGGTCGAGGACTTCGGTCTCCAGCGCCTGTTCGCACCGCTGGACGGCGGTGAGGGTTAGGCCAAAGCCACCGGCCACTAGAGCCGCATAGCGGCGCTCATCCGTCTCAGGTCTCGACGAGAAGGCGTTCAGCCAGAGCTTGATCGCTGGTCGCCTCTCGCCGAGCGCTGCCGCGACGATCGCGGAATCCAGACCTCCGGAAAGTTCGGCTCCACAACGCGAGACGACTGCAGCGAGTGATCCGACACAGGTGTCGACACGCTCGCGCAGACCATTCGCGGCCTCCGTGCTGGACCACAGATCTGGCTGTTGCCCTGTCCAGGGTCGCCACACCTGCTCCTGAGCGTTCGTATCGAGATCGATCATCTCCCCTGCGTCCAGCGCTATGAGGCCCTCGATCGGCGGTTGCGCGAGGGCGGCGTCTGGATGGCCCAGCAAGTCGGGCACAGCCTCCCAGCGGATAGATCCGGAAAGCGGGGCGGCCGTGATAAGCCAGTCGGGCGTGCCAGAGGTGACGACCGTCACCCCGCGGCTGATCCAGACAGCCAGTTCGTGGGATCCGGACGGGTCTCGCATCGCGGCCCGAAGTGTTCCGTCGGCGTCACGGTCGAGGGCGATGTACCGCCCCCATTTGGTGCGGACCAGGTTCCGCAACCTGTCGAGGCGGCCGCCTGTGCCAAGGGCGCCGCCGTCGGGATGATCGAAGAGATCGCCCACCGCGATCAGCCCGCCTTTGAGATCGTGCACGGTTGGACAGCGCGGCTCCGCCACGCCCAGCCATCCTCTCCGGAGCACGGATTGCGTGCGGAAGCCTGCGTCCAGTGCGGCGCGCTGAATGCCGGCCGCGGCCTGAGCGGATGGCGCGTCTGTCCACGAAAGGGCGAGAAACGCGCCCAAGGTCAGACCGCGAGGATTGGCGAATAGCGGCCTACGCGATCAGGATCGTCGTCGAGGACGACGTCATTCACCTGGAGCCAGCAGTGAGCGGCGAACGGCCAGGTCTTCACACCGAAAACCCAGACGGCGTCCTGGCCCGCGCTCCGCAGCAGGCGGCGCAGAAGCCAGGCTCGGTAGAGGCAGGCGCCTTGCCGGGGATCCCACGGCAGACGCCGCACAAAGACGGCGGTGAGCCTGGCGATCTTTTGCATGTCCGGCGTGTCGCAGCGCGGAGGCGCCGCATCGGCAAGGAGTGCGTGCAGAGGGCGGCGACCAGGACCCGAGCGCCACGCAGCCGCCGCAGCCCCCCAGAAGGCGACCTCTTCACCTAGGGTGATGGGACGATCCGGAAGAGAAAGGGGGCGGGACGGGAGTTGCGGGATCGCTCGCCGTGGCGACGCAGCGCCTTCGGTCACGAAGCCAGCGGCCGACAGGTCGCCGATCATGGCGTCCGGGCCGTCGATCCATCCGTGGTTGATGGCGAGATGAGGCGCCGCCTCAGGCAGGCAGCTGTAGAGATCGGAGCGGGTGTCCAGAACAACGACGTCTTCATCGCAGGCTGCCATGTACACGCCGTCGGCGAGTGGGCTCTTCATCGTCAGAAAGACGTCGGGCGGGCGTCCGGAGGCGCCCGCCCAGACGCTCACGCCATCTCGAGATAGGGGCGCTTGTCGGCTTCCTGCACGGTGTTGATGAAGCCGCCGCGCGTCAGTTGCGAAACGGCGCCCAGAGCGAGCGTGCGGATGCGGAAGGTGGTCATCTCTCTGCCTCCAGTTAAGCGCCGCAGGATTGCGGCGGCCCATGGAGCGGCCGAACTGACCCATCACACAATCTATATCTGTCGTGTATTTCCAGTGGCCGGGGCTACTCGTCGTCTTCCGGCGGCTTTCCCGCCAGACGGTCGCGGCCGGCCTCGAGCCAGGACGAGGTTTCGTCGCTCTTCTGGCGGTCTTCAGCTTCCAGATTCCGGAAGGTCTCCGTGAAGGCCTCGATCAGCGCGCGTGAGTCCATGGCGATGAGGCGGTCGCCCATGATGCTCTCGAACTCGCCCAGGGCGATCATGAACACGAGCATCAGCTTTGAATCGGCGGTGCGACGAGCGAAGTCGATCGAGCCGAGCCCGGGGCCCAGAAACAGGGACCAGGGATCGCAGTTGGTCGCCACCGCGAACCGGTGGACGTAGTCGAGGTTGAGCCGCCCCTTGCCGGCCTCGAAATACTCGTAGGTCCGAAGCGGCAGATTCATCGCCGTCGCCACCTGCTGCGCCGTCATGTTCCGCGCGCGTCGCACCCGCCGCGCCGCCAGACCGATCTGCCGCGCATAACTCAACTTTTCCGGTGGATCGGGAGGCATCGGCAAATCGACCTTTCACC
Organism: Pseudomonadota bacterium; assembly: GCA_023451375.1. GTDB lineage: Bacteria > Pseudomonadota > Alphaproteobacteria > Caulobacterales > Caulobacteraceae > Brevundimonas. Next base: position 16,561 of record JAEXZS010000093.1, read on the forward strand.
ACCCGACGCGCTGTGGTCGGTGCGTCGGACCAACGCGGGCGTGTGCGCCTTCTCTGGGTCGGCTCGCAGCGCGCGGACCATCCCGCAAATAACCGGCGGGCGTTTCGGACTCCCGTTGCGGTCTGCCCGATAAAGATTTTCGCAGACGAACGCGCCGGTCTGGGAAACGATGGACGGGCGGACGATCGGGCGCCGGCGGGGTCTCCGAACAGACCGGAATCTGGACATGGCGCGTAACCGCGACCCGTTCACCCAGGCGTTGGCGTCGTTGCGTGAGCGTATACATTCGGGAAGCTTGGCCGGCGGCTCGCCGGTCATCGTCCAGGACGAGGCCCAGAGGTTGCGTCTGTCGACGACGCCGATCCGCGAGGCCCTGGCGCGACTGAGCGGGGAAGGCTTGGTGGAGCGCGCCTCGTCCGGCGGCTATGTCACTCTGCGGCTGGACGCCACCGCGGCTCGCGACCGCTGGGCGATGCATGGTCATTACGTCCGCATCGCCTTCGAGGTGAACCTGCGCGCCCTCGGAGCCCTGCGTCCGCCGGCGCCCCCTTATGAACCCGGCTGTCCCGGATCGGCCGTGAATCGACTGTTCGCGACCATCGTCTGCAGCGCCGGCAATCAGGTCCTGTGGGACGGCTTTCAGAAGGTGAGCGGCCAGCTCGATCTGGTGCGCCGCCACGAGGCGACCCTGTTCGACGATCTTCGTGACGAGGCGATGGGCCTCTACGCCGCCTACACCGAGGAGGTCGCGCCGGGCTTCGCCGCGAGCGTGGGGCGCTACCATGATCGGCGCATCGGCGCGGCCGGTGCGCTGGCCGCCCTGGTCCTCGGCGGCGTCGCGACCCGGGAACAGGCGGCGCGGGATGGAAGGGTGTGAGGAAATCAGGCGGCCTCGCTCACCAGGGTCCTTGCGCGTGAGCAGCGACGCTCGTGATAGGTTTCCAGCAGGCCCAGAAGCTCCGGGATCCGCCCGTCGACGATCACCTCCATCATGGTCCTTACGGTCGCACCGTCTGGGTCTTCGTGGCCGCGCTCGACCTCGAGGACGGTCTTGAGCCGGTCGACCACACGTCGATGGGCCAGGACGAGCGCGGCGTTGGACGACTGGCTGATGATCGCATCGAACAGGGCCTGAACGCCGTCGAGCGGATCGACGGCGACGGCCGCCTTGCGCAAGGGGGCGAGCCCACGGGGGTAGAGGGTCAGGGCGGCATGAAGATAGGCGAGCTGAAGCTCGAACAGATCGATGATCTCGGCGGCGCCCAGCGACGGGTAGAAATAGCCACGTCCGCGTCTGCGCTCGATGAGCCCCTGTCCCGCGAGACAGGCGAGAGCTTCACGGACGGGGGTGGCGCTCAATCCCACCTCCGCCGCCAGCTCCGTCACCACGATGGGCTCGCCGGGAACAAACCGGCCCGCCTCGGCGAACCGTTTTACAGCACCCAGAGCCGCCCCATAGGGATCTCGTGGTTCGGAAGCCTGCATGACGCCCTCGACTGAACAATGGGCGGACCGGGAAGCGGGGGTAGCCGATCCGATTACACAAATTAGTGCAGATATATTTGATACAATGCAAGGTTATATTTATGCCGCCATAAAGTTGTGCCCACCCCGCAAATTTCTTGCGGGTGATTGTCTATCTTGTTGCGTATCAGTTGCTTCGGCCTGGCCAATCTATTGAGCTCCGATACTATTCCCGCTGCTGGGCGACATAGGCCGTCAGCTGCGGGATCCGGCTCACGATCGCGAGGCCGCCGGCAGAGTGATTTCCGCAAAATTTCGCCGGATGAAATCCAACTTCGGGTCGATGTAACGCCGGCAGAACGGCCGGTTCGGATCGGTGCGATAGTAGTTCTGGAACCGTGCGTCCGAAGGGCGGAAGCCAGCGAAGGGCAAGACCTGGGTCTGCACCGGCTTCCCGATCTCGTCGGCGAAGGCTGAAATGACCGGATCCACTTCCTGCCGGTGAGCGTCGCCGAAGATGTAGATCGCTGTGCGGTATTTGCTGCGAGGCGATCGCGCGCGAGCCGACGAATGGGTTCTGAGATGCACCTCCGAAAGGGTGGCCAGGCTGATGACGCCCGGATCGAACGTCACGATCACCCCCTCCGCCCAAGTATCGGCGGGAGGCTCGGACCTGATGAACCCCTGGTCTACGCGCGAGACCCCTTTGAGCGCCTGGAAGACGCCCTCGGTGCACCAGTGGCATCCCCCTCCGAAGCCGGCTCTCTCCATCACCCTGTCTTCTGTCAGCACATCCCGGTCCTCTGTCAGACGCCTGCGCGGCGATGCCGTTGGGTTTCGTATCGGCCGGCGCGATCTGTCGACGCCGGCGGTCGTCACGGACCTCTTGAGAGAGCTCCGTTTCGTCCGGCTCCGGCAGACTCCGGCTACCTTCTAGCTGACCCCCCAGCGCCTTGGTGTCCATCGGGCGGCGCGCATGGATTCGATAGCTCCTGAGAACGGAACGCCTTGCTGGAGAGACGTGCCGACCTCGAGATGGGCCGACGTCGGGACGGATGTCGGGGCGTGAGAACGCTTTACTCGAGCGGCTGCGTGCGTGTCCGATCCAACGGGCTTGCAGGTCAAATCTCCTGCTCTCGGCGGAGACCAGGGGCGACGTCCGGATGGACGCGTCAGCTATCGAACCCATGTTCTGCGGGCGCTTCCGGACCGCGGCGCGGTGGCCGATGTTGGGCGCATGTTCGATATCCGCCCTGGTCAAACCCCCGCTGACGCAGACGACTGCACAGCGCTCTACGACAGCCTCGTCGAACGGCTCGTGCGGCTTCGCGTGGGTCGCAATGCGCCGAAGGTCGGAACGGCCTTCCCGGCCTTCACGCTTCCCGAGGCGTCCGGCGTCCCGCGCTCGCTGCGGGATCTGCTCGATCGACCTCTGGTCGTCAGTTTCGTCGGCGGGGGCGGCTGCCCCTTTTGCCTGGAGATGCTCGCCGCCTGGAAGGAAACCCTGCCGGATCTGATCGCCGCGGGCGGGCGGTTGTTGATCTTGACCGGTGACAGCGGTCTGGCCGTGAGGGGCGAACACGCCGTCAGCGGGCGGGTGGATGTGCTCATCGACACCAATCACGGGCTCGCCCTGGCCAGCGGCGTCGTCTTTCATGTCGGGCCGGAACTGACCCGCCGGCACCGTGACGCGGGTCTCGACCTCAGGCACATCTACGGCTCCGAAGCGGGCCTGCTCCCCATCTCCGCGATCTTCGTGCTGGATCCGGACGGGGTGATCCGACACGCCCATGTCGATCCCGATTTTCGTCGACGTCCCGACCTGGCTGCCGTGATCTCGACGGTCAGGGCGCTGGCCTGAGAGCGATACCGTCACTGGCCGTTCCGCCGGGGACGCGGCCGTTGCATCCGGAGACGTCCAGAGCGCCCCCGATCGTTCGAGGCTCACACAGCGGCTGACGAGCGGTTCCCTGCGTCGGCATTCGAGCAGACGCGAGGGATTGCGCGCATCAGAGCGTTCGTTCGACGATCGGGTCGTGAACGCCCGCCATCCAGCCGACGACCGCCGACAGGTCGCCGGCGACGGTCATCTCGCCGGACGCCAGCAGGCGCGCCTGCTCCGCGGCGTAGACGGGGTCGTCGCTTTTCAGGCGGTTGAGCGTTCGAGCCGCCGCCTTCGTCAACTCGATCACGATGTCGGCGGTCTCATCGGCGCCCACGCCGACCCGGAAGATGGGCCAGCCGTTGGCGAGATCGAAACGAATCCCCTGAACCCGCCCGTCGCCGATCGCGTCCCCGTCCGAATAGCGCTCCAGGATGGAGAGCGTCGTGTCGGGCGCCAGATCGGCGGCCAGCGCCGCTTCGCTCATGAGCGCGCCGACCATGGCGAACCAGTCCGGTTCGCCATGCTTCAGTTTTTGCACGGGCACGGTCGTCCCTCCTTCCATTATGTTGCGGCCCTCGCGCACCGTCAGTCGACCGTCAGGACCAGCTTGCCCTGCAGATGACCTTCCGCGGCGCGGGCGTGGGCTTTCGAGGCGTCCGCGAGCAAATAGGTGCTGTCGATCGCGACCCGGAGCGCGCCGCTGGCCAGGAGGGGCGCCAGTTCGGCGAGCTGGGCGCCGTTCGAGCGGACCTGGGTGGCGGACACGGTGACGCCGAGCGTGTCGGCCTCATCGTGGCCATCGAATCCCAGAGGGAACACCGGGAAGAGGGCGCCGCCGCGCTTGAGCGTGCGCAGGAAGCGGCTCGACGTCGGACCACCGAGTGAATCGACGACGAGATCGAGATCTCTGACGACATCTTCGGGCGTGGTCTTGCCGTAGTCGATGAACTCGTCCACGCCGAGGTCCCGCAACAGCGCCTCGTGTTTGCCCGAGGCGACGGCGATGACACGCGCGCCCTTCAGCTTGGCGATCTGGACGGCGAAGTGACCCACGCCTCCGGCAGCGCCGTTGACTAGAACCGTCCTGCCGTCGAGCGGGACCGGGGCGTGCGGACCGGGCTGAAGGGGGTTCGCTTCTCCGTGACCGAGATCGACGAGAAACTGCCATGCGGTCAGCAGGGACATGGGGGCGCCGGCGGCGTGCACATGGTCCACGCCGACGGGCTTGATGGCGGCATGCGAAGCGGGCACGGCGACGTACTGCGCGTAACCGCGGCTGGCGCCGGCCATGCCTTCGGGGAAATTGACCATGGCGTAGACCTCATCGCCGATGGAGAAGCCACTGACACCGTCGCCCACCGCCTCGACCTCGCCGGAGATATCCGTACCGGGGATGGCGGGGAAATCGACCTTGGGTCGCCACTCTTCGGGCAGGGAGGTGAAGCCTTCGCGGAAGTACCAGTCCGGCGGATTGAGGCCCGCCGCGCCAACCCTGACGAGGATTTCGCCGGCCCTGGCCGCCGGTCGGGGCGCATCCTCGTAGACGAGAACCTCCGGGCCGCCGAACGCATGGAACCGGGCCGCCTTCATCGTTTGGACTGACATTGCATTCCTCTCCAAAAGAGATCATCTACTGCTTCCGGAGCAGTGTTCCGCATATATCCGGAGCGGTGCTCCGTTTGTCAGGGAGCGAACGTTGCGCAGCGACGCCAGGCAGAATCGCGATCGGCTTCTCTCGGCCGCGCGGAGCGCGGTGACCGAGCAGGGCGCCGACTTCTCCCTTCGGGATGTGGCCCGCCGCGCCGGCGTGGGAATGGGCACCCTCTACCGTCACTTCCCGAGCCGGGAAGCGCTGCTCGAGACGCTGCTGCGCGCGGGTTTCGACGATCTCGCGGACAGGGCGACGGCGCTCGGGACCGCCGACGCGCCTGGCGAGGCGCTGATGATCTGGCTGCGGGAGGCGGTGGCGGCGGCCCATGAGTACAAGGGGGCGATCGACGCAATGGTGGCGGCGATCGCCGATCCCGGTTCGCCGCTTTATGCCTCTTGCCAGGCCATGAAGGCGGCGGGTGGCGAGCTGCTCAAGCGAGCCCAGAACGCGGGCGAGGCCCGCTCCGACATCGATGGATCGGACCTCTTCGCCGTGCTCGCGGCGCTGGCGTGGCTCCGGGACCAGCCTGCCTTCGCTGCGCGCACGGATCTTCATTTCGACCTCATGGGCGGCACCCTGCTGGTGCGATCGAAGACCCCGTGAACCGGGCGTCGCGCCGCCGGATCATCCGGCGTGCTGGATCAGGAGAAATGCGGCGAGGAAGCCGACGACCGTGATCAGTCCTATGAACGGCTGGGCGTTTTCGAATGCTTCGGGGATCATGGTTTCGGCCAGCATGGCGAGAACCGCCCCGGCGGCGAAGGCGAGGATGGCGGGCATGAGGGCGGCCGGCGCTGCGCCCAGCAGAAGACTCCCCAAGAGGGCGGCCAGACCGATGACGACCGGAATGCCGATCCATACGGTGAAGATGTAGCGCCGCGAGCGACCGGCCAGCTTCATGCCCGAGGCGCTGGAGAGCCCCTGCGGGACGTTGGCCAGAAAGAAGCCGGCGACGACGCCCAGGCCGATCTGTCCGCCGCCGAGCATGGAGAGGCCGATCACCAAGGCTTCGGGCACGCCGTCCATGAGGGCCCCGACGGCGATCGCCGCCCCGCTTCCCTTGTGCTCGGCCTCACTCGGCTGATGGACGCATTCTCCGCAGCGTTTGCGGTTCTTGGCGCCCGCGGCGGCGAGGCGCCAGTTGATCAGGCTGAATGCGGCGCCACCCGACAGGACGCCCCCGACCGTCGGGAGCAGGCCGCTCAGCCGGTAAGCTTCGGTCATCAGTTCGACCGAGACCACGGCGATGAGGACGCCTCCGCCGAAGCCCATGACGGCCGCGACTGTGCGGTGGCCGAGATGGCGCGCCAGGCTCGACGCGAGGATGGCGCCGATCAGCAGGCCGCTGGCGGACAGCAGGCCCCAGAGGCCCGCCTGAACGAAGATCGGCATCGAAACCCGCTACATCCTGGCTGCCGGAATATGCACGGTGCATGGTTTTGGCGGGGTTGGCTAGTCGGTCCACACTAACTGCGCGTTGAGGCCCGATCCGTCCGGCCATCGGTGTCGGGCTTAGTCCGCACGGGCCGGGTCGCCAGACGTTATCAGAGGCGGTGATAGTAGTTTGCGATTGTCTTTGCGTAGTCCGCGCCAAGAGGCGCGCTCGTGAGGGCGCCGATATGGTCTCGGAAGAGATTTGCTGCACTGCCGGCGACATGCCAACTGCCTGAGCGGGGATTGGATTGGGCCCAGAGATGATACTGGTAAAGGATCTCATGGCCGCCGATCCGAGGGCCGAAGACGGGGGCATCGATTGAGGCGATCATCGCCGAAACCGCTTTGATCGCTGTCTCGCAGTCCGAGAAGTTGGGTTCGATATGCTTGATCGTCTGCCACTGGGCAGAGCGCCGAGGGCCGTCGAGGCCGAACTCGTGAGCGATGTCGTTGCGTGTATCCTGGAGCTTCTGCAGCTTCGGTTCCAGTGCCCATGCCTTCGCTGGAAGCGTGCCGAAGACGGCTTCCAGATTTTTGAGCCTGTCCTTCCATACGCCCTTTGTAAATGTGGCGACCTTCGCTTTGAGCGCCCTGTTCCATCCAGTCGGCGTGGGTTTCTTGCCCATCAGATAGAGATATCCGTCCTGGCCCGTCAGCGCCGGATCAACCAGTCCAGGTTGAGCTCGCAAGGCGCTTGTGGTCGCCGAGCTGAGGTACACCTCCAGCAGAGAGGCGGCGGACACCAGCACATACTGGCGTGTCCAGATCCGGTGCTCCTTTGCGCCCGCGATCCACTCTGGTTCTGACTTGTATATCCCATGGCTAGCGGGCGTCTCCGGCGGGAACGTGATCTTGTCGAATCCACCGGCGAGGTGATCGAACCCTCGCTCACCGACCCAGAAGGCATGGTTGAACCGCGTGAGGTTTTGCTTCGCCATCTGACGGGCAAGGGTCGTCCCGAACGGTAAAGCTGTGAGGGTCAGAGTCATCACGGGATATTGGAGCCGTGACGGATAACGATGCAAGTTATGGTTACGCTATAGGGCGCCGGGTATTTCGAGCGGAGGTCTACGCATGACTGGAGTGGAACGGGTCAGCGCAGGACTGCTGCACCCGATGGGCGATGCCTTGGGCAACATTCTTTGGCCAGGCACATTGCCTGAAGCGCAAGAGGCAGGTCTGAACGCGGCCATCGCGGCGATTTCCGCGAAAGGCTACTTTGCCAGTGCGTTTCCGGAAGGCGACGGCCTCTGTTTCAAGCGCGATGATGGCGCCGTCTACGATCCCGAAACCGCTTTCGACGATTTTCAGGCCGCATTCCCGTTTTTGGCGCTCGAACTCCTGGATCCTCGAAATCCGTCAATGTCGCTTGCTCGTCTGGCCGGAGATCGGACGGTCGCCTGCACCTGCCTCGTCCCTGTTGAGGGTCTGAGGCTCGAGGCGCCGTTCGGGCTGGGCCAAACCCGCTTTCACGCCCCCGTCGACGGCGAGGATATCGCCCTGGCCCATCACGCTTGGGGCCAGCTCTGTGAGGTTCCCGGAGCGGACGTTACGCCCGGCTGGGCGCCCGATGGGCGAGCGTCGGGTACGACTGGATTGCTGGCGCATGCCCTTATCGAGCGGACGGTAGAGCTACCGCTTTCGGCGTTCTATGCGGCAGAGGGCTCGTTTGACGGACAGTCGGCGCTGCTGAGAATCGTGATGGAGGATGCCGATCACGCACTTGATCCGGTCCGCTTCGACCTGTGCCATTTCGCGCGGCTCGAGTGTCTACCAGCGAAGCCGGGGTGGGTTGGAGAGTTCGCGCTTGCCCATATCATGCCGGTTGGAAAAACGCCGAAGCCGCGAACACTGGGGGGCAAACCCTATGTGCTGCGCGTGATGAATAACTGGCTTGGACTTGAGGTTGAGACCGGGCATCTCGGAATGGCCCAACCGCTCTCGGACCTTGTGGTGGACACCGTCGATGCGGACGAGATCACTCTGGCGCTCAAGGGCGCGCTACGGGCATGGAACCGCTCCTTCTATCTCGTGGAGCTGGAAGCGTCCTTTCTGCACCTCGTCTACGCGATCGACGCGCTATGCGACCCGGGCAGGCTGGTCGGCGACCGTCAGCGCCTCTGGGTCACGGCTTATGCTTCCAACGGAGACGCCGCAGACTTCTCCGTGCGGTTGGCCACCTTCGATCAGCATTATTCTGTTCGGAACAAAATTGTCCACTCAGGGGAGAGCTTCGCGAGCCTGGGTTTGAACGGGGAAGAGCAGTGCGACTTCATGCTCAGGACTTTGGGCTCTTGCATTCGGACCATCATGTTCGCGGGGTTCTCCGATCGTCAGGGCGCAGCGCAGTTCGCCTTCGATCGGCTGATCTCTCCGGAGCTTGCGGCAGTTACCCGTTTCGGAAAAGTGACTGGTCCTGTCGCCACCGATAAGGCGTTCCTGAAGCATATGGCTGAGTTGCATCCGGCGACCCCATCGGCGTGAGTGATCACACTCGTCTCCGTTCGCGAGCCGCGCAGGGCGTTGTTCAACTGCCATCGACCGAAGGCCGTGTTCGACGGCAAGCCGCTCAAGTTCCACTCGGCGACCCCGGATGGTCAACGCGAGGGCAGACCCTACGCATACGACCCGACGATCAATTGACCTGCGGTGCACTGCTGCCGTCCTGATTTCCGGCGCGCTTTGTTCCGGATGTGCGAGCCTTCCCCAATCCATCGAAGCCGCGTTTGAGCTTCTCAATCTGGCCCGGACCGGCATGTTCCTAGTGCGTTGGTAGTGTGTTGGTCACTGGCGCAACGCTGCCCAAAATACTCGCCGCCCGGCACGTTTGCAGTCACGACAGGTTGGAGCGACTTTGAGGAAGCATTCGTGTGCTGGATCCTACTTTCGTCTGAGCGTGGCGATGTTCTCTTCTCGATTCGCCAACCCTGCCTGGATCGTCGACCATCCGGCGTCCCTGTCCAGAAGGCAGAGTTGGAGATAGGCCAGGGTGACACGCTGAATGAGGGCGACGCGATCCGGGTTCTCGTCTGTGGTCTCGGTGACGCCGTAGCCGGAAATGCCGCCCAGCATATGCTCTCCGCCGGACAGGGTCAGAAGAGCCTTGCGGCCGGGCGCCAGATCGTAAGGGTCATGGAACCAGTCCGGTCCTCGGACAGTGAGGGGGGAGCGGTCGGCGTCGCCGGCGATGACGAGGGTCGGCGTGCGCATCTGATCGAACGACATGTCGAGGTAGGGCGTCATCTGGCGACCGATTGGACTGAGGTCATCGCCGCCTATGCCGCCCGAGGCTAGGAGAATGCCGGCTTTGACCCTGGCGTCCGACATGTCCTCGCCGCCGCCCGTCCCGACCATCCTCGCGCCCAGGAGCAGGCTGGTCGTCTGACCTCCGAACGAATGGCCCGCTGCGGCAAGCCGGTCGGCGTCGACCCGCCCCGAAAGGTCTGGGACCTGCGCGAACACGGCATCGAGCTGATCGAGGACATGTTTCGCGTCGCTCACCCGCGTCCGCCAAATCATCGGCCGGCGGGGATCGTTCTCGGGGAGACCAAGCCGACGCGCGTCGAGATAGGTCGGCTGGATCACGACGAAGCCGCGCGCGGCCCAGTAGTCCGACAGGGGCGCATAGCCGTCCATGGATGATCCGAAACCATGCGAAAATAGAACGACCGGCAGACCGTCGCCGGTCACCGGCGCCGACACACGCACCTGCAGATCCTCGCCACGCGTGGGGTCCGGCAGCCTGATCGATCGCAGGGAGATAACCGGGACGGGGGCGTCCATGTTCGCGTCTCGCGGAACCCATTCGCCAGCCATTTGCGTCTCCTGTCGATCGATGCAGCCGTCGCGATCATGCGCAACGGCACTCTGGATTGTAGACCTGCACAGATTATGAGACCGGTAGGCCCGTGCAAGAACGCATCTTTTCAGGACCAAGTCAGATGGACATGACCGCCTCCACCACCGCGCTCCCGGACTGCACCGGGGTGGGCGACATACTGTCGAGGGTGGGAGACAAATGGTCGGTGCAGATCGTGGTCGTGCTGCATCGCGGACCCGAGCGCTTCAACAGCATCAAGCGCCATGTCCCCGGCATCTCCCAGCAGATGCTGACATCCTCGTTGAAGGCCCTGGAGCGAGACGGTCTCGTCAGCCGAACCGTCCGCCATACGACGCCGCCGCAGGTCGAATACCGGCTGACCCCTCTCGGCGTCTCGTTGTCGGCATCGGTACGGCAGCTTGCGCAATGGGCCATCGATCATCGAGCCGAAATCGGCGCCAGTCGCGACCGGTTCGACGAGAGGCGAACCGAGCCCGAGAAATGAGAGTCCGTCAGGCGTCGCAATGCATCTTACCGGAGGGTTGCAGGGAGGCGCGCGTTCCTGAAGTGGTTACGCGATTACGGGCTGGACGTGTCAGCAGCGGATGCAACACCCGCCCCCACGCGATCCGCGTCACGCCCTATTGTCGAGTTGGGCGTCGGCCATTCAGCTGAGACTTCGTCGGGCGGCGACCGGAGTCTGGGATAGGCGGGGGAACTTCTCGACCCTTTCGAAGGGTTGGCGATCAGCCGCGCGATCGCAATCCCATGACATTTGCCGCCGCCCGATCAATTGAGCTTCGGCCGAACGACAGTTCAGGCCCCGCCCTGGCTCTGCACCGCATAGATGTCGTCTGAAAACCGAGAGTGTGTCAGCTGCCTGCGTTCGTCATGAAGCATGTCGGCCAGTTCGGCGAGCTGGCCTTCGGTCATTCGCGCCGCGGCCTTCAACAGGCCGAGACGAATCTCCGCGAAATCGATCGGCGAGATACGGGTCAAAGGGTCACGCGAACGACTGGCCATCAGGGATTCTCCACCGGTCTCTGCCTCAGAAAACGCAGGTCGGCAGTGTTCCGGTTCCGGGAAATGATGACTAACGGGGGGTAAAGCTCGAGATCCTGAGAGGCTCGTGGATCGGAGGGCGCGCCTCGACAGCGTCGGATGGCCTCGCCAGCCTCAAGCGCCCTGGCTGATCTAGGAGCCTCGTCCGATGACAACTTCACCTGGAGCGGGCGAGGGCGCGGAATATCTCAGAACTTCGTTTCAACGATCCGATTTCACGCTTTTGCTGAGCGCATTCGCAGGATCGTCAGAGACGCCGCGAGAAGGACGGCGTTGACAGCCGCTGGCAGCGCCTCGAGGCGGAAGACATGGACCGCCAGCATCGAGGTCGCCAAGACGGCGATGGCGGCGGCGCCGATGCCGGTCAGCAGACGGCTGCGAGGGATCGGAAACACCTGAGCAAGCAGAAGATATCCTGACGCGATCTCGACGAGGCCGACGGTGCGGGTGAGCTCAAGCGGAACAGCGCCGGTCCAGGCGAAAACCGCTGGCAGTTCGGTCTCTGGCTGCAGGAGTTTGGAAAGGCCCACCGCGATGAAGAACATGGCGGTCCAGCCTTGCAGCGTCCAGAGCGCCATATTGCGGCGGTGAGCGAAGAGCCGGGAGCAGACGGTCGAAACGGATATCGCGGACATGGTGAAGCTCCTGTCAGATCGAGGGCGGGGTGGTCGGGGAAGCGGGACGACCTACAAAGCGCCCGGCCGTCGCGTGTCGAACGCGGCGCCGGCGGAGCGCTCCGCGGCGGCACTTCGGCACAGGGAAAAAGAGATCCAGGCCTTGGCCGACGGTTCCCGCCGTCAGCGGGAGATGCACTGTGACAAGCGCGCGTGAACGGCTCGCCAGAGCGACGGCCGCCGGATGGATGAGCTCCGACGTTTTCGGCATTCGGAAGCCGTGCAGGTCGGCGAGGACAGCGGCGATCCAGGCGACTGCGGGATAGGCCAGGGTGATTAATTGTTCGCCGATGCTCGGCACGAGAGCCAGAGGCCAGGCGGCCAAGAGCATTGAGAAGGCGACCACAGCCGCGAGCCTGCCGCTTTCCTGGAACTCCGGCGCCGGCCTGTCCTGCTGCACGCTCAATCCGGTCGCTGACTGGACCGAGACCTTCATGGTTTCCATCGCCGTCTCCCTCTCAACCAAGGGATAACAGCCCGGTCTACCGCCGCCTAAAGGCTGGGGGTATGCTATCGATGCACGTAGAACATCGCCTCGCTGCACGGCCGGCGCCGTGGCATCGGGCAGTCCTGTGATCGCGACCGTCGCGCATGATCGGCTGGGCGGGCAAACGAATGGGCCGTCCGCAGCGTCATCCGGCGGCGCACAGGCAAACGCTCGCCTGTCGTCGACCCGAAGAAACGAATGGCCTCCATCCGCGGTCAGGAACACCCGATCGGAACGGCCCGGCAGGCCGGGTGGGCGAGCGCTTCAGGTGTCCGAGACGCCGGGATCGACGACGGCCGGCCGCTCGTCGGGCGTCAGGCTGATCGTTCCGCTCTGCGCCGCCGCCTCGAGGAGCGCTCCGCGCGGCTCGAGGATCTCCGGCAGGAACAGGCGGCAATAGGCGTTGTGAACCGCGAGCGCCTCCTCGAAATACTCGTCGGTGATCTTGCCGTGTCGCGCGAAGGACAAGGCCCATACGGCGTCCGCGGCCACCAGGGCGACGCGGAACCGGTGTTCGGCGCGATCGATAGGCGGCATGTGGAACATCAGTTCAAGCGTCGGACAGATGCGCTCGAACATCTCGTCCGAGAGGCGGATGTCCGCGCGCCGGACGGCGTCGCTCGAATACCCGTAGAACAGCTTCAGAGCGGCAGGGTGGGCGTTGAAGCCGAGCTGGACGCGTTTCTGCTCGAGCCTGAACAGATCCTGCCAACTGCTTATGTCGGCAGCGGGCGCGGGTTCGCGGATCACGCGGCGGATCCCCTTCATGAACCGTACGGCGAGCGCGGCGAATGCGGCGTCACGTGTCGGGAAGAAGTGATAGACCGAAGCCGGGGGCACGGCCGCGCGTTCGGCGATCTGATAGATCCCTATGCTCTCCGGACTCTGCGTGAGGAGCAGTGTTTCGGTGGCGTCCAGCAAGGCGGCCTGTCGCAGGACCCCGCGTTCGCGCACCGGGGTGCGTGCGGTTCTTCTGGCCGGCCCGTCGGCTGCGGGCGGGCGTCCTGCGCCGTTCTTCATGCCGGTTCCGTCTCGATGAATCTCGCTGGCTCCCCGTGATCCTAGACCGAGCCGGTCACAGGCCGCCACCGGAGCCTTGTCCTCCAGACGCCTGCCGCCCCGAGGGCGCGACACAGTCGCTCCGCACCCGCGACCGCGCCACACACCAGAGCACCCCGGCGACCGCGTCCAAACACGATAAATATCGATTTCGGAGCTTGGCCGCCTTGTCATCCCCCGGTCCATCGTGACACTTCACGGGCATGGAGATGCACCAGGTTAGATATTTCCTCGCCGTCGCCCGTGAGCTCAACTTCACGCGTGCTGCGGACGAGTGCAACGTCTCCCAACCGTCTCTCACCCGAGCGATCCAGAAGCTCGAGGAAGAGCTCGGCGGGCCGCTCTTTCGGCGCGAGCGAAGCCGCACACATCTGACCGATCTGGGGCGGCTGATGCTGCCCCACCTCGAACGGACCTTCGAGGCGGCCGAAGCGGCCAAACTGCTGGCCAGAGGCGTCGGTCGTTCCGAGGTCTCGCCCTTGACTCTCGGGATCCAGTCGGTCGTCGAGTCCGATACGCTGAACGCCATTCTCAAGGAGCTGGCCGAAGGGCTGAAGGGCTTCGAGCTGACGCTGACGACCGGATCGGCCGACATGCTTATGGAGAAGGCGCTCAGCGGAGAACTTGATCTCTTCATCGCCGAATTGCCCGGCGAGGTCCCTGACCGGATCGATCACTGGCCGCTGTTCCGGCACGGCTATGTGATGGTGACGCGCAAGGATCATCCCCTCGTCAGTACGAATGCGCCTTCGCTGGGCGGTCTGAGGGACGAGCCGTGGATCGATCATGACGGGACCGGATGTCCCCGACTGCATTCGGCGGCCGTGGCCCTGGGGTTCGAGCCCATCGTCCGGCATCGGGCCACGGACATGCGCAATCTCGGCCGACTGATCGAAGCCGGCGCGGGCAGCGCCTTCGTCCCGGGATCGCTGGCGACAGGCGACGTGGTGGCCGTGCCGCTGGCTGACGCCGAAGTCACGGAAAGCGTCGTTCTCGGCGCGGTGGCCGGTAGGCGTCGGGGACCGGCCGCCGAGGCGTTCGTTCGCGCGTCTCGGGCGAAAAGCTGGTCCGATGTGTCGGCCTGAACCCAGGGGTCGGTCGCGCTCAGTCCAGCGTTCTCACGAAGGCCACCACGTCGGGTGGGAAGGCCCGATGCCGGAAGTCCGGATCGACGAAGGCGTATTGGATGACGCCCGAGGAATCGAGAACGAAGGTGGCGGGGACGGGGAGGAAACCACCGTCGGATCCATAGACCGTCGCCAGGTTCAGGCCCGCCTCGCGGTAGCGTCGCTCGATGTCCTCGTCGATATGAAACGCCAGCCCGCAGGCGAGGGCCAGGCCGTGATCGACATCGCAGAGGACCTCGACGCCGTCGCCGCCGGCGAGGGCCTTGAGCGCGACGGCGCCGTCGGCGAGCTCTCCGGTGATGACAAGCAGTCCGGCGCCCGCCTCCTGCAGCGCCTCGAGCGACTGCCCCCAGGTGGCGAGTTCGTGGACGCAGTGGGGGCACCAACCGCCCCGGTTGAAGCTGATGACGAGCGGGCGCCCCTGCTGGATCTCGGCCAGCGAGCGGTGGACGCCCCGAGGGTCGGGCAGGGAGAATGCGGGGAAGACGGTTCCGGCGCGCGGCGCGCTGTCACCCACACCAAGCTTGGCGAGTTTGGCGACGAAGACATCGTAGATCGGCTGCATTTCGGGCGCGTCGACGCCGGGCGGCAGCTCTTTCCAGGAAATAACGGGATCGGTCATGGCCCAAGCATGGGCGCCTGGCGACCATCTGAAAAGGGGGCGTCGAACATCAAAACCATAGTCGCGCGAGGAGGGCTCTTCGTGTCTCTATCGACGCAGCCTCATCCGCAGGAGTCCGGGGTCCCATGGCGCCATCGACGCTCATCGTGCCGCTCATCGTCGGCCTTCTCGCATTCTGGATGGGCTACTCCGTCAACCAGGGGGGCACCTGCGCGGTGGCGACGGCGAGCGAGCTGGCGAAGGGGCGTCGTCCCAGAAGGCTCGTCGGCCTGGTCGCCGCCTCGGCGACGGCGGCGCTCGCCGCGATCGCGCTGCAAGCCATGGGCGCGCCGCTGACCGAGAGAATGCCCCACATCGAACTGAGTTGGGGACTTGTCGCGGCGGGTATGGTCTTCGGCGTCGGCGCCCTGATCAATGACGCTTGCCTGCTCGGGTCCCTGAGTCGTTTCGGAAGCGGAGAGATGCGGGTTCTCGCCCTGCCTGTCGGTCTGGTGCTGGGCTTCGCGATCTCCGAACGACTGGGGTCTCCAACGCCAGCGCTGGCCCCGTCGCCGGATATTCCCGCGCCGGGCGTCATCGTCCTGCTCGCGGGCTGGCTGACCGTTCTGCTGATCGCGCTCGCCTATGTCGGCAGAGGCCCCAGTCGAGACCTTGAGCGCCGCAAATGGCCGTTGCGTCGGACAATGATCATGTTGGGGCTCAGCGGCGGGACGCTCTGCCTGATCGCTCCGATCTGGAGCTACACCGATCTGGCGCGGGATCTGTTCACGCGGCGTCTGGTCGGACCGGTGGACGGCCTGGCTGTGCTCGCCGTCACCGCCACCGTGGCCGGCGCCATCGCCTCCGCGGCCCGACGCAGGCGCTGGCGGTATCGGCGCCCCACCTTCGTCCTTGTCGGACGAACCATCCTCGGCGGCGCCTTCATGGGCATGGGCGCCTCGCTCATCCCCGGAGGAAACGACGCCCTGGTTCTGGCCGCGATCCCCGCCCTGTCCATTGGCGGAACGGTGGCCTACCTGACCATGACCGCGACGATGGTGGCGGGCTTGTTTCTGGTTCGGCGCTTGAGACAGACGCGCGGCCCGGGGCCGGCGCCGGCCGTCTAGGGCATTGAAACAATACGCCGCGGCTATTGGCGAAATTCTCGCACGGATTGCATGCTTCTCCGCAGATGATGGGAGAGGACATGGTGGTCCCCGCGACAGCCGACACGGACCTGCGATCCGCTGATGAGGGTCGGAGCGCCGGGCGTTACATCCATGACGAACCCGGGATCTATGTGGACGCCGCTTCGGGAGAGCCTCTTTTCGCGTCGTCCGCCCGCTTCGAGACCTGCTGCGGCTGGCCAAGCTTCACCCGCCCGATCGACCCTCTGCCTCTGGATGAGCGCCCGGCCTGGTCTCGCCGGCAGGGATCGTTCGATGGTCCTCCCGACAAGGACGGCCTGCGCTTTCGTATTCAGGGCGGCGCGACGCGCTTCATCGGTCAGGTCGAGATGCAAGCTGAAGGCTACGGCGCCTATCTCGACCAAGTCGACCGGCGTCGCGCCGGGAACCCGGCGACACCGTCGTCGTGCCCCCACTGCGGCCCCGCCTTGGCGCCGCCGCGTTCCAGCCGGCCAGGCTCGTGAAAGCCTGCGCAGACATGTCCGTCCGCGGCCTGTGCGTCGCGCCGCGGCCGGTGCTGAGCACTCCTGGTGAGATTGCGGGGACCAGCTGTGGCGGATCCCTGGCCTCGCTGCGACCCGGACCGTCGGGCTCCGGTATCGACAGCTGGATCCGCCGGCTGGACCGATTTCCCGTCGGCTACAGCACCGGCGTCTACAAGGGCCGACGCTATGGCGTGACCGTGACGCGCACGGGAGACCGGGGCCGGACCTCCGTGCTGGCGCGCGAACTCGGCGGGGCGGACCTCGTCAGCTTCAATCTGTACCGTACGGCCGCCGGGCGAGTGCATTTCAAGCCCTGCGAGATGAGCGCCGAGAAGGTCACAGACTTCGTTCTCGGCCTTGCCCTCGAGGCCGTGGCAAGCCCGGGCCCAGGCGATGATTAAGCCAGACCTACCCGGCGCCGCGTCCCTGTCGGACGCGCTGGGCCGCCTCTACGGCCACCCTGCCGTCGTCCTCGATCTGGTGTCGCCCACGCCGGGCCGGGTCCTCTTCGGACGCGCCGCCACCATTCGCTTCGTCCCGTTTCGGGAGGATGTGTTTGACAGCCGGGTCCATGCCTTCGCCCGGCATTTTCACGACGCCGTCGCGGGCGACCCGAAAGGGCGGGTCCTCGTCCTCTCCGCCGGACTGGCCGACTGTTCGGTCGGCGGGGGCGTGAAGCTGTCGCGACTGCAGAACCATGGCCTCGCGGGCCTGGTGACGGACGGGCGGTTGCGGGATTTCGAGGCGCTCGCGGCCTACGACCCCGTCTTTTACTGCGGTGGCGAGACACCCCGGGTGGGCGTCGGCGACGTCATGCCGATCGCAGCCGACGAGCCCGTGGCGCTCGGCGGCACGACGATCGTTCCAGGAGATTACATCTACGCCGATCGGGCTGGCGCGGTGGTGATACCGGCGTCGGCGCTCGATGAAACCCTCAGGCTGGCGCACGAGATCGATGCGGAAGACGTCGGCTTTCTCGAAGCGATCCGGAACGAGGTCGCCGGTGACGTACGAACATCAGGGAGTAGCGAGCGATGAGCCGTCTGAGCGATCACCCCGTCACGCGACGCTGGCCGCCGAAACATCCGGACAGGCTTCAGCTCTACTCGTCGCCTACCCCGAACGGCGTGAAAATCTCGATCGCGCTGGAGGAGCTCGGCTTGCCTTACGAGGCCCACCGTCTGGAGCTGTTCCGCAACGAATCCCGTGAGGCGGAGTTCGTCGCGCTCAACCCAAACGCCCGAATACCCGCCATTCTCGACCCCGATGGGCCGGGGGGCGTACCGCTGGCGCTTTGGGAGTCGGGCGCCATCCTCGTCTATCTCGCCGAGAAGACAGGCCGATTGATGTCTACGGAGACGGCGACGCGACACCAGACCCTGCAGTGGATCTTCTTCCAGGTGTCTGCCGTCGGCCCGAACTTCGGCCAACTGGGATACTTCCACAAGCACGCGGGTCGATCCATCGAAGACAAGCGTCCGAGGGATCGGTTCGTCGCCGAAGCGCGGCGTGTTCTCGGCGTGCTGAACGCCGCGCTTGAGGGGCGCGACTGGCTCGTGGGCGCCGACGCCGGCGAGTACTCGATCGCGGATATCACCACGTTGGGCTGGGTGAGAGCGCTCGTGACCTCCTACGACGCCGGCGACCTGGTGGGGATGGATGATTTCACGAATCTGAACGCATGGCTCGAGCGAGGTCTCGCTCGTCCGGCGGTCCAGCGTGGTCTGGTCATCCCCGGCGCGACCGCGACGGCGGAACGACCTGCAGGGTACGGCGGCTGGCCGCGGGGCCACTAGCCTTGATCGCCCTGTCCTCCGGAGAAGAAAGCCGCGACCAATGAGTGTCATCGCCGCCTGCCTGTACAGCAAGGGCTGCCGGAGCCGCGACTTCGACATCGACGAGGACGTGCTCTCCACGGCCGATCCCGACGAGTTCGTGTGGATCGGCGTGTCCGATCCGACGGCGGAGGAAATGCAGTCGCTGCAGACGCGATACCACCTTCATCCCATTGCGGTCGCCGCCGCCATGGACGTCGGCCAGATGCCTCGTCTGGAAGTGCTGGGAAATGAACTCTTCGCCGTCGCGCGCACCGCCCAGCTCGAGGGTGATGAAATCCGCTATGGCCAGACGGCGCTGTTCATCGGCCACCGTCACCTGATCAGCGTGCGTCACGGATCGCAGCGCGACCACACGGCCCTGCGTGAACAGCTCGAGTCGGCGCCGGAGCTCCTGTCCCAGGGCGTCGACTATGTGTTGCACGCCATTCTGAATTACATCGTCGACGGCTATCTGCCGATCTTCGAGATGATCGAGGACAGCGTGCTTGAGATGGAGCGACGCTCGCTCAACAGCTTTCTCGGACCGCAGGACATTGCGCGCATCTTCGGCCTTCGCTGTCAGCTGACTCGTTTCCAGCGCACCCTCGGGCCCATGGCCGAACTGACCCGCAAGCTCGTTCGAGGCCATTTCCCCTGCATCAGTCCTTCGGTGACGCCGTATTTCAACGACGTGCTCGATCACGTCCTGAGGGTTCAGGACATGATCGACGGACTGCTTCAGGTCCTTGCGTCAGTGTTCGAGTTCAGCAGCTTGCTGGAACAGCAGCGAACGGGCGCCATCACACGCAAGCTCGCCGCCTGGGCCGCCATTCTCGCGGTCCCCACCGCGATCACCGGCATATACGGAATGAATTTCCACAACATTCCCGAACTCAGAACGCCGTACGGCTATCACGCTGTCGTCGCGATGATCGTGGTGCTGTCCGGGCTGCTCTACCTGAACTTCAGGCGCCTCAAATGGATCTGAGCCGGCCCGGCCGACGGGTCATGCCGCCGACCCGCCGCTGGAGCCCCGGCTCTTGGATCGGATGGGTCAGGACCCGTTCGTGAAGGCGACGCGGGCGAGACGCGGATCCCGCAGGATGCTCTTTACGAACCAGACATAGACCTGCGCGGTCGTGTCGAACCCGAGATGGCTGAAGGCGCCCCCGAAGCTGCAGGCGGGAAAGTCCGGAAAGCCCGACCGCAGCACATAGCGGCCCGGTTCGGCATCGAACTCGGCCTTGTAGACCCTGCGCAGGGCATGGAGACCGGTCTAGGCCTCTCGATGAGCGGTGAGCGTCATCGGGCGACCGTCCTCGAAGCTCGCATCGGGGCTCGAGGCCCCGGACTCGAGGTCGATGATTTCGGATGTCATGCACGTCGCCTCGACCGGTCCGGCGCCCTCAGCCTCCACTCTGAGGCGCACGATCGACGGCCGCCAATAGCCGCAGGATATGGTTTCGATGCCGGACGGGAAGCGCCCTTCAGGGTTAGGCTGAGGCCTCAACGAATGGAGGGCAGCATGACCCGGTTTTTCGATCCCGTGTACGTCGCGTCAGGCCTACGCACGCCCTTCGGACGCGGCGGCGGCGCGCTGGCGGGCTACGACGCGATTTCGCTTTCCGTTCCCGTGGTTCAGGCCATGGCGGCGCAGGCCGGCCCCGACCTGGTCGTCTGGGGGAGCGTCATCCCAAATCTGGGCTGGAGCAACATCGCCCGGGAAGTCTGGCTCGACGCCGGCCTGGATCCGAACGTCCCGGCCTTTTCGGTCGTTCTGGCCTGTTCGACGAGCATGACCGCGACGATCGCCGCCGCCGGCATGCTGGGAGGCGACACCCACCTCGCCCTGGTCGGCGGGGCGGAGGTCATGAGCAGGCCCTCGATCGCCTTGACCGCGGATGCGTCCCGACGGCTGACGGACTTGTTCGCACGGGACCCGCAGGCGGCTCTGGGCGCCCTGCAGGGGCTGGAGCCCACCGACTATGTCTTGCCCACCAAGGGCTGGTCCAATCGCATCACCGGGCGGTCGATGGGCGACCACATGGAGGAGACCGCAAAATCCTGGGCCGTGTCTCGCGTAGCCCAGGATTCCTGGGCTTTGACCAGCCACCAGCGTGCGGTCGCAGGCTGGGAGGCAGGCTTCTTCGACGATCTGGTGATCCCGCTTCCCGTGCTGGCGCGCGACGCCAATCCACGGTCTGACACCTCACTTGCGAAACTTGCCACGCTCAAGCCCGCCTTCGACCGTGACAGCGGTCGCGGCAGTCTCACCGCAGGCAACAGTTCTCCGATCACGGACGGAGCGGCGGGCTGCTGGGTCGCCAACGAGGCCGGCGTGGCGCGCTTGCCCGAGGGCACGCCCCACGCGCGGCTCGTCGATTACGAGGTGTCCGCCGTCGACTACAGGACGGAGGGGCTGCTGATGGCGCCCTCGTACGGCATCCCGCGCCTGCTCGCGCGCAACCGGCTGACGTTCGAAGACATCGATCTCTGGGAGATCCATGAGGCGTTCGCCGCCCAGGTGCTCGCCAACGTCGCGGCCATCACGGACCCGGACTGGGTTCGGACCAGGGTCGGCGTTCAATCCGATCTCGGGCGGTTCGACTGGCGCCGGGTCAACCCCAATGGCGGATCGGTCGCGATCGGCCACCCGTTCGGGGCGACGGGCGCGCGCGACCTCAGCCAGGCGGTCAAGGAGCTCTGGGCGATGCCGACCGGATCACGCGCGATCGTCAGCATCTGCGCCGACGGCGGGCAGGGGACAGTCGCCCTCCTGGAACGCGCCTGAGGACATCTGCGACCGCGATACGTGCGTTACGGTCCACGGGTGTTCGCATCCTCACCGGAGACAAGACCGGTTCACAACGTCGGCGCCGTCGTTGGCGCCGCACACTCAGTCTCGAAGGAGAACCCCGATGGCCAAGGTCGTCATCTACACCAAACCCGGATGCCCCTACTGCACGACCGCGATGGATCTGCTGGGACGCAAAGGCGTCGACGTCCACGAGATCGTCGCCTCTCGTGACCCGGAGAAGAAGGCCGAGATGATCCGCCGATCCGGTGGACGCACGACGTTTCCGCAGATCTTTATCGACGGCGCCCATGTCGGGGGATGCGACGACATGCTCGCTCTCGAGGATCGCGGGGAGCTGGATCCGCTCCTGGCCGCCTGATCTAGGCGCCGTCCGAGGCCTGGCTGACGACGACGCTGTCCCGGTCAGATGTGTCTGGCCATGACGAGCGCCGTGTCCGCCATGCGGGTCGCGAAGCTCCACTCGTTATCGTACCAGGCGAGAACCCGCGCGAGCGCGCCGTCCACGACGTGCGTCTGCGGCAGGGCCACGGTCGAGGACGCCGCTGTGTGGTTGAAGTCGACCGACACCACCGGCTCCCGGGTGACGGCAAGAACGCCCTTCATCGAGCCGTCGGCGGCGGCCTGAAGCGCGGCGTTGATTTCGTCCACCGTCACCTCGCAACCGGCGACGACCTTCAGGTCGACGACCGAGACGTTCGGGGTCGGGACGCGGATCGACGAGCCGTGCAGCTTGCCTCTGAGCTCGGGCAAGACCAGGCCGAGCGCCGTCGCGGCGCCGGTCGAGGTCGGGATCATCGACAGACCGGCGGCGCGGGCGCGGTACAGGTCCTTGTGCATCGTATCCAGCGTCGGCTGATCGCCGGTGTAGGCGTGGATGGTCGTCATGTAGCCGCGCTCGATTCCGAACAGATCGTTCAGGACCTTGGCGACTGGAGCAAGGACATTGGTGGTGCACGATCCGTTCGAGACGATGATGTCGTCGGCGGTCAGGGTCTCGTGGTTGACCTTGAAGACGATGGTCTTGTCGGCGCCGTCGGCTGGGGCCGAGACCAGCACGCGTTTGGCGCCGGCGGCCAGGTGGGCCGAGGCCTTGTCCTTGGACGCGAAGATGCCGGTGCACTCGAAGGCGATGTCCACGCCCAGGTCGGCGTGCGGCAGCTTGGCCGGGTCGCGCTCGGCGCTGACGCGGATCTTGCCTGTGCCGACGTCGATCCAGTCCTCGCCAGAGGTCACCGTGCCGGGGAAGCGACCGTGGACGCTGTCGTAGCGGAACAGGTGGGCATTCGTCTCCACCGGGCCCAGATCGTTGATCGCCACGACCTCAATGTCGTTGCGGTCGTGCTCGACGATCGAGCGGAGGACAAGGCGGCCGATACGGCCGAAGCCGTTGATGGCGACGCGAACGGTCATGGCAGAGATCCCGGGATAAGATGAAGGAGAGGGGGGGGGCGCCGAACTATCCGGCCAGCGCCGTTCGCAGGGGCCGGAACGCGGCTTCGATCGCTTCAAGACGACCCTCGATTTCGCTGCCCGCGGCGACAGCCACGACGACCGCGGCGCGGAACGACCAGAGGTCTCCCGCCCGTTCGAACGTCGTCATCGTCATCAACGCCCAAGCCGTCATGCGTTCGTCCTCGTCGATGTGGAACAGAGCGCCGCCGAAGGTGCTGTCGAGAGCTTCCGTCAGGGCGTCCGCGTAGCCGATGTCAACGCGCGCCGGCGGCGTCACCGGAGGAGGCTCAGCGAGGCCGTCGTCGCGACCGAAACCGTCCCGCGACAAAGGCTTGCGCACGCCCTCGAGCGCGGGGGACGCGGTGTCGCCTTCGACAGGATCGAAGCTCAGCAGAGGGTCGGAGGCGTGCAATACGACCGCCCGGTTCCCGATCCGCCAGTAGGCGCTGAAAGGCGCATGCGAGCCGGCAAGACGCAGCAGCACGTCGAGAGGCCAGCCGCCTGGCGCGAGCGCGCCGGACCATAGACCTTCGGCTCTAATCCCATCGGGATTCCACTGGTGCGCCGATGTGGTGATCGACGGGCCGAAGGTGTCGGACCTACAAGGTTCAAGACGGATTGCGGGCGGCGGGATGGTCGTTCTCGTGGACTCCGCGGCCAGCCAGCCGGCTGCGCGGCTGACGGCGGCGGACGCCGCAGGGCCGTCCCGCCCACGCCCGAGGCTCCAGACCCTCCGCTCTTCATGATCGAAGACGAGCATCGCCGGATAGCGGGCGATCGTCAGGTCTGGCCAGACTGGACCGCTGGCCTGCCGGGCGCCCGGGACCTCTACGCCATGCGAAAGAAGCCCGACCACGCCGCGAGACATTATGGGATCGCGAATAGGGGCGAGATCACGGGCCGGTCCGGATGCCACATGGTCGGGCTCCGCCGCGACGAACGAGTGTCGCTCGTCGGCCCCGACTCCCGAGAGCAGCACGAGGAGATCGTCCCTGCCCCGAAGCGCGACCGCGACCTCCAGCGGGTCCCGCCAGCCATGCAGCCGGCGCAGGGTGACGTTGAAGGGAGACAGCCCGTCGATGTCGCCGGTCGATGCCGAGGCGACGCGGTCCAGGACTGATGCGTCCTGGGACTCCGAAGGCGTCGGATGGCGCTGGGGATCATTCGTTGGCTTGGGCATGACCCAGCCTCGGAGATCGCCAGGGCAGAGAGAAGGGGCCCGCGGGCATGAGTTCGATAGCCACAGGCTTGCATGAGCACCAGACGCGCCTTGCACCGGTCCCCCGTCTCGCGTTTCCCGGAGACGAATCTATCGCGCCGGGGCGGACCCGGAGTTTGCCGCCATGTGACGTCCGGGTTGCCGGGCCCTCAGTTCGAGAAGCGTCTATCTCAGCTGACAGAGGTCGAGCTTGTCCATGTCGGTGTAGTCGAGGTTTTCGCCGCCCATGCCCCAGATGAAAGAGTAGTTGGAGGTTCCGGAGCCCATGTGGATCGACCACGGCGGGCTGATGACGGCCTCGCCGTCTGCCATCACGATGTGACGGGCTGCGTCGGGCTCGCCCATGAAGTGGAAGACACGGTCGTTCTCGCCCAGACCGAAATAGAGATAGGCCTCGGAGCGGCGGTCGTGCAGGTGCGGCGGCATGGTGTTCCAGACACTGCCCGGCTTCAGGACGGTGAGGCCCAGCAGCAGCTGGCAGGACCTGATTTTGCCAGGAACGATGTACTGATAGATCGTGCGGTCGTTGGAGGTTTCCAGAGCGCCCATTTCCAGCGGCACGGCCTCTTCGATGCTGATCTTCGCCAGCGCGTGGCGGGCGTGGGCCGGTGTGGCGATCAGGTAGAACTTCGCCGGGTTCGACGCGTCGGCCGAGGCGAAGCTGACGTCGCCCGAGCCCATCGGCACATAGAGGCCATCACGAAACGCGAGATCCACAGTCTCACCGTCCACCGTGACTGAGCCGGCCCCGCCGATGTTGACCAGGCCCAGCTCCCGGGCCTGCAAGAGGGGCTTGCCCTCCAGCGACGGGGGGTCGGCGTGTAACGGAAGCGAGAGCTGGCCCCCGATCGGCATGGCGCCGCCGATGATCATCCGCTCGTTGTGAGAATAGTTCAGGCTGATCTTGCCGGCTTCGAACAAGCCGGTGACCAGATAGCGGTCGCGCAACTGGTCAGTGGTCGCACCGGCCATCATGTCGGGATGGGTTGCCTGATAGACCTTGTCGTACATGGGGTCGGGCATCCGGGCCTCTCTAGGGTTCACGTACGAGCCGCCAGCCAGGCGCCGCGCTCATTGGTGGAGTGATGCGCGGCTCGCCGCTTTCGGAGCAATGCTCGTCGACATCTCGTCCGCTCGCTTGATACGTATGCATGGCGCATATACCGTAGGCTGATGCAGCCATCGGTCGCCAGAGGTTATTTTGGGTCGCTGGTGAGCGCGGTTGCGGATGAGATGACGGCGACCGCAGGCGAGGCCTCGCGGATGCCGGGTCCGGCGGCGACGGTCCTGTCTCTGCTGAATGTCCGTTCGGGCCAATCCATACGCCGACTTTCGGACGGCATCGGCCTGTCGCACGCCGGGACCGTTCGGTTGATCGACAGGCTTGAGGTGGATGGCCTGGTCGAGCGGCGCCGAGAGCTGTCCGACCTGCGCGCCCGCTCCATCCATCTCACCACCGTGGGCCAGGAGGTAATGGCCGACATGGCGAAAGCGCGCAGTCGCGCGGTTGAGGCCTGGCTGGCCCCGCTCTCTCCAGAGGAACTGTCCCGGCTCGGCGCCACCGCGCAGCGCCTGCTTGAGGGCAGAGCGGTCGAAGTTGTGGATGGCCATACCCGCAGCGTATCGCGGAGCCGCCAAAAGGCATCGCACCGATTGTCGCGCTAGAACGGAGCAAGTACGTCGGCGTGACCACAGGTCATTGTTTAATCGAGATTTTATCCGTCGGCGCACGCATCCGGATCGGGCGCGCGTCCGCTTGCTGTCTATGCCCGGCGCACATATAGATGGGCCATGGGTGGACTGCGTGACCGCAATGTTTTCGGGGCATTCGCGCTGATGATCAGCGACGACATCCTTCGCGCGACCTCATCCCACGCGCCGGACGCGGGTCCCACCGCGTCGGCCCTGGCGCTGCTGGCGCACCAACCCGGACTGTCGATCCGCATGCTGGCCGGCGGTGTCGGTCTCTCACACGCGGGAACGGTTCGTCTGGTCGACCGCCTCGCGACCGAAGGGCTGATCGAGCGTCGGGAGCATTCCACGGACGGACGCGCACGCGCTCTGCATCTCACCGCAGCCGGACAGATCATGAGCGAGCAAGTGCTTGGCGCCCGCGACGAGGTGCTGTCCGCAGGGCTGTCGGTTCTGACGCCGGCCGAGATGACGCTGTTCTGTGAGATCTCGGAGCGTGTCCTGCGTTCACGGCTGCAGGGGCTGGAGCACTCCTACCGGGTCTGCCGGCGCTGCAGCTATGCGGACTGTAAGGACTGTCCGATCGACGACGAGCTTGACGAGCGTGGCGTCCACGGCCGGTAGGCCGCGGGCGAGCCTGCTGCCTGACGTCTCACCTCCGGCGCCTAGGATTGATCGAGGTCGCCGACCGGGGGCGTCGGTGAACCGGCGAGCCGCGTCTGCACGTCCGATCCGCGCACGAGCGTGAGGTCCACGGGGCAGCGATCGGCGATCTCCAGGATACGCGCTCTCTGTTCGTCGTCGAGCGGACCTTCGAGCGTGATGGTCCGCGTAAACCGGTCGGGCGGCATCATGTCGGAGACCTTGGCGTGCTCCACGGTGGTGCTGGCGCGTTCCAGCGGCCAGCCCTTGCGGTTCGCATAGAGCCGCATGGTCATGACGGTACACGCCGCGAGCCCGGCCGAGACCAGTTCGTAGGGGGAGAGCCCGCTCCCGAGACCACCGACCGAGGCAGGCTCGTCCGCCAGAAGCGCGTGTTCGCCGCTACGCACGGTCAGCTGGAACTTGCCCGCGAGGGTTTCGGTCGCCGACACGCCGGCGGCGACCTCCACCTGCGGCAGATCATCGGTCAGGAGCGGCATATAGCGGTTGGCCCATGCGGCGATCATGGCCGCGGCGTATTGGGCGTCGGCGACCTCCGCGAGCAGGTGATCGGCAGTGTGCAGGGAGATGAAGCTCTTGGGATGATGCGCGGCGCGGAAGATGCGCGACGCATGATCGATGCCTACGACGTCGTCTCGGGCGGAATGCATCACCAGCAGGGGGCGCCGCAAGGCGGCGACCGCGGTCTCGACATGCACGCCGTCGATCGCTTCGATGAAATCTCGGCGGATCACGAGCGGGCGCTCGGCGAGCGTCACCACGGTCTCTCCGTCGCGTCTTACGGCGTCCAGGTCTTCCGGGGCGAACAGACCCAGCAGATGGTGAACGTCAGCGGGGGCGGCGAGCGTTGCGACAGCGGCGATTTCCGGAAGGTTCGGTGCGGCGACGAGCGCCGCCGCCCCGCCCAGACTATGCCCCACCAGAAGCGACGGCGGCATGCCAGCCGCCGCCATCGCTTTCACCGCTGCGCTCAAGTCTCCCACGTCGGCGGCGAAGTTCGCCGTCTCCGCCGGCTGGTCCCCGGGTCCCGAACCCGCAAAATCAAACCGCAAGACGCCGATGCCGCTTCGGGCCAGGGCGCGGGAGATGTGGACGGCGGCTCGATTGTCTTTGCCGCAGGTAAAGCAGTGAGCGAAGACCGCCCATCCTCGTGGGGTGGTCTCGGGCGCTTCCAGGCGACCGGTGATTTGATGACCGTTCACGCCGTCGAACGTGAACACCGAGGTCGCCATGTCTCTGTCCTCCATCGCGCGCGAGCGCCTGCAGCCACCCTATATGCGTCGCGCATATAGACAAGGTCTTGATGCGCCATTATATGCGCCGCGCATACTTATTCGTCTGCGGAACGAAGCGATCCGCGACCCTCCCGACACCCTTGACAGGCGCGGCGGCTACCTCGGCCATGGACTTCAATCAGGTCAGTTACTTCCTCCACCTGGCGGACACGCTCAACTTCACCGCCGCTGCCCGGTTGAGCGGAGTCTCCCAGCCGAGCCTGACGCGCGCGATACGCAGGCTCGAAGATGAGCTGGGCGGGGCGCTGATCTATCGGGATGGCAAGAACAGTCGTCTCACCGGTCTGGGACAGGATGTCGAAGTGGAGTTCAGACGCATGGTGGGCGCCCTCGAGAGCGTCCACCATCATTCGCGGAACTGGACCCACGGGGGGCATCGTGTCCTCGACATCGCCGTCGCTCCAACCATCGGGCCGGAGGCCTTCACGACGTTCTTCGCCTCGGCGCTCGAGCAGCTTCCAACGGTGGAGATTCGCCTGCATGCGCTTGAGGCCGGCGGGGAGGCGCCTGCGTTGCTCTCCGGGCGCCGCCATGCCGCAATCGCGACCCGTGATCCTCGGGCCGACCGGAAGCTTGAAATCCGACCGCTGTTCCGGGAGCGACTGGTGCTGGGTTGCGCGGTGGATCACCCGCTGGCCCGGACCGACACGGTGCGCGTCGAGGATCTCGCAAATTATCCCTATATCGACCGCATGGGTTGCGAGCTTCGCGATCAGGTGCGGTCGCACTTCGCCGATCAGGGGATGACGTTGCGACCCTGGCTGCGAACGGATCGGGAGGAGTGGGTCAGGCACGCGGTCTCAGACGGTCGTTCGATCTGCATCCTGCCGGAGCGGTCCGCTGCATCGCCAGGACTGACGTCGCGCCCGATCGTGGACCTCGCGCTGGAACGCGAGGTGGTCATCAGCACGGTCTCCGGATCGACCGCACCTGTCGAAATTCGTAAGCTGGCTCAGCTGGCGTCGGCCCATTCATGGGATGCAGGGCGGGTCGCGAAACCGTCGGAGCTATCGAAACAATAGGCAAAGCGCATTAGCGCAAAGCCGCTGTGCCCCCGATATTGGTCAGGAGACAGGAGGGTCGTGCAAGCGACACCGATCTGCCCCGTGAACCCTAGTGTCGGGAGACCATCATGAAGTTCGAAAAGTCGCAGTCGGCCATCGATAAGCTGACCGCCGAGCAACGCCGGGTAACGCAGGAAGACGGCACCGAGCGGCCGTTCACTGGCGAATACAACGACAACAAGGAGCCGGGCATCTATGTCGATGTGGTCTCCGGCGAACCTCTGTTTGCGTCGACCGACAAGTTCGACAGCGGCTCGGGCTGGCCCAGCTTCACGAAGCCGATCGTACCTGCCCACGTCAACGAGATCCGCGACAGCAGCCACGGCATGGTCCGGACCGAGGTGAGGTCCGTTCATGGCGACAGCCATCTGGGTCACGTCTTCCCGGACGGACCGTCCGACAAGGGTGGTCTGCGATACTGCATCAACTCCGCATCGCTCCGCTTCATCGCCCGCGATGAGATGGAGGCCGAGGGGTACGGCGAATATCTCGATCAGGTTCAGGAGGCCTAACCATGCATCAACGCGCAGTTCTCGCCGGCGGGTGTTTCTGGGGCATGCAGGATTTGATCCGCAAACGCCCCGGCGTCGTGTCCACCCGCGTCGGGTACACCGGCGGGGATGTTCCGAACGCCACCTACCGCAACCACGGAACTCACGCCGAAGGCATCGAGATCGTCTTCGATCCGGAAAAGACGACCTACCGTGACATCCTGGAATACTTCTTCCAGATCCACGACCCGACGACGCTCAATCGTCAAGGCAACGACCGCGGTCTGTCGTACCGGTCCGGCATCTACTACGTCGATGAGGAGCAGAAGCGCGTCGCCGTGGACACGATCGCGGACGTTGATGCGTCCGGACTGTGGTCAGGAAAGGTCGTCACCGAGGTCGAGCCGGTGGGAGACTTCTGGGAGGCCGAGCCTGAGCACCAGGATTACCTGGAGAAGCGGCCCAACGGTTATACCTGTCACTTCCCCAGGCCCGGTTGGGTCCTGCCGAAAAGGACGGCTGACCAAGGGCAGTCGGGCCAGACCGCGACGGGCTGACAGGTGGACGGCGGGGTGCGGTGCGACACGCGCGCGCCGCACCCCGCCACGTCCCGTCCGTTCGACCGCCATCCATCAACGAGGCGTGACGCCGCTTCAGCCTCCGACTGAACCCGGCCCTGGGCGCAGCCCCAGGCCGGTGCGCCGTGGGCGCCTGCGGCATCCCCTCAATAGCAAACGTCCATGGCTGCCGGCGAGGCGGTCAGTAGGGAGAGAGCCATGCGATCCGAAGTGGGAGACGTCCTGACGACCGTTCAGGCCTTGGTCGGCGGGGGCTACGATCGGGAGTATCGCGTCAAGGACGGTCAACTGATCGATCTGAAACTCGGATCCACGCTGAACGCCTGCGACATCGAGGTCGACGCAGCCTTGCGGCTGGAGAGTGGCGAAGATGCCGGCGACGTCTCGAACATCTATGCGATCACCGACCCTGCGACGCAGCACAAGGGTTTGCTGATCGACGCCTTCGATGTCTTCGATGAGCTCTGCAGTCGCGATCTTTCCCGAAAGTTGACGGAGGCGCGGCGCACCACCGTCATCCAGGATGACGACGTGCCCAGCAAACATGGGCTGCGAAAGGTCTTCAAAAGCGAGTTCGAGAGCGATCCGGAGCGCTACGTGCTGCGCGAAGGATTCCCCGACTTCCCGGATTGCCCCTTCGGCGGCGTCTTTTCCATCCTCGGCTTCGACACCGCCGAACAGACCTATGTCTGGTTGGTGACGAGCATAATCCGCGATCCGCGGCTTATCCGGGTCCCGTACCAAGGTCCGGAGGCGACGGATGACGAGGGTTTCGATCCGCCCCGGGACACAGCCGTCGAAGAGAGCTGATCGCGCCCGATCGAAGCCCGACCCCAACCCTTGTCAAACCAATCAAACGAGACCGCCATGTCTGAAGCGTCGATCAACAAGAGCGACATCCGGGAGACGATGCTGTCGCTGGAGGCCGCTGCTCTTAGAAGCGCCCGGGAGAACTATCTGGACTATGTGGCGACGGCCCGGCTCGACCGGAGCGAGCCCATCGAAAACGATGAGCAGGCCCAGGCGGAAGTGGCGAGCGACTTGGCGGAGGCGCTGGACGATACGCTGGACGATCAGGCCGACAAGCTCGACCGTCTGAAGGAGATCGACTTCGGACCGAAATCGACCGTGACCGAAGGCGCGGTGGTCAAGCTGTCAGGCCGCTTGTTCGTGGTCGCCGTGTCCACTTCGAGGTTCACCTGCCATGGCCACGAGTTCATGGGCATCTCGACCCAGGCGCCGATCTTCGAAGCGATCGAAGGCGCGAAGGCCGGGGAGACGGTGGAGTTCAATGGCCGGACGCTCGTCGTCGAACAGGTCGCTTGATTAGATAGCGCGCGAGATCGCCCCCCTCGGCAGGCTCGCGCCCCAACCTCAGGCCGTAGCGCGAGCCTGCCGACGCCCCCGACGGCTGGTCGTTTAAGGAGTGCGTCGATCGGGCTGTCCCCAGCCCGACAATCGGGCGTGCGCTGACCGCCGGGATTACTATTCCTGCAAGAGCGCCGCTGCGAGCCGCTCCGCATCGAGGTGAAAGCCGGAGTAGACGAGCTTTCCTTCAGCATCGATGACCGTGAACCACGGCGTGCCGTGGGTGTGGTAGTCCTGCATGAACGTCGGGAGGCTGGAACCTTCAGGCGGCGCATCGTGGCCGAAAGGGATCGGTAGCCGATATCGGGTCTGATTGACGCGAAGCTTGTCGAAGGTGTTGGCGTCCGCGCCCTCGAAAACGGTCTGGATGACGGCGAAGCCGACGCCCCTCGGCTCCAAGGCGCTGTGGAGCCGCTGAAGGGTCGGGAATCCATGGGAATGGCACCCTGTGCACCAGTCCTGGAAGGCGAAGAGGATTTTCGCACCATCTCCCAGATCCGCCAGCTTCACTGGCGTGTCCAAGGTCTCACCCTGCGGGCCGATCCATTGGCTGACCCTCAGGTCCGGTGCGTGCGGCTCTGTTGTCGTCATCCCTTGCTCCTTCCATCGATGCATCCCGGGCATATTCGGGACCGTGTTGCCGAAACCCGGCCGACGTCGTGCGCTGCCATTGGTCCGGTGTGAGCGGCGTCTGTGCGGACGGTCACTGTACGACCCGTTCGGACAGACGCCGCTGGATTGAGATCAGCTTTCCCGCCCGACCTCGAACAGGAACCAGGCCCGACGTTCGGCTTCGTCGGTCCATGTATCGACCAGTCCCGACGTGGCGTTGTCGCTCGCGTCGTCCGCCGCCTTCTTCGCGCGCCGCAGAGATTCAACCAGGCTGAGATTGTCCGCCCGGAGTTCCGCGAGCATGTCGCGGGGCTTCACGAAGGCCTCGTCATTGTCCTTGATCGTCTGCCGGCGAGCGATGTCGCCTATCGATCGAAGGGTTGTGTTGCCGGTCTTGCGCGCTCGCTCCGCGATGGCGTCCGTCGCGGCCAGAATCTCGCTCGCCTGTTCGTCCAGAAGCAGGTGGTAGTCTCGGAAGTAGGGCCCCGACACGTGCCAATGGAAGTTCTTGGTCTTGATGTAGATCGCGTAGCTATCCGCGAGAATGACATTCAACGCATCGGCGACAGTCATCGCCGCACTTTCGTCGAGGTCGGAGGGCGTCGGTACGAGCGACGGGGCGGGTCTTGTCATGGCGGCAGGCTCCTCATCAGATGATCGTCGGATAAGCCGGCGTTGATTACGTCGACTGTCCTCCTGACAGGATGTGTTCGCGGTCACGACCAAGTCCAATGGCGCGCGTCTATCGTTTCGATAGCCGAATAGAGCGGGGCGGCCTCGGCGATTGTCACGCGACTGCATCGCATCGATCGCGCCGAGATGGGGGAAGTGTCCGGCGCTGCCGCCACCAACTTTCGCATAGATAGGTCGCTCGGGAGCGCTCCCTGGAGTGGACGATCCCGAAGAACATTCATCTCTCAGTCGAGGCCACGCGTAGGCACATCCATATTCAGGACGAAAAGAACTATTCCGCGGCGGTCGCTCGGATGGCGGAGATTGGCTATGGCGAAACCAAGTGACGCTTCGTGACTCATTGCGGCGGTTCGGACCGTCCGCTTGAGGCATGGGGTTTAGAGGGGACGCGAGCGGAGCGACGGACTCCGAAGTCCCGCTTCTTGCCTGCCCGCCAGCATAGAACAAGCGTTCTCGCTGGCAGGGGGCCACGGCCTAGAAGCGGACCGACAGGCTGGCCTCGAAGGTCCGGGGCGCGCCGAGGAAGATCTGGTCGGGGTAGAAGGGATCGCCGTAGCCGGCATAAAGTTCATCTGTGACGTTCTTGGCGCGGAGCGTCAGTTGAGGCGTCCCAGTCGCGAAGCCGCCGATCACCGGGAGGTCGATGATCGCGAAAAGGTCAGCAGTCGTATAGGCGGGCATCTCGACGGTGTTGCTGTCTGACGTGTAGCGATCGCCAACATAGGACACGGAAAGCCCAACCTCGACCGGGATTGGGGCGGAGGCGAAGCGATAGGATCCGCCGCCGTTCAGGACCACCGTCGGGATATTCGGCGGCGTGTTTCCGGAGAAGGATGTGGTCGGCAGAACGTAGTTGTCGTATTCCGCATCGACGTAGGAGGCGTTGCCCCAGAGGTGCAGCGCCGAATTCGGGCGCAGGTCCGTGGAAACTTCGACACCATGTGAGTTCAGGGTTCCCGCCAGGTTGAGCCGCTGGTTGGCGGCGCCGCCGTAGACATTGGTCCGCTCGATGTCGAAGACGGATAGGGTGGCCTGACCGCGACCTGACCAGAAGCCGGCCTTGGCGCCCACTTCGTAGCTAGTGCCCTCCGACAGCTCCATGTTCTGGGTCGGGCTGAGCAGGAAGTAGCTGCCGACTGAAACGTCGCTAGCGGTTGCATACTGACCGTAAAGGGTGACGGCCGGAGCGACATCCCAAGTGAAGCCGATCCGGCCTGTGACCGGATCCCAGTCGGCGGCGAGCGGGAACCCTGGACGTTGGGTGCCCGTGAGGTCCGCGGAGGTACGGTTGACGTCGAAGCTGTTGTAGCGAAGGCCGCCGACAATGGCGAAGTTCGGCGTCAGCTCAAGACGATCCTCGATATTGACCGCCAGGCTTTCAAGCTTGGCGGTCTGGACCGTAGTCGTCAGCGAACCATAGGTTCCGCGCAACGGATTGGTCAGTGAGACCGAGTCACTCGGGAAGTTGGCGGCGCCCGGCCGCATAAAGTCCATGTCGTAATACTCGACTGCGACAACCACCCGATTGTTCAGACCGAACAGCTGATGCGCCCAGGTCAGATCGGTGTTGAAGCCGAGGTTTTTCTGATCGTGATGCACATAGAAGCGTTCGCGATCGACCAGACCGGTGGTGGCGTTGAAGGCGATGACCTCATTGTTGCGCCAGGTGCGGCTGGCGTCATAGCTGTAGGCCATTGCGCGGATGGTGACATCGTCCGCCGGCGTCCATTCGACGCCGGCGCGCAACCACGTCTCGTCGATGGTCTTGTCATCGTCGGTGACGTTATAATTGGTTTCCAGCGTCCGGCGGTCGATCGTGACCGGACCGAGGTTGGTTCCGTTGTAGCTCGACACGTGGGATCCGCGCACAACGCCGCTGGTGGCGTTCGAGCCACTTAACGCCGCCGAGACGAGCGGCGTACCCTCGTAGATCTCGCCTTCCAGATCCTTGTACTCGGCAGCGATGAAGGCCTTCAGGTCCGGGGTGATCTGGTAGTCGAGACCGCTGGAAAGATGGCTGTAGCGGACGTGGCTGTCGTCCACGAAACCCTGTTCGTCCGACTGGCTGACGTCGAAGCGATAGTCCAAGCCTTCGACACGCGTGCTGCCACCAGAGCCGAAGCCGACCCGGTAGGTTCCGCGATCATCGAAGCCCACCAGCAGTTCGCTTTCGATCGGCCCAGAGTGCGGCGCCTTCGTGACGAAGTTGACCAGACCGCCGACCGCGCCTTGGCCGCCGACGATGGAGGAGGGACCCTTCAGGAACTCGACCCGCTCCAGATTGAACGTGCCCATGTTCATGCCGGTGAAGTCGGTAGAGCCCAGGTTGATGCCGTTGTGGGTCACGCTGACCTGGGCCATCTGGAAGCCGCGCATGGTGAAGGGCGTGTGCTGGGCCGTGTCGGCCGAGGTCACGCCGGCGGCGGTGCGGATGGTCTCGACATAGGTGTTGATGCCGAGGCGACGGATGGTCTCGCTGTCGAGCACCTCGACGGTGGCGGGAGTTTCCCGCGCGGTGAGTGCGAGGCGGCTGCCGATATCGGCGATCGGAGCCGCACGACGCTGACCGGTGACGACGACCTCGTCCAGCTCGGCTGCTTCATTCAGCTGTGCTCGCGCCTGCGCTTGGGCCATGCCGGGGGCGGCGAGCGCGCCGACGACGACGACGGCGGCCCATGCAAGTGGGGAGGCCGAGGCGCTAAGGTGGCGGGCGAGATGGAGCATGATGGTCCTGAAGAGCTGCCGACGGGACGGCTTCGCCAATACGTGCCTGCCGTCAAGATGAAACGTTATAGTGTAACTTCGAACGCCGCCTGCTACACCGCCGCCGATCCGCTCGCAAGCGCCCCCAATGGAGACATCGCCTTGGACACCGAAACAGCCCCGATCCTCCTGGAAGATGTGACCGTCCGTTACGGGGTCCGGCCGGTTCTGCAGGGTCTGTCTCTGCAGGTCGCCGCCGGAACCGTGACCGCTTTGCTCGGAGGCAACGGGGCTGGCAAATCAACGACGCTGGCGGCCTTGCTGGGCTTCGTGAAGGCGGAAGCGGGCAAGGTACTTGTGGCCAGCGTCGATCCGGCGAAGACCCCGGACGAGGCCCGTCGGCAGATCGCCTATCTGCCGGAAAATGTCGCCCTGTACGAACATCTGACCGCGATCGAGAACGCCGAGTATCTGCTGGCCCTGTCCTGCGAACGGCATTCGCATGACGCGATCACTGCGGCGTTTGGGGACGCGGGCCTGCAGGAGACTGCTTGGGGTCAGCGTCTCGGCGGCTTTTCCAAGGGCATGCGACAGAAGGTGGCGATCGCCGTGGCCCTTCTCCGACAGACGCCGGTGGTGCTGCTGGATGAGCCCACGTCCGGTCTGGACCCCCAAGCCACGGCGGATTTCAACCTGCTTCTGGCCCGCGTCCGCGAGCGTGGCGCTGCGGTTTTGATGGTCACGCACGATCTTCTGTCCGCCGCTGACGTGGCGGACCGCATCGCCTTCCTCGAAGGCGGGCGGATCGTGGCTGACGCCATGGCGACGGGCGTTGATCGGTTCGACGTCCGGGCCCTGCGCGCGCGCTTCGGCGGCAGAGCCGCCGCATGAGCAAGACCTTCCTGATCGCGAAGGATGAACTCCGTCTGATGGCCCGCAACAGGGTCGCGGTGATCGCCTTCATCCTCCTGGTTCTGCTGACCCTCGTGGCGGTGGCTAACTCCTGGTCTCAGCAACAGAGTGTTTCGGAGCTTCGCGCGCGTCACGCCGCTGAGGCCCAGACCGCGTTCGAGGCCCAACCGGATCGACACCCGCACCGGGTGGTTCACTATGGCACCTTCATCTTTCGCCCGCTAAGCCCTCTCGCCGCCTTTGATCCCGGCGTGGACGCCTTCACCGGCAACAGCATGTTTCTGGAGGGCCACCGCCAGAACACCGCCAATTTCGGCGATGTGCGCCAGAGCTCGATCCTGGTTCGCTTCGGCCAGTTGACCCCGGCCTTCGTTCTGCAGGTCGTCGCGCCGCTGCTACTCATCTTTCTGGGCTACGGGGTTCTCGCGCGAGAAACGGAGCGGGGAACGGTGCGCCTGCTGATGCTTCAGGGGGCGTCCCGGGGGCAGATCGTTCTGGGCAAGGCGCTTGCGCTCGGCCTCGTCGCTGTCCTCGCCGGCCTGCCCGCCATGATCGGCTTCGCCCTGATCGCCGGTCAGCCCGGGGCTTCCTTGCTCCCGATGCTGACGATTGCACTGGGCTATCTCGCCTATCTGGCGCTCTGGGTCGTGATAATCGTTCTGCTCTCGACGGTGGCTAGGCGGAGTCGGGACGCCCTGCTTGGTCTCGTCGCCGTCTGGGCGGTACTGGTCGTCCTCGCGCCCCGGATCGCTCCGGACATTGCGAGTGCCGCCACACCGCTTCAGAATCGATTACAGACCGATATCGCCATCGCCAGCGACCTGCGCGGCATGGGCGATAGCCACAACCCCGACGATCCGCACTTCGCGGCATTCAAACAGTCGGTGCTCGACCGCTATGGGGTCACGCGGGTCGAGGACCTGCCGGTGAATTATCAGGGCGTCCTGGGCATGGAAGGGGAGCGCCTGACGTCCCAACTGTTCGATCAGTATGCGGAGGCCAGCTATGGCGCTCAGGAGAGGCAGAATCGGCTAGTGAACGCCGTCGGCGTGGTCAGCCCGGCCATCGCCATTCGTTCGCTCTCAATGGCGGCGGCCGGCACGGACTTCGCCGCCCATCGTCGGTTTCTGGAGCAGGCTGAAGACTACCGATACGGTCTCGTCCAGCGGTTGAACCGTCTGCAGGCCGAAGCCGTAAGCTATGCGGACGACACGGCGGAAGACCCGGACGCCGACCGGCGAAGCCGCGTGTCCGCCAGCAATTGGCAGTCCGCGCCCGCCTTCAGCTTCCAGCCGCCCAGCGGTGCGGAGCTGGCGCGCGGCGCCCTGCCGGGGCTTGGACTCATCCTCGTCTGGCTTGCGCTCGCCGGCACCCTGCTGGCCCTCGGCGTACGACGTCTGGGAGCGCGCGCATGACCCTCATTGCTCATGAACTCCGCCTACTTCTGCGTCAGCGCTTGACGATAGCCGCCCTCGCGCTTCTCACCCTGCTGACGATCTGCGCTGTCTTCGCGGGTGTGGGCGAGGTCTCGCGGCAGCGCGCGGCCATCGCCGCCATCCCCGCCGCTCAAGCCGAGGATATCGGCGCGATCGCGGACTGGATCGATCGCGACAAGAACCCCGGCAGCGCCGCTTACTACAGCTTCCATCCCACCTGGGATGCGCCGTCTCCCCTGGCTTTCGCCGCGCTCGGCATGCGGGACGTGTCGCCTTACATACTGCGGGTGAGGGCTCTGGGTCTCGAGGCCCAGCTCTATGACGGAGACGTGTTCAATCCCGAACTGGCGCTGCCCGGGCGGTTCGACTTCAGCTTCGTCCTCATCTTCCTGGCGCCCTTGTTCGTCATTGCGTTGTTTCACGATCTGGTCTCGGGCGAGAGGGAGGCTGGGCGTCTCCGAACTCTCGAGGCGCTGGCGAAGGGTGGTCGCGCCCTGTTGTTCCGTCGGGCCGCCCTGCGTTTCATCCTGCCCTGGACGGCGCTGAGCCTGCCCTTCTGCGTCGCCGCTGTCCTACAGGCCGTTACCGTTCCGACCGTGCTACTCGTTCTGGTCCTTGTCGCCGCGTATCTGCTTTTCTGGGTCGGCCTTTCCGCCCTGGTCAGCCGGCTGCGCTGGAGTTCGGTCGCGAACGCAGCGACTTTGGCCGCAGCCTGGCTGGTGCTGGTCCTGATCGTGCCGACCCTCGCCAATGTGGCGATCAACCGGGCCATTCCTGTGAACCAGGGCGCGGAGATCGCCATGGCTCAGCGCGAGGCGGTCCATGGCGCGTGGGACATCCCGCATGAGGATACGATGCGGCGCTTCTACGCCAATCATCCGGAGTGGTCGGACTCAGCTCCGCTCGGTCCGGAGTTCCACTACAAATGGTATTTGGCCTTCCACCAGAACGGCGACGAAAGCGTCGCGCCTGAGGTGCAGGCCTATCGTGAGGGACTGGAACGTCGTGACCAGACGGCGCGGACGCTCGGATGGATCTTGCCGTCCGTCGGCGTGCAGGCGGCATTGACGCGTCTGGCGGACACTGACCTCAAGGCGCAATTGGCCTACCAAGATCGTATTCGAGCGTTCCATGAACGCCTGCGGGTCTTCTACTACGGCTACCTGTTCTACGACCGTCCGTTTGGTAAGGCCGATTTTGGCCGCGCGCCGAAGTTTGAAGACGGCGCGCCGCCATTGGAGCGGCCGTGACGGCGACCAACCGGTCCAGAAGATGCGATGACTGAAAGCACCGTGCCCGCAGACGGGCGTCGACCCTTTGAGAGGCTCTATCGCACGATCTGGCGCTGGCGCTTCTATGCCGATCTGATCGTGTCGCCGTTCTTGCTGATCCTTGCGGTGACGGGGGCGATCTATCTGTTCAACGACGAGATCAACGACGCCCTCCAACCCGATCAAAGGTCCGTAGCCGATGCGCCCATTTTGCCGACCAGTCGGCTGATCGGGGCGGCGCTGGCGGACTATCCCGGAGGATCGGTCACCCGCATCGACATTCCGACCGAATCGGGTCGAAGCGCCGTGGTCTTCATCACGCCGACTTCGGGCGACCCCGAGCGGATCCACGTCGATCCCGGGACAGCCCAAGTGTTGACCTCCTTCGTCTATCCCCGGACCGTCGTCGGCTTCGCGGACGTCTTCCACGGCTCCTTGATGATGGGCCACCGCGGTGACGCCCTCGTAGAACTGATGGCGTGCTGGGGCCTGATCCTCGTCGTCACCGGCCTGTATCTCTGGTGGCCGCGCAACGGAAGAAGGATCATCGGGGTGCTGGCTCCCGACTTGCGGACGCGGGGGCGTAAGATGTAGCGAGATATCCACGCCGTCGTCGGGGCCTGGACAGCCGTCCTGATCGCCTTCCTGATCCTGACCGGATTGCCGTGGGCGACGGTCTGGGGCGGCCTCTTGAAGACTACGACGGACGCATTGGGGATCGGTTATCCAGCCGACTACCGAATACACGGTGCGGTTCCCGCCGCGAGCAGCGCTCCGCCGCCTCAGACAATGGCGCAAGCCACGGGCGAAGCGCCTTGGACGCTCGAGAATGCGCGAATGCCCAAGTCAGACCCTCATGCCGAACATCATGGAGGTGGGAAGGGCATAGTCAGGGACGCGCCTCAGGTCGGCATCGGCGTGGACGGCGCAGTTGAGGCGCTCAATGCTGCGGGAATGACCACCGCCTATCGGCTGACGCTGCCGACGGGACCAGAGGGGGTCTACACCGCCTTCACCTATCCGGACCGTCCCGAAGGCCAGCGCACGCTGCACGTCGATCAGTATTCTGGACGCATCCTCGGGGACATCCACTTCACCGACTATGGCTGGGCGGCCAAGGCGGTCGAGCTGGGCGTCCAGCTCCACATGGGCAACTACTTCGGGCGGGCGAACCAGATCGTTATGCTGATCGCCTGCCTGGGCGTGATCATACTGTCCATCACCGGTCCCGTCTTGGGGTGGATGCGACGCCCGAAAGGAAGGCTCGGCGCGCCTCGCGAGCTAGAGCCCCTCAGGCTGCGAACAGTGGGCTTGATGACCCTCGGCCTAGCCGTGATTTCTCCGCTTGCTGGCCTGTCTCTGGCGTTGGTCCTTGGAGGCGATGTGGTTCTCAACCGCCTTCGAGGGATGGCCAAGAGCACAGGCGACACCGCTTAGGCGAGGAGTAGAGCATTCGGAAGGATGCTGCCGAGGCCGATGTCGCCTTCCTGGTAGTATGTTGGGGCCCACTTCTGGCGCATCACGGAGCTTCGCCGCCCCCCGAGCGAGGGGGGCTGCAGGTGAAGTTCGCCGCCTGTCTGGCCGCCGCTGGATCGTCTCTCGGACCCGTGTATCGCGGGTACTGCGGGTAACGACACAGGGGGAGCGAGCGTGAGGCTTGGCCGTCTGAAACCAGCGTCTCCGCCACGAGAGTTTCAGGGGCGGTGTCTGCGGTGACCCACTGATCGAGCGAGGTCAGGAGGTCGGTCTGGTCGGGGCCCGCGCCGCCGTTACAGTGGTTGACCCCGGGCGCGAGGTAGAGGCGGGTGCTGGTGGCCGCGGTATCCGGGCCGACCACCTGCTCCATGCGAGCCATGTAATCGACCGTTGTTTCGGCGCTCACGGCGGCGTCAGAGCCGCCATGCCAGACGATCAGCTTGCCGCCTCGTCGGATGAAGGGGCGAATATCCGGGTCAGTGGCGTCGTTGAGGGCGGCCATGGCGTCCAGGGCTTCCGGCGAACGGTCCCATGGCGCGTACGACAGCGAGTCCGCGGCGGGATCGCCGCCCAGATAGTACCGGACTGTCGTGTCCTGCATGACGTAGTAGCCGCTCTGGCGAACGTCCCCGTTGCCGGTGGCCCAGAGGCCAAAGCCCGCCGGGTCGTCTTCATTGCCGGACAGGGCGTAGCCCTTGTTCGAATAGGTCGCCGAAGCGCCCCTGAAGATCAGGTCGGTCGTCCAGGTCCTCACAACGGCGAGCTGGGCATCGGACAGGCAGGTGTCGCCGGTGTCGCGTCCTCCCTCGCAGCGCAGGTCTTCCAGCCTGATCCTTTCGGGCGTGCAGGCCGCACGGTTGGCGACGATCCCGTCCGCCAGGCCATCGAGATCGTCGCAGGCCTCCCGCACATCCCGCGCCAACAAGGTCGTTTTCGCGGGGCTAATGGCGCCGCCCCGCGCGGCCGCCATCCTCGCCGTGGTGTTGAACGCCCCCATGAACCCGACCCAGTTGAAGGCCGGGGCTCGCGCGATCACGCCATCGAACAGGTCGGGATTGCGCTGAACCGCCATCAAGGCCTCGCGACCGCCGGTGGAACAGCCCTCGAAATAGGACCTCGACGGCGGGGCACCGTAGGCGATCGAGAGAACCTCAATCGTCCGAGCCATCACCGCCGGGACCGCTTCGCTGCCAAAGAGGCGTGCGGCGTGCGGATCGTTCTCGACAAAGGCCGCCGACATTCCGGTCGGGTCCTGATGGCCGGAATCGCTGACCACCTGGGCATATCCCTGCATGAGAGGAGCGACAGCCAGCTCTGGCAGGACACCGTTGTAGCCGCCGCCTCCACCGTAATAGAGCTTGCCGTTCCATGCCGTCGGCAGGCGGATTTCGAAATTGAGTTTCGGGGCGATCACGCCCCGGACCCTGCAATAGGCCGGCGTGGCGCCGGTCGCGGCTACCCGCTCGGTCGACAGTCTCGAGCCGCCGACCGTCCTGCCCGCCAGCTCCTCGCACAGGGTCGCGCCCGAGGCTGACGGCGATCCGAACGCATCGC
This sequence comes from Pseudomonadota bacterium, assembly GCA_023451375.1. Classification (GTDB taxonomy): domain Bacteria; phylum Pseudomonadota; class Alphaproteobacteria; order Caulobacterales; family Caulobacteraceae; genus Brevundimonas. The sequence continues at coordinate 58,611 of JAEXZS010000093.1, forward strand.
CCGGACGGCTTTCCGCCGCTGCCGGGGCAGCGGCGGCGGAGCCTGCGATGGCCGAGAACAGGAGCGCCATGACGCTCGCGGAATGGAGTCCCTTGCTCATCGCATCATCCCTCTAGAAGCGGGCCTTGACCGTAACCCAGGCCGAACGCGGCTGCACCGGCATGACGACTGGGAAGCCGAAATACTGGTACGGGTCAAAGTCGTCGTTGCCGGTCAGGTTTGCGGCCGAGACCTGAACCGAGAAGCGGCCGAAGTCATAGGCCGCCTGGGCGTCGACCACCGCATAGCCGGGAACCGACACGCTGTTGGGCAGAGTGATCTCGCGATCACCGAGCACGGTGACGCCCGCGCCGAACGACAATCCCTTGGCTGTGCCGTCCAGCACCCGGTAGCGCGCCGCGATCCGGCCGCTGTGCTCGGGAATGCGCGGCAGGGCGTCGCCAACCGGCAGAGCGTGGTCAGCAGTCACCTCCGCGTCGGTCCAGGCATAGTTGAACAGCACCGACAGCGCGCGGGTGGGCTCCCAGATCAAATCGGTCTCGAACCCTTTGGCGCGTTGCTCGCCCGTCTGGACCGACATGAAGGGGTTGGCCGGATCGGGGGTGGCGACGTTCTCGCGCGTCTGTTCGAACAGGGCGAAGGTGCCCGAGACGCCGAGGTGGGTCAGCGCCAGCTTCAGCCCCCCTTCGATGTTGCGGGACTCCTCCGGCTTCGGCGACTGCATGCCGATGAAGCCGAACGGCGCCCGGAATCCTTCGGCATAGCCGGCGTAGAGCGCCACGCCCGGAACCAGATCGAAGGTCGCTCCAATGCGGGGCGACCAGCGCTCATAGGTCTCGTCCGAGCCCTGCTCCAGCTCACGGAACTTCAGCTGGGTGTAGCGAAGCGCCCCCAGCAGGTGCAGCCGTCCATAGGTCGCCTGATCCTGCACATAGACCGCCAGGGTTTCGTAGCGGTCGGTCTGGGTCATGCTGAGCGGCTGAAGACCGCCGAAGGGCAGGTCGTAAGTCGGATTGGACAGATCCTGTTCGCCGACCGGAACGCCGGCGAACCCCATGTTCGAATAGAAGTCTGTGTGATCGTAGCTGGCGCCCACAAGAATCTCGTGTCGCCCACCGAGCGCCTCGAACCGGCGCCAGAGGTTGGCGTCGAGGGTGCGCTCCTCCGAGCCGCTCAGCATGTTCATGGTCAGGATGGGATAGACGGTCGGCGTGGCCGGATCGGGCGCGTACATCGACGGCATGATGGAGCTGCCGTATTGTGGGATCTCGCTCTCGTAATAGCGCGCCGTGACGGTCAGGCGCATGTCGTCGCTGAAGTCGTGGCGAAGGGCGACCGACGCTGACTTGTTCTCGATCTCGGAGCGCGGCTGGCCCACCGGGGCGCCGGCGAACACGTTGCGATCAATCTCGCCGGCCATGGCCTGCTCAGCCGGGATGCCGGAATATTCCAGCTGGTCGCGCTTGTTGTACTGTCCCTGCAGCAGCAGCTCGGTCTGCGGCGTCAGCTGGAATGACAGACCGGCCAGCACGGCGAGGCGCTCGCCTTCGACCTGATCGATCCAGCTTTCATTCGTTTGATATTCGGCCGTGATCCGACCAGCGATGTTGTCGCTGAACGGCTGGTTCAGATCGATGGCCGCGCCCCAGGTGTCGAAGCTGCCGGCGCGCACGGCGACCGTGCCGCCCGCCTCGGCCTCCGGACGGCTCGACTGCACATTGATCAGGCCGCCGAGAGGGGTGCCCAGACCGCCGCCGTAGAGCGTGGAGGTCGGTCCCTTGAGGACGTCGATCCGTTCCACACCGAGCAGGCTGGTCGGCTCATTGACGGCGTTCGGTCCGGTGTAAACAGGCAGGCCGTCCAGATAGATTTCCGACGGGAAGCCGCGAATGATCGGGCTGACCAGCAGGGCTTCTTCCTGCCGGGTCGGAACCACGCCGGACACGTTGACGAGCGCGTCCGCCAGGGTGCGGGCGTCCTGCTCCTCGATCAGGGTGCGGGTAATGACCTGAACCGACTGCGGCGTATGGATCAGGGGGGTGTCGGTGCGAGTGGCTGTGCCGGAGGTCGGCGCAGAGTAGGTATCGCGAGCGCTGGTAACGACGACCTCGCCCAGCCAGCTTGGGGCAGGGTCAGAAGCTGTGGAGTTCGGGGTGGACTGGGCGAAGGCAGACGGAGCCGCGCACGCGGCGAGGAGCAGCGCCAGCGGCGCCGTCGAGGATTTGAAACGCATGGGAGTTTTCCTGATCGAGAACGGAAGCCGCCAACGGGCGGCTCTGCGGACGAGCACGATCAGGCGACAGGAGGAGCCGTGGCCGGGGGAAGGCGGCGGGGCCAATCGATAGAGGGCGGGGAAGCAGCCTCAATCGCTGGCTGAACGGCAGCGATCTTCGCGATGTGCCCCCGGACCGCAGCAGGGGCTTCCGGTGGCGGCAGCATGGCTGTGGTCGTGAGCACGCACAGCGGGCACTTCATCGCTCCGGTCGAGGGGGGCTTTTCGTGCGAAGGCAGGCCATCTGCATTCATCGCGACCGTCATCTGGTCGCCCGAACACATCATGACCGATGCCGTTGGTGGAACCGACGCCGCGACGGCGCTGGGGAGCAGTGCGCCGAGCACGATTGCAAACAGCGCGGCGAGGAACGCCAGCGACCGCGTCAGCGACCAGTGCTCTGAAGACGAGGAGTGCACAGCGCTGCCATAGGCGGAGTAGATAGGTAATGGAAGCCGCGCCAGATCGGAGGTCCAAGACCGGAAGCCAATATCTCCTCTTGGCGCCTCTGCGACCTTCGAGGCCTAACCCAATGCTGCTGCCAACCGCCCAGCGGCGCGAGTAGCCGCCTCCCTTAAAGGTGGAAAGCGGGCCTCAAGCACCTGCGATCTTTTTCTGTCGCCTCAGTTTCAATTCGCTGACGATGACACCTGCGACAATGAATACGCCGCCGATTATCGCGAGGAAGGGCAGGCGATCCCCGGCGATACGCCCCACGATGCCGGCCCAGACAGGTTCGCTCGCGTAGATCAGCGTCGCCTTTGTCGCCGACACAGCCTTCTGCGCCCAATTCATCGTGAACTGGATGATGGCGCTGGCTACCGCGAGGCCGACGGCGCAGGCGATCCAGATGCCATCATGGACATCGGGTCTAGCCTCATCGATGGCGAACGAAAATCCGAGCGCGAAGAGACCGGCTGCGAGCAACTGGATGACGGTCACCCGACGGCTGTCGACACTGTTGGCGTAGCGGCTGATCAGGATGATCTCGACCGCGATGGCGATGGCCCCGATCAATGTCGTGACTTCGCCAATGCCGAGGCCGATTTGAAGCGCTTCGGGGCCAGCCAGCAGCGTCAGGCCCACGAAGGCGAGACCGATGCCGATCCAGCTCAGAACGCCCGGCGGTTTGCGCAACAGCGCCCACTGCAACAGCGGCACGATGGGTACATAGAGCGCAGTGATGAAGGCGGATTTGCTGCTGCTAATCGACTGCAGACCGAAGGACTGGAGGCTGTATCCCAGGAACAGCGCAAGCCCGATGGAGGCGCCGGCGACGATCTCATGCCGCGTCAGCCCTTGCATGGCGCGCCAGAAGATCGCGCCCATCAACAGCCCTGCGAGCAGGAACCGGACCCCGACGAACAGGATCGGCGCGCCATATTCGACGGCGATGTAAACGACGAGGAAGGTCACGCCCCAAACCATCGTCACTGCGAGCAGGGCGAGTTCAGCGGGTGACACGAGCGACTTGCGGGCGTGACGGGTGTGCAACATAATGCTTACCATATGAGCGATATATTGCACAATCAACCCCAGGATGGCCGCGTTCTTCTGCACGTCGCAGACAACCTTCGTCGCCTGCGCCTCTCTTCGGGGCTGAGTCAGGCCGCCCTTGCCGAGCGCGCAGGTCTAGGCAGGCGAACGATCAACGCGATGGAGGCCGGTGACATGAACATCAGCCTGTCGAAGCTGGACGCTATTGCGCATGCGCTGGGCGTGACTTTCGTTGAACTGGTCAGGGATCCTGCCGCCTCGCTTCCCCGGCTGAACGTGGAAGCGTGGCGTGGTTCTTCGTCAGGTAGCGTAGCCACGTTGCTGGGGGCCGCGCCTGCGTCCCGGGAGGTCCAACTCTGGCATTGGCGGCTGGGGCCGGGAGATCGGTATCAGGCGGAACCGGACCCGACAGGCTGGACCGAGATGATTTTCGTGACCGAGGGAGTTCTGCGGCTGGAGTTGAGCGGTGTGGGCCAAGACATCTCGACTGGTGAGTTCGCGATCTACCGAAGCGATCAGGATTACGCCTATTCAAATGTGTCTGATCGCGATGTCAGCTTCGTTCGCAACGTGGTGGCGTAACGCCCTGGTCCATGTCCGCTACGGATCGAAAGCGGTATCGAAGTCATCGGCAGGTCGGACGTCCGCTTTCTAGCAGGCAGGCAATGTCCGTTTCTGGCGCGTCTGCGACATCACGGGCAGCGCGCGGTGAGTATGCAGGGTCCTCTAGTTGAGTATCTTGAGGCCTCGGGTCAGGCTGCCTATCCCAGCCTCCAAAGCGCTGTGCGATTGTGAGGGGCTGCGGTTGCAGATAGGTCTGACCTAGAATGCGGGCCGATCGCCTGCGTACGCGGGGGATCGCATGTCTGAGGCCGAAGTCGAGGCGCGTTCAAGGTCGCGCTTCAAGTGGCCGTTGAGCCGTACCCGCCTCATCGAATTGACGGTGGTCGTTTTCGGGGTGGTGATCGCCCTCGGTATGGAGAGTGTGGCCGAGGAAATCAGACTTCAAGGCGATGCTCGCGAACTGGAGTCTGCATTCCAGAGCGAAGTCTTTTACGCGGTGGTCTACAGTTGGGAGAGACAGGCCGCCGAGCCCTGCTTGTCGCAACGGTTGGCGTCACTAGCGCAGCGCGTTGCCGCGGCGGGCGAGGGGCCATGGACGGCCGAACCCGACTTCCGTCGGGTTGCTGGCGGACTAGAGTTCGCCACGCCTCAAACCTATCGCTCGCCTTCTCGGCAGTGGATGACAACGACGTTTGATCGCGCTCTCAGCACCGAGGCGTTCAAGCGAATTCCTCGCGACAGAGCGGCCGAGTATGCTGGCATCTTCGGTCTGATGGCCGAGCGACGGGATGCCAACAGTGCGGAGTTCCTCTCTGCGGCGGCGCTAGCGCCATTGGCTTACGATGGCGTGGAGATGAATGCTGAAATCAAGGCCGACATGTTGCAACAGATCGCCCTCGTCGACCGCCATCGGGCCTTGGCCCTCGTTTCGAGCGACCTCATCATTGAGGCCGCTCTCGCGTTACCTGGAAACGGCGTCCGTTCCGCTATTCGCGAAAACCGCAACCTCTTCACCGAAATGGGGCAGCGGGCGAGGGAAGGTCATGGCGCTTGCGTTGATCTCGGTGCGACTGAACGGCTGATGGCGCGATTGTAGTACTCGAACCCTCAATAGCGCCGCCCGCGAAGGCGGCGCTCGCCCATGCGAAGACCCAGATTACGTACAGCTTGGAATGTCGTGTTTCTGGCAGGGTCTCAACGACTGCTCCTGGCGCTGAACAGATCCAGAGAGCATAGACTGGGCGCGGACAGGGAGGCGACCTCAATGGAGGTTGGCCGACAGCGCCGCCGCGACCTGCCGCGCCTCCATGCACACCACGTCGAAGCCGGCTTCACGAAGACCGTAGGTCAAATGCTGGGTCAGCGTGCCCGCCTCCAGGCCGACCTGATGGATCGGCTCTCCGAACTCATTCAGGCAGGCAACCAGGTCCGGTACATCCGACGGCACTGATCGCTCGAAGCGGACCTTACCGTCACTATCGATGATGCAGACCGCCACTGAGCGCAGCGACACATCCAATGCAGCGTAAAACATCGTCGTCTCCCTTCATCTCGGACTGAGCCGAGCACTTTATGGGAGCTCGCCCCTTCGCAGGACTGCCCGATTACGCATGCTGTTGGCGCAGCACGGACAGTGGACGACCAAGCCAAGCCGAGGTAGGTGTCATCGGCCAACTAAGGGGTCAGCCCATTACGCTAGAGAAGCGGTGCCTTGTGCTCGGTGGGCTGGGCGTATTCGTGGGAGCAGGCGTTCACGTTGCCGCATTGGCCGGTGGTCCGCGGTGGATTGAGTTCGTCGGTGCGCCGTCCTCAGTCGTGCGATCCGCGACGGACGGCACTTGGTTAGCTCCTGCTGGGGCGCTTGGGATAGCGGCCCTGCTGATTTTGTGGGGGCTCTACGCACTCTCGGGAGCAGGCTTGATCTGTCGGCTGCCACTGCTCAAAACGGTGTTGGGTGGCGTCGCCCTGCTTTTTCTTTTGCGTGGCCTCATCGTCATCCCGTTTCTCAGCCGGGCAAACTGGGCCTCTCCTATCGAGACCTTCGCGGTCGCTGCGTCTGCGTTCGTCTTTGTTGTGGGCGCAGCCTACGCCGTAGGCGTCTGGGGCGTTTGGCGGTCCCGGAGAGACACGGCGTTGCGCCGTATTCAGACAACGCTCGCCTGAGGCCCGCAATGATGATCGTAAGCAGGCCTAAGTCTGGGACCGTGCAGGCGTCTGACTGCAACACCAAACGGGTTTCTGCTATTGGATTTCAGGAAATTGGTGTTGATCCAGATTGCTGGCTCTTTCATTCTTCTGGTGACCATATGGTGACCAATCACCGCTGATACTTTCCGATTCTCGGAAAAAATCAGCATTATCAGGATGATATCGATAGAATAAGCGGCATCGAATATCCTCTATTGGGACATCGAGCTCGAACCGTAGGGTTTACCGGTGTTTCCAGTTGTTGCCCAAATGCCTGTTTGATAGGCGAAATGTGGGCAAAGGGCGATTGCCCGGGATGACCGCCTTATCCTCCGATTTGCTCCGTTCTGGTGACCATGTGGTGACCAGAAATCGGGCCCAGACCCCGCCCTGGCGGGACGGAGGAAACATGTCTGGTGACCATATGGCGACCAAGCGTCTGACGAAGGGGGTAGTCGAGGCTTTGCCGGCCAGATCAGACCGCTACGTGGTCTGGGATTCAGAGTTGAAGGGCTTCGGTGTGCGCGTCACGCCGCAGGGCCGCAAGACCTAGCTGATGCGCTACCGGACGACCGGCGGAGCCGATCGGCGTCTGACCCTGACCACCCATGGCGTATGACGACCGAAGAAGCCCGCGAGCAGGCGCGCCTGGCTCTGGCCGACGCCGCAATGGGCGGCGATCCCCAGGGCGCGAAGGCGGAGCGGCGCGCCGAGATGACCATGAAGGAGCTGTGCGAACTCTACATGGCGGAGGCCGCCGCCACGAAGAAGCAGACGACGCTCAGGATCGACCGCATCCGGATCGACCGGCACATCAACCCGAGACTCGGCAGCCGGAAGGTGACCGACATCACACGCGGCGACCTCCAGCGCCTCATGATCGACGTGGGCAACGGCCACATCCGGGGCGACGCGACGCCTCACACCCGGGGCGGCAAAGGCGCCGCGGCCCGCACCGTGGGGCTGCTCGGCGGCATCTTCACCTTCGCCCAGGAGCGCGGCTTCGTTGAGGCCAATCCGGTGCGTTGCGTGAAGCGCTACAAGGACGGCCGGCGGGAGCGGTTCCTCTCGGCGTCGGAGCTGGGGAAGCTCGGCAACGTCCTCAGCGCACAGGAGAAGGACGGATCCGATCCAAGGCATGTTGCGATCATTCGCCTGCTGCTTCTTACCGGAGCACGCAAGAACGAGATCGCTCGGCTGCGCTGGAGCGAGGTCGATCTGGAGAAGGGGTTGCTGAGACTGAAGGACTCGAAGACTGGGCCGAAGGTCATCCGTCTGGTTGCCGTCGCGACGAGTCTCCTGGCCAAGCTGCCCAAGGCGCATTCGGCCTGGGTGTTTCCGGACCGGCGACATGCCGACCGGCCGACATCCAATCTTGAATGGGCATGGGTGAGGATCCGCACAAAGGCTGAACTGCCAGACGTGCGCATTCATGATCTTCGACACAGCTTCGCCAGCATGGGCGTCGCCGGCGGCGAAGGGTTGGTTCTGATAGGCAAGCTGCTCGGCCACGAGCACGTAGTGACTACCAACCGATATGCGCACCTTTCTGACGAGCCCTGCAGGCAGCCGCCGATCGCATTGGTACGCGCATGGCGGAAGCGTTAGGGATAAGCGCGTCTGATATATAACAAGGTATCCAACCGGCCGTATGATATTTAATTATATATCGCCACTCGACTTTGGCTTAGCGACTTGATATATAGTTTTGTATCACAACGATCTAGCGATGCAGAATAAGATATCAAAACGATACGGATTGGAATCGCTCACCGAAGCGATACGTCAGGCACGTTTGGCTAAAGGCTGGAGTCAGCGCGACCTCAGCGCGCGTGCGCATCTGACTCAGGCGCAAATCTCCCGGATCGAGAATGGTGAGGTGAATCTGCAGGTTTCGACCCTGATCGAACTGGCGCGCTCGCTCGATCTCGATCTCCAGCTCGTCCCGAGATCCGCGCTTGTCGCCGTTGAGGCGGCGGTTCGCTCGGCCGAAGAGCGGTCGGACGAGCGATCCGCCAGAAACCTTCTGGCGAAGTTACGCCGCCTCGCCGAGGAAGCCGAGAAGGCCGCGCCAGAGCGGGAGGACATCGCCTCGATCGCCTCCAGCCTTCGAGACCTGGAGCCGCATGCCTCGGCGTTTCGCGGGGCCTTCCTGATCGCCGACCTGGAGCGTCTGCGGATCAACCTTGAGGGTTTCCTGAACTATCCGCCGGCGGAGCGCCCCAGCCACGCGAAGGCCTATCGAGACGCAGCCGCGTGGCTGAAGAACCTCAGAAACACCTTGATGCACACGCCCCATGCGGAGCGCCCGGCTTACAGCCTGGATGATGAGGACTGACCATGGCCGCCGACGTGCTCGAAGTGCTGCTCAATGACCGAAGGGTCGGCATGATCACCGCCTTGGGCGGCGATCAATCGATCTTCTCGTTCAATGACGAGTACGCCGACGATCGCGATCGTCCGACGCTCAGTCTGTCATTCAAGGGTGAGCGCGGCGGCCTGCTGCGCGATCACCGGCCAACGCAGACCCGGCTGATGCCCTTCTTCTCCAATCTGCTGCCAGAGGGGACGCTCCGCGAATATCTGGCCAAGCGGGCACGCATCAAGCCGATGCGCGAGTACCCCCTGCTTGAGGTGCTGGGCCCGGATCTTCCCGGCGCCGTGACGGTTCGCCCCGTCGGAGATGGCGTTGTCGATGATGACGATGATGATCAGCAGGAGGAACAAGACGATGGCGTCGCACGCCAGGGCGCGCTGAGATTCTCGCTGGCCGGGGTGCAGCTGAAATTCTCGGCGGTGGAGAAGGCCCAGGGCGGTCTCACTATCCCGGCGAGCGGCCGCGGCGGGGACTGGATCATCAAGCTGCCGTCGACCCGGTTTCGCGGCGTGGCGGCCAACGAATTCTCAATGATGCGGCTGGCCAGCGCCATGGGCATGGACATCCCCGACGTGGAACTGGTGCCCCTCGATCAGATCGAGGGGCTGCCTGAAGGGATCGGCAAGATCGAGGAGGAGGCGTTCGCCATTCGGCGGTTCGATCGCCGGGAGGATGGCGGCCGCATCCATATCGAGGACTTCGCCCAGGTCTTCGGCGTTTATCCAGGCGAGAAGTACGACAAGGGGTCCTATCGCTACTTGGCGAAGGTCCTCTGGCTGGAAACCGGCGAAGCCGGGGTGCGGGAGTTCATCCGGCGGCTGGTGTTCAACACCCTGATCGGCAACGCCGACATGCACCTGAAGAACTGGTCGCTGATCTATCGCGACGGCCGAACGCCCGAGCTGTCTCCCGGCTATGACTTCCTGTCGACGACCGTCTACATCCCTGATGAGAACGCGGCTTTGAAGTTCGCCCGCACGAAGCGAATGGCCGAGGTCACTCTGGACGAGATCGGTTATATGGCGGCTCGCGCCGGACTGCCGGAGGCCATGGCTCGTGACGCGGCCATCGAAGCGGTCGATCGTTTCCATGAGGTCTGGGGCGCGGAACGCGCGCACTTGCCTATAGCGGACGACCTCGCTGCGGAGATCGACAGGCTGCTCGGCGTCGTGCCGCTTGCTCAAGCACGCTAGGGAGCGCCAGCCACCACAGATGGCGGGCAGGCCTGCCGGCTTCGCCGTGAGGCAGCTCGCGAGCCGCCGGCAACGCGATCATACCGGCTGAGCCAGTTCGAGGTATCGGCATAGCGCGTTCACAAGCTGCATCTGTCTTGGGGTTCGACATTCGGCCCCCAGGAGATGTGGCGACGCGACCAGAATGCACAGAGCCTTGGCGCGCGATGTCGCCACGTTGAGCCGGTTCAGGCTTTAGAGCCTGACCCGAAACTAAGTTGGGTGATATCAGCGAGTTAGCTTGACGGCCAAATCCAGGGCTGATTCAGGAGTTTTGCGAAGAACTTCTGGAGATCAGTGATGTGGACCGATACCACCCGTTC
>JAEXZS010000007.1 GCA_023451375.1 Pseudomonadota bacterium
AGGAGGGCAACATCGGCCTGATGAAGGCGGTCGACAAGTTCGAGTACCGCCGCGGCTACAAGTTCTCGACCTACGCCACCTGGTGGATCCGCCAGGCGATCACCCGCTCGATCGCCGACCAGGCGCGGACCATCCGCATCCCGGTCCACATGATCGAGACGATCAACAAGATCGTCCGCACCAGCCGCCAGATGCTGCACGAGATCGGCCGCGAGCCCACGCCGGAGGAGCTGGCCGAGAAGCTGGCCATGCCGCTGGAGAAGGTCCGCAAGGTCCTGAAGATCGCCAAGGAGCCGATCAGCCTGGAGACCCCCATCGGGGACGAGGAGGACAGCCACCTGGGCGACTTCATCGAGGACAAGAACGCCGTCCTGCCCATCGACGCGGCCATCCAGTCCAACCTGCGCGAGACCACCACCCGCGTGCTGGCGTCGCTGACCCCGCGCGAGGAGCGGGTGCTGCGCATGCGCTTCGGCATCGGCATGAACACCGACCACACCCTGGAGGAGGTCGGCCAGCAGTTCAGCGTCACCCGCGAACGCATCCGCCAGATCGAGGCCAAGGCGCTCCGGAAGCTCAAGCACCCCAGCCGGTCGCGCAAGCTGCGGTCCTTCCTGGACAGCTGAGACGAAACGAAGGGCGGTTCGAAAGAGCCGCCCTTTTTCAGCTCTCGTCTCGTCATGGCGCCGAGCATCACGGGAATCAGCTAGCCTTCCGGCGATGTTGCTCCGCGCTTCCCTCCGCTCCGCCGTCGTCGCTCTGTTGCTGCTTGCGGCGGGTTGCGGCCGTCTGCTGCCGGATTTTCCCGCGCCGTCCCATCCCTATCCGCGGACGCCGGCTCCGATCGTGGGCGGGCTGGTGGATCGACCGATCGACGGGGGGACGCAAGGCGCGGTCGTGCGCGTCGGGTCGAATCTGGGGCAGTGCATGGCGCAGTTGACGGCGGCGCGCGTGACCTTCAGCCCCGTGCCCGATCGCTTCAACTCGGCGAGCTGCGGACTGCGGCAGGGCGGGGTGCTGGGCGCCGACCTAGGTACAGTGGCGCGAATGGCGCCTGGGGACGTGGACATGACCTGCCAGACGGCCCTGGCGCTGAGCATCTGGCGGCGACAGTCGCTAGAGCCGGCGGCGCGCGAAATCCTGGGCTCCGACGTGGTCCAGATCGACCATTTCGGCGCCTACGCCTGTCGCAACGTGAACAACGGCGTGGGTTCGAACCGGGTCAGCGCCCATTCGCAGGCGGCCGCGCTGGATTTCTCGGGCGTGCGGCTGAGGGACGGGCGGCGCGTCACGGTGGCGGGCGACTGGAACGGCGGGGACGCCGAGGCGCGTTTCCTGCGCCGGATCCGGGACGACGCCTGCCGCATCTTCGGGACGACCCTGAGCCCTGACTACAACGGCGTCCACCACGATCACCTGCATCTGGAGGCGACGGACACCCGCTTCTGTCGCTGAGCCAGCTCGACGCGACATCATGCCTTCGCAATCGCGAGAGGACGGGTTGAACCGTATCGGCGGCTCGGCTTTCTAGAGCTCCGGGCGGGGGCGCCCAAGACGAGGCCTGCATGATCCTGCGCCGCCGCGCCCTTCTCCAAAGCCTGGCCGGGCTGGGAGCCGCCTTCGCCTTGCCGCCGGGACTGGTCCTGGCTCAGGCAAGCGAACCGTTCAGCTTCGACACCCTGAAGGCGCTGGCCCGCGATCTGGCCCAGCGGCCCCATGCGCCCCGGCCCGAGGCGGCGGGGAACCTGGACGCCATCACCTATGACGAGGGTTTCCGCATCGTCTTCGACCCCGCTCGGACGGTGACGATGGGCGCGGACTGGGGGCTGCAGTTCTTCCCGTTGGGCACGCTGACGCGGCGACCGGTGGAGATCAACCTGGTCGAAGAGGGCGTCAGCCGGCGGCTGACCTACGATCCGTCCTGGTTCATCGCGCCGGAGGACAGCCCGTTCCGCGGCCTGCCCGGCGACGCAGGCTTCGCAGGATTCCGGGCGGTGGCGGGGCCGGGGCGGGCGGAATGGCTGTCGTTCCTGGGCGCGTCCTATTTCCGCTCGCCGGGGCCGTTCGCCCAGTATGGGTTGTCGGCGCGGGGGCTTGCGCTGGACACCTATGCCGAGGCGGAAGAGGAGTTTCCGGATTTCACCCGCTTCTGGTTGGGGCCTGACGCCCAGGGGCGGCTGGTGGTCCACGCCCTGTTGGAAAGCCCCGGCGTGGTTGGGGCCTATCGCTTCGTCCATGACCTGTCGGGCGACGCGCTGGCGCAGGAGGTGGAGGCGACGCTGGTGTTCCGCCGCGCGGTCGCCCAGCCGGGATACGCGCCGCTGACCAGCATGTTCTGGTACGGCGAGAACTCGTCCGGCCCCCGCCCGGATTGGCGGCCGGAAATTCATGACTCCGACGGCCTGGCGATCTGGACTGGGGCGGGCGAACGGATCTGGAGGCCCCTGTCCAATCCGCCGCGCGTGGTCACCAGCGTCTTCGTCGACCACAACCCGCGCGGCTTCGGCCTGATCCAGCGGGATCGGGACCACGATCACTATCTGGATCGTCAGGCCCACTACGATCGTCGGCCCAGCCTGTGGGTGGAGCCGATCGGGGTCTGGGGTCGAGGAAGCGTGCGGCTGGTGGAGGTTCCGACGCAATCGGAGACCCTGGACAACATCGTCGCCTTCTGGACCCCGGCGGCGGGCCCGCAGCCTGGGCGACCCATCGATCTGCGCTACCGGCTGACGTGGGACGGCGACGCGCCGGGGCTGGAGACGCTGGCCCGCGTGGTCTCGACCCGGTCCGGCCGGGCGGGGCGCCCGGGCGCGCCGGCCGAAGCGGGACGGCGGATCGCGGTTGAGTTCCAGGGGGCAAATCTGACGGGGCTCGATCCCGACCACGACGCCCGGCCGGTGGTGACGGCGGCCAGGGGCCGCGTCGGCGCGGTGGAGCTGGCGGTCGGCGATCCGACGGAGACCGGCTATGCGCGAACCTGGCGCCTCATTTTCGACGTGGCGCCGACATGGCATGAACCCGCCGACGTGCGAGCCTTCATCCAAACTGGAAGCGGGCGACGTCTCACGGAAGTGTGGACGGCTCAAATCTTCCCGGAAGCCGCAACCTGAACAGGGTTCGGTCGTTCCGCAGGAGCGGGCTCCCCTACCGCGAACAATCAGGATCGACCATGGCGTCTGTTTCGGCATCGTTCCGGGACGTGGATTCGTCTGCGCCCGCGCACCCCGAACCTCTCGAGGACCTGCCCCGCGCCTCCCCGTTGGCGATGCCGGTGCAGGCGCTGGACCAGGCGCCGGTGCGCGACTTCGGCCGGACGTCGGGGCAGCATTGGGGGCGGCGCGCGGCGCTGGTGGCCTTCACCGTTGCGGCGACGACGCTGGCCGTTCTCGCGCTGCACGACGCCTTCGCGGCGGACCGGCTGACGGCGGCGGAGGTCGCGCACCTGACGCTGTTCTCGGCCCTGTTCGCCTGGACCGCCTTCGCCTTCGCCTCGGCCTTTGCGGGCTTCGTCGTCACCCTGACCTCGCGCGACGACGGCCTGGAGAGCGGCCCGGTCACCGCCCGGACCGCTATTCTCGCTCCCGTCTACAACGAGGCGCCTGGCCCGGTGTTCGCCCGGCTGGAGGCGATGATGCGCGACCTGGACGCCGAGGGGCTGGCCGACCGATTCCACCTCTTCATCCTCAGCGACACGCGCGCGCCGATGATCGCGGTCGCCGAGCAGGCGGCCTTCCGCCGGCTGCGCCGGGCGCTGGGCGACCGTGCGAGCGTCTATTATAGGCGGCGGGCCGAGAACACCGATCGCAAGGCCGGCAACATCGCCGACTGGGTCCGCGCCTTCGGCGGCGCCTATGAGAACATGGTGGTGCTGGACGCCGACAGCCTGATGACCGGGCAAACCCTAGGCCGGCTGGCGGGCATGATGCAGGCCCATCCGCGCGTCGGCCTGATCCAGACCGTCCCAGCCGTGATCGGCGCTCACACCCTGTTCGCGCGGCTGGAGCAGTTCGCCAGCCGGCTGTACGGACCGATGTTCGCGCGCGGCATGGCGTGGTGGTGCGGATCGGAAGGCAACTACTGGGGCCACAACGCCATCATCCGCGTGCGCGCCTTCGCCGAACACGCCGGGCTGCCGCACCTGAAGGGGCGAAAGCCCTTCGGCGGTCACATCCTGAGCCACGACTTCGTCGAGGCTGCGCTGATGCGGCGCGCAGGATGGCAGGTGCGGCTTGAGCCGGAACTGGACGGATCGTGGGAGGAGGGGCCGCCGACCTTGATCGACCAGATCGTGCGCGATCGCCGCTGGTGCCAGGGCAATCTGCAACATCTGGGCGTAGTGGCGGCGCGGGGGCTGAACCCCGTCAGCCGGTTCCACCTGGTGCGGGGCCTGTCGACCTACCTAGCGGCGCCGATGTGGATCGCCCTGCTGGCGCTGAGCGTCGGACTGATGGTGTTCCCCGATCGACTGGCGGGCGCGCGGATCGGCGCCGCCTCGCCGTCGGCGGCGGGCGTGCTGCTGGGGGTGATGGCGGTGTCGGTGGTGTTCCTGATCCTGCCGAAATTCCTGGCGCTGTCGGCGGCGGCCGCCCGTGGAGACTTGGCGCGGTTCGGCGGCGCGGGGACGGCCGTGCGCAACATTCTGCTGGAGACCGGCCTGTCGACCCTGCTGGCGCCGGTGTCCCTGTTCGCGCAGACGCGGGCCGTCGTGTCGGTGCTGGCCGGGCGGGATTCGGGCTGGAGACCGCAGCGACGCGATGTGGACGGCCTGTCGTTCGCCGAAGCCTTTACGGCGCATCGGTCGGAGTTCGTCTTCGGTCTGGCGCTGATCGGCGTGTGTCTGGCGCTGCAACCGGCGGCCTTGATCTGGGCCGCGCCGCCGGCGGCGGGGCTGGCGGGGGCCTTCCTGCTGTCGGCCTTGACCGCGCGCGGGGTGGACGACAGCTGGCTGGCGACCCCCGAGACGCTGGCGCCGCCCGGCGTGATCACGGAGGCGCGGGGTCTGACGGACAGGCGGGCGCCGGTCCTGCCGACGCCCGTCTCGGTTCCGCGTCCGGCGACGGTGCTGACCGCCGCGCCGGCCTGACCGCCGTTAGGCCTGGAAGATCGTCTCGAAGCCGCCGACGACCATCCGCTTGCCGTCGAAGGGCATTTCCATGTCCTGGAAGCGGGGGTCGGTCATCATCTTCTGCTCGGCGGCGTCGGCGACAGCCTTGTCCGGCCAGAGGATCCAGGAGAAGACGACCGTCTCGTCGGGCTCGGCCTTCACCGCCATCTTAAAGTCGGTCACCTTGCCGTCGCGGATGTCCACGCCCCAGTTCTCGTACACCGCCACGGCGCCGAACTCCTTGAAGATGGGCGCGGCGAACTGGGCCGACTTGAGGTAGGCGTCCTTGTCTTTCGTCTTAACCGGCGTGACGAAGCCGCTTACGTAGGTCATGGCGTCTCTCCTGCTTTCGGTCCGATGGTTCAAGCGGGCTGAAGTTCGTTGGCGGCGAAGGCTTCCGGACCGGCGGCCGCGGCGTCCGGGTCCATCCACATCGTCTCCCAGATATGCCCGTCGGGGTCCGCGTAGCTCCGGCCGTACATGAAGCCGTAGTCCTGGGTCGCGTTGGGATCGGCCTTGCCGCCCGCCGCGCCCGCCTTGGCGACGACGGCGTCGACCGCCTCGCGGCTATCCTCGGAAAGGCACAGCAGCACCTGGGCCGAAGCGTGCGCGTCGGGGATGGTCCGGTGGGTGAAGCCCTTCCACTTGTCATGGGTCAACAGCATCACGTGGATCACGTCGGACACCACCATGCAGGCGGCGGTGTCGTCGCTGAACATCTCGTTCTTCGTGGCGCCGACGGCCTCGTAGAAGGCGATCGAACGGGCCAGGTCGGCGACGGGCAGGTTGATGAAGATCATCTTGGGCACGGCGGGGTCTCCTCTCCTCGGGTTTGCAACCCTGGCCCTTTGGGTTATATTAGTCAACCATGAAGTTAGAAAAAATAACCCAACAATCCGGACGCAAGTATCACGACGCCTGCGGGGCGGCCCATGGGCTGGATCTTGTGGGCGAGCGCTGGGCCCTGCTGGTGATGCGTGAGCTGATGTTCGGACCGCGCCGGTTCCGCGACCTGAGGAAAGACCTGTGCGGCCTGTCGGCCAATGTGCTGACGCAAAGACTGGAAGGGCTGGAGGCGTCCGGCATCATCCGGCGGCGCAAGCTGCCGCCGCCGGCGTCGGTTCAGGTCTATGAGTTGACCGACTGGGGCCGCGAGCTGAAGCCGCTTTATGCGCTGCTGGGACACTGGGCCGCGCGTTCGCCGACGCACGACCCCACCCTGCCGCTCAGCCCCGTGTCCATCGTCATGTCGCTGGAGACGATGTTCGACGCGGACAAGGCGGGCGACGCGCGGATCGATGTCGGCCTGGCTTTGGGAGACGATGCGTTCCGGGTGCGGGTGGCGGACGGCGTGCTGACGGCGGAACGCGCCGAGGTGGCGGGCGCGGAGGTGGTCTTCGACACTCAGCCGCCGGCGTTGGCCGACGCCATCTACGGCGGCGCGCCGCTCGAGGCGCTGGAAGCCGAGGGCCTGCTGACGCTGACCGGCGATCGGGACAAGGCCCGGCGGTTCACGACCTTCTTCGATCTGCCGGAGAAGGTCTCGGCCTGATCCATGTCCGAAAACCGCGAGACATCGCGGCGGGGAAGGCTCATCCTTCAGCCATGGAACAGCCGCTGGATTTCGAGGCCTGCTGGCGCGCCGTCGCGGCGAGGGACGCCCGCTTCGACGGACGGTTTTTCACCGGCGTCACCTCGACGGGGGTCTACTGCCGCCCCGTGTGCCCGGCGCGGACGCCCAAGCGCGAGAACATGACCTTCCACACCAGCGCGGCGGCGGCCGAGGCGGCGGGATTCCGCGCCTGCCTGCGCTGCCGACCCGAGACGGCGCCCGATATGGGGGCCTGGCGAGGAACATCCAACACCGTCAGCCGCGCGCTGGCCCTGATCGAGGCCGGAGCGCTGGACGCCGGAGACGTCGACGGGTTGGCCGAACGGCTGGGTGTCGGCGAACGGCACCTGCGCCGTCTGTTCCGCCAGCACCTGGGCGCCGCGCCGGTCAGCGTCGCCCAGACCCGCCGCGTCCTGTTGGCCAAGCAACTGATCCACGAGAGCGACCTGTCGATGGCCGAGATCGCCATGGCGTCCGGCTTCGGCAGCGTGCGCCGGTTCAATGAGGCCTTCCAGGCGTTGTATGGGCGACCGCCTTCGGCGCTGCGCCGACGTCGCGTGGTCCAGACCGCCGGTCCGATCCGGCTGGGGCTGAGCTACCGCCCGCCCTACGACTGGGAGGCCATGCTGGCGGCTCTGGCCGCGCGCGACGCTCCCGGTGAGGCGGTCACCGACGGAGGTTGGCGTCGCGAACTCCACTTGGAAATCGATGGTACGGCGGGCCAGGTCCGTGTGCGGCATGGCGCGCAGGGCCGCCTGGCGATCGAGGCGGAGGTGGAGACGCTGTCGGCCCTGCCGGGCGTGCTGGCGCGCGTTCGCCGCGTCTTTGACCTGGCCGCCGATCCCGAACCCATCGCCCGCGACCTGTCGGCTGACCCGGGCCTGCGGGCGGCGATCGCGGCCCATCCCGGAAGGCGTCCGCCCGGTCGCTGGATCGATGACGGCGACCAGCCGCCGAGCGATCGCCTGCCGGTCGACGACCCTGTGCTTGTCGCCCGTGCCGAGCGCTGGCGCCCGTGGCGCGCCTACGGCGCCCTGTACTGGACCCTGACCAAGGAGGCCCGAGATGTCGAAGCCACATGAAGCCCGGATGACCCTGACGCTGGATCGCATTCCCTCTCCCGTCGGCGAGGTGCTGGTCGTCGTCGACGCCGACAGCGCCGTACGGGCGCTGGACTTCCACGACTTCGAAGAGCGCATGTTGCGGCTGTTGCGCCGTCACTACGGCGAGGTCGCCCTGACGCCGGGGCGCGCGCCCGAGGCGGTGCGCAAGGCGGTGGTCTCCTATTTCGGCGGCGACCTGTCGGCTTTCGACGGCGTGGAAGTGAGGACCGGCGGCACAGCCTTCCAGCGCTCGGTATGGAAGGCGCTACGCGACATTCCGGCGGGCGAGACGCGCAGCTACGGTCAATTGGCCGCCGCCATCGGAGCGCCGACGGCCGTGCGCGCGGTGGGGTTGGCGAACGGCGCCAATCCCGTGGGCGTCATCGTGCCGTGCCACAGGGTGATCGGCTCCAGCGGCAAGCTGACGGGCTACGCCGGCGGGCTGGAGCGCAAACGCTGGCTGCTGGCGCACGAGGCGGGCGGGCTGCCCTAGAAAGCGGGCTGGCGAAAGGGCATGTGAGGGGTATGAGGCTTCTCCCCGCCGTGCTCGTCGCCGCGCTCGGCCTGTCGGCCTGCGCCGCGCCCTACGTTCAGCCGCCGCTGGCGCCGCCGCCCGGCTTCGCCGGTCCGTCCGTTCAGGACCGCGCCCTGGTGATGAGCGACGGCGCGCGCCTGCCGCTGATGCGCTGGGCCCCGCAAGGCGAGCCTTGGGCGGTGGTCGTGGCGCTGCACGGCATGAACGACCACGCCGCCTCCTTCCGGCTGGCGGGTCCGTGGTGGGCGGAGCAGGGGATAGAAACGTGGGCGTATGACCAGCGCGGCTTCGGCGCGGCGCCTGGGCGCGGCCAATGGGCAGGGCAGGCGCGGATGACCGAGGACCTGCGCGAGGCGGTCGCCCTGGCGCGCGCCCGCCATCCCCAGGCCGTGATCGCGGTGGTGGGCGAGAGCATGGGCGGCTCCGTCGCCGCCGCCGCCTTCGGCTCGGACCGGCCGCCGGACGCGGATCGCGTGGTGCTGCTGGCGCCGGGCGTCTGGGGCTGGTCGACGCAGGGGTGGCTGAACACCGTCGCCCTCAACATCGCCGCGCGGATGACCGGATCGAAGTCGGTCGAGCCGCCGCGCTTCATCGCCGACCGCATCCAGGCCTCGTCCAACGTGCTGGAGCTCTATCGCAACGGCCGTGATCCCGAGAGCATCCTGTCGACCCGGTTCGACACCCTGTACGGCCTGGTCGACCTGATGGAGACCTCGTCCCGGCGGCTGGGGCGGATACGGACGCCGGCGATCCTGATGTACGGCGCCAACGACGGGGTTGTGGAGAAGGGGCCGATGCGGCGCGCGCTGGAGCAGATGCCCGCCGACACGACCCTGCGCACCGCCTGGTATCCGGACGGCTGGCATCTGTTGAACCGCGACCTAGACGCCGAGGTGGTCTATCGCGACGTGGTCGCCTTCCTGCGGGATCCCGACGGCACGCTGCCTTCCCGCGCCGGACCCGTGCCGCCGGAGCTTGAGTCCTCGCCGAAGCGCTGACGCGAAACGGTCATGCTTGCTCATTTGAGGCCGGCGGCCTATCTGCCGGGCAACAAGAATATTACCCAGGGAGCGCCTATCATGGGCATGACGCTGTTCGATTCTCCGTCTTTCGCGAATCATGAAGGCGTTCACGCCTTCTTCGACGAGAAAACCGGCCTGAAGGCGATTGTCGCCGTCCACTCCACCGCGCGCGGCCCGGCCGTCGGCGGCACCCGCATGTGGAGCTACGGCTCGTCCGCCGAGGCGCTGGAGGACGTGCTGCGCCTGTCGAAGGGCATGAGCTACAAGAACGCCATCGCCGACCTGGAGATGGGCGGCGGCAAGTCGGTCATCATCGGCGACAGCCGCACCCAGAAGACGCCGGAGCTGTTCCGCGCCTTCGGCCGGGCGGTCGATACGCTAGGGGGCGTCTACTACGCCGCCGAGGATGTGGGCGTGTCGGTCGCCGACATCGCCGAGGCGCGCAAGGAAACGACGCGCGTGCTGGGCCTGAAGGACGGGCCGGAAGCCTCGGGCGATCCTAGCCCCGTGACGGCCGAGGGCGTCTATCGTTCGACCCTGGCGGTGGCGCGTCGGCTGTGGAAGCAGGACGATCTGACCGGCCTGACCATCGCCATGCAGGGCGTGGGTCACGTCGGCGGCTACCTGGCCGACAAGCTGGCCAAGGCCGGCGCCAAGCTGGTGATCACCGACGTCAACACGGCCGTTCTGGCCGAGGTCGCGGGGCGCACCGGGGCCGAGATCGTGGCGCCGGACGTCATCTATGACGTCAAGGCCGACATTTATGCGCCCTGCGCCCTGGGCGCGACGCTGAACCCGCAGACGCTGGACCGGATCACGGCCAAGGCGGTGGTCGGGGCGGCGAACAACCAACTGGCGACGCCGGAGATCGGCCGCACCCTGTTCGACAAGGGCGTGCTCTATGCCCCCGACTACGTCGTCAACGGCGGCGGCATCATCAATGTCGCGGCCGAGATGAACGCCCGCCAGATCAAGGGCGCCTTCGACCCGGCGTGGGTCGAGATGAAGCTGGCGCGCCTGATCGAAACCTTCGAGGAAATCCTCGACCGTTCGGCCGCCGAAGGCCGTCCGACGCACGAGATCGCCGACGCGATCGCCGAGGCCCGGATCGCGGAAGCCCGCGCGGAAAAGCTCAGAAAGGCGGCCTGAATCCATCCGCCGGTCGCCTTGAGGGACGGCGCGTAGCCGTCTCTTAACGCGGCGTTTACCATCCGGGCGGCATTTTCTGCCTAGCGGGGTCGTACGGGTCTTCCGCGTGTATGGGGCGGGGAACGCGTGGGCGGCTTCACCGAGGCGTTGAAGAGGTTCGGGATCGGCCGGCTGGCGGCCATTCTCGGCGTCGCCGCGGGCGTGGCGGCGGTGCTGGTCGCCGTCATGCTGCGCATGGGCCAGGCGCCCGACGCGCTGCTCTATTCCAACCTGGACCTGCGCGAGGCCGGCGAGATCACCGCCGCGCTGGACCAAGCGGGCATCAAATATTCCTCCAAGGGCGACGGCTCGACCATCATGGTCAACCGCGACGAGGTCGGAACGGCGCGCATGATGCTGGCCGGGCAGGGTCTCGTGACATCCGGCTCCGTCGGCTACGAAATCTTCGACAATCAGTCGGTTCTGGGACAGACCGAGTTCCAGCAGCAGTTGAACGAGCAGCGCGCCCTGCAGGGCGAACTGTCGCGCACCATCATGTCGATGCGGGGCATCACCGCCGCCCGCGTCCATATCACCATGCCTCGTCGCGAGATGTTCACCTCGGCCGCCGGGGAGCCGACCGCCGCCGTGCTGGTGGGCCTGGGCGGCCGGGACCTGTCGGGCGATCAGGTGAACGCCATCCGCAACCTGGTGGCCTCCTCGGTGCCGAACCTGAAGCCGGACCGCGTGACCGTCGCCGACGAGAACAACCGCACTTTGGCGGCGGGCAGCGAGGGCGGCGAGTTCACGACCGCCTCGGCGCTGGAGGCCAAGAACACCACCGAGGCTCAGCTTCAGAACCGCATCAAGGACATCGTCGAGGGTGTCGTCGGCGTCGGAGCCGCACGGGTGCAGGTGACGGCCGACATCGACCGCAGCCGCTCGACCACCCAGGAACAGAAGTTCGATCCCGACGGCCAGGTCGTGCGCTCGACCTCGACCAACGGCTCGCAGTCGTCGGACACCAGCGGCGTGCCGGACGGCGGCGTCACCGCGGCCAACAACATCCCGGGCGGCGCGGCGCCGAACGCGACCCCGCAGGGCTCGACCAGCGCCGAGAACACCGAGACAACCAACTACGAGATTTCCAACACCACCACGACCACGACACGGGAGCCGGGCGAGGTGCGCAAGCTGGCGGTCGCGGTGGCGGTCGACGGCAAGTGGACGCCGGCCGCCGACGGAAAGGGCGAGGCGACCTATGCTCCGCGCACGGCCGAGGAAATCGCCCAGATCAAGGCCCTGGTCGCCGCCGCCGTCGGTATCGACGAGACGCGCGGGGACAAGATCGAGGTCGTCAATGTCCGTTTCAACCGCGACGCCGGCCTGCAGGGCGACATGGCTGGCGCGTCCTCGATGTTCGACTTTTCGAAGAACGACATCATGCGCGGGGTCGAGCTGCTGGTGCTGCTGGTCACCGGCCTGCTGCTGATCTTCTTCGTGCTGCGCCCGCTGCTGAAGACGGCGACCGGCGGCGGATCGAACGTTCCGGCCCTGGTCAACGCCGAGGGAATGCCCGTGACGCAGCTGCAGACCACGGTCATCGGTCCCGACGGCCAGCCGCAGCTGGTACAGCTGCCGCCGCCCTCGGAGATGGAGCAGAAGATCGACATCGCTCGCATCGAGGGCCAGGTGAAGGCGTCCTCGGTCAAGAAGGTGGCCGACTTCGTCCAGGCCCATCCCGATGAGGCCGCCGGCATCCTGCGCAGCTGGGTGGCGGAGGGCTGATGGCCAAGCTCGTCAACAAGAAGGCCGCGATCGAGGACCCCAACAAGCTGACGGGGCCGGAGAAGGCCGCCGTCATCCTGCTGGCGCTGGGCGAGGAGCATACGGCCCTGTGGGAGCGGCTCGACGACGACGAGGTCAAGGAGATCTCGCAAGCCATGGCTACCCTGGGCAACGTCACGGCCGAGGCGGTCGAAGCCCTGATGATCGAGTTCGTCTCGGGCCTGTCGGGCTCCGGATCGGTCATGGGCAGCTATGAGCAGACGCAGAAGCTGCTCAGCGCCTTCCTGCCCAAGGACCGGGTCGACGGACTGATGGAGGAGATCCGGGGTCCGGCCGGCCGGACCATGTGGGACAAGCTGGGCAATGTGAACGAGGCGGTTCTCGCCAACTATCTGAAGAACGAATACCCGCAGACGGTCGCGGTGATCCTGTCGAAGGTGCGTTCGGATCATGCGGCGCGCGTGCTGACGGCGCTGCCGGAAGATTTCGCCCTGGAGTGCGTGCAGCGGATGCTGCGCATGGAGCCGGTGCAGCGCGAGATCCTGGACAAAATCGAACAGACGCTGCGGACGGAGTTCATGTCGAACCTGGCGCGCACCTCCAAGCGCGACAGCCACGAGATGATGGCCGACATCTTCAACGCCTTCGACCGGCAGACCGAAGCCCGCTTCATCGGCGCCTTGGAAGAGCGGAACCGTGAGTCGGCCGAGCGCATCCGCGCCCTGATGTTCGTGTTCGAGGACCTGTCGAAGCTGGATCCGGGCGGGGTGCAAACCCTGCTCAGGGCGGTGGAAAAGGACCAGCTGGGTCTGGCGCTGAAGGGCGCCTCGGAGGGGCTGCGCGAGATGTTCTTCTCGAACATGTCCGAACGGGCCTCGAAGATCATGCGCGAGGACATGGAATCGATGGGTCCGGTGCGCCTGAAGGACGTGGACGCGGCGCAGATGGCGATGGTCCAGGTGGCCAAGGATCTGGCGGCGCGCGGCGACATCATGTTGGCCGGCCAGGGCTCTGACGACGAGCTGATCTACTGACATGAGCGCCAAGCCCTTCATCTTCGACACCGAGTTCGACGCCGACGGCGAGGTCGTGCGGCCGTCCGCCTGGCAGCCGGTCAAGCGCAGCTATCTGCCGGCCGAGGTCGACGCTCTGGTCGCCCAGGCGCGGCTGGAGGCGCGGCAGGAAGCCTTGGCCGAGATCGACAACATGCGAGCCATGGCGCTGGGCGCCGTGGCCCAGGCGGCGACGGCCGCGCTCCCGGGCCTGAAGGCGGCGGCGCAGGCGCATCGCGAGCAGTCGGCCGAGTTGGCCCTGGCCGCCGCCCGCGTCATCGGCGGCGCGGCGCTGGCGCGCTTCCCCGAGGCGCCGCTGAAGGCCGCGCTGGAGACCCTGGCGCAGGAGATCGACGCCTCCCCCCGTCTGGTGATCCGCGCCGCCGGCCTGGACGACGCGACGCGGGCCATGATCGAGCAGGCCGCCGCCGATGGCGGCTTCACCGGCGCCGTGGCCTTCCGCGACGCCCCCGGCATGGGCGTCGCCGCCTTCCAACTGGAGTGGGCCGACGGCCGCGCCGACCATGATCCCTTGCAGTCGGCCGAACGCGTGGCTGAGACCCTGACCGCCGCCCTGGCCTCCGAGGCCGGGCACGCCGAAACCCTGACTGCCGACAGGAGCGACTTCTGATGGCCTCCGACGATCTCTCGCTCGAGGATTTCTCCGACTCCGGCGCCCTGCCGGCGCTGGAGGATCACGGCGACAAGAGCGCCGCCGACCTGGCCACCGTCTTCGACGTGCCGGTCAACATCTCGGCCGTGCTGGGCAAGTCGCACATGTCGGTGGCCCAGCTGCTGCAGCTAAACAAGGGGTCGGTGCTGGAGCTGGACCGCAAGGTCGGCGAGGCCATCGACATCTTCGTCAACAATCGTCTGGTCGCCCGCGGCGAGGTCGTCGTGGTCGAGGACCGGCTGGGCGTGACGATGACGGAAATCATCAAGACCGAGGATGCGGGCGCCTGATCGGCGACCGCGCGAGAGATTAGAGGAGAAGAACGATGCGTCTTCTGGTGGTCGGCAGACTGAGCGGGCAACTCGCTTCGGCGGTGAAGATGGCCATGGCGCACGGCGCCAAGGTCAATCACGTCGAGCGCGCGGATCAGGCGACCGAGCAGCTGCGGCGAGGGCAGGGCGCAGACCTGCTGATGGTCGACTACAAGCTGGATATCGCCAGCCTGATCGCCGCCAACGAGGCGGAACGGATCAGCGTGCCGGTGGTCGCCTTCGGCGTCGACGCTGACGCGCGCGAGGCGGCGGCGGCCATCAAGGCCGGGGCCAAGGAGTTCATCCCGCTGCCGCCCGAAGCGGACCTGATCGCGGCGGTTCTGTCGGCGGTCGCTGACGACGAAAAGCCGATGATCTCGGCCGATCCGTCGATGAAGCACGTGATCCAGCTGGCCGACCAAGTCGCGCGCTCGGAGGCCTCCATCCTGGTCACCGGCGAAAGCGGCGTCGGCAAGGAGGTGATGGCGCGCTACCTGCACGAGAATTCGCGCCGCAAGGACAAGCCCTTCATCAGCGTCAACTGCGCCGCCATTCCGGACAACCTGCTGGAATCCGAACTGTTCGGCCACGAGAAGGGCGCCTTCACCGGCGCCGTCGCCCGGCGCATCGGCAAGTTCGAGGAGGCGGACGGCGGCACCCTGCTGCTGGATGAAATCTCGGAGATGGACGCTCGGCTGCAGGCCAAGCTGCTGCGCGCCATCCAGGAGCGGGTCATCGACCGCGTCGGCGGGACCAAGCCGGTCAAGGTCGACATCCGCATCATCGCCACTTCGAACCGCGACCTAGCCCGGGCCGTGTCGGAAGGGACCTTCCGCGAGGACCTGCTGTACCGGCTGAACGTCGTGAACCTGCGTCTGCCGTCCCTGCGCGAGCGGCCCGGCGACATCGCCGTGCTGGCTGACCACTTCGTCAAGAAATACGCCGCCGCCAACGGCGTCGCCGCCCGTCCGCTGTCGGCGGAGGCCAAGCGTGCGATCGTCGCGCATCGCTGGCCGGGGAACGTCCGTGAACTGGAGAACGCCATGCACCGCGCGGTGTTGCTGGCGACCGGCATGGAGATCGACGTCGAGGCCATCCGCCTGCCGGACGGTCGTCCGCTGGAGGTGGACACTTCGGCGTCCGCCGCTTCTCCGGCGATGGACGCCGGCCCCGCCGCTCGCGCCGCCCAGGCCGCCGACGCCGTGACCCGCAGCTTCGTCGGCCAGACGGTGGCGGCGATGGAGAAGACCCTGATCCTGGACACCCTGACCCACTGTCTGGGCAACCGGACGCACGCGGCCAACATCCTGGGCATCTCGATCCGCACCCTGCGGAACAAGCTGAACGAATACGCCGACGAGGGCGCCGCCATTCCGGCGCCGCAGAGCGGCGTCTCGGCGGGCGTCCCAGGCTACGCCGCCTGATCATGAAGTGGGGGCTGGATCGCAGGGCCTTGCTGGCCGGCGCGGGCGCCATGGGCGTCGCCGGCTGCTATGGCCGCGAAGAGCCGCCGGCCGAGGCGCGCCGGGACTTCTTCCTGACCGACCTGGAGCAGCGCCACGGCGGGCGGCTGGGCCTTGCGGCCATGGACGTGGCCAGCGGCCGTCGCGTGACGTGGCGGGGGCAGGAGCGCTTTCCCTTCTGCTCGACCTTCAAGGCCTTCCTGGCCGCCGCCACGCTGCAGCGGATCCAGCACAACGACGAAGAATTGGATCGTCTGGTCCGCATCACCGAGGCGGACATGATCCCACACGCACCGGTGACCGGCCCGGCGGTCGGCCGCAGCCTGACCATCCGCCAGCTGATGCAGGCCACGGTCGAGGTCAGCGACAATCCGGCCGCCAACATCCTGATCCGGGAAATGGGCGGAATCGCCGTATGGCGTCACTGGTGGCCGACGTTCGGCGACACGACCACGCTGATCTCGCGCCTGGAGCCGGACCTGAACACCGCCCTTCCGAACGACCCGCGCGACACCTGCCTGCCCGAGCAGACGCTGGCGAACCTGCGGCTGATGGCCTTCGGCGACCGTCTGACGCCCGAGCACGACCGCCTGCTGGAAGGCTGGCTGCTGGCCTCGCCGACCGGCCCGAACCGCCTGAAGGCCGCCGCGCCCGAGGGCTGGAGCGTCGCCCACAAGACCGGAACCGGCGCCAACGGCGCCGCCAATGACATCGGCGTCATGACGCCGGTCAGCGGATCGCCTGTCGTCATGGCCGTCTATTTCGTCGGCGCGACCGAGGCGACGGAGGATCAGCGCGACGCCGTCATCGCCGACGGCGCGCGCCGCGCCCTGGAGGCCCTGGGCCGTGGCTGACGCCCCCATTCTGATGAAGGACGGCCTGGCCCGCCCCACCCGGCAGGATGTCGTGGGCTGGCTGGCCAAGGGCGAGGTGCTGATGGCCGTCGGCGTGATCGGCGTGATCATGCTGCTGATCGTGCCCGTGCCGAAGATGCTGCTGGACCTGCTGCTGGCGATCTCGATCGTCTCCAGCGTGCTGATCCTCATGACGGCCGTAATGATGAAGCGGCCGCTGGACTTCGCCATCTTCCCCACGGTGCTGCTGGTCACCACCCTGTTCCGGCTGGGTCTCAACCTCGCCTCGACGCGCCTGATCCTGACCCACGGCCAGGAAGGCCACGACTCCGCCGGTCAGGTCATCGCCGCCTTCGGCGCCCTGATGATGGGCGGCAACTTCATCATCGGGGTGATCATCTTCGCCATCATACTGGTGGTGAACTTCGTCGTGATCACCAAGGGCTCGACACGGATCGCCGAGGTCTCGGCGCGCTTCACCCTGGACTCGATGCCGGGCAAGCAGATGGCCATCGACGCCGACCTGTCCAGCGGCCTGATCAACGAGGAGCAGGCCAAGCTGCGGCGCAAGGAGCTGGAGCAGGAATCGACCTTCTTCGGAGCCATGGACGGCGCCTCGAAATTCGTGCGCGGCGACGCGGTCGCGGGCCTGATCATCACCTTTATCAACGCCATCGGGGGCTTGCTGATCGGGATCACACAGCACGGCATGCCGGCCATGGACGCAGCCAACACCTATGTCCAGCTGACGGTCGGCGACGGCCTGGTGACGCAGATCCCGGCCATCATCATCTCCATCGCCGCCGGCTTCCTGGTGTCGAAGGCCGGGGTCGAGGGCACGGCGGACAAGGCCCTGGTCAGCCAGCTGGCCACCAATCCGGTGTCGCTGGGCGTGGTGTCGGGGGCGGCGGGCCTGATCGGCTTGATCCCGGGCATGCCGCTGCTGCCGTTCGCGGCGTTGGCCCTGGGCGCGGGCTTCATGGCCTGGAGGCTGGGCCGGGCGCGTCTGAGGCCGCAGCCGACCGAGGCGGAGCTGGCCCAGGCCGCGGCCCCCCAGCCCGAGGTCGAGGAGCCGATCGCCAGCGCTCTCAACATCGACGAGGTGAAGATCGAACTGGGCTATTCGCTGCTGGCCCTGATCAACGACCTGGAAGGCCGCCGCCTGACCGACCAGATCAAGGCGCTGCGTCGGTCCCTGGCCCAGGAGTACGGCTTCGTGATGCCGCAGGTGCGCATCCTCGACAACATGCGTCTGCCGACCCAGGGCTACGCCATCCGCATCAAGGAGATGGAGTCCGGTCAGGGCGAGGTGCGCCTGGGCCATCTGATGGCCATGGATCCCGCCGGTCGCCAGGTCGAACTGCCCGGCGAGCACACCAAGGAGCCGGCGTTCGGTTTGCCGGCGACCTGGATCGAAGAGGGGCTGCGCGAGGAGGCGACTTTCCGCGGCTACACCATCGTCGATCCGGCCACGGTGCTGACCACCCACCTGACCGAGATACTGAAGGAGAACATGGCCGACCTGCTCTCCTACGGCGAGGTGCAGAAGCTGCTGAAGGAGCTGGGGCCGGAGGAGCAGAAGCTGGTCGAGGAACTGATCCCTACGGTGGTCACGGTCACGACCCTGCAGCGGGTGCTGCAGTCCCTGCTGCGCGAGAAGGTGTCCATCCGCGATCTTCCGGCGATTCTGGAAGGTCTGGCCGAGGCCGCGC
This sequence comes from Pseudomonadota bacterium, assembly GCA_023451375.1. GTDB lineage: Bacteria > Pseudomonadota > Alphaproteobacteria > Caulobacterales > Caulobacteraceae > Brevundimonas. The sequence continues at coordinate 18,358 of JAEXZS010000007.1, forward strand.
CTCACACCACCAGCGTCACCACGCTGGTCGAGCATGTCCGGGCGCGTCTCGCGCGTCAGCTATGCTGGCAGCACCAGGGCGGCGACGGCGCCCTGCCGATCGTCACCCTGTCGCCCGAATGGGAGAACGCCTTCGCCGAGAGCCTGATCGGCGCCGGAGAGGACAAGCAGCTGGCCATGGCTCCGTCGCGTCTGCAGGACTTCATCCGGGCGGTGCGCGACACCTTTGAGCGGATCGCCATGTCCGGCGAGAACGCCGTGCTGCTGACCGGACCGCAGACGCGGCCCTATGTCCGCTCCATCATCGAGCGATTCCGGGGTCAGACGGTGGTGATGAGCCAGAACGAGATCCATCCAAGGGCGCGGCTGCGGACCCTGGGTCAGGTCTGAGGCGCAATCCGGATTTGACGGGGCGCACGGCCCCGCTAAAGCTCCGCCGCCATGGATACCTCTCCGCGTTTGCCCACCAGCCGCATTGCCGCGTTTCTCCGCACGCCTTCGCTGGCGAGGTCGGTGACGGGGCTGCTGGCCTTGGCGTTCGGTCTGCTGCTGGTGGTGAACGTCGCCACCTTCGTCATGATCCAGCGCACGGCGAGCATGAATGACCAGATCGAGCAGGCTCAGGCGATGCGCCGGGACGCGCGCACGACCCTGATCGCCGTGCTGGACGCCGAGACGGCGCAGCGCGGCTTCTTGCTGACGGGGCGGCCGGAGTTCCTGCGGCCCTATGAGGAGGCGCAGGAGGTGCTGGGCCCCAGCGTCGCGCGCCTGCGCCGGAGCGCTGAGGAGGATCCCACGCTGGCTGAACCCGTCGGTCGGATCGAACGACTGGCGGCGGCCAAGCAGCAGGAACTGGCGCTGACGCTCGACATGGCGCGCGAGGGGCGGATCGGCCCGGCGATCCAGGCGGTGCGCTCGGGCGATGGCAAGATGCTGATGGACCAGCTCCGCGCCGCGATCGCCGACTTCGACGCGCTCAAGTCCAGCCGGATCGCCGCGCGCGTGGAGGCGTCGGAGGTGTCGGCGACGGCCACCGTCGTCATCAACGCCCTGGCGGCCATCCTGGTGATCGTGCTGGCCCTGCTGTCGGCCTGGCTGGTGCGGCGGTATATCGGCGAGCTTCAGGCCACGCGCGATCAGCTGGATGAGGTGAACTCGGGTCTGGAGGCGACAATCCAGGAACGCACCAGCGCCTTGACCCGCGCCAACGAAGAAATCCAGCGCTTCGCCTACATCGTCAGCCACGACCTGCGCGCCCCGCTGGTCAATGTCATGGGCTACACCTCCGAACTGGAACAGACCGGCAAGGTGCTGGAGGTCCAGATCTCCAGGCTGGAGAAAGCCGACCCCGACCTGATCGAACAGGATGCGGTGGTCGCCGTGCGCGAGGATCTGCCCGAAGCCATCGGTTTCATTCGCGCGTCCACGGCCAAGATGGACCGGCTGATCAACGCCATACTGAAGCTGTCGCGCGAAGGGCGGAGGAATCTCGCGCCCGAGACGCTGGACATGACCGCGATGGCGCAGGCCATCGCCGACAGCGTGCAGCACCAGACCGCCGAGGCGGGAGCGCAGATCGTCGTCGAACCGCTGCCTGAACTCGAAAGCGATCGCCTGTCGATGGAGCAGATTATCGGCAATCTGATCGACAACGCCGTGAAGTATCTGGACCATGAACGCCCGGGGAGGATCGTGGTGTCGGGCGAGGACGTGGCGGGCGGCTGGGTGGTCTTTCGCATCGCCGACAACGGCCGGGGCATCGCGCCGCGCGACCATGAACGGATATTCGAACTGTTCCGGCGCTCGGGTAAACAGGATCGGATGGGCGAAGGCCTGGGGCTGGCCTTCGTGCGCAACAGCGTCCGCCGGCTCGGCGGCGCCATCGACGTCGACTCGGAGGTCGGCAAGGGCTCGACTTTCACCCTGAAATTCCCCAAACGACTGGTCCTGTCGGAACCCGGAGGCGCGCTGTGACGCAACCCGTCAAAATCATCATGGTCGAAGACGACCACGGTCACGCGAAGCTGATCGAGAAGAACATCCGGCGCGCCAACATCAATAACGAGATCAAGCACTTCGACGAAGGCGGCGAGGCGCTGGACTATTTGTTCAGCCCCGAAATCCTCGCTAACGGCCCGCTGCTGATCCTGCTGGACCTGAACCTTCCGGATATGTCGGGAACCGACATTCTGGAGAAGGTGAAATCCGACGAGCGGCTGAAGCGCGCACCCGTCGTGGTTCTGACGACCACGGACGACAAGGTCGAGATCCAGCGCTGCTACGACCTGGGCTGCAACGTCTACATCACCAAGCCGGTGGACTATGAGTCCTTCGCCGGGGCGATCCGTCAGTTGGGCCTGTTCCTTTCGGTCATGCAGTCTCCGGAGATCGAGTGAGCGACACACGGGGGGCTATCCGCCTGCTCTACATCGACGACGATCGCGGCCTGTCGCGACTGGTCGAGAAGGAACTGGGGCGTCACGGCTACGCCGTGACCTGCGCGCCGGACGGGGACGCGGGGCTCGAGTTGCTGCGCACTGGAACCTACGACATCTGCGCCCTGGACCACTACATGCCGACGCGCGACGGCCTCGATGTCCTGCCGGAGATCATGGCCCTGCCCGAGCCGCCGCCGGTCGTCTATGTGACCGGGGCCCAGGAAGGCCGGATCGCCGTGGCCGCGCTGCGCGCCGGAGCGGCGGACTATGTCATCAAGGACGTGTCCGAGGACTTCACCTCCCTGCTGCGCGCCGCCTTGGATGACGCCCTGCTGCGTCGCCGGCTGCAGCGCGAGAACGAGGCGGCTCAGGAGGAGATCCGCCTGGCCCGCGACCGCGCCGAGGCCATGCTGCGCGAGGTGAACCATCGTGTCGGCAACTCGCTGCAACTGGTGTCCAGCTTCATGTCGCTGCAGATGCGCCATGTGTCCGACCAAGGCGCGAAGGACGCGCTGCGCGAATCCCAGGCGCGCATCGAGGCGGTCGCCCATGTGCACCGTCGCCTCTACACCTCAGGCGACATGAGCCGCGTGGCCATGGACGAGTATCTGCACGGCCTGATGGACGAGTTGTCGAAGTCGCTCGGACCCGACGCGGGCTCGCCGCGCCTGGTGCTGGACGCGGCGTCGATGAGCGTGACCACGGACCAGGCCGTCTCGCTCGGGGTGGTGGTGACGGAACTGGTCACCAACGCCGTCAAGTACGCCTATGCGCCGGGGCAGGGCGGGGAGATACGCATCGTCCTGCAGCCGGACGGCGAGGGACGGGCGATCCTGACGGTCGAGGACGACGGGCCGGGCATGGGCGACGGAACGCCGAAGGGGACCGGCCTGGGCGGCAAGATCATCTCGGCCATGGCGTCGGGCCTGCGCTCGGCCCTGGAGTTCGATCCGGCGCACAAGGGCGTCCGCGCCAAGCTGGCGTTCGACCTCTGACGCGGTTCTCGCGTTAGTCTGCCGTCATGCTTCAGTTCGGCGTCCGCAATCCGGCCATCGAATACCGCCACCGCGCCACGGCGTTCGGGGTGGTGGAGCGCGACGGCCTGATCGCCTGCGTGCGCGTGGAGCGGGAGGGGGGCGCCTATTTCGACCTGCCTGGCGGCGCCGTCGATGGCATCGAAACCGAGGTCGAGGCCCTGGTCCGGGAGTTTGGTGAGGAGACCGGCCTCGCCATCCAACCCAGCGACCGCATCGCCGAGGCGGGGCAGTATTTCGTCAAATCGACCGGCGAGGCGCTGAACAACGTCGGCGGCTACTGGACGGCTCGCGTGATCGCGGCGCGTCCCGAGGACAAGTGCGAGGACGATCACACCTTGGTATGGCTAGAGCCCGCCTACGCCCTTTCGAGGCTTCGCCACGACGCCCACGCCTGGGCCGTCGTCGTGTGGATGCGGCGCTGACAACCGTCGCCATACGGAACCGGCGCGGCCTCGACCCCGTTTCATGATCATGGCCGGTGACCTTACGTCGCCGATTCACTAGGAGAATTTCATGCCCGATCAGGATCGCATCGAAGGCGCCGCCAAGAACATGGGCGGCAAGGTCAAGGAAGGCCTGGGCAAGGCGACCGGCGACGAGAAGATGAAGGCCGAGGGCCGCGCCGACCAGGTGGAAGGCAAGGTCCAGAACACGGTCGGGGGCGTGAAGGACGCCGTGCGCGACAACCGCAACTGACCTTCTGGTCAGAGACCGAAAGACGCCGCCCGAAGCTTCGGGCGGCGTTTTTCATGCGCGGCTCAATCGCCCCACAGCTTGATCTTCAGTCCCTCAGCGTCATCGCGAGCCGGACTGACCGGGCGACAGCCGGTGTCGAAGCCGCCACGCGGGTCGGGTCGGGGGCGGCAATCCTGCTCCTGCGGGACAGGGGCGATAAGAGCGTCGCGAGGCCGTGCTCCACACTGGACCGCATAGGCGGACCCTCCCGAGGCGCCTCGCATCATCTGGCAGTCGTCCGGCGCACCCGACGGGCGCAGGGCGGCGGGTAGGGCCGCGCCGAGAGCGGCGGCGAGAATGAATCGGGTTTCGGCCTGGCAGACCTCCAACGGCGTCTCGCCGCGGACCAGCGGGCTGCAGCGCGCACGTTCATAGGCGAAGGGATCGGCGCGGGCCCAGTCAGGCAGATCGACCGCCATCGTCGCGGGCGCGGCAGGTTCCGCCGGCGCGGCCTCCCCCCATGTGGTCGAAGGCGCGCCCTGCTGGACCAGCAGAAGCGCGACGGCGGCGATGATCATGACCCGTCTCCCAACTCCAGGAGGTGAGAATGCCGGCGCAATGCTGAACGATCGCTGACTATCGCGTCAGCGCCCGCATGGCCCGGTCTAGGCCGTCCAGCGTCAGGGGATACATCCGCCCTTCCATGAGCGCCTGCACCAAGCCGACCGAGGCGGTGTACGCCCAGTAGCGTTCCTGCACCGGGTTCAGCCAGACCGACCTGCCCCACTGGTCGCGCGCCCGCTTCAGCCACAAGGCGCCGGCTTCCTCGTTCCAATGCTCGACCGAGCCGCCGGGCATGGTGATCTCATAGGGGCTCATGGTCGCGTCGCCGACGAAGATGGCGCGCCAGTCTCCGTTGTACCTGTGCAGCAGGTCCCACGTCGCAATGCGCTCGCCGTGCCGGCGCCGGTTGTCCTTCCACACACCCTCGTAGAGGCAGTTGTGAAAGTAGAAGAACTCCAGGTTCTTGAACTCGGTGCGGGCCGCCGAGAACAACTCCTCGCAGAGCTTCACATGGCCGTCCATCGATCCGCCGATGTCGAGGAACAGCAGCACCTTGATCGTGTTTCGCCGCTCGGGTCGCATCCGGACGTCCAGCCAGCCCTGACGGGCGGTGCCGTCGATGGTGCCGTCGATGTCCAGTTCCTCGGCCGCCCCCTCGCGCGCGAAGCGGCGCAGGCGACGAAGTGCGACCTTGATGTTGCGGGTGCCTAGTTCGACTGTGTCGTCCAGGTTCCGGTACTCCCGCTTCTCCCAGACCTTGACGGCGCGGCCGTGCTTCGCCGGTCCGCCGATGCGCACGCCCTCGGGATTGTAGCCGCCGTGGCCGAACGGGCTGGTCCCCCCCGTGCCGATCCACCTGTTCCCGCCCGAGTGCCGCTCCTTCTGCTCCTCCAGGCGCTGCTTCAGCGTCTCCATGAGCTTGTCGAAGCCGCCCAGCGCCTCGATCTGAGCCTTCTCCTCGGCGGTCAGATATTTCTCGTTCAGGAGACGCAGCCAGTCTTCCGGAATGTCGGCGGTCAGATCTTCGCCCGCGCCGACGGTCTCCACGCCCTTGAAGATCGTGCCGAACACCTGGTCGAAACGGTCATAGTGCTTTTCGTCCTTCACCAGCACGGCGCGGGACAGGTGATAGAAGGCTTCGACCTGTCGCCCCGCCACGTCGCGATCCATGGCCTCCATCAGATGGAGCCATTCCTTCATCGACACCGGAATCTTGGCGTCGCGCAGCGCGGTGAAGAAGGGGAGCAGCATGTTCCGACCTTATCAGGTCAGGTGCAGCATATCGATCAACTGCTGAGCGTCGGCCGGCGCCGCGCTTTTCATGTCATTGTCGAAATAGACGAAGACGTCGCGGTTCTTGCGCCAACGCCGAATATGGGCCGCCCAGTCCTTCAGCGCCGCCTCTCCATAGCGGCCGTGATAGCGACCGCCGGGGCCATGGCCGCGCAGGTAGACGAAGTCGGCGGTGACCTCGAACGGCGCGGGGGCGTCGTGGTGGTCCGAGATGCAGAAGGCGGCGCCGTGGTCGCGCAGCAGGTCCAGCACGGCCCCTTCGTACCAGCTAGGATGGCGAAATTCGAAGGCGGACCGGCCCTTCTTCGGCAACGCCTTCAGGAAGGCCGCCAGCCGTTCGTCGTTGCGGTGCAGGTTCGGTGGGAGTTGGAACAGCACGGGGCCTATCTTTGGGCCTAGGCCTTCGATCCGCTGGAACATGTAGTCCAGGCTGTCGTCCGGATCGTTCAGCTTCTTGTTGTGGGTGATGTAGCGCGAGGCCTTCCAGGCGAAGAGGAAGTCGTCGGGCGTCTGCTCGCGCCAGTTGGCGACCGCCTTGTCCGTGGGCATGCGATAGAAGCTCGCGTTGATCTCCAGCGTGGTGAAGCGGCGCGAGATATAGGACAGCCGGTCCTTGGCCTTCACATCCTGCGGATAGAAGGGCCCGTTCCAGTCCTTGTAGGCCCAGCCTGACGTGCCGATGCGAACCTCGCCCATGCTGGCTTAGCGGTTCATTCGCCAAAGGGTTCAGCCACGCCGCAGGATGAACTCGTCATCCAGCCAGCGGCCGACGGGGTACTGATATTCACCGGTCTTCTCGAAGCCATGGGCCGCGTAGAGCTTCTGGGCCTTCAGGTTTCCGCTCCAGACCCCGACCCACAACGGGCCATCGGAATGGACCTGCATCCAGTCGAGCGACAGGGCCAGCAGCTTCGTGCCCAGCCCCAGACCCTGGGCGGTCGTGGACACGTAGAGCCGGCGGAGTTCCATGTTGCCGGGGCGGGCGTCCGGGTGTGGCAGGCCGTTGGGCCCCGCATTGGCGAAGGCCAGCAGGTCGCCGCCGCGCTCGGCCACCCACCAGGCGGCGCTGGGTTCGGCCAGCTTCGCTACCGTTGCGGCGGTGCTGAAGCTGGCGTCGAGGAAGGCGGCGAGATCGTCCCTCGGATAGGGGATGCCGAAGCCGGTCACGAAGGTGTCGATGAACGTCTGGCGACCCAGGCGCGCCAGGGGCTCGGCGTCCTCGGGGCGTGCGGGGCGGATCACGGCGTCGGTCATGCGGCGGCTCTAGCGTGGACGGGTGATTTCGTCACGCGACACCCGCCGAGTCGCGCCTTATCATCCGCCCGATGAGCGTCCCCTTGTTCACCCATCCCGCCATGCTGGACCACGCCCCCGGCGCGGGGCATCCGGAAAGTCCCGCGCGGCTGAAGGCGGTTCTGGACGCCCTGGACGACGCCGGACTGGGCGGCGACCGGCGCGCCGCGACGCCGGCGGAGGTCGTGGACCTGGAGCGGGTGCACCCGGCCGGCTATGTCGCGCGCCTGCTGGGCGCTTCGCCGGATCGGGGATTGCATCAACTGGACGTCGACACCGTGCTGTCGCCGGGCAGCGTGCCCGCCGCGCGGCTGGCGGCCGGCGCAGCGATCGACGCCGTACGGGCCGTGGCGCGCGGCGAGACCCGGCGCGCCTTCGCCGCCGTGCGGCCGCCCGGACACCATGCCGAGCCTGACCGCGCCATGGGCTTCTGCCTGTTCTCCAGCGTGGCGGTGGCGGCGCGCGTCGCGCAGGCCGAGGGGATGGCCCGGGTGGCGGTGGTCGACTTCGATGTCCACCACGGAAACGGCACCCAGGCGGCGTTCGAGGACGACGACAGCCTGTTCCTGGCGTCCATCCACCAGATGCCGCTCTATCCGGGCAGCGGCGCCGCGGATGAGACCGGCGTCGGCAACATCGTCAACGCCCCCGTGGCGCCTCATGTGGCGCGCGAAGCCTGGCGGGCGACCTTCGCCGGAGGCCTGATGCCGCCCCTGGAGGCGTTCCGCCCCGACCTGATCCTGATCTCGGCCGGCTTCGACGCCCATCGGCGCGATCCGCTGGCGCACCAGTCGCTGGAGGCCGCCGACTTCGCCTGGGCGACCCGCGCGGTGATCGAGGTCGCGCGCCGCGTGTGCGACGGCAAGGTTGTCTCGGCGCTCGAGGGCGGTTACGACCTTGAAGGGTTGGCCCGTTCGGCGGTCGCCCATGTGCAGGCCCTGGGGGAGGATTGAGGACGCTTAGAGCCTTGAAGCGTAAGGCCCGTCCGATCGTCATGCCCGCTCCCGCCCTGTCCCTCGATTCGTCTGAAGACGGCGTGGCCCAGCCGGCCCGCGCGAGCGCGTCCCGCGCGCTGACGGCGGTGCGTCCGGGCGCCATCGTCCTGATCCGCCATGGCGAGCCCGCCCTGTCGCGCAAATGCCTGATCACCGCTCGCCAGTACGGCGACTGGTGGGCCAAGTACGAGGTCGGCGGCCTGCGCGCGGGCCAGACCCCGCCCGCCGCCCTCGTCGCCGCCGCCGAAGGCGCGGGCGCCATCTACGTGTCCACACGGCAGCGCGCGCAGGAGACCGCCGCCGCCGTCGCCGCGGGCCGAGAGGTGATGACCGACGCCCTGTTCATCGAGGCGCCTCTGCCGCCGCCGCCGCTGCCCGGCTGGATCAAGCTTTCGCCGCGCTGGTGGGGCGTGGTGTCGCGCTTCTGGTGGCACGCCTTCAACCACCACGGCGGCCAGGAGACCCGGGCCCAGGCCGAGAAGCGGGCGGAACAGGCGGCGCAGGTGCTGATCGGCAAGGCGTCCGGCGGCCGCGACGTGCTGGTCTTCGCCCACGGCTATTTCAACCACATGGTCGGCCGGCGCCTCAGCGCCGACGGCTGGCGATTGGTCGAGAACCAGGGATTCAAATACTGGTCGCAGCGGCGCTACGAGAAACGCTGATTGATCCCTTCGCCGCACCCCGCGGCGCTTCCACTGATGCGGATCAGCCTCTAGGGTCCGCGCCATGACCGACGCCGCATCCATTCCCGCCGACCTCAGCTTCGAAGAGGCGCTGCAACGCCTGGAAACCATCGTCTCGCGCTTGGAATCCGGCCAGGCTCCGCTGGAGGAGTCCATCGCCCTCTATGAAGAAGGCGCGAAGCTGAAGGCGCATTGCGAGGCGCGGCTGAAGGCGGCCCAGCTGCGCGTTGAGAAGATCGTCGTCGGGCCCGACGGCCAAGCGAAGGGCGTCGAGGCGGCGTCGTTCGAATGAGCGGGACCATCACCTTCGACGACTTCATGAAGGTCGATATCCGCATCGGCCAGGTGATCCAGGCCGAGCCATTCCCGGAGGCCCGAAAGCCGGCCTTCAAGCTGCGGATCGACTTCGGTCCTGAGATCGGGATCAAGAAGTCCTCGGCCCAGATCACCAAACACTACACGATCGACCAGTTGGAAGGCCGCAAGGTCGCCGCCGTCGTCAACTTCCCGCCCCGTCAGATCGGGCCTTTCATGTCCGAGGTCCTGACCCTCGGCTTCCCGGACGAGGCGGGCGAGGTTGTGCTGGTCGGGGTGGACCGCGACGTGCCCGTCGGCGGGCGGCTGTTTTGACCCACGTCCTGGCCGCCAACTCGCCCGAGCAGGCCGTGATCGACCGGGTCGCCGAGATCGCGGACCTGGTCACCGTCGCTCTGGACGAACTGCTGCCGCGCGCCGACGGTCCTGAATCGCGGCTGACCGAAGCGATGCGCTATGCCGCCCTGGGCCCGGGCAAGCGGCTGCGGCCGTTCTTCGCCCTGGAAGCCGCGCGGCTGTTCGACATCGAGGAGCGGTCGGTGCTGCGCGCCGCCTGCGCGCTGGAGTGTGTGCACGCCTACAGCCTGGTTCATGACGATCTGCCGTGCATGGATGACGACGACATGCGGCGCGGGCGGCCGACCGTCCACCGCGCCTATGACGAGGCCACGGCGGTGCTGGCGGGCGACGCCCTGCAGACGGCGGCGTTCGACATCCTGCTGCACGAGGACACCCATGACGATCCGGCGGTCCGGTGCGAACTCGCGGCGCGGCTGTCGCTGGCGTCGGGCGCGCGCGGCATGGCCGGGGGGCAGATGATCGACCTTTTGGGCGTGCGCGACGACTTGGGCGGGGTGGCGCGGATGCAGCGGCTGAAGACCGGCGCCCTGTTCGCCTACGCCTTCGAGATCCCTCTGATCATCGCCGATGCGCGCGAAAGCCAGCGCCACGCCCTGATCAGCTTCTCGCACGACATCGGCCTGGCCTATCAGATCGTCGACGACCTGCTGGACGTCGAGGGCTCGGCCGAAGAGATGGGCAAGGCCGCGGGCGGCAAGGACGCGGCGCTGGGCAAGACCAACTTCGTCACCCTGCTTGGCCTTGAAGAGGCGCGACACAGGGTCACGCACCTGGCCGATCAGGCCCGGGGACATCTGGATATCTTCGGCGAGGACGCGGAAATCCTGGCCGCGAGCGTGGACTTTGTCCTGAAACGTCGATCCTGATAGGAAACGGTCGACCCGCTTGCGGGTCAGCCTTCATTGATCGCTTCAAGGTCCCCCGGCCGATGCCCGACACCCCCCTTCTCGACACCGTCAGCATTCCGGCCGACATGCGCGACTTCGATGTCGCCCGGCTGAAGCAACTGGCGGACGAGGTGCGCGCTGAGACCATTGACGCGGTGTCGGTCACCGGCGGCCATCTGGGCGCGGGCCTGGGCGTGGTCGAGCTGACGGTCGCGCTGCATCATGTGTTCGAGACCCCCAGGGACATCCTGATCTGGGACGTCGGCCACCAGTGCTATCCGCACAAGATTCTGACCGGGCGGCGCGACCGCATCCGCACCCTGCGCCAGGGCGGCGGGCTGTCCGGCTTCACCAAGCGCAGCGAGAGCGCATACGATCCCTTCGGCGCGGCCCACGCCTCGACCTCGATCAGCGCCGCTCTGGGCTTCGCCGCCGCAAGGGACCAGAAGGGCGACAACAACCGTGTCGTGGCGGTCATCGGCGACGGCTCGATGTCCGCCGGCATGGCCTATGAGGCGATGAACAACGCGGCCGAGGCGACCAGCGGCCAGCTGATGGTCATCCTGAACGATAACGACATGTCGATCGCCCCGCCGGTGGGCGGCATGAGCGCCTATCTCGCCGGTCTGGTCTCGGGCGGCGCCTATCAGAACGTCCGTCGGCTGGGCAAGTCGGTGGCCCAGCACCTGCCGCGCCCCTTCCGGACGGCCGCCAAGAAAGCCGAGGAATACGCCCGCGGCATGGTGACCGGCGGCACCTTCTTCGAGGAACTGGGCTTCTACTACGTCGGTCCCATCGACGGACACGACATGGAGACGCTGGTTCCGATCCTGAAGAACGCCGCCGCGATCGAGGACCGGCCCGTGCTGGTCCACGTCGTGACGCAGAAGGGCAAGGGCTACGCCCCGGCGGAGAGCAGCGCCGACAAGCTGCACGCGGTGGTCAAGTTCGACGTGGTGTCGGGCCAGCAGGCCAAGACCATCTCCAACGCCCCCAGCTACACCAAGGTGTTCGGGACCGAGCTGATCAAGCGGGCCGAGCTGGACCCGTCGGTCGTGGCGATCACCGCCGCCATGCCCTCGGGCACGGGCCTGGACCTGTTCGGGCAGGCCTTCCCCCAGCGGACCTATGACGTCGGCATCGCCGAACAGCACGCCGTGACCTTCGCCGCCGGCCTGGCCGCCGACGGGATGAAGCCGTTCTGCGCCATCTATTCGACCTTCCTGCAGCGCGGCTACGACCAGGTGGTGCACGACGTGGCGATCCAGTCGTTGCCGGTGCGCTTCGCCATGGACCGCGCGGGGCTGGTGGGCGCGGACGGCGCCACCCACGCCGGCAGCTTCGACATCGGCTTCATGGGCGCCCTGCCGGGCATGGTGCTGATGGCCGCTTCGGACGAGGCCGAGCTGGCGGCGATGATCGCCACCAGCCTGGAAATCGACGACCGGCCGAGCGCCTTCCGCTATCCGCGCGGCGAAGGCGTGGGCGTGGAGATTCCGGAACTGGCCGCGCCGCTGGAGATCGGCAAGGGCCGGGTCGTGCGCGAGGGGACTTCTGTCGCCATCCTGTCGCTGGGCACGCGCCTTCAGGAATCGCTGAAGGCGGCCGACCTGCTGGCCGCGCGCGGCGTGTCGGCCACTGTCGCGGACGCCCGCTTCGCCAAGCCGCTGGACGCCGAGCTGATCCTGCGCCTGGCGCGCGAGCACGAGGCGCTGATCACGGTCGAGGAAGGCGCGGTAGGCGGTTTCGGCGGCTTCGTGCTGCAGCTTCTGGCCGAGAAGGGCGCGCTTGACGGCGGGCTGAAGGTCCGCACCCTGCATCTGCCCGATGTGTTCCAGGACCAGGACAGCCCGTCGGCCATGTACGCCAAGGCTGGGCTTAACGCCGAGCACATCGCCGATGCGGCTTTCAAGGCGCTGGGCGTCGGCGCCACGCAAGCGGTGCGGGCCTGATCAGGCTTCCTGCAGCGGCCCCAGCCCCCAAACGGTGCGAGCGACACGGTAACGCTTGACCGTCGATGCTCGGTAGGGCTTGGCGGTGATGGTTGAGACGGCGCGCAACTCGGCGGTGGCCTGCTCGCGCTCCAAGGTCAGCAGCACGAAGCCCTTGGAGGACTGGTCGCAGAACTTCACTTCCTTGGAATTTGCCGCCATCAGCGCCAGGCCCAGCGGCAGGCCGCCGATGGAATCGGCCGGCGAGGGGCTGGAGATGGACGAGGTCCCGAACTCCACCGCGCGGCGCTCGCCGCCGTCGTCATGCAGTTCGTTGACCCAGAAGGCGTGGCTGTCGCCGGCCAGGACGATCGGCTCGACTCCGGCGATTTTGAACGCCGCGTACAGCCGCTCGCGCGCGGCCGGATAGCCGTCCCAGCTGTCCAGGTTGAACGGCAGACCCAGCTTGAACAGCTGGATGGAGGCTTCCACCTGCGCCCGGATGTCGGCGGGCAGACCGGCCAGCAGGTCGGCGACCTGTTCGGGCGGCATCATCCGATCGATCTGCGGGCCCCGCACCCGGGCCGTGACGACTTGGTTGCCCAGCACCTGCCACGGCCGCCCAGCAGCCTTCGACTGGGCCAGGGTATCAGTCAGCCAGCGTCGCTGATCGTCGCCCAGCAGATCGCGCGACGGGTCGTTGCGCCGGGCTTCGAAGGCCGCCACGTCCGGCGCGCCATCGGCTGTCATCGTCAGATCGGCGTAGGACAGCTGTTCCGCGCGGGCCAGCAGGCGCGTCTCGACCATCGCCAGCGTGGCCAGGTCGCCGAAGTGGAAGGCGCGGTTGATCGCCTCCCGCATCGCGCCGGCCTTCGGCTCGCGGATCGGCATCCATTCGTAGTAGGCGCGCAGCGCCGCCGCCTTGCGCTCGGCGAAGGCGCCTTCCGTCCCCGGTTGATGGTTCTGCGCGCCGGCGGCCCAGGCGTCATTGGTCACCTCGTGGTCGTCCCAGACGCAGATGAAGGCGGCGCGGGCATGGGCGGCCTGGAGGTCAGGGTCGGACTTGTACTGGGCGTGGCGCGTCCGGTAGTCGGCCAGGGAGACGATTTCGTGCGCCGGTTCCGGCACGCGGCCCAGCTGCCGGCCCGCGACCATGCCGTAGTCGTCGGCCTCGGCGCCGTATTCGTAGATGTAGTCGCCCAGGTGAACGACGGCGTCCAGCCGGTCCAGCCTCGCTATGGCGTCGTAGGCGTTGAACAGGCCGCCGGGATAGAGCTGACACGACACCACCGCCATGACGACGTCGGGCGTGGCGCCTTCGGGCAGGGTGCGCACGCGGCCGACCGGCGAGATGACGTCGCCCGTGACGAAGCGGTAGAAATACTCGCCGCCCGGCTCGAGTCCCTGGCCGTCGAGGTCGTGCTTGACGGTGAAGTCTCGCTCGGCCCGGGCGCGCAGGCCCGTGGAGCGGCGCACGATGTCGCTGAAGTCGGCATCGCGGGCGACCTCCAATGTGACGGCCACGTCGCCCCCCGCCGGATCGGCGGGGGTGACGCGCGTCCAGAAGACCGCCGAGCGGGTGTCGGGATCGCCGCTGGCGACGCCGTGCAGGAAGGCGACCGGTCCAGCCTGCGTTGCAGAGGGCGTGGTGGCGCAGGCGGTCGTGGCGCCCGCGCCCAGCAGGCCCAGAAGACTGCGGCGATCCAGTTTCATCGGTCGATCCTCAGAGCTTCAGCTTGAACACGACGCCATAGGCGGCGGGCCGTCCGGCGATGAAGGTCGGCATGCCGAGGCCGTCGCCGGAGTTGCCGGCGTCCTTGATGTACTCCTCGTCCAGGATGTTCTCGCCGAAGGCTTCGATCGCCCAGTCCTGAGAGTCGGGGACGTAGCGGAGGCGCAGGTTCAGCAGGCCGTAGGAGCCCTGAACCTCGTCCGGGATCAGGTCGGCCACGATGGCGCCGCGCGCGACCGTCTGCAGCTCGGGACGGTCGTTGTCATTGTCGAAAAACATTTCCGACTGCCAGGTGTAGGTCGGCTGGACTTCGACGGCCCCGCCGGCGACCGGCAGGCTCCACAGGGCGCCGATAGACGCGCGGTGATCGGGCGACAGGCGGAAGCGATTGCCGTCGAACACGCCGTTATCGAACCGCGAGTGGTTGTAGCCGTAGGTGGCGAACAGATCGAAGTTGGATGCGACGGCGTAGTTCATCTGGCCTTCGAAGCCATAGGCCTTGGCCTCGCCGGCATTGGCGGTGATGAACTCGGCGCCCTGCTGCACCGTCGTCTGGAAGTTCTCGTAGTTGTAGAAATAGACCGCGCCATCGATGCGCAGGCGGCGATCCATCAGGGCGGCCTTGGCGCCGACCTCGTAGCTGTCGACGGTCTCGACATCGACTTCCGAGAAAGTCGGCTGGCCGATTTGGGCGGCGCCGCCGGCGAGCAGCAGGCCGATGGGGTGGCTGGGCGAGGAGGCGGCCAGCACCTGCGGACGACGACCGCGCGCATAGTTGGCATAGACATTGGCGTCTTCGCTGACGGCGTAGCGGGCCGTCAGGCGCCAGGTCAGACCATCGTCGTCCAGATCGCGATAGATGGCGTCGCCGTTGTTGGCGGTCGGCTGGATGGTCAGGCCGAACAGCGGGAAGGCCGGCGAGGCCGGGGCATTGGCCATGCCCGGCGTCGCCAGGCCGGTGATCAGGCCGTTGGCGAAGGCGCCGAGCTGGGCGGCCTGCGCCAGAGCCTCTGGAGTGCCTAGGGTGATCAGGCGATTGATGTTGGCTTGAACCGACTGCAGGGCCAGCAAGCCGCCGCCGACCGAGCGGCCATTGACCAAGCGGCTGGAGAAGCCGCTGGTCTTCTCATCCTGGGTGTAACGCAGGCCGCCGCTGATCTCGAGGCGATCGGTGACCTGCAAGGTCAGGTCGCCGAAGACGTCGTAGGAGGTCAGCTCGCTGAAGTTGGTGCTTTCCTCGATGTGCGCCGCCTTCATGTTGGCGACGAGGGCGGAGGCCACGGGGGCGGGCAGGCCGAAACCGCCAGCCGAGGCCGGAGCCATCAGGGCCGCGGTGACCACCGTGGGATAGGCGCCCAGCGGCAGGGTATTGTCGCCGACCACGCCCGGAGCGCCGTCCAACAGGCCGACCAGCTGCGGCAGGGCCACGCGTTCGTTGAACTGCAGCGGCGCCCGCTGATAGCCCTCCTCGTGGAACCAGCCGGCGCCGACGAAGCCGGTAAGGCGGCCGCCGTTGTCGAACGACAGGCGCAGATCCTGGCTCCACTGTTCGCCGTAGGCGTCCTCGGCGGCCGTCAGGATCGGCAGCGAAACGCCGTCGGCGTCGAACGTCTCGTAGCTTTCGAACTGGCGATAGGCGGTGGTGGAGTTCAGGGCGAGGGACGGGGTCAGCTCAATGCGGGCCAGGCCGGTCACGCCCCAGACCTCGCGGTTCAGACCCAGCGACTTGCCGCCGTCGAACTGGGCGCCCGGCGTCAGGGCCGCCCCTTCCCAGGGCTCCTTCGATCCCAGCACGGCGCCGGTGTTCGGATCGGCCGGCTCATAGGCGATCGACTTGAACGAGGTGCCCGAGGCGTCGTCGGTCTGATAGTTGGCGATCAGGTCGAAGCGCATGGCGTCCGAAGGCGCCCAGGCGCCTGAGACGCGGAAGGCGTTGGTTTCGATCGCGTTGTAATCCTCGCCGCCCAGCAGGTTGTCGACATAGCCGTCGCGGGTCTTCATGCGGGTGGCGATGCGCAGTGCGGCGGTGTCGCCCACCGGCAGGTTCACGGCGCCTTCGACCGAGACGTAGTTCTCGCTGCCGGCCTCGATCTGGGCGTAGGCATCGGTCTGGCCCGGCTGGGCGCGATTCTGGACCAGGTTGACCGCGCCGATCAGGGCGCCGCGACCATAGAGGGTCGATTGCGGACCCTTGGCGACCTCGATCCGCTCCATGTCGAACAGCTCGACGTAGGAGCCGCGCGACTTGGAGATCGACACGCCGTCCTGGAACACCGAGACGCGGGGCTCGTTGGTGGCTTCACCTGAATCCGAGGTGATGCCGCGCATCACGAAGCCGGCGTTGTTGGGGGACTGGTTCTGGACCAGGAAGCCGGGCACGAAGGCCGACAGCTGGTCCAGCTCCTGGATGCCCAGGTCGGTCAGGAACTGCCCCGAATAGGCGGTCAGGGCGAAGGGAACGTCGATCGGGTCCTGTTCGCGCAGCTGGGCGGTGACGATGATTTCGCCCAACTCGGCGGCGGGCGGGGCTACCTGGGCGTGGGCTGAATGGGCCGCGCCCATCAGGCCGGCCAGGGTCGCGGCGGCCAGCAGCCGCGTCTTCAGTCGAATCGCCATGTCTCATCCCCAAGCTTGGCAAGAACTGGGGCTGAGTAACCGGCGGTAATGTCGCGGCGGCGACGGCGGCGCTTCGGCTGTGCGACGTTCCGTTGACGAATCCGAGATGATCGCTCCGTGAACGTCAGACCTTGTCGCGCGCGGCCTTCAGCCGGTTTCGAAGGCGGTCGCGCTCGGACCCGTGGCGCTTCTCCAGATCGGCCTGTCGCTTGGCAAGAGCCTTCGCTTCGGCCTCGAGAGCATCGGCTTCCTCGGCTTGCCGTTCGTCCAGTTCGGCCAGTTCCGCTTCCAGCGCCTCGACCTTGCGGCGGGAAGCGGCGGAGGGGCCTTTCGGCTTGCGGGCGGGCTTGATTTCACCGGGATCGATGGAGAGGCCGCGTTCGATGACCTGACCAGGCGATTTCAGCGCCGCATCGTGATCCGGGCCGCCTTCGATCTGGCGGGCGAGGCCGGACTTGAACAGGTCCTGGCTCACGCCCCAGGCCTGAAGCGCCTTCGGCCGCGAGGAAGTCGCGACGGTGAAGGCGTGGAAGCCGTCCGACCAGGTGAAGACTTTCAGACGCGGCGCCATGCGGCGAAAACCGACGGGAAGGGGGATCGTTGCGGTCGCGCTGTCCCGTCTGTCTCGCGTGACGAAAAACCACGGGCGCATGCGCGCGCAGGCGGCTGCCGAGTTTCCTATCGGAACGCGGGGCGGGCCTTGCCTGCAGGGCGGCGAGACCGGGATGTGGCGATGTACAAAGACCTGCAGATGCCGACGCCGGAATGTCGAGGACTCTACAAATCCATTGTCGCACAGGCGCCCGATCAGGCGAGCGGGAGGCGCGGCATGTCTCGACAATGGCCGTCGGAATGTCCCCGAAGGCTCGAGAATATCCGTCTTCGGATTACACGGCCGCGCTAGAGCTGCCCCATCGTATTGTCGTGGTCGACCGCCTGCTTCTTCAGCCAGGCGACGAAGGCGGTGGCGCTGGGGGAGGGCGGGCGGTCGCGGGGCTGGACGACGTAGTAGGCGAAGCCGACCGCCTCCGACCCGTCGGGGAAGGGGGCGACGAGGCGGCCCGAGGTCAGGTCGGCCTGGGCCAGGGTGCGCTTGGCCAGGGCCACGCCGCGCCCGGCCATGGCCGCCTCGATCAAGAGGCCCGACTGGTTGAAGCGCGAACCCCGGCGCGGGTCGGGATGGCGCACGCCGCGCGCCTTCAGCCACATGGCCCAGTCCGGGCGACTGGGATCGCCGTCGTTGGACATGTCGTGCAGCAGGGTGTGGCGCACCAGGTCGGCGGGCTTGCGGATCGGATGCTCGCCCGCCATCAGCGCAGGGGCGCAGACGGGCAGCACCGTCTCCGTCATCAGCCGATCGACGGTCAGGCCGGGGTAGTCGCCGGGCCCGTAGCGCACGGCCAGGTCGATCTTGCCCTCCGTCAGGTCGGCGGGCTCCATGTCGGCCGATATCCATAGCTCGATCTCGGGATGCGAGGCATGGAAGTCGTCCATGCGCGGCATCAGCCATTTGGAGGCGAAGCCGGGGGCGACGCTGATCGACACCTGCTTACGGCGCGGCGGTTCGCGCAGCAGGGCCGAAGCGTCCATCAGCCGTTCGAACCCTTCGCGCAGCAGCGGCACGGACGAGCGGCCGAGGTCGGTCAGCTGCAGGCCCCGCGCCTCGCGCACGAACAGGGGGCCGCCGACGATGTCCTCCAGCAGGCGGATCTGCTGGCTGACCGCGCCGGGCGTGACCGCCAGTTCGTCCGCGGCGCGGGAGAAGTTCAGGTGCCGCGCGGAGGCCTCGAAGGCGCGCAGGGCGTTGAGCGGGAGCAGGGATCGGACCATCGCCGTTAGAAATCCTATCAGCGAGACAAAGGCAATCTGGTTTGCGGCCCTGGCGCGGGAAGCGGAGAGTCCGGACCTTGCCGTCGCCCGTCTCCCCCGCGGCGGCCCGGAACCTGGACCATGCGTGTTTTTCTGGCTTCCATCCCCCTGGAAGCGGCCAAGATCGTGATCATCGGCGGCGGCGAACCGGCGCTGGCCAAGCTGCGACTGTTCCTCGACACCCCGGCCGAGGTGCTGTGGTTCGCGCCCGACGGCGGGCCCGCGAGGATGGAGACGCCGCCGACGGCGCCGACGCCGGTTCCGCGCGCGCCGGAACCGTGCGAGCTGGACGGAGCGCGGCTGGTGTTCATCGCCCTGGGCGACCTGGACGAGACGCGGCGGCTGGTCGGGCGGGCGCGGGCGGCGGGCGCCCAGGTCAATGTGGTGGACCAGCCGGCTTTGAGCGACTTCCAGACCCCGGCCCTGATCGACCGTGACGAGGTGGTGGTGGGCGTGGCGACCGGCGGGTCGGCCCCGATCCTGGCGCGAGACGTGCGGACGCGGATCGAGGGCGTGCTGCCCGAGGGGCTGGCCAATGTGGCGCGGCTGGCGCGCGAACTGCGCGAGACCGTCAAGGCCAGCGTGCCGGACTTCATGGCGCGGCGGCGGTTCTGGGAAAAGGCTTTCCGGGGACCGGCGGCCGACCTGGCGGCGGCAGGCCGTACGGCCGAGGCGCGACGCGAGATGCTGCGACTGCTGAACGTGGCGGCGCCGGAACAGGGCGTGGTGCACATCGTCGGGGCGGGGCCGGGCGATCCGGAGCTGCTGACGCTGAAGGCGCTGCGGGTGCTGCAGGACGCCGACGTGATCATCCATGACCGGCTTGTGCCCGAGGCGGTGCTGGCGCGGGCGCGGCGCGACGCGAAGCGGCTCTATGTCGGCAAGGCGCGCGGCGACCATTCCGTGCCGCAGGACCAGATCGAGGCGCTTATGATCGAAGAGGCCCGCGCCGGGCATCGGGTGGTGCGGCTGAAGGGCGGCGATCCGTTCGTCTTCGGGCGCGGCGGCGAGGAGCTGGAGGCGATGCGCGCGGCGGGCGTGCCGGTGTTCGTGGTGCCTGGAGTGACGGCGGCCCTGGCCTGCGCGGCCTCGGCGGGCGTGCCGCTGACCCATCGCGATCACGCCCAGGCGGTGACCTTCGTCACGGCCCAGGCCAAGCCGGGCGGCGTCGAGGCCGACTGGACCCGGCTGGCGGCGCCGAACCACACCCTGGCCATCTACATGGGCGTCGACCGGGCGGAAGAGACAGCGGCGAAGCTGATGGCGGCGGGTCGCGCGGGTTCGACCCCGGTGGCCGTCGTCGAGAACGGCAGCCGCCCGGACGAGCGGGTGCTGACCGGGCGGCTCGACGGGCTGGGCGCCCTGGTGCGCCAAAGCCATCTGACCGGACCCACCCTGCTGTTCGTCGGCGAGACGGCGGCCTTCTCGGCGCGATCCGACGTGCGCGCGGAGGCGGCGGCATGAAGATCGTGACGGCGAACAGGCTGTCGGACGGCCGCGTCATCTATGTCGGCGTCGACAACCAACCGGTCGAACGCATCGACCAGGCGTCCATGCTGGACGACGCGGCGGCCGAGATCGTGATCGCCGAGGTCGCGGGGCGGCCCGAGATCTTCGTCAATCCCTATGCGGTCGAGGTTCAGGATCGCACGCCCTCGGGCCGCGATCGGCTGAAGGAGCGCATCCGCTCGGCCGGGCCGACCGTGGGCCACAGCGTCGCGGGAGGCGTGGGCTGATGTATCGCTATGACGAGTTCGACCATGCGCTGGTGCGCGAGCGGGTGGCGGAGTTCTCCGACCAGGTGGCGCGGCGCGCGTCCGGCGCCCTGAGCGAAGACGAGTTCAAGCCGCTGCGGCTGATGAACGGCGTCTATCTGCAGCTGCACGCCTACATGCTGCGCGTCGCCATTCCCTATGGCACGTTCAACAGCCGGCAGATGCGCCGGCTGGCCCACATCGCCCGCACCTACGACAAGGGCTACGGCCATTTCACCACGCGCACGAACATCCAGTACAACTGGCCGGCCCTGACCGACCTGCCGACGATCCTGAGCGACCTGGCCGACGTCGAGATGCACGCCATCCAGACCTCGGGCAACTGCATCCGCAACACCACCACCGACGTGTTCGCGGGCGCGGCCGACGACGAGATCGAGGACCCCCGCCCCTGGTGCGAGATCATCCGCCAGTGGTCGACGATCCACCCGGAATTCTCGTTCCTGCCGCGCAAGTTCAAGATCGCGGTGACCGGGGCCGAAAAGGATCGGGCGGCGATCCGGACCCACGATGTCGGCCTGCAGATCGTGCAGGACGAGGACGGAGGCACGGCCTTTCGCGTCTTCGTCGGCGGCGGCCAGGGTCGGCTGCCCCATATCGCCCAGGAGATCGCCCCGGCGGTGCCGGCGGCCGACCTGCTGGCCTATCTGACGGCCATCCTGCGCACCTGGAACCTGCTGGGGCGACGGGACAACATCCACAAGGCGCGGATCAAGATCCTGGTGGCCTCGGTGGGGCTGGAGACCTTCCGCGAGGAGGTCGAGCGCCATTTCGCCACCCTGCGCCGCGAGGACCTGCGCGTGCCCGAGGACGAGGTGGCGCGGATCAAGGCCTATTTCGCGCCCCCGCCGTTCGAGACCCTGCCGAAGGCCAGCGCGCCGTTCGACCGGGCGCTGCTGGCCGATCCGGACTTCGCCCGGTTCGCGCGCAACAATGTGCGGCGCCATCGCCAGCCGGGCTACGCCTCCATGGTGATCTCACTGAAGCCGGTCGGGGGCGTGCCCGGCGACATCACGGCCGAGCAGATGGAGGTCGTGGCGGACCTGGCCGAACGCTACGCCTTCGATGAGATACGCGCGGCCTATGAGCAGAACCTGGTCCTGCCGCATGTGAAGCTGGACGACGCGCCGGCGATCTGGCGCGCGCTGGCCGAGGCGGGGCTGGCGACGGCGAACGCGGACCTGGTCACGGACGTGATCGCGTGCCCGGGGCTGGATTACTGTAGCCTGGCCAACGCCCGGTCGATCCCGGTGGCGCAGGCCCTGTCGAAGCGGCTGGCGGACCTCGACTACCAGGAGAGGCTGGGTCCGGTGCGGATCAACATGAGCGGCTGCATCAACGCCTGCGGCCACCACCACGTCGGCCACATCGGCGTGCTGGGCGTCGATCGCAAGGGCGAGGAATACTACCAGATCACCGTCGGCGGTTCGCCGGACGAGCAGGCGGCGCTGGGCGACATCGTCGGCAAGAGCCTGCCGTCGGAAGAGGTCGCGCCCGCCATCCAACGGACGCTGGACCGTTATCTCGAAATCCGGACGGAGGGCGAGCGCTTCATCGACACGGTGCGCCGCGTCGGTCCCGATCCCTTCCGCGACGCCATCTATGAGGCCCTCGATGCTGCAGCTGCTTGACGGCGTCCACAACGGACCGCGCCTGCCGGTCGCCACGCCGCTGGAAGCGGTCGAGGCCGCCGCGGCGGAGGCCGATGCGCTGGTGCTGGAGTTCGACGCCTTTCGCGACGGGCGCGGCTTCTCTCTGGCGGCGGTGCTGCGGGAGCGGGGCTTCGCCGGCCGGCTGATCGCGGCGGGCAAGGTGCTGCCGGACCAGGCGCGGCACCTGAGCCGCACGGGCTTCGACGCCGTCGAGCTGGCGCCCGGGGCGGACCGGGAGGCCTGGGTCCGCATGAGCGAGGCGTTCAGCGCGGCCTATCAGCCGGCGACGGACGCGACGCGGACCATCTGGCAGCGGCGCCGCGCGGCGAACGACCATGACCTGGAGGCGCTGGCCGAGCGGCTGAACCACGAGGTCGCCGGCCGTGGCGCGGCGGCGGTGGTGAAGGCGGCGCTGGACCCCGCCCTGGGGCTGAAAGCGGCCGTCATCTCTTCGTTCGGCGCGGAATCGGCGGCGCTGCTGCACGTGGTCGCGCGCGAGAAGCTCGATGTGCCGGTGGTGTTCCTGGAGACCGGCCAGCACTTCCTGCAAACCCTGTCGTACCGGACCCAGCTGACCAGGACGCTGGGTCTGACCGATGTGCGGCTGGTGACGCCGGACGCCGAGGAGAAGGCGACGCTGGATGCGCGCGACGACCTGTGGAAGACCGACGCCGACGCCTGCTGCGACCTGAGGAAGGTGCGGCCGCTGGCGCGGGCCACGGCCGGGTTCAATGTCCTGATCACGGGCCGCAAGCGCTACCAGGCCTCGACGCGGGCGACGCTGAAGCCGTTCGATGTGCTGGACGGCGTGCTGCGGGTCAATCCGCTGGCCGACTGGGACAAGGACGATGTGGAGGGATGGCTGGAGACCCACGACCTGCCGCGCCATCCCCTGGTCGAGCAGGGCTATCCGTCCATCGGCTGCTGGCCCTGCACCCGGCCGGTCCAGGAGGGCGAGCACGCCCGCGCCGGCCGCTGGTCGGGGATGGACAAGACCGAATGCGGCATCCATCTGGGTAGGCGCGTCGCCGCCGCCTGACTTCTTCATCGCCAAGGTTTTCCCGTGCCCGCCACCCCCACCGTCGTCGACCTGATCGGCCATACGCCGCTGATCCGCCTGAACCGCCTGTCGGACGAGACGGGCTGCGAGATCCTGGGCAAGGCCGAGTTCATGAACCCCGGCGGCTCGATCAAGGACCGGGCGGCCCTGTCGATCGTGCAGAACGCCCGGGCGTCGGGCGCGCTGCGGCCCGGCGGGACCATCGTCGAGGGCACGGCGGGCAACACCGGCATCGGCCTGGCCCTGGTCGGGGCGGCGCTGGGGCACCCCGTCGTCATCGTCATGCCCCGGACCCAGTCCGAGGAGAAGAAGTCGGCCATCCGCTCGCTGGGCGCGCGGCTGGTCGAGGTGGACGCGGCGCCGTTCTCGAACCCCAACCACTTCGTCCACTATTCGGGGCGGCTGGCGGCCGAGTTGGACGAGAGCGAGGCGGCCGGGGCGATCTGGGCCAACCAGTTCGACAACACCGCCAACCGCGACGCGCACTATTTCGGGACCGGGCCGGAAATCTGGGAGCAGACGGAGGGCCGGGTGGACGCCTTCGTCAGCGCCGTGGGCTCGGGCGGGACCATCGCGGGCGTCTCGGCCTATCTGCGCGAGCGCAAGCCGGACGTGGCCATCGCCCTGGCCGATCCGGCCGGCGCGGCCATGTTCAACTGGTTCAACAAGGGCGAGATGACCAGCGAAGGGTCGTCGATCACCGAGGGGATCGGCGTGGCGCGGATCACCGGGAACCTGGAGGGCTTCAGGCCGGACTTCGCCTATCGGATCGAGGACGCGGAGTTCCTGCCGATCCTGTTCGACCTGGTGAAGCACGAGGGCCTGTCGCTGGGCGGCTCGGCGGGGGTGAACATCGCCGGGGCGGTGCGGCTGGCGCGCGAGCTGGGGCCGGGCAGCACCATCGTGACCTGCCTGTGCGACCCCGGATCGCGCTATGCGTCCAAGCTGTTCAACCCGGAGTTCCTGCGGTCCAAGGGCCTGCCGGCGCCGGACTGGGCCGAGAACAAGGCCGCGATCGCCGCGGCCTGATCCGGGCTACCGGGCCTTCTGCTCCGCCATCCAGGCGTCCATGCGCTGGTCGAGCAGGGCCAGCGGCAGGGGGCCTTCCGTCAGCAGGGCGTCATGGAAGGCGCGCACGTCGAACCGGTCGCCCAGTTCACGCTCGGCGCGGGCGCGGATGTCGCGCAGGCGGATCTCGCCGATCTTGTAGGCGGTCGCCTGGCCGGGCCAGCCGATATAGCGCTGGAGCTCGGTCTCGATGTTGTGGGGCGCCAGGGCCGAGTTGTCCCGGAAGCAGGCGCGGGCCTGCTCCTCGCTCCAGCCCATCCAGTGCAGGCCGGTGTCGGCGACCAGGCGGCAGGCGCGCCACATCTCGTACGACAGGCGGCCGAACCGTTCGTAGGGCGTGCGGTAGAAGCCCATCTCCTCGCCCAGGAACTCGGCGTAAAGCCCCCAGCCCTCGGTGAAGGCGGTGACGTTGGCCTGGCGGCGGAAGTAGGGCTGGCCCTCGGCCTCCTGCTGCAGGGCGATCTGGACGTGGTGGCCGGGAACCGCCTCGTGCAGCGTCAGGGCGGGCAGCTCGTAGAGCGGCCGCTGGTCCAGCTTGGAGGTGTTGACGATGTAGTGGGCGGCGACGCCGTTCTGCATCGAGCCGCCGTTGTAGCGGCCGGTGGTGTAGTTCTCCTCGATCTGCGGCGGGACGGGCTGCACGTCGTAGGGCAGGCGGGGCAGGGTGGCGAACAGGGGCGGCAGGCCGCCGTCGGCGCGCTTGGCCATCTCCGACGCCTTCTCCAGCAGCGCCTCGCGGCTCGGGGCGTAGAACCGCGGGTCGGTGCGCAGGAAGGTCAGGAAGCCGGCGAAGTCGCCGGTCCAGCCGGCGGCCCGCATCTCGATGTCCATGCGGGCGCGGATGCGCGCGACCTCATCGACGCCGATCTGGTGAACCTGGTCCGGCGTCAAGTCGGTGGTCGTGTGGCCGCGCACCAGATAGGCGTATAGATCCTTGCCGCCGGAGCGGTGGCTCAGGCCCGGCTCGGTCGGCGCCTTGGGCAGGTATTCGCCTTCCAGGAAAGCCAGCCACGCCTGGCGGGCGGGGACGATGACGGAGGCGACGACCTGGGCGGCCTCGGCCTTCAGCCGCTCTTTTTCGGCCGGAGAGACGGTGGACGGCAGGGTGTCGAAGGGCTTGAGCAACGGGTCGACGTCCGGCGCGATGGCCACGTCGTTGCGGGCCAGGGCGAGGGCGCTTTCGGTGACCGAGCGGGCCTGGACCATGCCGGTCTCTAGCCCGCGTCGGGCGTTGTCGGTCGTCTGGGCGTAGATGGTCCCGAAGCCGCGGATGCGGCGGATGAAGGCCTCAGCCTCGGCGACGGAGTTCAGCCGGGTGCTGTTTCCGACGTAGAGCGCCCATGTGCCGGGTCCGCCCTCGGCATCGAACGCCAGCCGGCCGACGTCGTACTCCGTGCCTTCGAGGCTTCGGCCCAGGCTGTAGAGGAGGAAGGCGTGATTGATGCGGGCGGGCGGGGACAGGTCATCCGGTCGGATGGCCTGGAGCCTGCCGAGGAAGGCTTGCTGCGGCGCGCGCTGGGCCAGTTCGAAGGCGCGCGACAGATCGGGGACGCGCGCCATCGCCTCGACATCGCCTTCGGTCGAGGCGCTGAAGGGATCGACCGACTTCAGATAGGTCTCGTAGTCGGCGACGATCTGGTTCAGGGCGGCGTCGGCGGGGCTGGGCGCCGTGGCGGACGGGACCGTCTGGGCCAGGCCGACCGTCGGCGCGGCCACGGCCAGCAAGGCCGCGACGGCCAGGGACGAAATCTTCATGGAGCCCTCCTGAACAGGCCCGCAGGCAAGCCGAGCGGGGAGGGCGCGTCAAGCCTCAGCCGCAGGCGGCGAAGAAGTCGCTGACGCCTTTGCGAGAACCGGGATGGGCGGCATAGACGTCGCGATGGCCGCCGCGCCAGGCGGCGATCCAGCCCAGGCGGCGGAAGCGCTGGAACACCGGGTCGGCGACGGCCGCCTCGGCGACCAGCAGGTCGCCGTCGTGGATGCCGGAAGGCTCGGCGGCGGCGGCGTAGCGTTCGGTGTCGCCGCCGGATTCCAGCGCGATCGCCCGTTCCGTACCCGCCGCCGGCGCGGTCAGGCGCAGTCGGCCGGACGCCGGCGTGCAATCCAGGCGCAGTTTCAAATCGTCGCTGTTGGCCACGCCATAGGCCAGCACGGCTTCATCCCCCTCGGCGTGCATGAACCAGTCGTAGCCGTCGACCGGTGCGGGCGCCGCCTGCTGGACGGACGCGGGCGCCTCCGGCCGCGTGGCGCAGGCGGCCAGGGCTGAAAAGGCGAGGGTCGCGGCGAGGGGCGTGAAGCGCATGAGGCTTATCCGGAGCAGAGGTCGGAGAAGCGGCGCAGCTTGGGCAGGTGTTGCGACGGCACCGTCACCCGCGTGGCCGCGTCGCCAACGGCCACCGTCATGTCCCCCGTGGCGGAGAAGGCGGCGAACAGCGGATGATCGGTGCGCAGCGCCACGCCGAGACGGCCGTCTCGTTCCGCCCGCGCCTCACTGGTCGCCGTGGCGTCGCCGGCGCGGAGGCGGGCGAAACCAGGTTGGGCGTCGGGCAGCAAGACCGACACCTCCACGGCGCTGGAGCCGGAATCGCACTGAAGCGTGGTCCGCAGTTCCGGCGTGTCGGGGATCTCATTGGCCAGCACGACGGGGCCGTCGCCCTCATAGAGGGTCCAGGTCCAGCCGGCCGAACTCTGAAGAAGAGCCGCCAGCATGGCCGACATCAAAAAGGTCATGGATCAGCCCCCGCTGACGCGCACGGCGTGGCGCCGTTCGCCATAGTCGTCAGACGCGCGCAGAACCGCAATAGGCCAGGAAGTCGGCGGCCAGGCGACGTTCGGCGCGGTCAGCGCGCAGCACGGTCGGTCCGGCGTCTCCGACGAGGCGGATCGAGCCGTTGGAGGCCAGGCCCGTCAGGTTGGCGTCCTGCAGCGGGATCAGGGTCTCATAGGCGTCGCCGCCGGTCAGCGGGTCCAGCGCCGCCGGACCCATGGAGGCGCGCACCAGGCGTGGCGAGTCCGGCTGGGCCTCGCCATAGACAACCGCCGTCGATTCACCGGGCGCGCAGGTGATCATCACGGCCAGATGGTCGGAGTTGGCGAGGCCGTAGGTCAGCTTGGCCAGGGAGTCCTCATAGCTGAGGCGCCAAGCCATCGACGGCGCCTCGGGCGTGGACTCGAGCGACTGGGTCCGGGCGGCGAAGGCGACCAGGGCGCAGGCGGCGACGGCGGGGACCAATATCTTGAACATCGTCAGAACTCACTTCCGACGAGCTAACGCGGGTCGGCGTCAGGAGTTCACGGCCACGCCTGGGCGCCCGGCCGAATTTGCCGACCTAGAAGGGGCTGAAGCGCTCCACCAGGCTCTGGGCGGCGGGCGCGGCCTGCATCCGGCTGATGTCGCCACGACCGCCGTAGGAGATGCGCGCCTCAGCGATCTGGGTGTGGTTGATCGAGTTGGCGGAGGAGATGTCCTCGGGCCGGACTATGCCGGCGACCGTCAATTCGCGGACCTCGCGGTTGGTGCGGACCTCCTGGCGGCCCTGGATGACCAGATTGCCGTTGGCCAACACCTCGGTGACGACGGCGGCGACGGTCAGCGACACGCGCTCGGAGCGATTGACCGAGCCGGACCCCGCGGAGTTGGCCTCGCCGCCGAGACCGATCAGGTTTTCCGGATCGAAGGCGTTGGGGAAGGCGCGGTTGGCGGCGCTTTCCAGACCGAAGAAGTTGCTGACGCCCGCCGAGGCGTCGTTGGTGCGCGACCGCTGGGTCGAGTTCTGGGTCTGGGCGCGGTCGTCGATGTCGATGCGGACGGTCAGGATGTCGCCGATGTGGCGGGCGCGCTGGTCGCCGAAGAAGGAGCGCGCGCCGGTGCGCCACAGGCTGTTGGCGCTGGCGGCCGGCGCTTCAGAGCGCGGCGTCTGCAGGTGGACCTGCTGCACCGGCACCAGGGCGGCGGGATAGCCGATCGGCGCCAGTTCGGGCCCGCGCACCGCCTCGATGGCGGTGGAGCAGGCGCCGAGGCCGGAGGCGGCGAGGAGGGCGGCGGCGAGGACGGGCTTACGCATGACGGACTTTTCCCTATCGGGCGGCGAACTGCTGGACGGCGGCGGCGCGGATGGCCTGGCCGGCGGGGCCGGCGACGGCCTGACCGGGACCGGAGGCGACCGCATCGATGATGCGGTTGGAGGTGGTGTTGGCGACGGCGACGGGCTCGCCCATCGCGGCGTCGCGCATGGCCCGGCCCATGACGGCCAGCTTCACGCCGCCCACCTCATAGGTGACGCGGATGACGTCGTTGCGCTTGATCACCGTCTCGCGCGCGGCAGGACGGCGCGAGGCCGCGCGGATCGGCGTCGCGGCGGGCGGGGGTGAGAGTTCGGCGGGGGGCGCGGCGGATGTTGCGGCGAGGGCGCCTGGCTGAGCGGCGGCGCCCAGGCGGACGGCGACGCGGCGCAGGCCGTTGGGATTGGACCAGTCCAGGCCGGCCTGGCGGGCCAGGGCCTGGAGTTGTCCCGCCTCCAGCACGACCGACGGGCCGGCGCGGCGGGCGACCATGACGTCCGAAGCGGCGCCGGCGCCGTCGAAGATGTCGCCCAGGGTGACGCGGCCGTCGTTGTCGACCGGATTGGCCTTCAGCGTCACCGGGGCGGCCAGGGCCGGGGCGGCGAGGGCGCCGAACAGCGCGGCGAGGATCAGGGTGCGCATCAGCTCTTCACCTGGGCGGCGACGGACAGCATCTCGTCGGCGGTGCTGATGACCTTGGAGTTCATCTCATAGGCGCGCTGGGCCACGATCAGGGCGCTGATCTCGGCCACGGCGTCGACGTTGGACGCTTCGGTGTAGGCCTGCAGGATCTGGCCGAAGCCGACCTCGCCCGGGGCGCCGATGGTGGCGGCGCCGGAGGCGGCGGTCTCCAGCAGCAGGTTGTCGCCGATGGCTTCCAGTCCCGCCTCGTTGAAG
Organism: Pseudomonadota bacterium; assembly: GCA_023451375.1. Lineage (GTDB taxonomy): Bacteria > Pseudomonadota > Alphaproteobacteria > Caulobacterales > Caulobacteraceae > Brevundimonas. The sequence continues at coordinate 47,559 of JAEXZS010000007.1, forward strand.
AAGGTCGCCAGTTCGATCTGGCCGACGGTGGTCGGTTCCGGCTGACCGGCCATGGTCACCTGGACCAGGCCCGACTTGGAGATGATGATGTCGACCGCGTCCTGCGGAATGGTGATGGCGGGCTCCAGCTGATAGCCATCGTCAGTGACGATCTGGCCTTCCGGATTGACCTGCAGGTTGCCCGCGCGGGTGTAGGCGATCTCGCCGGACGGCAGGGTCACCTGGAAGAAGCCCTTGCCGTCGATGGCCATGTCGTAGGGGTTGCCGGTGTGCTGGGGCGTGCCCTGTTCGGTGATGCGGTAGACGGCCCCGGCCTTGACGCCCGCGCCGATCTGGATGCCGGTCGGCACCACGGTGCCCTGGTTGGACGACTGCGCGCCCATCCGCTCGATGTTCTGGTAGAGCAGGTCCTGAAACTCGGCGCGCTGCTTCTTGAAGCCCACCGTGTTCATGTTGGCGATGTTGTTGGAGATGACCTCCACGTTCAGCTGCTGGGCGGCCATGCCCGAGGCGGCGGTTCTGAGCGCGCGCATTATGTTTTCTCCCTATGGCTCGGCGCGCGGCGCCTCGCTGCTTGAGGGGCTCCCTTAAGCGGCCTTGCCGAGGCGCTCGACGGCGCGACGGCTGAGGTCGGTGGTGTTCTCGATCATCCGCGAGACGCTTTCGTAGGCGCGGCTGATCTCGATCAGGCTGGTCATCTCCAGCAGCGGATTGACGTTCGAGCCTTCCAGCATGCCCTGGCGGACCTGCACGTCGTTGGCCTCGATCGGCTGCTCGTTGGAGGCGTTGCGGTACAGGCCGTCCCCGCCCTTCTCGAGCACGCCTAGGGCGCCGAAGCGGACGACCGACAGCTGGCCGACGATGTCTCCGTCCTGGGTGATGGCGCCGTCGGGACCGACCGAGGGCGGGCCCAGTTCGGGGTCCAGCACGATCTCGGCGCCGCCGCCCAGAACCGGCTGGCCCTGTTTGGTGGTCAGGCGGCCTTCCGGGTCCAGGGTGAAGCCGCCGTCGCGGGTGTAGGCCTGGCCGCCGGCGCCGTCGCGAACGGCGAAGAAGGCGCCTTCGCCTTCGATGGCGAAGTCCAGGGCGCGGCCGGTCTGGCGCAGCGAGCCCTGGCCGAAGTCGCGGCCGACGCCGTTGTCCAGGACAAAGCTGGCCGACGGGCGGATGGCGTCGTTGCGGGCGCGCCGGCCGATCTCGGCGCCGACCATCAGCTGTTCGACCTTGAAGCCGGTGGTGTCCGCATTGGCGACGTTGTTGGCCACGATGTCGAGTTCGCGGCGCAGGGTCATCTGGCGGGACAGTCCGATGTAGGCGGCGTTTTCCACGAGGGCGTGCTCCTTCGCCATTCCCCTCGCAACGGGCGTGCCAACAGGGTGAATCCAGGCGCGGCGGGGGTTTGAGGGGGAACGGCCGCTGCGGCGCCCGGCAAATCCTGCCGATTGTAAACGCCGTGTTAACCAAACCCGGCCGATCTTCCCCCTGGGACCATTCGGGGCGAGTCGGCCGCATGTTGAAGCTGGGCAAGAAGAAGGGCGACGCGAGCGCGGACGCCGGCCCGCCCGCCGTCACGGACGGCGAGGGCGGCGAAGGCGACGGCGCGCCGAAGAAAAAGAAGCTGCCGCTGCTGTTCATCATCGCGCCCGTGGCCCTGCTGGTGCTGGGCGGCGGCGGCGCGGCGGCCTTCTTCCTGATGAAGCCCAAGCCCGCCGAGGCCCACGGCGCCGAGGCCGAGGCCGGTCATGGCGAGGAGAAGGCCGAGAAGGGCGGGCACGGCGAAGAGAAGAAGGGCGGCGGCCACGGCGGCGGCGAGGCCGAGGCCGATCCGGCCCTGGGCAAGATCGCGGAAGGTCCCGACGGGGTGACCTTCTACACCCTGCCGGACATGGTCATGAACATCCAGTCCGCCGACGGCCGTCCGACTTTCCTGAAGCTGAAGCTGACCCTGGAGACCAAGGACGCGGCCGTGGCGACGCATCTGCAGGAGGAGATGCCGCGCCTGCAGGACATGTTCACCGGCTTCGTGCGCGAACTTCGGCCCGAGGACCTGAGCGGCTCTGCCGGCACCTATCAACTGCGCGCCGAGATCCTGCGCCGCGTCAACCTGATCGCCGCGCCGGGCAAGGTCGACGCCGTGCTGATCGAAGAGATGCTGGTCCAATAGACATGAGCGACGCGGCCGAACTCGATCCCCTGGGCGGCGCCGGCTTCGAGCCGCTGGGCGACATGGGCGACGCCCTGTCCGAACGCGTCCTGAACCAGGACGAGATCGACAGCCTGCTGGGCTTTGACCTGGGCGGCGACGACGGGTCGGAGAAGTCCGGCATCCGCGCCATCATCAACTCCGCGCTGGTGTCCTACGAGCGCCTGCCGATGCTGGAGATCGTCTTCGACCGTCTGGTGCGGCTGATGACGACCAGCTTGCGCAACTTCACCTCCGACAACGTCGAGGTGAGCCTGGACAACATCTCCTCGATCCGATTCGGCGACTATCTGAACTCCATTCCGTTGCCGGCGATCCTGGCGGTGTTCCGGGCCGAGGAGCTGGACAACTACGGCCTGCTGACGGTCGATTCCAACCTGATCTATTCGATCGTCGACGTGCTGCTGGGCGGGCGGCGCGGCACAGCGGCGCTGCGTATCGAGGGGCGGCCCTACACCACCATCGAGCGGGTGCTGGTGCAGCGGATGATCGAGGTGGTGCTGAACGACGCCCGCCAGGCGTTCGAGCCGCTGACGCCGGTGCACTTCAACCTGGACCGGCTGGAGACCAACCCGCGCTTCGCCGCCATCGCCCGGCCCGCGAACGCCGCCATCCTGATCAAGCTGCGCATCGACATGGAGGATCGCGGCGGGCGCATCGAGCTGCTGCTGCCCTATGCGACGCTGGAGCCGATCCGCAAGATGCTGCTGCAGCAGTTCATGGGCGAGAAGTTCGGCCGCGACAACATCTGGGAAAGCCACCTGGCGACCGAGCTCTGGACCACGGACACCGAGGTGCGGGTGGTGCTGGACGAGCAGCAGGCGCCGCTGTCCAGCGTGCTGAACCTGAAGGTCGGCGACACCCTGATGCTGAACGCCGGACCCGAATCCGAGGTCTCGATCCGCGCCGGTTCGGTGCCGCTGACCACCGGCCGGATCGGCCGCAAGGGCCAGCATGTCGCCGTGCGCGTGGAAGGTCCCATCACCACCGACGCCGCCGCGCGTCTGAGAAGGAGCGCGGGATGACCGGCATGATCATGGACGCGGTGCTGATGCTGCTGCTGGTCGCGGCGGTCGGCTACGGCGTGAAGCTGGAGCGCAAGCTGAAAGCGCTGCGGGAGGGCCAGGTCGCCTTCGCCCAGGCGGTGGGCGAACTGAACGCCGCCGCGGGCCGGGCCGAATCCGCCCTGGCGACCCTGCGCGCCGCCGGCCAGGAGACCGACCTGCTGCACGACCGCATCATCAAGGCGCGCGAGGTGAAGCAGCAGCTCGAAACCCTTATCGCGCGCGGACCTCAGCCGACGCAGCCCAACGAGCGGCTGGAGGAAGCGCGCCCCGCTCCGTCGATCCCCACGACGGCGGCCGCGCAGCCCGAGGACGAAGACCGGGCCCGCCGCATGGCCGTGCTGGCCGAGCGTATCGAGGGGCTGGCCGGCGGCCGACGAGCGCCCGCGCCGGGCCGCGACAACGTCGCCTCCATCGTTCAGGCCCTGACCGCCGGACGCGCCGCTAACCAAACCGCCAAACAAAGCCTCAACGCCGCGCGTCGTAATCTCGACGACGACCTGTTCGCCGCCTGAGACCGGAACACCGCCCCATGGCCCGCATTCCCCGCCTTCTGCCCCTGATCGCCGTCGCCATCGGCGGCGTCGTCGCCGTGCGCGCCATCGGCGTCGCGCCGGGCCTGTTCGAAGGGGCCAAGGCCTGGGCCGAGGAAGCCGCCCCGGCCGCCGCCGCCGCCCCGGCCAAGACCGCCCCGGCGGCCTGCGCCCTGACGCCCGAGCAGTTGGCGCAGCAGGCGGGCATATCCCCGGCCGAGCTGCGGATCATCCAGTCGCTGTCGCAGCGCCGCACCGAGCTGGACGCACGCGACCAGGACTTCGCCACCATGCTGCCGCTGATGACGGCCGCCGAGCAGAAACTCGACGCCAAGGTCCAGGCGCTGGAAGCCCTGAAGGCCGAGATGAAGCAGATGCTGGGTCAGGTCGACGAGCGTGAGAAGGCGGAGATCGACCGGCTGGTGCAGGTCTATTCCGCCATGCGGCCCAAGGACGCCGCCCCGGTGATGGCCTCGCTGGAGGACCGTGTGCGCCTGCCCGTCGCCGCCGCCATGCGCCCGCGCACCCTGGCCGCCATCATGGCGCAGATGCAGCCCGCCCAGGCCAAGGAACTGACCGAGAAGCTGGCCGCCCGCTTCCAGGCCCAGCAGATGGCGGCCCGCGCCCTGGCCGCCGAGAACACCCCGCCGCCGCCGACCCCCGCGTCCGCGCCGACGCCGAGCCCCGCCGCGC
>JAEXZS010000089.1 GCA_023451375.1 Pseudomonadota bacterium
CGCCGGCGGAGCGCATGTCGTCCATCACCTGCATGACCTCTTCCTTGGTCTCGCCCAGGCCGACCATGATGCCGGACTTGGTGAACTGGTTCGGGTCGCGCTCCTTGACCATCTGCAGCAGGCGCAGCGAATGGAAGTAGCGGGCCCCGGGCCGGATCTTCAGATAGAGCCGCGGCACGGTCTCGAGGTTGTGATTGAAGACGTCAGGCCGGGCGTCGATCATCACCTCGGCGGCGCCGTCCTTCCTCAGGAAGTCGGGCGTAAGTATCTCGATGGTCGTCTGCGGCGCCTGGATGCGGATCTGGCGCACCACCTCGGCGAAGTGGGTCGCGCCGCCGTCGGACACATCGTCGCGGTCGACCGAGGTGATCACCACGTGGTTAAGCCCCATCTGCTGGACGGCCAGGCCGACCTTGGCGGGCTCCTCGGGGTCCAGCGCCTGAGGCAGGCCGGTCTTGACGTTGCAGAAGGCGCAGGCGCGCGTGCAGGTGTCGCCCATGATCATCAGCGTGGCGTGCTTCTGGCTCCAGCACTCGCCGATGTTGGGGCAGGCCGCTTCCTCGCAGACGGTCACCAGCCCCTTGGAGCGGACGATCTCCTTCGTGGCGTTGTACTGGCCCGAGCCGGGCGCCTTGACCCGCAGCCAGTCCGGTTTCTTCAGCACCACCGTCTCCGGTCGGTTCTGCTTTTCCGGGTGACGCAGCTCCGACGGCTTGCGCTGAAGGGTGTCGATCAGGGTGACCATGGCCGGTATTTCGGCTTTCCCGCGCGGGAAGGCAAGGCACAGCGGGTTACAGCCTTCGGCGCCTGCCGGAACTCACGCGGGGTGACACATCTTTTCAAGTTCACGCGGCGTCAGTAATGACAGTCGCCCGACAACAGAGAGGGCCGCTCGCCCTCGGTAGGAGACGCGCTTGCGCCAGGCCCTGGATCCCTCGCTCTACCAAGACACGCTGATCGACGCCCTGATCGAGGCGCGGTCGCGGTTCGGGGACAAGGAGATACTGGAGGACCAGGACCGCCATCCCCTCACCTACACCGGCCTGATCCGCGCCGCCTTCGTGCTGGGCCGCAAGATCGCGAACATGACCGAGGTCGGCGAGCGCGTGGCCATCCTGCTGCCCTCGTCGATGGGCGTGGTGGTCACCTTCTTCGGCCTGCACGCCCACGGCCGTGTGCCGGTCATGCTGAACTTCACCGCCGGCGAGGCCAACCTCAAGGCGGCGATCCGCACCGCTGGGGTCAAGAAAGTGCTGACCGCCAAGCGCTTCATCGACCAGGCCAAGCTGGACGATTTGATCGAGGAGCTGAAGACGGTCGCCGACATCGTCTGGCTGGACGACGTGCGCAAGACCATCGGCCTGGCGGACAAGCTGTACGGCCTCGCCGCCGGCGCGGCGCCGAGGCGGTTCCGCGTGAAGACCGATCCCGACGCGCCCGGCGTGGTGCTGTTCACCTCCGGCAGCTTCGGCGCCCCCAAGGGCGTGGTGCTGAGCCAGACGAACCTGGTCGCCAACGCCCGCCAGGTCGCCGCCCACATCGACCTGAAGCCGGAATGGGTGATGTTCAACCCGCTGCCCACCTTCCATTGCTTCGGCCTGACCGGCGGGGTCATCCTGCCGCTGCTGCAGGGCATGAAGGCGTTCCAATATCCCTCCCCTCTGCACGCCAAGCAGATCACCGATCTGCTACCGCAGGTGAAGGCGTCGATCCTGTTCGCCACCGACACCTTCCTGAACCAGTACGGCCGCGTGGCCGAGCCGGGCGATTTCGCCACCCTGCAGTTCGTGGTCGCGGGCGCCGAGAAGGTGCGCGAAGAAACCCGCGCCCTGTTCAGCAGCAAGTTCGGCGCTGTTGAACTGCTGGAAGGCTATGGCGCGACCGAGGCCGCGCCCGTGGTCGCGGTCAACCACCCGGACCGCAACGCGCCGGGCACCGTCGGCCAGATCCTGCCCGGCATGGACTGGAAGCTGGAGCCCGTCGAAGGCATCGAGGGCGGCGGACGTCTGTTCCTGAAAGGTCCCAACGTGATGTCCGGCTACGTCACCGGCGCCGAGCCTCTGGCTTGGGACCCGGTCGAGGAAGGCTGGCTGGACACTGGCGACATCGTCGATGTGGACGCGGAGGGCTACGTCACCATCAAGGGCCGCGCCAAGAGGTTCGCCAAGATCGGCGGCGAGATGGTCTCTCTGACGGCGGTCGAGGGCATCGCCGGTGCGGTCTGGCCGGATCAGCGCCACGCCGTGGTCTCCATCCCGGACAGCCGCAAGGGCGAGAAGCTGGTCCTGGTCACCGACCATGCCGCGGCCGAGGTCGCGCCGCTGGCCGAGTGGGCGCGCGAGAACGGCGCGCCGGAGCTGGTCGTGCCCAAGAGGATCGTGAAGGTGACGGAGGTGCCGGTGCTGGGCACCGGCAAGACCGACTATGTCGCGATCCAGAAGATGGTCGAGACCGACAAGGCCGCCTGATCAACCGACCCGCCGGGCCCTTTCGGCGTACGCCATCCAAGGACGGCGGGCTGGCGAATTCGCTAGCCGTGCAGCTTCTTGGCGATCTCGGCGATGTGTCTGCCCTGGTAGCGGGCGCCGCCCAGGTCGATATCGCTGGGCATGCGCGAACCGTCGCCGCCGGTGATGGTGGTGGCGCCGTAGGGCGAGCCGCCGTGGACCGCGTCCAGCGTCATCTGCGCCTGATAGGCGTAAGGCAGGCCCACGACCGGCATGCCGTGGTGCATGAAGAAGTTGTGCAAGCCCTGGAAGGTCGTTTCCTGCCCGCCGTGCTGGGTGGCGCTGGCGGTGAAGGCGCCGCCGACCTTGCCTAGCAGGGCGCCCGACATCCACAGCCCGCCCGCTTGGTCCAGGAAGGCGCGCATCTGCGACGCGGCCGAGCCGAAGCGGGTGCCCGCACCGATGATGATGGCGTCATAGTCCTTCAGGTCGTCGATCCTTGCGATCGGCGCCGCCTGGTCTAGCTTGTATCCCGACGCCTTCGCGAGTTCATCCGGCACGGTCTCCGGCACGCGCTTGATATCCACGACAGCGCCCTCGACCTCCCGCGCGCCCTCGGCGACCGCCTGGGCCATCGCTTCGATGTGGCCGTAGGTGGAGTGATAGAGGACGAGAACCTTGGGCATGGGGAGCGCTCCGTTAAAGGATTGGGGTCGTTATTCGCAACAGCAACAGTTGCCAAGTTGGCGATAGAGCGCGCCCCTTGCAAGCCCCTTTTGAAGTCTCAACGCCCGAAGGGGCAGACGGAGGCGTAGAAGGCTGCGTCGCCCGGCGTTCTTCCACCCCGGCTCAAACGGAAGCGATGTTCCATCACCATCGCCTGCTGCTCGATGTTCAGGGACTCCCAGCGGCACCCGGCGTCGGCGGTGTAGGCGTAGCTGTCGGGGCGGTCGCCCGCCTTCAGCTTGGCCAAGAGCAGACTGACGCCCTGCTGCGCCTGCCACACATGCGTCAGTTCATGGATCAGCACGCCCTGCGCCCGCAGGGAAGCGTCGGCGAGGTCATCGATCAGCGCGCGATGCGGCCAGACGATCCAGTCGCGGCCGAACCACCGGCCCGCCACGAAGGCCCGCGCGAACGGCCAGGCGATCAGCCGCACCGTGTCCAGGCGGATCGCCCGCCCGAACGCCTCGCGCGCGAGGGCGATCTCGCCATCGGTCAGGGCGCGGACGGCTCTCGCCACGGCTCGACATACTCCCAGTGCCACGGCTCATAGACATAGGGGACGAAGCCGAAACGGCCAGCGTTCTCGACCAGCCAGCGATAGGTCGCCCCCTTGGCCATGTGCTGGCGGCTGACGGGGTCGGTCGAATCCACGCTCAAGCCGATGATGCGCCCGACGTACAGATCGACGGCCGCGCCCGTCCGATGCGGCGAACAGACCGCGCGGCGGAGGCCGTCGCAGTTGCCGCTCTGCGCGCATCGGGCCGCGTCGGCCTCCGGATCACGGAAGCCGGAGAATATCTGCAGCAGTTCGGGATCGGCCGCGACCTCCGGAACCTGCGCCCGGGCCTCGGCGACCAGACGGCGATAGGCGTCCAGCACGTCTCGTCGCAGCAGGCGGGTCAGCCGGTCGGCGTGTTCCTCGGATTCGACAAGGTAACCCAGCTGGTTGATCGGTGGTGGATCGGGGCATTCGCCGCGCACCCGCGCCATGACGAAGGGTCGTCGCTCCTGCCAGAGGCCGCGAAACACCTGGAAGGTGTCCGAGTCGAACAGGCCGGTCGGCGCCAGGCCGTGCGTCTGCTGGAAGGCGGCCATGTGGGAGGCGAAGATCGGCGTCCCCGGCGCGCAGCCCGTCTTCAGCTCTCGTTGGATCAGCGGCAGATAGGCTTCCCAGCCCCACTCGGTCGATCCGAACGGCGCCCACTCCAGCGAATACAGGGAGATGGCGTTGGCGAAGCCCTGCCCGGCCCAGCCATCGGCGTTGGTCTGGCATGGATCGGTTTGGGCGCGGGCCTGACCGGCGATCAGCCAAGCCGCCAGAAGCCCGATCGCGGCCCAAGGGATTCGGAACGGCATAGGAGGACTGAGCCCGAAGACGGGTCATGCCGCAAGGGTGTGGATCGCCGCCAAAACTGCGATGCTGGAGAGGGCCGACTCGCGGCCTGACCGGGACCGCCCGCATGACCGCACCCCGCCGCTCCAACGCCGTGCTGGCCGCCTTCTCAGGCCCCTGTCTGCCGCTGGCCGCGTTCGGCGTCGCCCTTCCGGTCACCTTGCCCGAGTTCTACGCCACCCACGTCGGACTGGAGCTGGGCGTCGTCGCGGCCATGTTCATGGCGGTGCGGCTGATCGACATCGTCTTCGATCCCTTCATCGGCTGGGGCATGGACCGGACCCGCACGCGCCTGGGCCGCTATCGGCCGTGGATGGCGCTGTCGATCCCGATCCTGATGCTGGCCGCGCTGATGATGTTCGTGCTGGTCCAGCCGGGCGCGCCGCCGGCCTATCTGTTCGCCTGGCTGCTAGTGCTCTACCTGGGTTTCTCGATCGGCACGCTGGGCCAGCTGGGGTGGGCGGCGGTGCTGGCGCCGCAGTACGACCAGCGCAGCCGCGTTTACGGCTGGTGGCAGGTGTTCAACATCATCGGCGTCATCCTGATCCTGGTTCTGCCCACGATCGTCATCCGGACCGGGCTTGGCGACTATGCCGACGGGGTCCGCATCATGGGCTGGGCCATCATTATCGCCCTGCCCGTGACCTTCGGCCTGGCCATGCTCGCCGTGCCCGAGCCGGTCAATCCGGGCGCCCATCCTCACGGCGGCGTTTCCGCCTATCTCGCCCTGTTCCGGCTGAAGACGGTGCGCAAGCTGCTGGCCGCCGACCTGCTGCTGGGCGTCGCGCCGGGGATCACCGGGGCGCTGGTGTTCTTCTTCTTCGGTTGGATCAAGGGCTACGACCACGCCGAGGCGTCGCTGCTGATGCTGGTCTATTTCGTAGCCGGCCTGTTCGGGGCCCCGATCTGGACCTGGCTGGCCGTGCGCGTCGGCAAGGATCGCGCCCTGGCCGCCTCCAGCCTGATCTTCGCCGCCGCCTATGTCGGCGCCACCCTGCTGCCGGGCGGGAATTTCGCGCTCAGCGCCGCCGCCATGTTCGTCGCCGGCCTGCCTTACGCCGCCAACCTGCTGCTGTTGCGCGCCATGATGGCCGACGCCGGCGACGAGGTGCGGCTGGAGGGGGGCGTCGACCGCACGGGTCTGATGTTCTCCATCCTTTCGGCGACGACCAAGCTGGGCCACGTGTTCGCGCTGGTTCCCTACGCCCTGCTCCAGGCGGTGGGCTTTCGCGCGGACGCCGCGCCGGGCGGCAACGGCCCCGAGGCGCTGCTGGCCCTCCAGGTGTTGTTCATCGCCGTGCCCGCCTTGCTGATGATCGCGGCGGCCTGGGTGCTGAAAGGCTATCCCTTGACCGCCGCGCGCCATGACGCCATCCGCGTCGAACTGGAATCCCGCGACGGAGCCCCCGCTTGAGACCGATCGACCGCCTGTTGGGCGTCATGGCGAAGCTGCGAGACCCGGAGGGCGGCTGCCCCTGGGACGTGGAGCAGACCTTCGCCACCATAGCCCCCTATACGATCGAGGAGGCCTACGAGGTCGCCGACGCCATCGAGCGCGGCGACATGAACGATTTGAAGAGCGAGCTGGGCGACCTGCTGTTCCAGTCCGTCTTCCACGCGCGCATGGCCCAGGAAGCGGGCCTGTTCGACTTCGACGACGTGGCCGCAGCCATCGCCGACAAGCTGGAGCGCCGTCACCCGCATGTTTTCGGCGACGAAACGGCGCAGGCCGACGACAAGGCCCAGAAGGCCCGCTGGGAGGACATCAAGGCGGCCGAGCGAAAAGCTCGCGCCCAAGGCGGCGTGCTGGACGACGTGCCCGTCGGCCTGCCTGCCCTGACCCGCGCCGCCAAGCTGACCAAGCGCGCCGGACGCGTCGGCTTCGACTGGCCCTCCACCGACGAAGTGTTCGACAAGCTCGCCGAGGAAATCGAGGAACTGCGCGTCGAGATCGCCGCCGGCGACAAGGACAAGGCGCGCGAGGAGCTGGGCGACCTGCTGTTCGTGGTCGCCAATCTGGCGCGCAAGCTGGACGTGGAGCCCGAGGATGCGCTGCGCGGCGCCAACGCCAAGTTCGTGCGGCGTTTCGGCTTCATCGAGGCCGAGCTGGCCAGGGACGGCCGCACGCCCGACCAATCGACGCTGGAGGAAATGGATCGCCTCTGGGACGCCGCAAAGGCCGCCGAAAAGCCGCCCTCGTGACCTACGATCTGATCATCTTCGACTACGACGGCGTCGTCGCCGACAGCGAGGTGCTGAACAGCACCGTCATGGCCGAGCAACTGACCGCCATAGGCCTTCCGACCACGCTGGACCAGGTGCTGGCCGCCTACACGGGCCGGCGCTGGCGCGACAATAGGCCGATGGTCGAGGCCGCGCTGGGCCGTCCCTGTCCCGACGACTTTCACACCAATTGGTTCAGCACATGTCGGGCGCGCGCGCAGACCCAGCTGAAGCCAGTGCCCGGCCTGTTGGACTTCGTGGCCGAACGGAGCGAGGCCCGCTGCATCGCCTCCTCCAGCGGGCCGGATTGGATCGGCGTCGGCTTGGCGTTGTTCGGCTTGGCGGACCATTTCCACGGGGCCGTCTTCACCGGCCTGAACGTCGAGCGCGGCAAGCCCCACCCGGACATCTTCCTTCACGCCGCCCGCAACATGGGCGTCGATCCGGCCCGTGTCCTGGTGATCGAGGACAGCGAAGCGGGCGTGGCCGCCGGCGTCGCAGCCGGGATGACCGTCGTGGGGCTGACCGCCGGAGGACACGTCCGTGACGGCCACGCCGACCGCCTGACCGCCCGAGGCGCGCACCACCTCGCCGACAGCTATGCGGCGGTCGCGGCCTTCATGGACCGCTGACGACTAGAGGTAACGCAGCTCCTGTAGATCGACCTCGCGGATCATCTTGCGGGCCGTGGCCTCGTCGATCTGGCGAGCCCGCGCCATCCGTCCCAGCTCGTCCCGCTCCGCCGCCAGGCCCGCCAATCTCAGCCGACGCTCCACATCGTCGATCCTGCGAGCCAATACCGCGTCGTCCTCTTCGGTGCGAGTGTGGGTCTCGATGCGCTGGCGATAGACCTCCATGATCCGGCTGGCGATGTCGGAATAGAGGTCCGGGTTCGGCTTGCCTTCCGCCATGGCGTGGGACGCATCCTCGATAGCGCGCAGGGCGGCAGAGGCGGCGGCGACGCGACCGCGATCCTCCTCGCGCTCATGCGACGGCTCGGGCGGCAGTTCGACGTTCTTCAGCAGGCGCGGCAGGGCGATCGTCGCCACCAGCAGCGAGACGATGATCACCCCCGCCGCCAGGAAGATCGCGAGATTGCGCGACGGCATGGGCGACCCGTCCGCCAGGACGAACGGCAGGGTCAGGATGCCGGCCAGGGTGATGGCCCCGCGCACTCCCGCCAGCGACATCACCAGCGTCAGGCGCAACCCGACCTTGGGTGGCGGTCCGCGATGGCGACGACGGAACAGCGTCAGCTTCAGCGATGTCCACACCCAGATGAATCGAAGCGCCGCCAGCGCCGCGACGATGGCGAACACATAGACCGCCAGCCACCACACCTCCGGGCGGCTGGTGCCCGCCACCACCTCGGCCGCGCGCGCCATGATCGACGGCATCTGCTCGCCCAGGATGACGAAGATGATGCCGTTGGCGACGAACTGAACCGTGTCCCAGACGACGCCGCGCCGTATCCGCGTCATGGCCAGGGACTGGCCGCCGACGCCGCCGCCGCGTTCGGTGAAGCTCATGGTGATGCCCGCCGCCACCGCCGCCAAGATGCCGGACGCATGCAGTTCCTCCGCCACCAGATAGGCGGCGAACGGGATCAGCAGGCTGATCAGGATCTGAGCCCCGACATCCTCGCCCCAGCGCCGGCTGATCCACCCTTTGGCGGTGCTGATGGCCAGGGTCACCGCAACACCCGAGGCGACGCCCGCCAGCGCCAGCCAGGCGAAGTTGAGAGCGGCCTCGTGCAGGACGAAAACACCCGTGCTCGCCGCGGCCACCGCCAGCCGCATGCACGTCAGGCCGGTCGCGTCGTTCAGAAGCGACTCGCCCTCCAGGATGTGCATCAGACGCTTGGGGATCGGCGCGCGCGCGGCGATGGCCTGCACAGCGATCGGATCGGTCGGAGACAGGATGGCGGCCAGGGCGAAGGCCACCGCCAGCGGCATCTCCGGGATCATCCACCAGATCAGGCAGCCCAGGCCGACGACGGTGAAGATCACCAGCCCCAGCGCCAGTTCCAGGATCACCGCCCGGTCCCGGACCAGGTCTTCCTTGGGAATCCGCCAGCCGTCGAGGAACAGCAGCGGCGGCAGGAACAGCAGGAAGAAGATATCCGGCTCAAGGTCCACCGTGATGCCGGTGACCAGCACGATGGCGGCCCCCAACCCGATCTGGACCAGCGGCAGGGCGATCCGCGTGACCCGTGCGATCGAGCCCGACACCACCACAGCCAGAAGCAGCAGCAGAATGGTCTCGATCAGATGCATGATCAGCCGGCGAGGCCGGGATGGAGCCGCTCGAATCGCCCGAGCGCCGCTGGATGCAACCGCACCGCGACGTGAGTACGACCACGCTCGTCCGTATCGCGGGACGTCACCCGACCATGCTCGTACAGCCAGGCCAGCGCCTCGCCGTGCTGCGGCTCCAACGTCAGCCGTATCTCGGGATCATCGTCAATCAATGCGGCGATCGTCTCGCGCAGCGTCTGGATGCCCTCGCCCGTCCAGGCGGATACGGCGACGGCCGCCCCGTCGCGACGCTGGCGCTCGGCGTGCCCCAGTACGGTCTCGCGAGCTTCGTCGCCCAGCAGGTCGACCTTGTTCCAGACCTCCAGCACACGCCGGGTCTTGCCCTCGGGCGTCTCGATCTGCTTCAGCACCGCCTCGACATCACCCGCCTGCGCGTCGCTATCGGGGCTCGCGATGTCGCGGACGTGCAGGATCAGGTCGGCCTCGCCTACCTCTTCCAGAGTGGCGCGGAAGCTCTCGACCAGTTCGTGCGGCAGGTCTGAGATGAAGCCGACCGTGTCCGCCACGATGGCCGGCCGCCCCTGCGGCAGCCGGATCGTGCGCTGGGTCGTGTCCAGGGTGGCGAACAGCAGGTCCTTGGCGAGGACCTCCGATCCAGTGAGACGGTTGAACAGCGTCGACTTGCCGGCGTTGGTGTAGCCGACCAGGGCGATGGTGGGGAACGGGACCTTCTGGCGCTGCTTGCGGTGCAGGCCGCGCGTGCGGCGCACCTCTTCAAGCTCGGCCTTCAGCCTGACGATACGGTCCGCGATCAGGCGCCGGTCCAATTCGATCTGGGTCTCGCCGGGGCCGCCGGTCGAGCCGGTGCCGCCGCGTTGACGCTCCAGGTGGGTCCAGGTGCGGACCAGGCGCGACCGTTCGTAGTCCAGCCGCGCCAGTTCGACCTGCAAGCGGCCCTCCTTGGTCCGCGCGCGGCGACCAAAGATTTCCAGGATCAGGCCGGTGCGGTCGATGACCTTCACCTCCCAAGCCTTCTCCAGATTGCGCTGCTGCACCGGCGTGAGGGCGTCGTCGATGATGGCGACATCGGCGTCGGCGGCGCGCATCAACGCCGCCAGCTCCTCGACCTTGCCGGAGCCGAACAGGGTCGCGGGCGCGACCTTGCGGACGCGGACGATCTCCTCGCCCCGGATATCCAGGTCGAGCGCCTGAGCCAGGCCTGTCGCCTCCTCCAGCCTCTGTTCGGCGAGGCGAGGCGAATCCGACCGTCCATCGGGGTGGATGACAACCGCCTTCTGAACCGGGGCGGCGTGATCAATGAGTTTTTGGGTCAATCAGTCTTCTTCGGCGTCGGGCTCGTACAGCTGCACGGGCGCGGACGGCATGATGGTGGAGATGGCGTGCTTGTACACCAGTTGAGACTGGCCATCGCGGCGCAGCAGCACACAGAAGTTGTCGAACCAGGTCACGATGCCCTGCAACTTGACGCCGTTCACCAGGAAGATGGTCAGCGGGGTCTTGGTCTTGCGGACCGAGTTGAGGAAGGTGTCCTGAAGGTTCTGACGCTTGTCTTGCGACATGGCAGGTTCATCCTGTTCTTAGTTGTTCGTCGCCGCGAAGCGGCGCGGGCCGAAGCGGCGGACGGACCTTAGCCGCCGCCGCGCCGAGGCCGCAACGGCCTAAATGGCCTCTCCGCGCGCCTGTTCAAGATAGACCTCGCGCAGACGCGTCGCGACCGGACCCGGCTTTCCGTCTCCGATCTTGGTCCCGTCCAGGGAGACGACGGGCATGACAAAGGTGCTGGCGGCGGTGACGAAGACCTCCCGCGCCCGCTTCGCCTCCTCGATCGTGAAGGCCCGCTCCTCGATCTCGATCCCCTCCTTCTCGGCTAGACCCATCAGGGCGGTGCGGGTGATCCCTTTCAGGATGTTCGCCTGCGCGTCCCGGGTGCGCAGCTTTCCGTCTTCATCGACGATCCATACGTTGGTGGAGGCGCCTTCCGTCACCAGGCCCATCTCGTCGTACATCAGGCACTCGTATGCGCCGCTCTCCCGCGCGGTCTGCTTGGCCAGCACATTGGGCAACAGGCCGACGGTCTTGATGTCGCAACGGCCCCAGCGGAGGTCCGGTCGGCTCACGGCCGCCACGCCCTTCTTCGCCAGAACCTGGTTCTTCGATGGATCAACGGACTTGGCCGTCACCACCACGCTCGGCGCCGCGTCCTTCGGAAACGCGTGGTCCCTCGGCGCCGTGCCGCGCGTGACCTGCAGATAGACGAGGCCGTGCCTGACCCGATTGCGCCGGACGGTCTCCGACAGCACCCGCGACAGGGCCGCGTCGCTCATCGGAATGTCGATCTCCAGCTCCGTGAGGCTTCGTTTCAGCCGGGTCATGTGCCCTTCGAAGTCGGCCAGCCGACCGTCGAAGACGGCCCACACCTCATAGACGCCGTCGGCGAACTGGAAGCCCCGGTCCTCGATGTGGACGACCGCCTGGCCGTGGGGGTGATAGGTTCCGTTGACGTAGGCGACGCGGGACATCAGGCGGCGTCTTCCTCTTCGCCGCCCCGGGCGGGGGACACGCCCAGCGACTTCAGCTTACGGTGCAGGGCCGACCGCTCCATGCCGATGAAGGCGGCAGTGCGCGAGATGTTGCCGCCGAACCGCATGATCTGCGCCGCGAGGTATTCCCGCTCGAACACCTCTCGCGCCTCTCGAAGCGGCAGGGCGATGGTCCGTTCGGCGCTCAGCGACGGCGCCGCGCCGTTCGACGTCGCCACCTCTTGCGGCAGCATGTCGGAGGTGATCGGCTCGGCCGGGTCGCCCGTCGCCAGGATGAGCAGCCGCTCGATGTTGTTGCGCAGCTGACGGATGTTGCCCGGCCAGGGATGGACCTGCAGCACGGCCACCGCGTCGTCGCCAATGATCCGTCGCGGCAGGCCTTGCGACGCGCTGATCGTCTCGACGAAATATTCGACCAGTTCGGCGATGTCCTCCCGTCGTTCCGACAGAGCCGGAACCCGGATCGGCACCACGTTCAGACGATGGAACAGGTCTTCGCGGAAGCGGCCTTCCGCGATCTCGGCCTTGAGGTCGCGCGAGGTGGAGGTGATGACGCGGACATCGACCTGCACGTCCTGTTCGCCGCCCACGCGCCGAAAGCGCTGATCGACCAGGACGCGAAGCACGCGGCTCTGGCTCTCGCGCGGCATGTCGCTGATCTCGTCGAGATACAGGGTGCCGTTGTGGGCGCGTTCGAACACGCCGATCTTGCGAGGGCGGCCGTCCTGCCCCTCCTCCCCGAACAGCTCGACATCCAGACGCTCCGGCGTCATGCCGGCGGCGGAAATGGCCACGAACTCCGCGCGGGCGCGCGGGCTGCCCTCATGGATTTGACGCGCCACCAGCTCCTTGCCGCAACCGGGGGGACCTGAGATCAGCACGCGGCTGTTGGCCTGGGCCACCTTGCCGATGGTGTTTCGCAAGGCCTGCGCGGCCTGAGACTTGCCGATCAGTCCGGTCGGGGTCATGGCCTGCGCCCGCAGACGGCGGTTCTCGCGCTTCAGGGACGCGGCCTCCAACGCGCGTTCGACCACGACGACCAGCCGGTCCGACTTGAACGGCTTTTCGATGAAGTCATAGGCGCCGCGCTTCAGCGCCGTCACCGCTGTTTCGATGTTTCCGTGACCCGAGATCATCACCACCGGGAGGTCGCCGTCCAGCTCCTTGACCACCTCGAGCAGTTCCAGCCCATCCAGCCCTCCGCCCTGCATCCAGATGTCCAGGATCGCCAGGCTGGGCTTGCGGGCGCGGATCGCCGCCAGGGCCTCATCCGAGTTCGAGGCCGTGCGCACGCCATGGCCTTCATCCTCGAGAAGGCCCGAAACCAGGTCGCGGATGTCGGCTTCGTCGTCGACGACCAGAATATCGGATCCTGTAGCTCTCATCTTGCCTCGCTATTCGGTGGCCGCGGCGTGGAGATTGCGCTCCGGCGCCTCGACCGGCTTGCCGGTCGGATTCAAGGGGAAGGTCAGGCAGACGCGCGCGCCGCTCAGCGTCTCCGCGTCGGCCAGCTTCAGCTCGCCGCCATGGTCCTCGCAGATGCGTCTGACAATCGCCAGGCCCAGGCCTGTGCCCTTCTCGCGCGTCGTCACATAGGGTTCTGTCAGGCGGTCGCGATCCTTGACCGGCAGACCCACGCCGTCGTCCTCGACCACGAAGACAGCCGTATCGCCGTCGATGTGCAGCGAGGCGATGACGCTGACCGCGGCGCTGGATTCGCCGCCCCGCTTCGCCGCCACCGCTTCACCGGCGTTCTTCAGGATGTTGGTCAGCGCCTGCCCAACCATGCGGCCGTCGCACAGGAGCACCGCCTGCGGCGGATCCGGCATCTCCAGCACGATCTCGGGCGCGGCCACCCGCTGGGCGAAGACCGCCGCCCGCAACAGCTCCGCCGGGTTTTCGGGCCCGAACCGAGGCGCGGGCATGCGAGCGAACGACGAGAACTCGTCCACCATCCGCCCGATGTCTCCCACCTGCCGGATGATGGTGTCCGTGCAGCGATCGAACACCTCAACGTCCTCGCCGATGGCGGCGCGGTACTTGCGTTTCATCCGCTCGGCGGAAAGCTGGATCGGCGTCAGGGGGTTCTTGATCTCATGCGCAATGCGGCGGGCCACATCGCGCCAGGCCGCGTTGCGCTGGGCGGTGACCAGGCGGGTGATGTCGTCGAAGGTCAGCACCATCTCCCCGCCCAGGCCGCCCTCGATGCGCACGCGCAGACGGCGCGTCTCGCCGTGGCGGCTGACGTCGATGTCCTCCTCGATGTGCGCCTCGACGCGCTTGACCAGTTCACTGAGCTCCGGCGACAGCGCCCCGAGCTCCTGACCCAACACCTTGTCGCCCTGGATGGCCAGCAGCTGACGCGCGCTTTCGTTGATGGCCGAGATGCGTCCATGGCGGTCCAATCCGATCACCCCGGCGCTGACGCCCAGCAGCACGGTCTCGATGAAGCGGCTGCGGTCCTGAGCCTCATCACTGGCGGCCTTGAGCGCGGTCTGCTGCGCCTGCAGTTCTCCCGTCATGCGGTTGAAGGCTTCCGACAAGGTGGCGATCTCGGCCGGCGCGCCGGTGCTGTCGACCCGCACCGAGAAGTCGCCGCCCGCCACTTGGCCGGCTGCCTTCGCCAGGCGACCGATCGGCGCGGAAATGCTGCTGGCGGCCGACATCCCCATCCATACCGCCCCGACCAGCACCAGCAGCGCCGTCTCGAGATAGCTGAGGATGAATGTGGACTGTATGCGGGCGCGGCTTTCCTGCGCCTCGCGATAGGCCTGGATCGACTCGAGCGAAGTGCTCATTCGCTCGACCAGTCCGCTCTCGAGAGGCCGCACCAAATACAGGTAGGCGTCGCCATAGGCCGGCAGGGCGATGATCGAGCGCACGGCGTCGGGGTTCTGCGTCACATCCTGCGGGGGCTGGCCGCCCTCGGCCGCCTGCTCCAGATACTCGCGAGGCGGGGCCAGATACGGCGGCGCCTCGGCGCTTTCCGCCCGCGCCAGAACCTCGCCCTGCCCATTCAGGATGTAGATGGCCGGATAGCCGAAGATGTCGCCCACCTGGGCCAGCGCTTCGTTGAACTGGATGCGATTGCCGAACAGGCTGCGCGCGCTTCCCAACTGTTCCGAGATGGTCACCAGGTCGGCGTCCATCGAGCGGGACACGTCGTTGATGTAGGCGCGGCCGACAACGGCGCCGTTCTCCACCGACGCCTGAACGTTCTGGCTGAACCACTGATCGACGCCCCGATTGACCAGCACCCCGAAGACGAGGGCGATCAGAACCGCCGGAATGACGGCCACTGTCGAGAACAGGGCGACGAAGCGAAGGTGCAGGCGCGAACCGGCCTCATGGGCGCCCCGCGCCAAGGCCAACACGCGCCGGCCGATCAGAAAGGCCAGAACCGCTATCAGCGCCAGGTTGCCGATCAGAACAAACAGGGCCACCCGGCTAGTCGAGCCGGAACTGTCGTCGCCGGTTCCCGGCGCGACGGCCGTCAGCCAGACCGCCGCCGCCGTCGCCGCCACCGCGATGACATAAGCCAGGCCGAAGGCCGCTCTCGCCCGCTCGGCGTCCAGTCGCCCCCAGAACGACTCATCGTCCGACGCGGGGTCGGATCGGCGAGCCGAAACTGGGAGCGTATCCGTCATGCCACGGCACTCTCCACAAACTGTGGCGCGCTTTCAACAGGAGAGATGGGGTTTTGCGCTAAATCTCGTCGCCAAAGATCGGTCATCGCGGCTTCAACGGCCTCAGGCTCCTCGATCCGGCAAATTCTTGCCTTCGCCTGCCGACGGTGTTGCGGATCGGCCGGCCACGGGGCCTGTTCAATATACCAGCCGAGATGCTTGCGGAACATCCGCAGACCCAGCGGCAGGCCATAAAACGCCACCGAGGCCCGAAGATGCTCGACGACGATCGCCAGGCGCTCTTTGCGATCCGGCTCCGGGATGGGCCGGTCGTCGTTCAGGGCGCGCTCCAGGTGCGCCGCCAGCCACGGCCGGCCATAGACGCCCCGTCCCAGCATCAGGGCGTCGGCGCCGGAACGGCTCAACGCCTCCCGCGCGGCCTGGACGGTGACGATGTCGCCGTTGACGATGACGGGGATCGTGACCGCCGCCTTCACCTCCCCCACCGCGTTCCAATCCGCTTGGCCGGTGTAGAATTGTTTCCGGGTGCGCCCATGCACGGTCACCGCCCGCACGCCGATGTCCTCGGCCCGTTTCGCCAGTTCGGCGGCGTTGCGGCTGTCGTCGTCCCAGCCGAGCCGCATCTTCACGGTGACCGGGCGGCGGGTCGCCTGGACCGCCGCCTCCATGATCCGGCACGCCAGATCGGGCGTCCGCATCAGGGCGGAGCCCGCGGCCACGCCCGTCACCTCCTTGGCGGGGCAGCCGAAGTTCAGATCGACGATGTCGGCGCCCGCCTTCTCGGCCATGCGCGCGCCCTCGGCCATGGCCGCCGGGTCGCGTCCGACCAATTGGATGACCGTCAGCGGCAGGCCCTCGCCCACGGCGGCGCGGCGCACCACGTCGGGCCGTTCCCGCGCCAGCTCGCGCGCCGCCACCATCTCGGTCGCGACATAGGCCGCGCCCAGCCGCGAGGCCAACAGCCGGAACGGCAGGTCGGTGATGCCGGTCATGGGAGCCATCAGCACCCGGCCGGGCACGGTCACATCGCCGATCTGCAGGGTTTTGCTCATCGAAGCCTTTCGCCGCACCGATGGGCCTCTCGTCAAGCATGACGGCGGCGCTTAGAAGGCGGGCATGAGGTTTTCGGGCATTATCGTCGCGGCCGGGTCCGGATCGCGCGCGGGCGGGGACAAGCAGTGGCGCCGCCTGGGCGGCCGCCCCGTGCTGCGCTGGTCGGTCGAGGCCCTGCTGGACGCCGGCGCCGATGAGGTCGTGGTCGTCGTGGCGAACGGAGCCCAGGATCGCGCCGCCGAGGCGCTGCACGGCCTGGAGAAGTGGCGGGCGGTCGCCGGCGGCGAGGCCCGCGCCGACTCCGTCCGCGCCGGCCTGGCCGGTCTGGGCGCATCGTCCGACCAGCCGGTGCTGATCCACGACGCGGCCCGTCCTCTGCTGGACCAAACCGTCATCGAACGTCTTCTCGCCGCGCTGGAAGCGGCGGACGGCGCCCTGCCCGTCCTGCCCGTCGCCGACAGCCTCCGCCGCGGCGCCGACGGCGTGATGACGCAAGCCGTCGATCGCGACGACCTATGGCGGGCCCAGACGCCTCAGGCTTTCCGACGCGGCGTCATCGAAGCCGCCTATTCGGCCTGGCCCGTCGGCGAACATCCGACCGACGAGGCCATGGTGGTCCAGCGGCACGGGGGCCGCGTCGCCCTGGTCGACGGCGATCCGCGCCTGATGAAACTCACCTATCCGGAGGACTTCGCCATGGCCGAGGCCCTGCTGCCGCGCCAGACCCGCATCGGCTCCGGCTACGACGTCCATCGCTGGGGTCCTGGCGGCGCGGTCTGGCTGTGCGGCGTCGAGGTTCCCCACGACCAGACGCTGATCGGGCATTCGGACGCCGACGCCGGGCTTCACGCCCTGACCGACGCCATCCTGGGCGCGCTGGCCGAAGGGGACATCGGCGATCACTTCCCACCGACCGATCCAAAATGGAAGGGCGCGTCCTCCGACCAGTTTCTGCTGCACGCGGTCGAACTGGTCGCGGCGCGCGGCGGCAGGATCGTCAACGTGGATGTCACCCTGATCTGCGAGCGGCCGAAGGTGAAGCCGCACCGTCAGATCATGCGCGAGCGTATCGCCGACCTGCTGTCCCTTCCCCTCGACGCCGTGAGTGTAAAGGCCACCACCACGGAAGGCCTCGGCTTCACCGGACGCGGCGAAGGCTTGGCCGCTCAGGCCGTGGCCATAGTCGACCTGCCCGCCAGGCGTTGATCAGGGCTGGGTCGCGCGCTCCAGCGGCGCCTCGGTTTCCGTCATGCGTGGGTCCGGGGCCTTGGTCTCGGTGCGCAGGAACCCCGTCGCACCGACGCCGACGTACAGGACGACGAACCCCGCCGCCAGGATGGCCAGCAGGATCAGCAGACGGCGAGGATTCCTGAGAACGGGCGGTTTTTGATCGGACATGCACCGGTAACGCGGAAACCGGCGCGAGGGTCCCTCAGCGGGCGTAGACGTATCGCATCTGCCGCCATAGCGAGCCCGCCAGGTTCACGTAGTCGTCGGTCCAGGGACGGACCTCCGTCTCCTGGAGCTGGCGCCAGCGGGCGTCCTGGCGGAAAGGCTGAATGCCGGCCTCGCTGCGGGCGATGACCATGGCCTCGGTCGAGGCCTCCGCCATGACGGGCGCATCGTCCCGCTCGACATAGACCTGGTGCAGGTGAGGCACGCCCAGCGCCTGGGCCGCCGCCTCCGCCGGCAGGGTGATCTCCAGGTTGCGGTTCGACAGGTGCAGCACCACGGCTCCGTCGGGCTTCAGCAGGCGCAGGTATCCTCGAATGGCCTCCACCGTCAGCAGGTGCGTCGGCACGGCGTCGGAGGTGAAGGCGTCGATGACCAGCAGGTCGTAGGACCCAGCCGGTTCACGATCCAGCGTCAGGCGCGCATCGCCGAGCACGGTGCGCACAGGCCCGTCAGCGCAGCCGTTGATGAAACTGAACCAGCGCGGGTCACGCGACATCCGGTCCACCATGGGATCGATCTCGAAGAAGGTCAGGCTGTCCTGCGCGCGCTTGTAGGCGGCCATGGCGCCCGAGCCCTGCCCCACCACGCCGATCACGGCCCCGTCCGGCCGCCGCTCCTGCGCCTTCAGCGCCGCCTGCCCCAGCGGCGTGGAGGTGGCGTAATAGAGGGTCGGCATGCAGCGATGGCGCTCGGCCTGCGCCTGAGCTCCGTGCAGGGTGGTGCCGTGCATCAGCACATGCACCGGCCCGCCCAGCTTCGGATCGGGCGTCGTCGCCACCCGCATGACGCCGAAGAAGCTCCGCTCGGACAGATCCCAGTCATAGCCGCGCGCGATGTGGTAGCCGGACCAGGTCATGACGGCGATGACCACAGTGAACAGCACGCCGCGATCGCGCACCAGGAAGGCGAACAGCGCCGCCACGCCCAGCGTCGCCTGCGCCATGCGCACCATCTGCCCCTCGGGGACCAGCGCGCGGAAGTCGGCGTCGTAGCGCATGGCCTCCAGCACGCCCGGCGGCGTCAGGGCGACGGCGACGCCCGCCAGCATGCAGGCGATCTGCCAACGCTTCAGGGGACCGCGTCCCCACGGGCGGAACAGGCCGACGGCGACCAGGACCAGCGGATATTCCCACACCATGTCGAAGACCACGGGAGCCACGAGTGCGTTGAAGGCGCCGCCGACCACCCCGCCCAAGGACAGCAGCAGGTAGAATTCCGTCAGCCGGCCCGGGGACGGCCTTCGCGCCGCCAGCAGCTGATGGCACATCAGGGCGGTGAAGAAGAAGGTCGCCAGGTGGATCACGAAGATGATCGCCCACTCTCCGGTGCGGAAGGCGATCAGCGCGGCGCAGGCGGCGGCCAGGCATCCCTGGATCGCCAGGGTCAGCGGGAGCGGCAGGGCTGGCCGGCTCTGGAAGGCGATGACGAAGCTCAGCAGATAGAGCGCCAGCGGCGCGACCCAGAGGAAGGGCGCCGAGGCCACGTCGGTCGAAAGGTGCGCCGTCACCCCCAGCATCAGGCTGGACGGCGCGGCCGCCAGCAGCACCAGCATGCCCTTCTCGCGCCAGGGGATCGGCGCGCCGGCGGGCAAGGCCGCCGGTTCCGCCGCCACCTCTTTCCGACGCATCCAGATCGTCGCGCTCAGCCCCACGACCATAAACAGGAAGAGAGCATAGCCGATGCTCCAGCCCCAGCGCTGGCCGGACAGGCTGGCCAGCGGCTCAATCAACGCGGGATAGGCCAGCAGAGCCAGGAAGCTGCCGAGGTTCGACGCGGCGTAGAGGACATAGGGGTTGCGCCCGTCGGCATGCCCCGCCCGCACCCGCGCATACCAGGCCTGCAGCAGCGGCGCCGTGGCGGACAGAACGGCGAAGGGCGCGCCGATTGACAGAGCCAGGGTCGACAGCAGCCACGCCGTCGGCGCCGACGGGTCGGGATCGCCCAGCAGCCCGCTGATCCTCAGCGGTAGGAACAGGGCGGCGGCCAGCAGCAGCCCCAGGTGCACGACCACCTGCCCGCGCATGGATCCGATCCGCTGCAGCAGATGGGCGTAGCCGTATCCGGCCAGCAACGCCGCCTGGAAGAAGACCATGGAGGCGTTCCACACCGACGGCGACCCGCCCAGCGTCGGCAGGATCAGCTTGGCGGCCATCGGCTGGACGACGAAGACCAGACAGGCCGAGGTGAAGATCGCGACCGCGAACAGCGCCGGGGTCAGCCGGTCACCCCTCGAGGCGGACGGGGAGGACGCTGCGTCGGCGACATCGGTCATGGCTCTGGTTAGAGCGGGACTCGCGGCCTATGGAAAGATCATGTTCCCCGAGGATATCCACACCCAGGCGCAGCAGATCGTCGCAACCGCCACGGCGCGCGGCTTGATGATAGCGACGGCCGAGAGCTGCACCGGCGGCCTGGTCGCCGCCGCCCTGACCGCCGTGCCTGGGTCATCCGCCGTGCTGGACCGGGGCTTCGTCACCTACAGCAACCGCGCCAAGGTCGAGATGCTGGGCGTGGCGGACTCTGTCCTCTGCGCCCATGGCGCGGTTTCCCGGCAAACCGCCGTCGCTATGGTCCAGGGCGCCGTCACCCGCGCCGCCGTCGACATCGCCGTGTCGGTGACGGGAATCGCCGGCCCCGGCGGCGGATCGGCGGAGAAGCCCGTCGGGCTGGTCCATTTCGCGGCGGTGGGCCCGAAAGGCCTGGCCCATCGTGAGGCGCGCTTCGGCGACATCGGCCGCGACGCCGTCCGGCTGGCCGGCCTGACCGTCGCCTTGTCCATGCTGGCGGATCAACTGGAGTGAACAAGGCGGTCGTCATCGACGCGCGCGGGCACCGCTGCCCGACGCCCAGTCTCAAGCTGCAGAAGGCCATGGCGGACGCGAAGCCCGGAACGCGCTTCCTGCTGCTGGCGACCGATCCGATGGCCCGGATCGACGTGCCCTACCTGATGTCGCAGAAGGGCGGCCGCGTGGTCGCGGTCGAGGATGTCGACGGCGGATTGCGAATCACAGTCGAGACCGCCCTCGCGACGCCCGCCGCTCCGACAGGCTGACCACCCCGGCGGGCGGGGTCGCCAAGTCGGCGCGCGCCTTGGCCGCGATCTCCATCTCGGTGGCGAAGGCTCCGCCATAGAAGACGGCGTTGACGTTCCACGACAGCCAGATCAGCAGCACCACCACCGCGCCGACCGATCCGTAGGTCGCCCCCAGCGGCGCGATCTGCTCGACATAGATGGCGCACAGCCAGGAGGCCAGGACCGACATCAGCGTCGCGAGCAGGCCGCCGGCGATCGACGGAAGCCACGCCACCGGCGTCCGGTGGCTCATGGCGTAACGGTAGAGCAGCGTCAGACCCACCGCGAGGCCCATCGCGGGCAGCACCGTGTCCAACGGCGCCGGTCCGCCCGGCCCCGTGCCCTGTACGAAAGCCGTGTGGGCCAGGATTCGCGCCGTCACCACCGCACCGGAAACCACGGTGAACAGCGCGAAGGCGAAGATCGCCACGAAGAAGGCCAGCAGGTTGAACTTGAAGAAGCCATGCGGTTCGGTTTCGTCGTGAATGAGGTTAAGACCGGCCAGCAAGGCCTTGAATCCACGATGCGCGGCGTAGGCGCCGACGATCAAGGCGAAGGCGCTCTGCGCCGATACCGTTCTGGCGGACGCGTTGGACAGGCGCCGGATCTCATCCTCGAAGATGTTCTGAGCCGCCGCCGGCAGCAGGTCCGACAGGGCGGCGGCCTGTTCGCTGACCTGGCTGATCGACAAGCCCAGCTTGTAAAAGCCGATTAGGATGGCGATCGCAGGAAAGACGGCCAGCAGGGCGAAGAAGGACACTCCGCCCGTATAGAGCATGACGTCTCGCCCCCAGCTTCGGGTGAACGCCCTAACGGCCAAGCCGCCCCAGAAGCTGGGCGCTTTCAGCACCGATCGGGTGATTTCATCGCTCAAGCCGGTCCCCACAACCGTTTCCGCAAGCGGCGGAACCTAGAGGATTCCTCGGTCGAGGGAAGTCTCTTACACGTGAACCCTGTCCCCAGGGCGTTCACCCCGCCGCATTGCCTCGACCGGCGAGGCCTCGCTATGGTCGCGGGGCCTCCGGAGGCATGGGCGGGATTCGCCCAGGAGACGATCGGCTTTGGACTTCGACACGCGCGTACTGGTTCTGGCGTCGAACGACGAGCGGATCGGGCTTCTCACATCCGGACTCGACACCTTGGGATGGCGTACGGTGACGGCGCGCGATCTCGGCTCGGCCGAGGCGACCCTGCAGGACTTTCCCTTGGAGGCCGCCGTCATCGACGCCGCCATGCTGACGCCTGAGACCTTGCCGAGACTCCGCGCGGCGGCCGAGCCCAGGCGGCTGCCGGTGCTGGTGATCGGCGTCCATCCCGAGGCCGCGCCCGGTGCGGACCTCGCCATGTCGACCCCGCCACATCCCATCCAGGCCTCGCTGCGGCTGGAGCAACTGATTCGCGCCGCCATCGCCGAGGAGGAGTTCCGGCTGCGCGTCGCGACCTTCGCGGCCAAGGGAGTGGGCCTGGACACGCGCTCGGAAGACGAAACGCCGCTGCGGATTCTCGCGGCGGGTTCCGCGGACCGACGCTTTCTGGCGCTGTCGAATGCGCTTACCTCGGCCGGGGTCGACGTCGTCGCCGCCCCCACGCCGTACACGGCGTTCGACTTCCTGCATGAGAGCGCCTTCGACGCGGCGGTGCTCTGGGGTGCGGACGATCATGCGCCGGCCCTGTCCATCGCCTCGGGCATGAAGAGAAACACCCGTCTCTACCACATCCCGTTGATGCTCTATCTACGCGGCAGGAACGAGATCAATCTGGGCGAGCTGTTCAACCGCGGCTTCGCCGATGTCGCTTCGGTCGAGACGCCGGAAGGCGAAACAGCCAACCGCATCCTGGCGCTGGCCAGGTTTCATCGCCGTCAGCTGACCATCCGCAAGGCGCTGGATTCCGTGCGCGGCCTGGACTTGATGGATCCCTCCACCGGCCTGTTCACGCCCGAACTCTTCGCCGCCCACCTCGGACGCGTGGCTGAAGCGGCCCGCGCTCGGCGCCGCCCCCTGTCGGTCTGCGTGCTGAGGGTTCGGGAGAGTGACGCCGTCGCTATGGCGCGTCAGGGCGGCTGGCTGGACCGCGCCATGCCGCAGATCGGCGCCATGGTCTCGCGACTGGTGCGAGTCGAGGACACCGCCGCGAGGCTGGCCAAGGAGGTCTTCGCCCTGGCCCTGCCCGCGACCCGGGGGCAGGCCGCGCGCCTGGCCGCCGAGCGGATCGCCGCCGTCATCGGCTGCACCGCCTTCGATGCCGGATCGGACCGTTCGCCCTTCGTCGCCGAGTTCGACGTCGGCGCCGCCGAACTGCGGCCGGGCGAGGCGCCGGGCGTGCTGCTGGAGCGCGCCTCGGCGGACCTCTTCGCCGGATCGGGACGCTAGGCCCCGGCCACCCGCGCCAGATCGGCGGTGATCCGCTCGGCGACCTTCAGCCGCTCCTCCGCGGTCGGCCAGTCGCCCGAGACGACGATCTTCTGGTCCGGTCGGATCTTCCAGAAGGCGTGATTCTTCTGGATCAGGCCGACCAGCCCGGCCGGATTGGGGAAGGCGTTGTCCCGCAGCGTCAGCACGGCGCCGCGCGGGCCGATATCGATCTTCTCGATGCAAGCCTTGCGGCAGTTGGCCTTGATGCCGACGATCTTCAGCAACTGCTTCGCCTCGTCCGGCAAGGGGCCGAAACGGTCGATCAGTTCGGCCGCTAGCGCCTCGCGATCCTCGGCCTGCTCGGCGTCGGATAGGCGGCGGTACAGGCTCAGCCGCACGTTCAGGTCGGGAACATAGGCTTCGGGGATCAGCACCGCCGCGCCGACGTTGATGGCCGGCGACCAGCCGCGATCCACCCCGGCGCCCTCGCCCTTCTCCTTCAGCTCCGCGACCGCATCCTCCAGCATCTGCTGGTACAGCTCCACGCCCACCTCGCGGATATGACCCGACTGCTCGTCGCCCAGCAGGTTGCCGCCGCCGCGTTGATCGAGGTCGTGGCTGGCCAACTGGAACCCGGCGCCGAGACTGTCCAAAGATTGCAGCACCTGCAGCCGACGCTCGGCCGAGAGAGTGATCGGCTTGACGGGATCAGTAGTCAGATAGGCGAAGGCCCGGGCCTTGGAGCGGCCGACGCGGCCGCGGATCTGGTACAGCTGCGCCAGGCCGAACATGTCGGCGCGGTGCACGACCAGGGTGTTGGCCGTCGGGATGTCCAGCCCGCTTTCGACAATGGTGGTGGACACCAGCACGTCGTACTCGCCGTCGTAGAAGGCGCTCATGACCTCCTCGAGCTGGGTCGCGCCCATCTGGCCGTGGCCGACGACGAACTTCACCTCGGGGACCTGTTCGCGCAGGAAGCGCTCGATGTCGGGCAGGTCCTTCAGGCGCGGCGCGACATAGTAGGCTTGGCCGCCGCGATACTTCTCGCGCAGCAGGGCCTCGCGCACCAGGACCGGATCCCACGGCGTGACATAGGTCCGCACCGCCAGCCGGTCCACCGGCGGGGTGGCGATGATCGACATCTCGCGGATGCCCGACAGAGCCATCTGCAGGGTGCGCGGAATCGGGGTGGCCGTCAGGGTGAGCAGGTGCACGTCGGCGCGCAGCGCCTTCAGCTTCTCCTTGTGCTTGACGCCGAAGTGCTGTTCCTCGTCGACGATCACCAGCCCCAGGTTCTTGAAGCCGACTTGGTCGCTCAGCACCGCATGGGTGCCGATGACGATCTCTACAGAGCCGTCTTTCAGTCCGGCGCGGGTCTCCGACGCCTCCTTGGCGCCGACCATGCGCGACAGCTGGCGCACCTTCACAGGCCAGCCTGCGAAGCGTTCCTTGAAGGTCTTGTAGTGCTGGCGGGCCAGCAGGGTCGTCGGCGCGACCACCGCCACCTGCTGCCCGCTCATGGCAACGACGAACGCCGCCCGCAGGGCGACCTCGGTCTTGCCGAACCCGACATCGCCGCAGATCAGGCGGTCCATCGGCGTGCCCTTGCCCAGATCTTCCAGCACATCGCCGATGGCGTTGAGTTGGTCGTCGGTCTCTTCGTAAGGGAAGCGGGCGCAGAACTCGGCGAACAGTCCCGGCGGCGGGGTGACGGCGTCGGTTTCACGCAGCGCCCGCTTTGCCGCCAAGGCGATGAGACCCTCGGCCATGGCGCGAAGCCGTTCCTTGGCCTTGGCCTTCCGCGCCTGCCATCCGGCGCCGCCCAGCCGGTCCAATTGCACCCCGTCGGACTCGGCGCCGTAGCGGGTCAGAAGGTCGATGTTCTCGACCGGCAGATACAGTTTGCTGTCCCCGGCGTAGAGCAGCTCCAGGCAGTCGTGCGGCGCCTCTTGGATGTCCAGGGTCTTCAGACCCTCGTAGCGTCCGATGCCGTGGTCGACGTGCACCACCAGGTCGCCGGTGGTAAGCGCCGAGGCCTCGGCCAGGAAGTTGGCCGCGCGCCGCTTCTTTCTCGGCCGCGCCAGGCGATCGCCCAGAATGTCGGTCTCGGAGATGACCGCCAGGTCCTCGGTGACGAAGCCGTGCTCCACCGACAGCACGCCGCGCAGATACACGTCCCTGGGCGCCCCCTGCACGTCCTTCCAGTCCCGCACAGCGACGACATGGTCCAGGCCGTGATCGTTCAGCATGGCCGCCAGACGCTCGGACGAGCCTTCGCTCCAGCTGGCGAACAGCACCCGCTTCCCTTCGCGTTTCAGCACCTGGGCGTGGTTGGCGACCGCCTCGAACAGATTGATGCTGTCCTGCGCCCGCTCGGCCGAGAAGCCGCGCGCCAGGCGCCCGCCCGCGTCCTCGCCGCCGCCGGAGAAAGGCGAGAAGCGGCGCACGCTACGGCCCGCAAGCGCCTGGTTCCAGTCGCCCTGGTCGAGATACAGCTTGCTGGGCGGCAGGGCGCGATTGGCGATCGCTCCGCCCTTGGTCTTGCCCGCCTCCACCCGCGCCTCATAGGCGTCGGTCGTCAAGTCCCAGCGCTCGCCCCGCGCCGTCTCGACCTGATTGTCCAGGAACACCTGGGCCGCCTCGGGCAGGTAGTCGAAAAGTGTGTCCAGGTCGTCGTAGAACAGCGGCAGCCACTGCTCCATGCCCTGTCGCCGCGCGCCCTCGCTGATCGTGGCGTAGAGCGGATCGTCGCCGGGGGCGCCGAACTGATTCAGATACCCGGTGCGGAAGCGGGAGATCGTCTCCCTGTCCAGCAGCACCTCCGACACAGGCGCCAGGGACACCGCCTTCATCTGGCCGGTCGACCGCTGTGTCTCCGGATCGAAGGCCCGGATCGACTCCAACTCCGAGCCGAACATGTCCAACCGCACCGGCTCCTCGAAGCCCGGCGGGAAGACGTCGATCACGCCGCCTCGCACGGCGAACTCCCCTCGCTCCGACACGGTCGAGGCGCGGACATAGCCGTTGGCCGCGAAGTAGCGCTCCAGGGCCGCGATATCGAGGTCCTGCCCGACCCTGGCCTCGAAGCCGGCGGCCGTCGTCACCGACCGCGGCGGGGTCCGCTGCATCGCCGCCGACACCGTGGTCACGACCAGCAGGGGCTTGTCGCCGTCCTTCCGGCCCGCCAGGCGGGTCAGCGCCGCCATCCGCTGGGCCGCGACCGCCGCGCTGGGGCTCAGCCGGTCGTAGGGCAGGCAGTCCCATGCCGGATAGTCCAGCACCTCCACGTCCTGAGCAAAGAAGCCGAACGTCTGGGTGAAGGCCCCGGCGCGCTGATAGTCCCGCGCCACGAACAGGCCGACGCCGCCTGCCGCCTTCAGCCGCTCGGCTACGATGAGGGCGTCCAGCCCCTCCGGCGCGCCGCCTAATTCGACGTCGGTGCGATGATCCACGCGCGCGTCCATTCAGCCGATCCCCTGGCTGACCTGAGCCGCCACATGGGCGCGCATATAGGCGCGGACCTTGAACATCACGGGTCCGTCGAACTCGGCGGGGGTGGGATCCCGCTCGATGATCCAGCCATAGAGATACTGGTCTTCCTGATCCAGAAGGGCTTCGAACGCGGTCAATTCCTCATCGCTCAGCGTCGGCCCCACGGCGTCGGCGAACGGCCCAAGGACCATGTCGGCCTCGCGGAAGCCCCGCCGCCAGGCGCGAAACTGTATGCGGCCCATGCGCGCCTTGCGCTCGGGGTTCATTTCGCCTTGAGGGCGCGCGTCGATTTCGGCCACAAGAATCCTTGCCCGGTCCAGACTTTCAAACAGGTCGCGGGAAATAGCGTTCCTCGCACGACTTCGCCACCCGTCTTGGTCCCGCTATGTTCTCGTTCCGATGCGGCCGCCGATTCTCTTTCCCCTGTTCGCGGAGGTCTCAACCCTGAAGGGGGTGGGCCAGCGCACCCTGCCTCTGGTGCAGAAGGTGGCGGGTCCGCTGGTGCGCGACCTGGTCTTCCTGTCGCCCTCGGGCCTGATCGTCCGACATTCCATGAAGGCCGCGACCGCGACCGAGGGAGAGGTCGGCGTCTTCGAGGTGACGATCGATCGGCTGTTCCCGCCCGGCCGTCCCGGCGCGCCGCTGAAGGTGCGCGCCGGCGACGACACCGGCTTCGTCCACCTGATCTGGTTCGGCGGCTCGCCCCAGCACATCGACCGCCTGCTGCCGCGTGGAGAGCGGCGGCTGGTCTCCGGCAAGGTCGAACGCTTCAACGCCGAGGTCCAGATCGTCCATCCGGACATTGTCGCGGCGGACAAGGCGGATGAATTGGCGATGTCCGAACCCGTCTATCCGGCGACGCAGGGATTGACCGCCCGCCAGGTGCGAAAGCTGGTCCAGGCCGCCCTGCCCGCCGCGCCGGACTTGCCGGAATGGCAGGACCCCGAATGGCTGGCGCGCCAGAAGTGGCCGGGCTGGCGCGCCGCGCTGGACGCCCTTCACAACCCTGCGGCCGAACCTGACCTGTCGCCCGATGCGCCCGCCCGCCAACGTCTGGCCTATGACGAGTTCCTTGCGCACCAGCTGGCTCTGGCCCGCCGTCGCCGCGCCCGCCAGATCGCGCCCGCGCCCATCGTCACGCCGGGCGGGGCGTCGGAACAATTGCTGCACGCCCTGCCCTTCCGCCTGACCGGCGCGCAGGATCGGGCGATCGCGGAAATCCGTCGCGACCTGGCCTCGGGCCAGCAGATGGGACGCCTGCTGCAGGGGGACGTGGGCTCGGGCAAGACGGCCGTCGCGGCCCTGGCCCTGGCGGACGCGGCGTCCAGCGGCTTCCAGTCCGCCCTGATGGCCCCTACCGAGACCCTGGCCCGCCAACATTTCGAAAAGCTGGGCCCGTTGCTGGAGGCCGCCGGCGTGACCGCCGTCCTGCTCACCGGTCGCGACACCAACGGACAGCGCCGCGAGAAGCTGACCGCCCTCGGCTCGGGCCAGGCGCAGGTCGCCATCGGCACCCACGCCCTGTTCCAGGACGCCGTCCGCTTCGACCGCCTGGCGCTGGCCGTCATCGACGAGCAGCACCGCTTCGGGGTCGGCGAACGCCAGCGGCTCCAGGCCAAGGGCGACCCTCGCCTCGGCGCGGTCCACCTGCTGACCATGTCGGCCACGCCCATCCCGCGCACCCTGGAGCTGACGCAGTACGGGGAGCTGGAGGTCAGCCGCCTGACGGAGAAGCCGCCTGGCCGAACACCCGTCGCCACCGCCGTCCTGCCGCTGGCGCGGATTGGCGAGGTCGCGGCCCGGCTGAAGACCGCCGTCGAAAGCGGCGCTCAGGCCTATTGGATCTGCCCCCTGGTCGCGGAATCCGAGGCCATCGATCTCGCCGCCGCCGAGGACCGCGCCGCCGACCTGCGCCGCCTGCTGAACATCGAGGTTGGCCTGGCCCACGGCCAGATCCCGGGCGCGGAACGCGAGACCGTCATGGCCGACTTCGCCGACGGCCGCCTGCCGGTGCTGGTGGCCACCACCGTGGTCGAGGTCGGCGTCGACGTGCCCAACGCCTCCATCATGGTCATCGAGCACGCGGACCGCTTCGGCCTGGCCCAGTTGCACCAGCTGCGCGGGCGTGTCGGGCGGGGGGCTAAGGCAAGCGCCTGCATCCTGCTCTATGGCGGGCAGGATGGGGCCCAAGGACGCGGATTGGGCGAGACGGCGAAGGAACGGCTGGAGACCCTGCGTCGCAGCGAGGACGGTTTCCTGATCGCCGAGGAGGACTTCCGGCTTCGCGGCGGCGGCGATCCGCTGGGCCTGAAGCAGAGCGGCTTTCCCGCCTATCGCTTCGCCGATCCCATCCGTCATCGCAGCCTGATGCTGGCCGCCGCCGACGACGCCCGCCTGATCATGAACCGCGACCCCGACCTGCTGTCGGAACGCGGCCGCGCCGTGCAGATCCTGGAGGAGTTGTTCGACTGGAAGGGCCACAAGGCCGGATCGGACTGATAGGGTCGCCGCATGGACCTCGCCAAACGCGCCTATGACCAGGGCTTCCGCCTGGACCCGATCGTCCGCAGCCTGCTGGACACCGACTTTTACAAGCTCTTGATGTTGCAGCTGATCTGGCGCGAGCACCGCGACGTGCCCGTGACTTTTCAGGTCATCAACCGCACCCGGTCGGTGCGGCTGGCTGACGAGATCGACATCGTCGCCCTGCGCGAACAGCTGGACCACGCCCGCACCCTGCGTTTCACCAACAAGGAACTGGTCTGGCTGGCCGGCAACACCTTCTATGGCGTAAAGCAGATCTTCTCGCCCGACTTCATGGCATGGCTGGCCGAGTATCGCCTGCCGGACTACGAGCTGGCGGTCGAGGACGGGCAGTACGTCCTGACCTTCGCCGGCCCCTGGCCCGAGGTGACCCTGTGGGAGATCCCTGCGCTGGCCATCCTCAACGAACTGCGCTGCCGCGCCGGATTGCGACGGCTGGGCCGGTTCGAGCTGGACGTCCTCTACTCCCGAGCCAAGACCCGCCTGTGGTCCAAGGTCGAGCGGCTGCGCGCCCTGCCCGATCTGGCGCTGTCCGACTTCGGCACCCGCCGCCGCCACGGCTTCCTTTGGCAACGTTGGTGCATCCAGGCGCTGAAGGAAGGTCTCGACCGCGCCTTCATCGGCACCTCCAACGTGCTCCACGCCATGGAGAATGATCTGGAGGCCATCGGCACCAATGGTCACGAACTGCCGATGGTGCTGGCGGCCCTGGCGCCGGACGAGGCGGCCCTGGCGGCCACGCCGTACGCCGTGCTGGACGAATGGCGACGCCACTATGCCGGCAACCTGCTGGTCGTGCTGCCTGACGCGTTCGGCACCGAGGCCTTCCTGGAGCATGCACCCGACTGGGTCGCCGACTGGACCGGCTTCCGGCCCGACTCGGCCCCGCCGTTGGAGGCGGGTGAACGGCTGATCGCCTGGTGGAGGGCGCGCGGGCGCGATCCGGCGAAGAAGCTGCTGATCTTCTCGGACGGCATGGACGTGGATTCGATGGAGGCGGCGCACGCCCGCTTCCACGGCCGCGCCCGCCTCAGCTTCGGCTGGGGCACCAACCTGACCAACGACTTCCGCGACTGCTCGCCTGCCCCGGCGCCGGAGCTCGCTCCCATCTCCCTGGTCTGCAAGGTGGCCGAGGTCGCCGGCCAGCCCGCCGTCAAACTGTCCGACAACCCGGAAAAGGCGGTGGGCGACGCGGCCGAGATCGCGCGCTACCGCCGGGTCTTCGGCGTTCGCGGCGCCGTCTCCCAGCCGGTGGAGGTCTGAAACCCGGCCTTAAGCCCGATCGGCCATAAGGCGAGCATGAGCGCCTTCATCGACAAGATGCGCCGCCGCGCCGGCCGCTATCTCGACGTCCGTCCCATGACGGTGAAGCCGTCGCGCGGCGTCCTCAGCCTGTCGTTCGACGACATTCCCGCCTCCGCCTGGACCGAGGCCGGACCGATCCTGGCCGAGCACGGGATCAAGGCCACCTACTATGTCTGCGGCGGCCTGTCGGGCGGACGCAACCTGGACCTGCCGCAGTTCGAGGTGGAGGATCTGCAGGCGATCCACGCCGCCGGCCACGAGATCGGCTGCCACACCTACGAGCACGTATCGACCCTGGCGCTGTCGCCTGCCGAACTGGAGGCCAGCCTAGCCCGCAATGCCGCCTGGGTCGCCGAGCGGCTGGACGGATACGAGATGCGAACCTTCGCCTATCCGTTCGGCGACTGCGCCCTGAGCGCGAAATCGGTGATCGACCGCCGCTTCCTGTGCGGGCGGGGGGTGCGCGACGGGATCAACGCGGGGCGGGCCGACCGCAACCTGCTGCAGGCCATCGGCCTGGAGAGCCGCCGCCTGCCCGGCTACGACCTGGAGAAACTGACCCAGGACTGCGCCGCGTCAGGGGGATGGCTGATCGCCTACGGCCACGACGTCAGCGACGCCCCGACCCCCTACGGCTGCCGCCCCGAGGACCTGGACCGCCTGATCCGCCTCGCCAGGGCCGCCGAGCTCGACATCCAGCCGGTCGCGGCAGCCTGGGCCTCGGCTACCGCCTGATCTTACCCGGCTTTGCGCCTGTCCGCCCAGGCGATCAGTTCCTTGCGCGGCCATACCATCAGCCAAGAGCGCGCGGTGTATTCGCCGCTGTCGATCAGCGCCTTGCGCGAGGCGGAGGCCGCCCCGGCTCTCTCGGTATGGATCGGCGCCGGCCCCTGATGCACCATGAAGGCTCCGCCCTTCAGCGGGTTCAGCCGCAGGTGCGCCAGACGCGGGCTGATGTCGCTCAGCGGCGGATCATAGAACCAGCTGGAGCCGATCATCCCCGCGACTTCAGGACGGACACGGCAGATTTCCGCCGCCGTCGCCCAGGCCTCGTTCCAGCCCTCTTCGTTGAAGCCGCGCAGCCAGCGACTTTCGGTGTGCACCTCCAGCCACGGCGCCTTCTTCGCTCCCGCCGCCAGATAGCGGAACAACGGCCCGACGCCCCGGCCGTCCAGCGCATGCCTGACGATCTGCTTCGGCCCCAGCGGCGAGCTCAGGTCGATCACCTGGCTCTT
Organism: Pseudomonadota bacterium; assembly: GCA_023451375.1. Classification (GTDB taxonomy): domain Bacteria; phylum Pseudomonadota; class Alphaproteobacteria; order Caulobacterales; family Caulobacteraceae; genus Brevundimonas. The sequence goes on from JAEXZS010000089.1 coordinate 31,767, forward strand.
CGCCCCCGGGACGCTCAGCGCCAGGGCGAAGCGCACATCCTTGGACCAGTGATCGAAGTCGTAGGCGCCGTCCGCCTTGCTCAGGAAGCCCGCCAATTGCTCGATCCAGTAAGGATAGAGCGCCATGACCTCGGCCGGCATCCTCAATGCCGCCGCCCGCTCGTTTAGTCCCAACGCCCAGGTGGCGACCAGTCCGCGTCTTACGTCATCCGACGCGCGCGCTCCCAGGAACTCGTCGACCGCCTTGGCCGGCATCTCGAAGTCCCAATGGGGCGCGGCCTCGGCGGCCTTGGCGGCGGCGGGACCGGCGGCGGCGCCGACCCGCGCACGGCCTTCGGGGGAAAGCCCGTCCAGTACGGCCTGGAAAGCTGCGATATCGGGGGTCAGGTGCATATCCATGTTCGCCAGCATGGCACGGCGCGGTTGGCGAACGCTTAAAGCGCCGCGACGGGTGACGCGGCCCTTGCCGCGCGCTATGCCGCCGCCCAGATCAGAGGAGCCTTACATGACCATCGACGCCCGCATCGCCGAACTCGGCATCGTCCTGCCGGAGCCCGCCAGGGCCGTGGCCAACTATGTGCCGTTCGTCCGGACCGGCGATCTGGTCCACATCTCCGGTCAGCTGTCCAACGACGCTTCCGGCGGGGTGAAGGGCACGGTTGGCGTCGACGTGACGCCTGAGCAGGCGAACGCCGCGGCGCGCCTGTGCGGCGTCAACCTGCTCGCTCAGATCAAGGCCGCCTGCGACGGCGACCTGTCGCGCGTCGTGCGCGTGGTGAAGCTGGGCGGCTTCGTCCAGGCCGGGCCCGACTTCGAGGCCATTCCGGCCGTCATCAACGGCTGCTCGGACCTGATGGTCGAGGTGTTCGGCGACGCCGGCCGTCACGCCCGCTCCGCTGTCGGCGTCTACAGGCTGCCGCTGGGCTTCGCCGTCGAGGTGGACGCCATCGTGGAGATCCGTTGAGCTTTCAGATCACGGTTCACGACGGGATCGCCGACATCGGCCAGGCCGCCTGGGACGCCTGCGCGGACCCGACCGGCGATCCCTTCGCCTCCTACGCCTTCCTCCACGCCTGTGAAGCGTCCGGCAGCGCGGTTCCTCGCCAGGGCTGGGCGGCGCGCCACCTGGCTCTGCGCGCCGAGGACAACAGCGTCCTCGGCGTCATGCCCCTCTATCTGAAGGGCCACAGCCAAGGCGAATACGTATTCGACCACAGCTGGGCCGAGGCCTACGAACGCGCCGGCGGCCGCTACTATCCCAAGCTGCTAGGGGCCGTTCCCTTCACGCCGGCGACCGGCCCGCGTTTCCTCAGCCATCCGGCCGCCGATCATGCCACGGTGCGCGACGCGCTGATCGAGGGCGCCCTCACCCTCGTGGAGCGGTTGGGCGTGTCGTCGCTGCACGTCAACTTCCCCACCGAGCCGGACTGGTCCGCCATGACCGAGGCCGGGCTGCTGCCGCGCCGCGACATCCAGTACATTTGGCGAAACGCGGGCTATGCAGCCTTCGACGACTTCCTGGCCGCCCTGTCATCCAACCGGCGCAAGACCATCCGGCGGGAGCGCCGCGACGCTCAGACCGGGCTCGACATTCGTGTTTTAACCGGCAGAGACCTGAGCGAAGAAGCCTGGGACGCCTTTTTCGCCTTCTACATGGACACGGGCTCCCGAAAGTGGGGCCGCCCATATCTGACCCGCGCCTTCTTCTCCCTGGTTGGCGAAACCATGGCGCAGCGCATCGCCCTGGTCATGGCTTACCGCGACGGGACGCCCATCGCCGGCGCCCTGAACTTCATCGGCCGCGATGCGCTCTACGGCCGCCAGTGGGGCGCGCTGGAAGAGGTGCCCTTCCTCCATTTCGAGCTCTGCTACTATCAGGCCATCGACTTCGCCATTTCACGCGGCCTCTCCCGCGTCGAGGCGGGCGCGCAGGGGGAGCATAAGATCGCGCGCGGCTACCTTCCCTCGCCCGTCTATTCGTCCCACTTCATCGCCGATCCGGCCCTGCGCGGCCCGGTCGCCCGGTATCTGGAAGGCGAGCGACCGGCGGTAGAGGCCGAGATGTGGGCAATGACCGAACAACAGTCGCCCTACCGTCAGACCTGACGGGGCTTCTGCGCCCACAGCAGATACATGCCGGCGAACATCTCCGGATGGTCGTGCTCCAGCCGATTCCACAGAGTCAGATCCAGCGTGTCCGCGTGGGGACCGAAGGCTTCCCGGAACCGCGCCGATGCCGTCGACGGTGCGTCGAAGCCGACAAGCTCCAGTCGCGCCGAAGCCAAAAGGTCGCGCAGTTGCATAGGCGTGTAGCGATGCTCCCGCACATGGAACGCCAGGTCCCGGCATCCGCTCAGGCTGTAGAAGTCTTCGCTGTCCCTCAGCGCCGCCAGGGGATCCGTATCCGGCAGAGCCAGCACATGGGCGCGGAAGGCCCGGATGTCTTCGTCGACCGCTCGCCAGCCCTTGTCGCGGATCAGCCGATGGGCCCGCCGAACCACCGTCCGCGCCTTGTCACTGTAGAGGCCCAAACGGATCACTCCACCGGGCCTCAGCACCCCGGCCAACCTGGCCAACCCCGCCTCCGGCCTGTCCATGTGGTGGATGACGCCGGTGCTGACGATCACGTCGAACCGCTCCTCCACGCCGTCCAGCGCCAGGATGTCCCCCTGGACGAAGCGGATGCGGTCCAGTCCCAGCTCCCGCGCCGCTCGCGCACCATAGGCCAGGCTCGCGCGGCTCAGGTCCATGGCCGTGATCCGCAGAGAGGGATCGCGCCGAGCCAGATCGATGGGTTCAAATCCCGTGCCGCAGCCGGCGACGAGCACCGTCTCCGCTTGCCCGCCGAAGGCGGCGAGATCCAGCCTGGGCAAGGCCGCGACCACGACACCTAACGGCTGCGGCTCAGGCGCGGGCGGCGCGGACCAGCGCGGATAGGGATTGCGCTCGTACTGCTCCCGAACGGCGGCCGACACGCCGTGGGACACCTCCGGGGTGAATCGATCCACCGACCGCGCCAGCATCCGCTCCCGCGCCGGCGCTTCGGCCGTCCGGCGCGACAGTTCCGCGACCGTCGATCCGCCTTTCAGCGCCCGCGCCTCCTCTTCGGTCAAGGCGCGATAGAGGGCCGCCAGCAGCAGGCCCTCCTCATCCTCGCCATCCAGGCCAGGGGGAGGCCCCGCCAGATACTCCGCTGCGAACCCATTCATCGCCAGGGCGCAGAGCAGATCACGCCGCCCCTGCCCTTCAGCTCCCCTTGTCCGCAACAGTGTGTCGCGCACCGCGTTCAGCCTTGCCTCCATGGGCGGGTTGACGTTCAGGCATCGCGTCAGGAACGCCAGCCACAGCGGGTCGCGACCCATCGCCTCCAGCGTCTCGGCCGTCGCATGAAACGCCGGCTGTTTCAGAAGCAGCGTCTCGGCCGTGGCGGGGGCCAGCGCCTGCGCCTCCACCGTCGGCTCGGCCAGGCAGAGCCGAAGGTCCTCGTCCAGCCGCTCATCCCACGCTGTCGGTCTCAGCCCCGCCAGGAGCCGGGCCAAAGAGGCCGCGGCCTCCGTCCGGCCCACCCGCATCGCGCGACTCAGCAAGGCGGCCGCCGTCCCAGCGTCGCCATGATCAGCCAGGAACCGCCCCATGGCGGCCATCGCCGCCCCGTCTTCCGGAAAGGTCCTGAGGCAGGCCTTCAACGCCGCGAAGGCGCCGTGCAGATCGCCCGCGCGCAGCCGCGCTTGCGCCGCCGCCAGCCGCGCCTCGGCGTCTTCCGCCTGTCCGATCGTCTCCAGCATGGCCGGCACTATGCCGCTCTCCCAGCCGCCGCGCATGAAAAAAGGCCCGGACGTCTCCGCCCGGGCCTTCTCCCTTCGATCGAGCCGGATCAGGCCGTCTCTTCTTCCTCTTCCGACCGGGCCGGGGCGCCGGTGGGTCCAGTGATGTTGAAGTCGATCTTGCCGTCCTTCAGCTGGACCTTGACGTGCCCGCCGCGCGTCAGCCGACCGAACAGGATGTCGTCGGCCAGCGGCTTCTTGATCGAGTCCTGGATGACCCGCGCCAGCGGACGCGCGCCGTACAGTTCGTCGAACCCGTTCTTGGCCAGCCAATCCGTCGCCTCGTCGGTCAGTTCGATGGTGATGTTGCGGTCCGCCAGCTGGGCTTCCAGCTGCAGCACGAACTTGGTCACCACCGAGCGGATCGTGTCCGGCGACAGCGGCTTGAAGGCCACGATGGCGTCCAGGCGGTTCCGGAACTCCGGCGTGAACAGGCGCTGGATGGCCTTTTCGTCCTCGCCCTCGACCTTACCCCGGCCGAAGCCGATGGCGGCGCGGGCGTTGTCGGCGGCGCCGGCGTTGGTGGTCATGATCAGGATGACGTTCCTGAAGTCGACCTTCTTGCCGACCGCGTCGGTCAGCATGCCGTTGTCCATCACCTGCAGCAGGATGTTGTAGACGTCCGGGTGCGCCTTCTCGATCTCGTCCAGAAGCACGACCGAGTGCGGATGCTGGTCGACCGCATCGGTCAGCAGCCCGCCCTGGTCATGGCCGACATAGCCTGGCGGCGCGCCGATCAGGCGGCTGACCGTGTGCCTTTCCATGTACTCCGACATGTCGAAGCGCTGCATCTCGATGCCCAGCGTGGACGCCAGCTGACGCGCCACCTCGGTCTTGCCGACGCCGGTCGGGCCGCTGAACAGGAAGCTGCCGATCGGCTTCTGCGGATCGCGCAGGCCGGCGCGGGCCAGCTTCATCGCCGCCGAGACCTGTTCGATCGCCTGCTCCTGCCCGAAGACGACGCGGTTCAGGTCGGTTTCCAGTTCCTTCAGGCTCTCTGTGTCGGACTTGGAGACCGACTTCGGCGGGATGCGGGCCATCTTGGCGATGACGGCCTCGACCTCCTTCTGGCCGATGACCTTCTTGCGCTTGGACTCGGTCAGCAGCATCTGGCTGGCCCCCGCCTCGTCGATCACGTCGATCGCCTTGTCCGGCAGCTTGCGGTCGGTCATGTACCGCGCCGAAAGCTCCACCGCCGTCCGGATCGCGCTGTCGGTGTAGCGGACCTTGTGATGCTGCTCATAGTAGCTCTTCAGGCCCTTCAGGATCTTCACCGAGTCCTCGACCGTCGGTTCGTTGACGTCGATCTTCTGGAAGCGCCGCACCAGGGCTCTGTCCTTCTCGAAGTGCTGGCGGTACTCCTTATAGGTCGTGGATCCCATGCAGCGCAGGTTCCCCGACGCCAGGGCGGGCTTCAGCAGGTTGGACGCGTCCATGGCCCCGCCCGAGGTCGCGCCGGCGCCGATGACGGTGTGGATTTCGTCGATGAAGAGCACCGCGTTGTCGTGGCTCTCCAGTTCCTTGACCACCTGCTTCAGCCGCTCCTCGAAATCGCCGCGGTAGCGGGTGCCGGCCAGCAGCGCGCCCATGTCCAGGCTGTAGATGGTGGCGTCCTTGAGGACGTCGGGCACCTCGCCATTGACGATCTTGCGCGCCAGCCCTTCGGCGATGGCGGTCTTGCCGACGCCGGGGTCGCCCACCAGCAGCGGGTTGTTCTTAGTCCGACGGCACAGGATCTGGATTGAGCGCTCGACCTCGGGCTGGCGGCCGATCAGGGGGTCCACCTTGCCCTGGCGCGACTTCTCGTTGAGATCGACGCAATAGGCCTCCAGCGCCTCGCCGCCCGACTTGACGGCCGAGGCGTCCTCGACCTCCTCGGGGCTCGAGCCCTTGGCAGGACGAGTCTCGGCCGCGCCCGGCTTCTTGGCGATGCCGTGGGCGATGAAGTTGACCGCGTCATACCGCGTCATGTCCTGCTCCTGCAGGAAATAGGCGGCGTGGCTCTCGCGCTCGCTGAAGATGGCGACCAGCACATTGGCGCCGGTCACCTCCTCACGGCCCGAGGACTGGACGTGGATCACCGCGCGCTGGATCACGCGCTGAAAGCCGGCGGTCGGCTTGGCGTCCTCGCCGTCGGCCGTGGCCAGGGCGGCGAGATCGTTGTCGACGTACAGCGTCAGCGCCGTTTTCAGCGCCGTCAGCTCCACATTGCAGGCGCGCATGACCGCCGAGGCGTCGGGATCGTCCGTCAGCGCCATCAGCAGGTGCTCGAGCGTGGCGTACTCGTGCCGCCGCTCGTTGGCGTAGTGCACCGCGCGGTGCAGGGTTTCTTCGAGAGGACGGGAAAATGAAGGCATGCGAAAGCTCCTCTCAGTCCTTTTCCATCGTGCATTGCAGCGGATGCTGGTGGCGGCGCGCCGTCTCGACCACTTGGGCGACCTTGGTTTCGGCCACTTCATAGGTGTAGACGCCGCAGACTCCGACGCCATGCTGGTGCACATGCAGCATGATGCGGGTCGCGTCCTCGCGGCTCTTCTGGAAGAACCGCTCCAGCACATAGACGACGAATTCCATCGGGGTGTAGTCGTCGTTCAGGATCAGCACCCGGTACAGCGAGGGCTTCTGAAGCTTCGGCTTGGTTTCGGTGACCGTGGCGGCGCCGGAGCCGCCGACTTCACCTGGCCTTTGGATGGGCATTCGGTATCCGTAATCGGGGAGTCGTCTTGTTCATCAGATAGGTGATGATGGCCTGAATTGAAGCGCCGTCCAGTCACGGTTTGCGTGAGTCCGGTTGTCGGTTCCGCAACGAAAAAAGCCCCGGGGCGATCCCCGGGGCTGTTCTATTTCACTCCGGCCTGATTTCAGCGGGCGGCCTGGAAGGTCTCCACCGAGGCGGTGACGCGCTCGTTAATCGGCTTCAGGCTGTCCTTGACCGTCGAGGTCAGGATCTCGTTGGCCTTGCTGACTTCGGCGACATAGCCTTCCAGCGACTTGCGGGCCCAGGCGGTCTGCAGTTCGAAGAACTCCTGCACCGAGCGGGCGCCCGACAGTTCCTTGCTGGCGGCCACACCGTCTTCCCAGGACTTGCGGGCGTAGCCCAGAGCCTGTTGGGACAGGGCCTCGGCGCCCTTCTGAGCGACCGTGGCCGACTCGACCATGGCGTCCAGGTTCTTCTTGCCGTGGGCGTTCAGTTCACCCAGCGAGGCGACCGACTTCTCGACGCCTTCGCGGAAGGCGTTCACGCCCGCGGCCTGGGCGGTCTCAGCCTGGGCCCTCGCCTGGGCGGCGGCCGAAGCGGCTGCGGCGTTGGTCTGATCAACGGTCTTCTTCACGGTCTCGGCGGCGTCGGCCATGATCGTCTCTCCGGTTTTGCGCCTCGGGGGCGGCGCGGGATGGGATGCGAGAGCGTTCTCGCCTCTCTCCCTTATGCTGCAAGTGCGAAAGCAATTCAAGTAAATTGTGCGGCGCACAATATAATTGTCGATCACTATCACCTGCCGGCAAGCGGCCGCTTCAAATTCCCGTTGACGGTCGGTTAACCACCACGAAACCCGCCGAGCCTATGCTAGCGTTCTCCACGCGCGTCGGCTGGGGGGCCTGCCGCAACCCTGCTTATCGAGGGCGTACACTTATGATTGAAGTTCTCCGCCGCAGCCTCCTCGCCGTCCTCACCCTGACCGTTTTGTGGTTGGGCGCGGCCCAGCCGGGAGCGGCCCAGGAGAACGCCCGCTACGCCGCCATCGTCGTCGATGCGGAAACGGGCGAGGTGCTGTTCGCACGTCACGCCGACAGCCGCCGCTATCCCGCGTCGCTGACCAAGATGATGACGCTGTACCTCGCTTTCGAGGCGCTGACCGAGGGACGCGCGCGGCTGACGGACGTACTGACGGTCTCGCCCCGCGCTGCGTCCCAGCCCCCGTCCAAGCTGGGGCTCGCGGCGGGCCAGACGATCACCCTGGACGACGCCATGCGGGCGACGGCCGTGCGTTCGGCGAACGACATGGCCGTCGTCATCGCCGAGCACATCGGCGGGTCCGAGGCGCGTTTCACCAACATGATGACGCTCAAGGCGGAGCAGCTGGGCATGACCCAGACCCGCTATGCCACCGCCAACGGGCTGCCTGACCCGCGCCAGATCACCTCGGCCCGAGACCAAGCCATCCTGGCGCGCGCCGTCATGCGCGACTTCCCCCAGTTCTACAGCTATTTCGGCCTGCACGACTGGGCCTACAACGGACGCGACTACCGCAACACCAATGGCCTGTTGCGCGCGGGCGGCGGCTATGACGGCATGAAGACCGGCTACACCAATGCGTCCGGCTACAATCTGGCGGCCTCGGCCGTGCGCGACGGCAAGCGGCTGATCACCATCGTTCTGGGCGGCCGTTCCACCGCCAGCCGCAACGCCCATGTCGCCGAACTCATGGACACCGGCTTCGAGGTCCAGCGCCGCCGCACCCAAGGCGAGGCCATCCAGGTGGCCCAGACCTTCTTCGAGCAACGCGGCTTCGGCGTCGGCGCGGAGGCCCTGTCTCCCCCGATCGCCTACGCCTCTCTCGAGGATGACGCCGAAATCGGCGGTGAATCGACCCAGGTCGCCTATACGGCCGCGCCCGCCCCGGCGGTGCTGCCGACGCAGGTCGCGCCGTCCCCTTCCGAACGCGCGGCCGCCCGCCCCCCTCAGAGCCTGACCGCCGCCCTCAACGCCACGGCCGGGGCGCGGCTGAACGCGCCGGCGCCCTCGCGCGAACCCGCCCGCGCCGCATCCGGCGGCTGGGCCGTCCAGGTCGGCGCCTTCCGCGAGGAGAAGGTCGCCAGCGACTGGCTGACCGAGGTCAACCGCCGCTTCCGATCCCAGTTCGCCAGCGCCGAACGCAATGTCCTGGCCGCAGGCGACTGGTATCGAGCCCGCTTCACGGGACTGACGGAAATCGCGGCCAAGACCGCCTGCGACGCCCTGGCCGAGCGCCGGGTCACCTGCATGGTCATCCGGCCCGACTGAGGACGGTCAGCGTCGGGTGACCGGCAGGGTGTTCTCGGCCGTCCGTCGCAGGCCGGGGCGGGCAGGTCCAGCATGCGCGCCAGGAACGGCTGAGCATCGACGTGGTCCTGATCACTCAGCCGTCGTCCGGCGACGACGCCCGGACCGCGGGCGATGAAGACCGCCTGCATCTCCGGCGCCTGATTGTCATAGCCGTGCGCGCCGCCCGCGCGAGTCACCGCCCGATCGCGTGTCATGGCCAGCCAGCCGGTCTCCTTGCTGGCCATGGTGAGAGCCCCGAGTTCCGCATCGAAGAAGCGGTTGGGCACGATCCCGTGGTGATCGGGATGTAGGCCGGTGACCAGGGTATAGTGGTTCGGGAAGGGGTCACGCTGGGCCACGAGGAGCATCGGACCGGCTGGCCGCTTCCGCCGCCAGCCGGTCCAGCGCCGGCGTCGAACCCCCGGCGCAGAGGTCATGGCGGGCGTCTAAACTTGATCCGCGACACAGCTACGACAGCTTGTGAGAACGCGGTTCCCGCGCCAAGGTCGTCACATGGACACCGTCATCGACATCCGCGGCCTGACCAAGACCTATGGGACGGTCAAGGCGCTGGACGCCCTGACCCTGTCGATCCCCCGCGGCGGCGTCTATGGGGTGCTGGGACCGAACGGCGCGGGCAAGTCGACCCTATTCCGCGCCCTGCTGGGCCTGGTCCGGCCCACGGCGGGCGACGCGACCCTGATGGGCGGGCGGATCGGCGAGCCGGCCGCGATGCGTCGCATGGGCTCGATGATCGAGACGCCGCGCTTTCCCCCCTTTCTGAGCGCGCGGCAAGTGCTGGAATGGCTGGCTCGCGCTCATGGCGGCGTCGCCAGGACCGAGATCGACGCCTGGCTGGAGCGTGTCGGCCTCGCCGACGCGGCGGACCGACGCGTGCGCGGCTTCTCGGTCGGCATGATGCAGCGGCTGGGCGTCGCGGCGGCGCTGATGACCCGGCCCGAGTTGGTCATCCTGGACGAGCCCACCAGCGGCATGGACCCGCCCGGCATCCAGGAGATGCGCGCCCTCATCCGGAGCCTGGCGGACCACGACGGCGTCACCGTCATCCTGGCCAGCCACCAGTTGCAGGAGGTGCAGCGCGTCTGCGATCGGGTCGCCATCCTCAACCGGGGCAAGGTGGTCGCCGAAGGCCGAGTGTCCGAACTGACCGCCTCGGGAGAGCGGCTTCGCCTGGCGGTCACGCCCCTGGCCAGGGCGATGACGGTGCTGGGCGATCGCGCCAGTCTGGAGGGGGACGCCCTGATCGCCGCCGTGCCCCGCGCCGAGGCGGCGGCGGTGATCCGCGCCCTGGTGGACGGTGGCGTAGAGATCGAGGAGGCGCGGTGGATCGGCGCCGACCTCGAGCAGGTGTTCATGAGCGAGACCGGCTGGACCGGCGTGAAGGGGACCTCCCATGCTGGCTGACGCCTTATGGTCCGAGACCTATCGCCTGATGCGCAATAGAACGGTCGTGTTCCTCAGCGTCTTCTTCGTCCCGCTACTGTTCGCGGTGGGCGGCATCGCCTTCCACGTGATGAACAAGACCCGCGGCGACGCCCTGGCCGCTCAGGCCGCCCTACCCGGCGGCCTGGGCGGCCAGCCGGTGAACTTGGCCGACGCCTTCGGCCTGGCGGCGTCGCATGGGGCGAACGGCGCCACGCTGGTCTTCATGCTCATCGCGGCGGCGACCGTCTACGCCGGCGACTACCGCTGGGAGACCTGGCGGCTGATCAGCGCCCGCAACGCGCGGTGGCGGCTGATCCTAGGGAAGATCGGCGTGATGAAGCTGGCGGCGCTGGCGGCGATGGCCGCCTTCCTCGTCGCCAGCATCGTCTTCGTCCTCGCCCAGGCCTTCGTCTCCGGCCGCCCGCTGACGTTCGACGTCTCGGAGACGAACGCGGGCGGCGTGGCCCTGACCGCCCTGCTTTCCTATGTTCGCATCCTGCAGTACGGGCTCGCTGCTCTGCTGGCGGCCGTGATCAGCCGCTCGCTGCTGGCGGCCCTGTTCGTCCCCTGGGCCTTGGGCTTCGCGCAGTCGATCCTGGGCGGCCCCGCGATGGGGCTCCTTGGCTGGGGTCCTACGATGTGGGCGCCCCAGTTGCTGGCGCCCGGCCTGGCCTACGACACCCTCAAGGCGGTGATAGAGGGCGGGACCGGTTCGCCGGACGCCGCCGCGGCGATGAAGGCGCTCGCCAGCCTGGGTCTTTGGTGCGTGCTCCCCACGGCCGGCGCTGTGGCCTGGTTCACCCGGCAGGACCTGTCGAAGGAGTAGGCGGCGCCGGACTGCGCCGCCCCGCCTCCACCAGCCAGTCGGCGAAGACGGCCACCGCTCGGTCCTCCCGCCGCTCCGGTCGCAGGAAGGCGAAACAGGACGGGCGGCTCACAAAGCCGAAGGGCGCCATCAGCCTTCCCGCCTCTATATCCGGCGCGACGAAGGCCCAGGGGGCGATGGCGACGCCCAGGCCCGAGACGGCCGCCTCCACCATCGAGTGATTGTGAGCGAACTCGCGTTCAATCGCAGCCGTGGGCAGGTCCAGGTCCATCAGCTCGGCCCAGGTCGACCAAGCGCGTCGGAATGTGGCTGACCGCAGGCGCGGCGCCCGCGCGAGGTCCCCCGGCGTTCGGATCTCGGCCATCAGGCTGGGCGCGCAGACGGGTCCTTTGTGCTGGTCCAGGAAGCGGGTCATTCTGGCCGCCGGCGGCTGATCGCCGGGCTCCAGGATTCGGATGGCCCCATCGAAGCGGTCGCGGCGAAAATCCACCGGAGCGTAGGATTCCGACAGCCGCACCCGCACCTCCGGATGCGCCTCCAGGAAGCCCGGCAGGCGCGGGATCAGCCATTTCAGCGCGAAGGTGCCCAAGCAGGATATCTCGATCTCGCGCGCCGCGCCGTGGCGCACATGAGCCACCGCCTCATCGATGACGCCGAAGGCCTGCCCCAGTCTCTCCGCCAGTTCGGTTCCGGTCTCCGTCAACGCCAGGGCGTGACGCGGCCCCGTGACAAGGGTCGCCCCCAGCGTCGCCTGCAAGGCCGCGATCTGGCGGCTGATCGCGCCGTGGGTGACGCAAAGCTCCGCCGCCGCCCTCGTCATGCTTCCATGACGGGCGAACGCCTCAAAGGCGCGGAGGGCGGTCAGGGGTGGACGCGTCATGTGATCCTTGCTCACAAGCCCGCTCCGCTTAATCGATTTCGGCGGCCGGCGAAATGCGCTTGAAGCTTGGCGATGCAGCCGTCCAATCCCCCGCCCCGCCTCTCCGGCCGCGACAAGGTCGTCCTGGGCCTGTGCGTCCTGCTCATATGGATCGCGGCGCTGGGCGAACTCCTCGCCCGCTAGAGCCTCTTCTCCATGAAGACATCCGCCCGCGCATAGGGCGTCGGGCGCGGCGGCAGGTGGACGAAGCCGAAGCTCTCGTACAGCGCGATGGCGGGCTTCAGCGCGCTGTTCGTCTCCAAGTACAGGCGTCCGACCCCCGCCTTCCGCGCCGCGGCCTCGCAGGCGTCCAGCAGGCGCCGCGCCAGCCCCTGCCCGCGCGCGGCCGGGGCGACCGTCATCTTGGACACCTCGAATCCGTCGTCCATGCGGATCAGGGCGCAGCAGCCGACCGCCTCACCGGCCCGTTCCACGATGAAAATACGCCCGCCGCCGGCCAGGAAGACGCCTTCCGGGTCGTCGATGGATCGCCGATCCTTGGCCTCGATGGCGAAACCGCCCTCCGCCAGCCACGCCGCGTTCAGCCGCGCCCAGGCGGAGGCGTGACGGGGGCGATAGTCAACGATGACGAAGGGCGATTCGGTGGTCATGGCGCGGTGATGGCTTGAAACCTCGAACAGCAAAAGGGCGGCCGGATCGCTCCGACCGCCCTTCCGGCGTTTCGTCCAAAAGGATCGAAGCTTATTCTTCGCCGTCGTCGAACGACTGGACCGGACCCGAATCCTGGCCCTTGGCCTCGACGTCGCGGTCAACGAACTCGATCACGGCCATCGGCGCATTGTCGCCGTGGCGGAAGCCCGCCTTCATGATGCGGATGTAGCCGCCGTTACGTTCAGCATAGCGGGGCGCCAGCGTCTCGAACAGCTTGCCGACCTGGGTCACGTCGCGGACGTGGCTGATGGCCTGACGACGGGCGTGAAGGTCGCCCTTCTTCCCGAGCGTGACCAGCTTCTCGACGAAGGGACGCAGCTCCTTCGCCTTGGGCAGGGTCGTGGTGATCTGCTCGTGCTTGATCAGCGAGGCGGCCATGTTCGCGAACATGGCGGTGCGGTGGCTGGTCGTGCGACCGAGTTTGCGATAGGCGGCGCCGTGGCGCATCGTGGTCTCTCCTACTCCGACCCCGGTATCCCTCGCGGGACCTAGGGCCGTATCCTTTTAACCGCCCCGACACTCTCCCAACGGGAGACGGGCGGAGGGTTGAACTCAGATCTGGTCGTCGAACTTCTTGGCCAGGTCTTCGATGTTTTCCGGCGGCCAGTTCGGCACGTCCATGCCGAGGCTGAGGCCCATGGTCGCCAGCACTTCCTTGATCTCGTTCAGCGACTTGCGGCCGAAGTTCGGGGTGCGAAGCATCTCGCCCTCGGTCTTCTGAATCAGGTCACCGATGTAGACGATGTTGTCGTTCTTCAGGCAGTTGGCCGAACGGACCGACAGTTCCAGCTCGTCGACCTTCTTCAGCAGGGCCGGGTTGAACGGCAGGTCCGGCTTGCCCTCCGCGGCCTCGACGGCCTTGGTCGGCTCCTCGAAGGTGATGAAGATCTGCAGTTGGTCCTGCAGAATGCGCGCGGCGTAGGCCACGGCGTCCACGGGGCTCACCGCGCCGTTGGTTTCGACTTCCAGCAGCAGCTTGTCATAGTCCAGCGACTGGCCCTGGCGGGTCGGCTCGACGCGATAGGCGACGCGCTTGACCGGGGAGTACAGGGCGTCGACCGCGATCAGACCGATCGGCGCATCTTCCGGACGGTTGAACTCAGCCGCGACATAGCCCTTGCCGTTCTGAACGGTCAGTTCCATGCGGACCGAAGCGCCGTCGTCCAGCGTGCAGATGACGTGATCGGGGTTCAGCACCTCGATATCGGCCGGCACGTCGATCTGGCCGGCGGTCACCGGGCCGGGGCCCGTGGCGCGCAGGGTCATGCGCTTCGGACCTTCAGCGTGCATGCGAAGGGCCAGTTGCTTGATGTTCAGGACGATGTCCACGACGTCTTCACGGACGCCTTCCAGCGACGAGAACTCGTGCACGACGCCGTCGATCTGAATGGCGGTCACCGCCGCGCCCTGCAGCGAGGACAGCAGGACGCGACGCAGCGCGTTGCCGAGCGTCACACCAAAGCCGCGCTCCAGAGGCTCGGCCACCAGACGCGCCTTGCGTTGGGCGTCGGAACCGGTCTCGATCTGCGGCTTCTCGGGACGGATCAGCTCTTGCCAGTTTCTTTCGATCATTTTGTCCCTCGAACGGGTTTCGTCGGCTCCGGCCTTGTCGACGAGGCCATGCGGAGCCGACGGAGATTGGGGTGCTTCAGGCGTCGTCGCGATTAGACGCGGCGGCGCTTCGGCGGACGGCAACCATTGTGCGGCATCGGGGTGACGTCGCGGATGGTGGTGATCGTCAGACCGACCGACTGCAGCGCGCGCAGGGCCGACTCACGGCCGGAACCCGGCCCCGAGACGTTCACTTCCAGCGTCTTCACGCCGTGCTCCTGGGCCTTCTTGCCTGCGTCTTCCGCCGCCATCTGAGCCGCATACGGGGTCGACTTGCGCGAACCCTTGAAGCCCATGTGACCGGCCGACGACCAGGAAATCGCGTTTCCTTGCGCGTCGGTGATGGTCACCATGGTGTTGTTGAAGCTGGCGTTCACGTGGGCGACGCCCGACGTGATGTTCTTGCGTTCGCGGCGCTTTACGCGACCCGGTTCCTTGGCCATCGATCAGCTCTCTCTTACTTCTTCTTGCCGGCGATCGGCTTGGCCGGACCCTTGCGGGTGCGGGCGTTGGTGTGCGTGCGCTGACCGCGGACCGGCAGGCCCTTGCGGTGACGCAGGCCGCGGTAGCAGGCCAGGTCCATCAGGCGCTTGATGTTCATCGACGTCTCGCGGCGCAGGTCGCCCTCGACGGTGTGATCCTTGTCGATCGTCTCGCGGATCTGCAGGACTTCGGCGTCCGTCAGCTGGTTCACGCGGCGGGCGGGCTCGATGCCGACCTTCGCGGTGATGTCCTTGGCGGCGGCGGGGCCAATGCCATGGATGTACTGAAGCGCGATTTCGACGCGCTTGTTGGTCGGGATATTGACGCCAGCGATACGGGCCACGAAATTCTCCAGATACGCGTTAGTCAGACGCAACAAACGCTCCGGTCAACAGACCAGGAGCGTGGCGCCCTTCGCGGGAAGGCGCCCTTATACAGAGGATTCACGGACCGTCAACGTCAGAACCGATGATCGACCGTCAGCGCGGACGATTGCCGAAATCGACGCCGACCGTCACCCGCTGGCCGGAAACCGGCCGGCCGTCTTCCGTCGGCGCCTGAAAGCGGAAATAGCCCGCGACCCGTAGGCCGGCCTCGCCGAATCCCAGGCCGGCGGGACTTTCGTTCAGGACGCGACACGCTTCCAGCCGGTCGTCGAGGCGAATCACACAGGACAGTTCGACGCGGCCGTACTGGGTGCGCGCGCCGGGGGGATGGTTGGCGCGGATCTGGCCGATGGTCGGACCGGTGATCAGGCGCGGGCCGGTCGAACCGCTGCCGGGGCCAGAGCCGGACCCGACGCCCGAACCGCCGCCGCCGCCCTGCCCGCCCTGTCCGAAACCGGGCGCTGGCGAAGGACTGGGCGCGACGCCCACGACGGGCGCGGCCTCCGGAGCTTGAACCGGCGGCGAGGGCAACTCGCGCGGCTGCTCCGGCGGGGGCGGGGTCGGCGTGCGGATCCGGGATGGCGCGGCGGGCGCTCCGCCGCCGGTCTCTTGCGCCGGCGGCTGGTCCGACACCGGCGGCGGCGGATCATAGAGAATCACCTCGAACGGCGGGCGGACGTCCGCCGCCGGCGCCGCCTCCCGCCCCTTCACGCGCCCCAGCAGGAACAGCAATCCAACCTCCAGCAGCGCCACGGCGCAGAAGACGATTAAGGCGCGCCAGCGTCTGCGGGCGCGCCTTGCATCGTGGGTGTCGGAAGGACGTTCAGCCATCAGGCGTTCAACGCCCGAAACCGCAATTCAGGCCAGGGCTCCATCGATGGCCCTGGCCACCGCACCGATGTCGCCCATCCCGTCGACCTCGGTCAGCTTCCCCTGCGCCTCATAGTAGGGCAGCAGCGGCGCGGTCTGCTTGTTGTAGACGGCCAGCCGGTCCTTGAAGGTTTCAGGATTGTCGTCCGGGCGACCCTGGTCGGCGAACCGTTTGGCGATCCGTTCGGTCAGGGCGGCGTCGTCCACCTTCAACCGGACTACGGCGTCGATCTGGGCGCCACGCTTTTCCAGCATGGCGTCCAGCGCCTCGGCCTGAGCCACGGTGCGGGGAAAGCCGTCGAAGATGGCCCCGCCGGCGCCCTCCGCCTCCGGCAGCCGGTCCTCGATCAGGGCGATGACGATCTCGTCCGTGACCAGGTCGCCGCGCGCCAGCACGTCCTTGACCTTCAGCCCCAGCTCCGAGCCCGAGGCGATGGCCGCCCGCAGCATGTCGCCGGTGGAGAGCTGGACCATGCCCTTCTCTTCCACCAGCCGCTTGGCCTGCGTCCCCTTGCCCGCCGCCGGCGGTCCGAACAGGATCAAGTTCACGCGTCAGCCCTCCCCCAGGCCTTGTGGTCCATCATCAGCGGCGCACCGGCGCCGGAGCGCCGCGACCGCCGCGTCCACGCAGCTTCGCCTTCTTGATCAGCCCTTCGTACTGGTGCGCCAGCAGCTGGGACTGGATCTGGGCGACAGTGTCCATCGTCACCGACACCACGATCAAGATAGACGTTCCGCCGAAGTACAGGCTGTTGCCCATCTGGGCGACCATGAACTCCGGCAGCAGGCAGACCGCGGTGATGTAGGCCGCGCCGATCACGGTCAGGCGGGTCAGGACATAGTCCAGATACTCGGCCGTGCGCTTGCCCGGGCGAATTCCCGGAAGGAAGCCGCCGTACTTGCGCAGGTTCTCGGCCGTGTCCTCCGGGTTGAAGGTGATCGAAGTGTAGAAGAAGCAGAAGAAGATGATCAGGGCGGCGTACAGCGCCATGAACAGTGGTTGGCCATGGGTCAGCTGCGCCGTCACCAGCGGCAGCCAGCTCATCCAGCCGGGCAGATCGGCGTTGGCCGTCATGGTCGCCACCGTCGTCGGCAGCATCAGCAGCGAAGAGGCGAAGATCGGCGGAATCACGCCGGCGGTATTGACCTTCAGCGGCAGGAAGGAACGCTCCCCCCCGGCCATGCGGTTGCCTTCCTGACGTTTCGGATACTGGATCAGCAGCCGGCGCTGGGCGCGTTCCATGAAGACGATGAACACGACGGTGGCTACCGCAAGCACGGCGATGAACAGCAGGGCGAAGGCGGACATCTGGCCCTGCTGGGCCAGGCCCAGCAAGCGACCCACCGTCGACGGCAGAACCGCCACGATGCCCGCGAAGATGATCAGCGAAATGCCGTTGCCGACGCCCCGCGCCGTCACCTGCTCGCCCAGCCACATCAGGAACATGGTGCCGCCGGTCAGCGTCACGACCGTCGAGATGATGAAGAAGATGCCCGGATTGTCGACCAGGCCGGCCTGGGCGTTCAGGCCCGCGGCGATGCCGAACGACTGCGCCAGGGCCAGGAACACCGTCAGATAACGGGTGTACTGGTTCAGCTGCTTGCGGCCGCTTTCGCCGCCTTCCTTGCGCAGCTTCTCCCACGGCGGATACACCGTGCCCATCAGCTGCACGATGATCGAGGCCGAGATGTACGGCATCACGTTCAGCGCGAAGATGGCCATCCGTTCGACGGCGCCGCCCGAGAACATGTTGAACATGTCCAGGATGCCGCGCGACTGGTCCGGGTTCTGGAAGAACTGCAGGAAGGCCTGCGAATTGATCCCTGGAATCGGAACGTAGGTGCCGATGCGATAGACCAGCAGCGCGCCCAGCGTGAACAGCAGGCGCTTGTGCAGCTCGGTCGCCTTAGCGAACGAGCCCATGTTCATATTGGCGGCGAGTTGTTCAGCGGCCGAAGCCATATGCGTCCCCACGACTGACAGAGTCGTCAGATAGGCGGAAAGCGGCGCTCTTGCGAGGCCGCTCCCGTTCTTTCGTCGTCGCTGGTGTCTTCAGGCCCAGAAAGCCACAAGGGCCGGGACCGCGACGACGCGATTTGCTTAGCCCTTGGCGGCCGTGCGCTTGGTGCGAGCCGAGATCTTGTTCTCGTCGCCACGCGGAGCCTTGGGGGCCGGAGCCTTGCCCTTGGCGGCGTTGCGCTTCTCGACGCGGGCGGCGGCCTTGGCTTCCGCTTCGATGCGCTGTTCGACGACCGAGCCGCCCGCGGCTTCAATGGCCTTCTTGGCGCCGGCCGTGGCCGACCAGACGACCAGGTTCAGCTTGGCCTTGACCTCGCCGGTGCCCAGCAGGCGCACGCCGTCCTTGACGCGACGGATCACGCCGGCGGCGACCAGGGCGTCGCCCTTGATCTCCGCCTTGGCGTCCAGCTTGCCGGCGTCCACGGCGTCCTGCAGGCGCCACAGGTTCACTTCGGCCAGCTTCAGGGCGTTCGGATTGTTGAAGCCGCGCTTCGGCATGCGCATGTACAGCGGCATCTGACCGCCTTCGAAGCCCAGCAGGCTGACGCCGGTGCGGGACTTCTGGCCCTTGACGCCGCGGCCGGAGGTCTTGCCCTTGCCCGAACCCGGGCCACGGCCGACGCGCATGCGCTTCTTGTGGGCGCCTTCGTTGTCGCGGATTTCGTTCAGTTTCATGTGCCTGATCCTTTCGGGTGCTAGCGCCTGGGTCAGACCCAGACTCGGCGTTGAAAAAATGAAGGGCCGCTTCTAAGCGGCCCCTCGGGTATTCGCAAGAGACGAACGCCCTCCCCCATGATCGGGAGAGGGCGAACGGCTTACTTCTCGACGATCTCGGTCAGGTGGGCGACCTTGGCGATCATCCCGCGAACCGAGGGGGTGTCTTCCAGGGTCGACTCGCGACCCAGGCGGTTCAGACCCAGGCCCACCAGGGTGGCGCGCTGGTCGTTCTTGCGGCGGATCGGCGAACCGGTCTGCTTGACGGTGACGGTCTTCTTCTCGGCCATGACTTAGGACTCCACGGCTTCCGGCGCGGAGGCGCCGTCGTTGCGGCGGCCCATCAGATCCGCGACCTTCTTGCCGCGCTTGGACGCGACCTGACGGGGCGAGGACTGGACCTTCAGAGCTTCGAAGGTGGCGCGGATCATGTTGTAGGGGTTCGACGAACCGGTCGACTTGCCCACGACGTCCTGGACGCCGAGGGTTTCGAGCACGGCGCGCATCGGACCGCCCGCGATGACGCCGGTCCCGGGAGGGGCGGCGCGCATCATGATCTTGCCGGCGCCCCAACGGCCGTTGCCGTCGTGGTGCAGGGTGCGGTTCTCGCGCAGCGGCACGCGGATCATCGTCTTCTTGGCTTCCTCGGTCGCCTTGCGGATGGCTTCCGGCACTTCGCGCGCCTTGCCGTGACCGAAGCCGACCCGGCCCTTGCCGTCGCCGACGACCATCAGGGCCGCGAACGAGAAACGACGTCCGCCCTTCACGGTGGCGGCGACGCGGTTGATGTGCACCAGCTTCTCGATGATGTCGCTTTCGGGCGCGTCGGCGGCCGAAGCGTTGCGGTTGTCGCGACGATTGCGATCGCCGCCGCCGCGTTGGGGTTCACGAGCCATGCTTCTCGTCCCTTAGAAGTTCAGGCCGGCTTCACGCGCGGCTTCCGCCAGCGCCTTCACCCGTCCGTGATAGATGTATTGGCCGCGGTCGAAGACGACGTCCTTGACGCCCTTCTCGATGGCGCGTTCGGCGATCAGCTTGCCGATCTTGGCGGCGGCGGCGACGTCCGAACCCTTGGCTCCCTTGCCGCCTTCCAGCGACGAGGCGGCGACCACGGTGACGCCCTGGGCGTCGTCGATGATCTGGGCCGAGATGTTCTTGTCCGAACGATGCACCGACAGGCGCAGGCGACCGGAGGCGACCGCCTTCAGGCGACGACGGGTGCGCTCGGAGCGACGCTTGGCTTGTTGTCGAAGAGAGAGAGCCATGACTTACTTCTTCTTGCCTTCCTTGCGGCGCACCGTCTCGCCTTGGTAGCGCACGCCCTTGCCCTTGTAGGGCTCCGGCGGACGCAGCTTGCGGATGACCGCGGCGATCTCACCCACCGCCTGCTTGTCCGAACCCGAGATCTTGATCTCGGTCTGCTTCGGCACGGCGAACGACACGCCGGCGGGCGGATCGATGTCGACTTCGTGGGAGAAGCCGAGTTGCAGCGACAGGGCCTGGCCCTTCATCGCGGCGCGGTAGCCCACGCCCACCAGTTCCAGCGTCTTGTCGAAGCCTTCGGTCACGCCGGTCACCATGTTGGCGACCAGGGTGCGCGACAGGCCCCACATGGCGCGAGCACGCTGGGTGTCCGCACGCGGGGTCAGCGACAGTTCGTCGCCTTCCTGCTGGACTTCAATCTCTTCCGCGACCGTCCAGGCGCGTTCGCCCTTGGGTCCCTTCACGGTGACGTTCTGGCCATCGAGCGTGACGGTCACGCCCTTTGGCACGGCGATGGTTTTCTTACCGATACGGGACATATTAGTAGACCCTGCAGAGGACTTCGCCGCCGACGTTGGCGTCGCGCGCGGCGGCGTCGGACATGACGCCTTTCGAAGTCGAAAGGATCGAGATGCCGAGGCCGTTCTTGACCGGCTTCAGGTCGCCGATCGCCGAATAGACGCGACGGCCCGGCTTGGACACGCGGCTGATCTCGGCGATGACGGGCTGGCCGTCGAAGTACTTCAGCTCGATCTCGAACTGCGGGAACTCACCCGGGTTCTGAACCAGGTTGTAGCCGCGGATGTAGCCTTCGTCCTGCAGCACGTCGAGGACGCGCTGGCGCAGACGGGAGGCCGGGGTCAGCACCTTGGAACGCTTGCGGGTCGCCGCGTTCTTGATGCGAGCGATCATGTCGCTCAGGGGATCGTTGATCATCATGTCTGTTCGCTCCCCTTACCAGCTCGACTTCGTCAGGCCGGGGATTTGCCCCTGGTTGCCGAGTTCGCGCAGCGCGATCCGGCTCATCTTGAGCTTGCGGTAATAGGCCCGCGGACGACCGGTCACTTCACAGCGGTTGCGGATCCGCGTCGGCGCGGAGTTCCGCGGCAGGGCCGCCAGCTTCAGGCGCGCCTCGAAGCGCTCCTCCAGCGGCAGGCTCTCGTCGTTGGCGGTGGCCTTCAAGGCTTCCCGCTTCGCGGCATACTTCGCAACCAGGGCCTTGACGGCTTCGTTGCGGTTTACGGCGCTTTTCTTAGCCATTGATCTCTTCCCTTCCCGCTCAGTTCACGAACGGGAACTTGAACTCGGTGAGGAGAGCCTTGGCTTCCTCATCGGTCTTGGCCGTGGTGCAGACGACAATGTCCATGCCCCACATCTGGTCGATCTGGTCATAGTTGATCTCGGGGAACACGATGTGCTCCTTCAGACCGGTGGCGTAGTTGCCGCGACCGTCGAACGAGGTGCCCTTCAGGCCCCGGAAATCCTTCACGCGCGGCAGGGCGATCGTGATGAGCCGGTCCAGGAACTCGTACATCTGGTCGCCGCGCAGCGTCACCTTGCCGCCGATGACCATGCCTTCGCGCAGCTTGAAGCCGGCGATGGAGTTGCGAGCCTTGGTGGCGACGGCCTTCTGGCCGGCGATGGCCGACAGGTCCTTGAGGGCCGCGTTGGCCTTCTTGGAGTCCGCGACGGCTTCGCCGATGCCCATGTTCAGGACGATCTTGTCCAGCTTGGGCACCTGCATCTCGTTCGTGTAGCCGAACTTGTCCTTCATCACGGTGCGGATGCGGGACTGGTATTCGCCTTTGAGGCGCGGCGTGTACTTGGTGTCGGCCATCAGATGACGTCTCCCGTCGTCTTGGCGAAGCGGACCTTCTTGCCGTCTTCCACCTTGAAGCCGACGCGGGTCGCCTTGCCGTTTGCGTCGGCGATCGCGACGTTCGACAGGTGCAGCGAGGCTTCTTTGTTCTTGATGCCGCCTTGCGGGTCCAACTGGCTCGGGCGCGTGTGGCGCTGAACCATGTTGACGCCTTCAACGACGACGCGGTTTTCGCTCGGCAGGACCTTCAGCACGTTGCCCGTGCGGCCCTTGTCCTTGCCGGTCAGGACGACGACGCGGTCGCCCTTCTTGATCTTGGCGGCCATGTTACAGGACCTCCGGAGCCAGCGAGATGATCTTCATGTGGTTCTTGGC
>JAEXZS010000023.1 GCA_023451375.1 Pseudomonadota bacterium
CCTTCGACCAGCCCCCAGTTCGTCCCCCCGGCGCCGGCGACGTCGAGCGCGGCGACGCCGAGGTCGGCGAGGCGGCGCACGACGGCCGCGGACAGACCGGCCCCCGTCTCCTTGACCACCAGTCGCCCCGGGAAGGCGGCTGAAATCGTCGCGATCGCCGCCGCGACCCCGCGCCAGTCGCGATCCCCCTCCGCCTGGACCGCCTCCTGCAGCGGGTTCAGGTGCAGGATCAGGCCGTCGGCGCCGATCATCTCCATCGCCCGCCTGGCTTCGTCGAGACCGTAGCCCTTGACGAACTGCACGGCGCCCAGGTTGGCGAGAATGAGCGCGTCCGGGGCGCGGCGTCTCAGATCGGCGCCCAGTCCGACATCGGCTTCGCTCTCCAGGGCCACCCGTTGAGAGCCGACGGCGAGGGCGATCCCCAGGGCCTGCGCGGCTTCGGCCAGGCGGGCGTTGATGGCGGCGGCCCGCGCCGGGCCGCCCGTCATCGAACTGATCAGGAAGGGGCTGGTGAGTCGCCGTCCAAGAAACACGGCGGACAGGTCGATCGCGTCGTGATCGAGCTCCGGAAGGGCGTCATGAACGAAGCGGACGACCTCCAGCCCAGAGGCCGCCTGGCCTCTCCCGCGCCCCGCCAGGACGTGATCGATGTGCTCGTCCTTGCGTCGGACAAGGGCGTCCGCCGAGCGGGGCGTGGACGATGACGTCATGAAGGTTGCATCCGAAGCGGCGGTGATGCCGTATGGACCATAGCGTTTCGCTCCACTGTCGCAAACGCCGCGACGGTACGTCGATCGCGCGAGTTCGGAGGAATGTCATGGCGACAGCGGGCGCTCTGCCCCAGGCCTCGGTGCAAGACGCCGATCTCGGCGCGCGGGCGGCGGGACTGCTGGCCTTGACCGAGGATCGGCTCGCACGGCTTCTGCCTTCGCCGCCGGCCGGGGAGACCCCAGTCCTGTTCGGCGCCGCGCGGGCGGCGCTTCTCGGCCGGGGCAAGCGCGTGCGCCCGATGATGTCCATGCTCGCCTGCGCCCATGTGCAGGGGCGGGCCGAAGACGCCCTTGACTACGGTTGCGCCGTCGAGATCGTTCACGCCGCCTCTCTGGTGCTGGACGACCTGCCCTGTATGGACGACGCGGCGGTGCGGCGCGGCGCTCCGACCGTTCACCGCGCCCATGGCGAGGACGCGGCCGTGCTGGCGGCGGTCGCCCTTCTCAACGAGGCGCATCGGACGATCCTCCGGGACGTCGGGCTCGACGCGGCGAGCCGCCTCGCCCTCATCGACGCCCTCACCGCGGCCGTCGGCTTCAGCGGCCTGAGCCACGGGCAGATCCGCGACCTCAGGGATTCGGACGAGGATCGCACCGAACACGGGCTGCGT
The DNA here is from genome assembly GCA_023451375.1 of Pseudomonadota bacterium. Taxonomy (GTDB): domain Bacteria; phylum Pseudomonadota; class Alphaproteobacteria; order Caulobacterales; family Caulobacteraceae; genus Brevundimonas. Next base: position 1,382 of record JAEXZS010000023.1, read on the forward strand.
CGCCTGAACCATCTCAAGACCGGCGCCCTGTTCGTCGCCGCCCTGCGCGGCGGGGGAATCGTAGGCGGGGCGAGCCTGGCGCAGTTGCAGGCGCTGTCGGAGTTCGGAGAGGCCATCGGGTTCGCCTTTCAGCTGTGCGACGACCTTCAGGACGTCACGGCGACCGCGGCGGAACTGGGCAAGGATGTCGCCAAGGACCGGGGCAAGCTGACCTTCGTCGACCTGTGGGGAGAGGGTCGTGTGAGGGTGGCGGTCCGACTGTCGGTGGCGCGCGCCCAGGAGGCGCTCGGCGACGACTGCGACCTGAGCGCCTATGTTCGGGGGCTGTTCATTGACGCCGGCTTTACCCGCTGAGCGGCCGCCGGCGCTGACCCTCGCCCGAGTTTGCGCCGGCTATGGTCCCCGTCCGGTGCTCCGTGGCCTCGACCTGACGATCCGCGCTGGGGAGGCTTACGCCCTGCTCGGGCCGAACGGCGCCGGCAAGTCGACCGCGGCGCGCGTGGCCTGCGGGCTGATGGCGCCCCGGGCGGGACGGGTCGCCATCGGGGGGCAAGATCCGAACAGAGGGGGCGGCCGACGCCTGGCCGGTCTGGCTCCGCAGGAGATCGCGCTGTTCCCCGCCCTGACCATCCGCGAGAACCTCGTCACCATGGGCCGCCTGGCCGGGCTGGACCGGTCCGACCGCGAGTCGGGCGTCTCCCGGGCGCTTGCCTTGACCGATTGCGCCGCGCGGGCGGACCAGACGGTGGCCACGTTGTCCGGCGGATGGCGGCGGCGGGCCAACCTGGCCGCGGCGCTCGTCAACCGTCCGGCCTTGTTGGTGATGGACGAACCGACGGAGGGTGTCGACGCGACGACGCGCGCGACCCTGGCCAAAGCCGTGCGGCAGGCCCTCCGCGACGGTGCGGGATGTCTGATCGTCAGCCATGACGCCCCCTTCGTGGAGATGGCCGCCGACCGGATTGGCGTCCTCTCCGAGGGTCGGCTGGTCGCGGAAGGCGAGCGCCGCGACCTGCTGGCCGAAACCTTCGGGCCCGGCCGGCTGCTCGCGGCTCGGTTCGCGGCGCCGCCCTCCGCGACGCTGGCGGACCGCCTGCGCGGAGCCGGGTTGGTCGCCACCGATAGCGATCTGACCTGGAGGGTGATCGGCGACGATGTGCTCGCTATCGCCGAGCGGATCGCCGGGGACGTCGACGAGGGCGGCGGCGAACTGTCCATCCGGCGGCCCGGACTGGACGATCTCGTCGCTCGACTGCTGGAGCGGAAAACATGACGGCGCTCTTCTCCGCCTACGCTCTGGGATTCCTGCGGGATCGCGGGGGGCTGCTGATGACGCTGGTGTTGCCTCCGGTGGTCTATCTGCTGTTCGCCGCCATTTTCGGCGCCGCCGCGCGGGGCGATGTCCAGTCCGTCGTCGTGCTGAACGACTCGGCCCTCACGGTTCAGAGCCGGTCTATCCACAGCGGATTGGAGGCGACGTCCGGTCAGCGACTGCTGACGGCGGCGGATGTCGCCGCGGTCGAGGCGGCGGTCAGGGACGGGCGCGCCGACGTCGGCGTGGTGCTGCGCCGGTCCGCGGGGCCGCTCCCGGTGGTCGAGGTGCTGTCGGGGGCCGGGCGGGACGTGGCGGCGGCGGCGGCGACCGGCCGGATAGAGGGCCTGCTGGCGCGCGCGGCCGGATCACCGACGACGGCGCTGTCGCCGCCGGCGGTGACCCGGCGGGTCGTGGGGCCCGAGGGCGATGTCCAGGCGGTCTACTACGCGGGCGCGGTCAGCGTCATGTTCGTCTTCTTCGCGGCCATGCACGGGGCCATGGGGGGGCTCGACGAGCGCCGCTCCGGCCTGCAGGCGCGGCTGGCGTTGGCGTCGGGCGGATCGGCGTCGATCCTGGGAGGACGCGCCGCCTGGCTGGTGACCGTCGGCGTGGTACAGGCGGCGGCGGTGTTCGCCGTGGCCGCCCCACGCCTGCCGCCGCTGTCGCTCTGGCAGGCGGGCGCGTGGCTCATCACGGCGACCCTGACCGCCGCCGCGGCCGCCGGCCTCGCCCTCGTCGTCATAGGGCTTTGCCGAACGCGGGAGCAGGCGCAACCCTTGTCCACCTTCATCGTGCTGCTGCTGGCGGCCTTGGGGGGGTCGATGGCGCCGCGGTTCCTGATGCCCGAGACTTTCCGGCAGCTGGGCTGGATCACGCCGCATGCCTGGGCGATCGAGGCCTATCAGACGGTGCTTTGGCGCGGCGGCTTCAATGCGACCGTTTGGGGCGCCTGGGCCGTCCTGGGGGGCGTCGGCCTGCTGGGCTGGCTGGGCGCCTGGGTGATGGAGGCCCGACGGATTCGGATGTGAGGCTCAGACGTGGGTCCAGAGGGCGGGCCGGGGCGGCGGCGCGCGCCAAGCATCCAAGGTCTTGCTCCAGATGGTGATCAGGCCCCCGCGACCCAGCAGCATCAGCTTGCCGGCTCGATCGACGGACGCTCGCCCGTCCCACGCGCGCGGCCCGCTCTCGGCGACGCGTCGACCGATGGCGCGGTAGACCCCCCGCGCCGTGGCGATGGCCCAGGCGGAGCGCGGGTTGAGGTCGCGCAGGCCCCAGCGGGCGGAGGCGTAGAACGGCTCGGCGGCCGCGACGAGCCGTTGAGCGGCGCGCGCCACGGCGTCGCGATGTTCCGGCGCGCCTACCCGGTCGGCGGGGACGCCGGCCTGCTCCAGCCAGTCTCCCGGAAGATACACCCGGCCGCCCCTGGCGTCTTCCATGACGTCGCGAGCGATGTTGGTCAGCTGAAAGGCGAGGCCCAGGTCTTGGGCGCGGCGCAGAGTCTCTGCGTCCGAAACCCCCATGATCCGCGCCATCATCACGCCCACCACCCCAGCGACGTGATACGCGTAATCAAGCGTGTCCTCGAGGCGGTCGTATCGCCGTCCCATCACGTCCATCTCGAATCCGCGCAGCAGGTCCATCGCCTCCTGGGCGGGAATGGCGTGGCGAAGGGCGACCCGCTGGAATGCGATGAATACGGGATCGACCTGCGGCTCTCCCGCCAGCGCCGACGCGGTGCGCGCGCGCAGCTGGTCCAGCTTTTCGGCCGCCATGCGAGGGTCCACCCCGATCGCGCCATGGCCGAGGATCTGACCGTCGATCTCATCGTCGCAGTGCCGGCACCAGGAATAGAGCATCCAGGCGTCATCGCGGATTTCGGCCGGGAAGAGGCGGGCCGCGACCGCGAAGCTCTTCGAGCCCTTCTCCATGGACTGGCGACTGTGGTCCAGGACGGCGTCGGTCATGCCGGCGCCTTCGCATCGGCGAGCATCAGCCCCGCCGTCGCCTTGGCGGATCCGACCACGCCGGGCACGCCCGCCCCTGGATGCGTGCCCGCGCCGACGAAATACAGGTTCGGGATCTGGTCGTCGCGATTGTGGACGCGGAAATAGGCGCTCTGGGTCAGGATCGGCTCCAGCGAAAAGGCCGACCCGTGATGGGCGTTCAGCTGATCGCGGAAGTCGAAGGGCGTGAAGACGCGGCAGGTCTGCAGGTCGGCGGTCAGGCCGGGGATATAGCGCTCCTCCAGATAGGCGAGGATGCGATCGCGGTAGAGCGGCGCCGCCTTGTCCCAGTCGATGTCGGCCGAAGCGAGATGGGGCACGGGGGCCAGCACATAGAAGGCGTCGCATCCCTCCGGCGCCAGCGATGGGTCGGTCCGGGTCGGGGCGTGCAGATAGAGGGAGAAGTCGTCCGGCAGATCCGGTCCCTTGAAGATTTCGGCGATCAACTCGCGATAGCGCGGTCCGAACAGCACGGTGTGGTGCCGCACCTCCGGATGCGTGCGCCGGAGGCCGAAATAGATGACGAACAGCGACATCGAATGGCGGCGCGAGGCCAGACGGGCCCCCTCGCGGCGTCCGCGCGCCTCCTGGCCGAGAAGACGCCGATAGGTATGGACGACGTCGGCGTTGGAGGCGACCATGTCGAAGGCCAGTTCACGCCCATCGACCACGACGCCCGCCGCCCGGCCGTTGGCGAGGGTAATGCGCTCAACCGGGCTGTTCAGCCGGATCTCGCCGCCCAGGTCCTGGAACAGCCGCACCATGCCTTGGATCAGGGCGCCCGTGCCCCCACGCGGAAACCACACCCCCCAGCGCCGCTCCAGCGCATGTATCAGGGCGTAGATGGAGGAGGTGGCGAACGGGTTGCCCCCGACCAGCAGGGAATGGAAGCTGAACGCCTGACGCAGGTGCTCATCCTGGATGAAGCTGGCGACCTTGTCATACACCGTGCGCCAGGCCTGCAGCCGCATGAGCTCGGGCGCGGCCTTGACCATGCTGCCGAAGTCCAGGAAGGGCGCAGCGCCCAGCTTCTCGTAGCCCTCCCTCAGCAGGTCCTCGGAATAGGCGAGGAAGCGGCGATAGCCCTGCTTGTCCGCGGGATTTCTGGCGACGATCTGACGATCCAGTTCGTCCTGGTCGTTGACGTAGTCGAAGACGTCGCCGTCTTCCCAGCAAAGCCGATAGAAGGGGGCGACGGGCAGCAGCTCGACATAGTCCGACAGCTTGCGGCCGCTGAGCGCGAACAACTCCTCGAGCGCCGAGGGATCCGTGATGACCGTGGGACCGGCGTCGAAGGTGAAGCCCTGATCCTGATACACGTAGGCGCGGCCGCCGGGCTTGTCGCGAGCCTCGAAGACGGTGGTCTGGACGCCGGCCGACTGCAGCCGGATGGCCAAGGCCAGCCCGCCGAATCCCGATCCGATGACTGCGGCCCGCATCATGCCCGTCCCCTTTCCGCGATGCACTTGAGCGCGGCCCCGAGGGGCACCGGCGGACGGCCGGTGAGAATCCGCGCCTTGTCCACGCCGGTCGAACGCGCGGCGTAGAAGCGCTCGATCAGCGGCTGGGGCAGTCGATAGAACCGTTCCAGCACCTTGTACCTCTGTTCGGGAATGGCCGCGCGAAACAACATGCGGTCGAGAAGTCGATAAAAGCCGCGCCGGCCCCATACGTCCAGTGCATGGCTGCGGATGTCGGCGGCGAGCCGTTTCCCGTCCGGCTCGAACGCGCCGGCGATCCGGTCGGCGAGACGCACCGCATCGGGCAGCGAATAGCCGGTGGTGGGGTGGAACAGGCCTGCCCGCAGACCGCTCAAGGCCGTCGCGCCCATGCGATCGAAATGGGCCGAGAGGTCGCCGTCCAGGGCGACCGGCAGCACGCCGGTCTCCTCGCGCACGGGTGTCTCGATCACCCACCCCTGGGCGGCGGCGTAGTCCGTCACGCCCTGGCGCAGGGCGGCGTGGTCCAACTGCGGCTCGTCGGCGTAGCGCGTGTCCTCGATCAGCAGCGTGCGGTCGTCCAGGGGAAGGGTGTACAGGAAGCGATAGGCCCCGTTCTGAGGCACGGTCGCATCCATGATGATCGGCTCGGCCAAGCCGTGGGGCGCGGCCAGGCGCACCTCCAGCCCGACGAATTTCTGGAAGCCCAGCGCCAGATCCGGAGCCGCCGCGGGACCCCGCCCGTCTATGACCGCCTTTGCAATCAGGCGTCGCCGGTCCTCCAGCACGACGGCGTGCGGGGTCACCTCCGCCACGGCGGCGTCAAGGACGATGCGGCCGGGGAGGGCCGCCTTGACCACTGCGTCGAACCTGTCAGCGGTGACGCTGCTGTACGGGGTCGAGAGATGTCGCTGTCCGCCCGGGAAGCGGACGCGGTAGCCGGGCCATCTGTGCGCGATGAACGGTTCGATCCAGGCCAGCTGCGCCGGGGTCAGGTCGGTGTCGAAGAACGACCACGTGTGCGTCCCGCCCAGCCGATTCGCCGCCTCGAGGATGCGCACGTCCAAGTCGGGCCGTTGCTGCGAAAGCCGGAACGCCAGGAGCCCGTTCGCCAATCCGCCGCCGACCAGCAGCAGGTCGGGGACGGGCGTCTCGGGATGGGCGTCCTTCATCCGCCACTGGTCGCATGCGCGCGTCGCAGCGGCAAGGCTCGTACGGTCGCGGGCCGTCCTGCCGCCCGGCCCTGGCGATAGGTCGCGGATGCTGGCGTCGTTCATCTCTCTGGAGCGGCAGGCCGGGAATGAGCTTGGCGGGGCGCCGTTTCAGCGGCCGCGCTCGGCCCACTTCAGCAGCGGGATCAACGGCAGGCCCCAGGCCGTGCCGCCGACGGCGAAGAATGCGAAGTCCAGCCAGGGCGACGCGGGCAACAGTCCGCGCAGGGCGATCAGACCCCAGACCCAGAAGGCCAGGAAGGCCAATACGCCGAGAGCCGCGATGAAGCGACGCAGACGCGCGGGCATCAGCGCTTGCTCCGGAACAGGAAGAAGGCGACCAGGCAGACGACCGAGCCGATCAGCGACCACGGGATCCAGACCCAGCTGTCCACGGTGCTGACGGCGAAGACGCGTACGGCCAGGAACCAGCCGCACAACAGGCCGACGCCGGACACCAAGGCTGTGCCGCCCAGGCCGCGCCGTCCCGTCAGAAGGTCGGCGATCCAGGCCAGCAGCAGACCGCCGGCGACGGCGGCGACGATGTCCAGATACTGCAAGCCGATCTCCCCGGGCGGTCGCCCTTAACCTAAACAGACTCGATCTTGGCGGCCGAGGCGGGCATACCGCAACGGCCGCTTTCCATCACCGTCGAAACGGCAGCATATCCGTGTCAGCGTCGAGCGTCGAATGAGCCGTTTCGGGAATACAGATCGTAATCGCGTCGTGGCCGTCTGGCTGTTCGCCACGGCGGCGCTGGTCTTCCTGATGGTGGTGGTCGGCGGGATCACCCGACTGACGGGCTCCGGGCTGTCGATCACGGAATGGAAGCCGATCATGGGCGCGGCGCCGCCGCTGAGCCAGGCCGATTGGATGGAGGCGTTCGACAAGTACCGCCAGATCCCGCAGTACGCCCAGCTCAACGCCGGCATGACGCTGGACGAGTTCAAGTTCATCTTCTTCTGGGAGTGGTTTCACCGGCTGCTGGGGCGGCTGATCGGCGTGATCTTCTTCGTGCCCCTGGCGGCCTTCCTGATCTTCCGCGCCGCGCCGCCGCTGTCGGTGGTGCGTCGCTACGCCCTGCCGGACCGTCTGGTGTGGCGCTGCGTGCTACTGCTGGCGCTGGGCGGGCTGCAGGGGCTGATCGGCTGGTGGATGGTGTCCAGCGGCCTGTCGGAGCGCGTCAGCGTCGCGCCCGAGCGACTGGCGGTCCATCTGGGCTTGGCCTTCATTCTTTTCGCCGCCCTGATCTGGACGGGACTGGAGGCTTGGAACGGCGAGAGCCGGGGGCGGCCGCCGTCCGGCTGGGCGCGGGGCGCGGCCGTGCTGCTGGGCGTGGTGTTCCTGCAGTGCCTGCTGGGCGCGCTGGTCGCGGGCGGCAAGGCCGGGCTGGTCTATACGGATTGGCCGCTGATGAACGGGTCGATTCTGCCGCCCGCGGACTGGAGCCTGGGTGCGGGCGCATTCCTCCATGACCAGGCGCTGACCCAGTTCAATCACCGCCTCGTGGCCTACGGCCTGCTGATCGGCGCCAGCATCTACGCCTTCCAGGCCTGGCGGTGGCGGGTGGCCGAGGGCATGGGCTTCGGCGCCTTCGCCCTGGCCGGCGCCATCTGGCTTCAGGCGGTGCTGGGGATCGTCACCCTGGTGCACGCCGTGCCGCTGTGGCTGGGCGTCGTGCATCAGGCGGGAGCGGCGATCGTGCTGGCGATCGCCACGGCCAACCTGTGGGTCGTGCTCAGGGCTCAGCCCCGGCTGTTCATGTCCGGACCGAGGTCCATGGGCCTCTGATCGCCAGGGTCATGCCCGGGTACATGATGTTGACGAACAGCACCTCGCCGTCCGGCGAGAAACAGGCGCCGGCGAACTCGGCGTTGCCCGTGAAGACGTTGCGGGCGATCGTATAGACCTGCCCCTGCGGCGTGACGCCCTTCAGATGGTTGCGGATGTCGCTGGAATAGTTGTCCTCGCAGACGACCAGGTGTCCCCATGGCGCGACGGTGATGTTGTCGCACATGTTCATCGTCTTTTCGTTCATGCTCTCGACGAACAGCTGGAGGCGATCGGCGGCGCCGTTCAGCCCCGGAACCAGCCGGAGGATCTGGCCGCGCCGGATGGGGCCGCCCGAGGTGGCGGTGAAGTACAGTTCGTCGTCGCCCCACCAGACCCCTTCGCCGCGCGCCACCAGGGCGGCGCCGGCCGCGTGGCCGCGCTGGGCCAGATCGCCGTTGGGGGATTCGACCTCTTCCATGTCGATCCACTCGATCTCGCGCCAGTCGCCGACCGCCCAGGCTCTGGCGTCCTGGTTGCGGGTGTCGGCGGACGGCGCGCCTTTCCAGGCCATCGCCTGCAGCTTGCCGCCTTCGGCCAGCTTGCCGGGCGTGGTGGGGATGAAGCGGTAGAACAGCCCGTCGTTGTCGTCTTCTGTCAGATAGACCATCCCCGTTCTGGGATCGATGCAGACGGCCTCGTGGTCGAAACGGCCCATGGCCTTCAGCGGCACGGGATCAACCGGGCCGGTCGCGGTCGCGGGAACCTCGAACACCCAGCCGTGGGCCTTGGTCACGTCGGCGTCGGCGGGGGTCTCCAGCGTCTCCTCGCACGTCAGCCAACTGCCCCAGGGGGTCGGGCCGCCGCAGCAATTGGTCGAGGTGCCGGCCAGCGTCAGGTGCTGACTCACCTTCCGCCGCGTCGCCATGTCATAGACGATGGTGGAGCAGCCGCCGGGCAGGGGGCGACCGTCCTTGTAGGTGTCGTAGGCGCGGGCCGCGTCCAGCTGTCCGATCCGCTCCTGACGCAGGCCGCCGGGCCCCAGGTTGCGGTGCAGGGCGCTGGAGCCCTTCAACTCATGGTTCACGACCAGGGCGACCTTCGAGCCCTCCAGCGGGAAGCAGGCCATGCCGTCAGGCTGGCCCGGCGCGAACAGGCCGTCGTCCATGGTGTCGCCGCTCTGGGCCACGACCTGGTAGGAGAAGCCTTCCGGCAGGTCGAGCAGCCGGTTCGGATCTCGGACAAGGGGGCCGTAGCCGTGGACCTGGTCGACGTAGGTCTCCTCGCCCGGCGTTTGGGCGGCGGCATGGCGGGCCATGCCGGCGAAGGCGAGGGCGGCGCTCGAGGCGATCAGGCCGCGACGGTCGAGGAACATGGGAGACTCCGGCTACGTTGGAGGCCGCCATGCCGGGGAAAGGTCATGGTTTGATGACGGAAGGAGGGGAAAGAGGCTCTGAAAGCCGTTTGTTTGTCGGGTATTTTAATACCGTTCCAGTAAAATCATTTGTTTTCAGACGGATAGGGCCGTATCGACGTCCGAAGGCACGTTGACGCGACCATTCGCCTCCTGTATCAGCCCGCCTTCCTTCGGTTCCTTCGGGAGCCGGACCCGATTTTCGTCTCCAGGAACCACCTCATGCTGAAGAGCACCACGGCTTCGCTGAAGCCGGCCGAGGTCGAGAAGAAGTGGATCCACATCGACGCCGAAGGCGTCGTCGTGGGCCGTCTCGCGACCTTCATCGCCAACCGTCTGCGCGGCAAGCACCGCGGCGACTACACCCCGCACGTCGACTGCGGCGACTACGTCGTCGTGACCAACGTCGACAAGGTCGTGTTCACCGGCAAGAAGTCGACGGACAAGGTCTACTATCGCCACACCGGTCACCCGGGCGGCGTCAAGGAAACCACTCCGGCCAAGGTGCTGGGCGGCCGCTTCCCCGAGCGCGTGCTCGAGAAGGCCGTCGAGCGCATGCTGCCGAAGGAAAGCCCGCTGGCCCGTAAGCAGATGACGCACCTGCGCCTGTTCGCCGGCGCCGAGCACACCCACGAAGCCCAGTCGCCGGAAACCATCGACTTCAAGTCGATGTCGGCCAAGAACACCCGGAGCGTCTGAGCATGACCGACGTGACCAACGAAACCGCGACCGGCTTCGACGCCCTGAAGGGCCTGACCGCCTCGGCCGAGGCTGAAGCCCCCGTCCATGTCCAGAAGTTGGACGCCCAGGGCCGCGCCTATTCGACCGGCAAGCGCAAGAACGCCATCGCCCGCGTGTGGGTGAAGCCGGGCTCGGGCAAGATCACCGTCAACGGCAAGGAACTGGCGCAGTACTTCGCCCGTCCCGTGCTGCAGATGATGGTCGCCCAGCCGCTGACCGTCTCGGATCGCGCGACCCAGTTCGACGTGGTCTGCACGGTCGAGGGCTCGGGCCTGTCGGGCCAGGCCGGCGCCATTCGCCACGGCCTGTCGCACGCCCTGACGCACTATGAGCCGGAACTGCGCAAGGTGCTGAAGCCGCATGGCTTCCTGACCCGCGACGCCCGCGTCGTCGAGCGCAAGAAGTACGGCCGCGCCAAGGCCCGCCGCAGCTTCCAGTTCTCGAAGCGCTAACTGGCGACCGCCAGTCGGTTACGAAGGGGCGCTTCGGGGAAACCTGGAGCGCCCTTTTTTCTGTCCGCAGTTCAGGTGAGACCGGAATCATGACCCACACCCTCTTCATCGACGGCGAGGCCGGCACCACGGGGCTGGAGATCCGCGAGCGGCTGGAGGCCCGACCGGATCTGGAACTGCTGCTGCTGGGCGACCGCCGACGCGATCCGGAGGCGCGGCGCGAGGCGCTGAACGCGGCGGACGCCGTGATCCTGTGCCTGCCGGATGACGCGGCGCGCGAAGCCGTGGGCATGGTGCAGAACCCGTCGGTCAAGGTGATCGACGCCTCGACCGCCTATCGGGTGGCGTCGGGCTGGGCCTACGGCTTTCCTGAAATGGACGCAGGCCAGCGCGAGCGGATCGCGGAGGCGCGGTTCGTGTCCAATCCCGGTTGCTATCCGACCGGCTTCATCGGCCTGTTGCGGCCGCTGGTGAAGGCGGGGCTCGTCCCCGCCGACTGGCCGGTCACGGTCAACGCCGTCTCGGGCTATTCCGGCGGCGGCAAGGCCATGATCGCCGAGTTCGAGAGCGGGGAGGGCGCGCCGCCGTACCGCGCCTATGGCCTGTCGCTGAAGCACAAGCACGTGCCGGAGATGACCAAACACGCCGGCCTGTCGCGGCCGGTGCTGTTCGCCCCGGCGGTCGGCGCATATCGCCAGGGCATGCTGGTGGAGGTTCCGCTGCACCTCGGCGCCCTGCCGGAGACGCCGTCGATCGAACGCATCCACGGGGCCTTGGCCGAGGCCTATGACGGCCAGCGCTTCGTCGAAGTGGCCGAGATCGAGGAGACCGAGGCGGTGACGGGGCTCGATCCCGAGGGGCTGAACAACACCAACCGCCTGCGACTGCATGTGTTCGGCGACCGAGGCGGAGACCAGGCGCGGCTGGTGGCGCTGCTGGACAACCTGGGCAAGGGCGCCTCCGGCGCGGCCGTGCAGAACCTCAACATCATGCTGGGCCTCGACGAGGCGGCAGGCTTGGCCTGAGGCATGTTCGTGCGGAAGGCGGAGAAATTCGCCGTGCCGCGCGCATGATGATTGCTTCGACGCCCAAGGTCGTGTTCTGCGTCGTGGGCAGGGTCGACCCTGTTTGCAACGCCTGATCCGAGCTTGAGATGTCTGAAGAATTCTACCGCATGAAGCGCCTGCCGCCGTACGTGATCGCCGAGATCAATGCGATGCGCGCCGCCGCCCGCGCCGGTGGAGAGGACGTTATCGACCTGGGCATGGGCAATCCTGACCTGCCGCCGCCGCCGCACGTGATCGACAAGCTGGTGGAAGTGGCGCGCAAGCCCGACGCCCACGGTTATTCCCAGTCGAAAGGGATCCCGGGCCTCCGCCGCGCCCAGGCCGCCTATTACGCCCGCCGCTTCGGGGTCGATCTCGACCCCGAGACGGAGGTGATCGTCACCATGGGGTCCAAGGAGGGGCTGGCCAGCCTGGCCACCGCCGTCACCGAGCCCGGCGACGTGGTGCTGGCGCCGAACCCCTCCTATCCGATCCACACCTTCGGCTTCATCATCGCCGGGGCGACGATCCGCAGCGTGCCGACGACGCCGGACGAGCGCTATTTCGAGAGCCTGGAACGGGCCATGGCCTACACGGTGCCGCGCCCCAAGGTGCTGGTGATGAACTATCCGTCGAACCCGACCGCGGAAACGGTGGACTTGGCCTTCTATGAACGCGCCGTCGCCTTCGCCAAGCAGAACGGTCTCTGGATCCTCAGCGACCTGGCCTATTCGGAGCTGTACTATGACAGCAAGCCGACGGTCTCGATCCTGCAGGTCGAGGGGGCCAAGGACGTGGCGGTGGAGTTCACCTCGCTGAGCAAGACCTACAGCATGGCGGGCTGGCGGATCGGCTTCGCCGTAGGCAATCGCAAGCTGATCGCCGCCATGGCGCGGGTGAAGTCCTATCTCGACTACGGCGCCTTCACGCCCATCCAGGCTGCCGCCTGCGCGGCGCTGAACGGGCCGCAGGACATCGTGGAGCAGAACCGCCGGCTCTATCACCGCCGCCGCGACGTTCTGGTGGAAAGCTTCGGCCGCGCCGGGTGGGAAATCCCCAAGCCGGCCGCCTCGATGTTCGCCTGGGCGCCGCTGCCGCCCGCGTTGGCGCATCTGGGCAGCCTGGAGTTCTCCAAACAACTGCTGACCCACGCCAAGGTCGCCGTGGCGGCGGGCGTCGGCTACGGCGAGAACGGGGAGGGGTTCGTGCGCATCGCCCTGGTCGAGAACGAGCAGCGCATCCGCCAGGCAGCCCGCAACATTCGCGCCTATCTGAAGTCGATGGGCGTCAACGTGCCGTCGCAGAAGGACGACTAGATCGCGCCGACTCCTCGAATAAAAAAGGCCGCCGGATCGCACCGGCGGCCTTTCTTCTGGTTTGGGCCGGTGATCAGAACCGGAAGCTGGCCCGCAGCAGCAGCGAGTAGCGGACGTAGTCCTCAAGCAGCTCGGCGTCGCCGGTCAGCGACACCATGCCCAGTTCGTTGCCCACGTTCAGGCGGAAGCCCAGGATCGGCCCGCCGCCCTCGATCGCGTCGGGCGACAGGATGAAGTCGGGGCCGCCGCTGGCGAAGCGGGCGATGGTCTCGCCGGCGTCGACCGAGAGGTTCTGGCGATAGCCGATGCGCACTTCCGGTCGAATCCAGCCGTTGCGGCCGAAGCCGTAGCCGATGTTCATCGCCGCGACGGCCGAGAAGATGTGGCTGTCGCGCTCGTCGATATCCAGGTCGAAGCCGTCGCCCCCGCCGACCTCGGTCCGCGCGCCTTCCGACAGGTGGAAGTACTCGGCGTAGACCTCAGGCCGGACGTTCAGCCGGCCGAAGTGACGCTCATAGGAGGCGCCGCCTGCCGCCGCGGCCGTCCAGCCATGCCAGTCGGAGGTGTTGTTCAGATAGACGCCGTCTGCGACCAGGGAGCGGTCGGCGTTGAAGCTGGCGTAGCCGCCGGCCGCGCGGGCCCAGGTCGTCCAATATTGGCCCTGAGCGCGCCAGTAGAGGCCCAGCTCGAGAAGATTGGCCGACAGGATCTCCTCGGCCTCGGCCTCGGGGTCCTCGATGTCTGACGAGGTGAAGGCCGCGGTGATGCCGAAGGCGCCCATGGTGGTGCCCTTCTCGACGCCGCCGGCGACCCCGAAGCCTTCCGAGCGGAAACCGTAGGAATCCGTCTTGTCCTTGTCGGCGTAGAAGTTGATTTCCTGCAGCCAGGCGCTGGTTTCGCCCGGCGCGGCCGAGGCGTTGCGGCCGGTCAGGGCGCGGGTCACGGCGTCGACGCCGGCGGACAACGACATCAGCGGGCCGCCGGAATGGTCCGGCAACATCTGTTCGTAGGCGTCGATGAACTCTTCACGGTTCGTCTGCGTCAGGAACAGGTTCCGCAGCGTCTCGCTGTCGCCCAGCGCTTCATAGACCGCGTCGAAGGCGGAGGCTTCGACCGCGATCAACTCGGCTTCCTCGGCGGTGCGACGGCGGGCGTCGATGTAGAGCTCGCCGGCCGCCTGATCGACGTCCGCCTCGACGACGTAAAGATAGGGCGAGTTGTTCTCCAGCAGCGACTGGTCCAGTTCGCCCACATTCAGCTCACCGGCGGTCAGCAGCGTGAACCGCTCGGGTCCTTCCAGCAGCGACGCGAAGCGCACGCCGAGGCCCGCGCCCGTGGCGACATTGGCCGCGCCGGAGACGTCGAAGCCGCCGGACGTTCCCGCGGTCGGATCAACGTTGAACAGCAGGGTGCCGTCGGCGCCGACATCCAGGCTGGATATGGCCACCGTTTCCGTCTGGGTCGCGAACAGGACGCCGTCCGACACGTCGATGTCCAGCAGGCCGTCGGCGTCACGGATCGCGCCCACGACGCTGGCGCCGCCCGAGATGGACAGCGAGTCCGCGCCCGCGCCGAACGAGATGTCGCCGTTGACGGAGCCGTTCTCGATGCGGACCGAGTCGGCGCCGGAGCCCAGGCGGATTTCGCCGCGCATGGACGGCTCTGCGCTGTCGGGCACGCCGTCGTCGTCGGTGTCGGCCGCTTCGCTGTCTTCGTCGACCACGCCGAACTGGCGCAGGGTGACGCCTGAGGTGTTCGCGCTGAGATCGACCGCGATGGCGGAGCCATCCATTTCAATCTCGTCGTCGGGATTGGCGGCGGTCACGGCGATGATGGCGCCCGAGTTCGTGAACTCAGTCAAAGTGCCGGATAGATCGCGCACCCCGACGGCGTCGCCGTGATGGCCCGTGAAGCCGGCATTGATCGCGCCGCTGTTCGTCAGGCTGGCCACGTTCGCGTTCTGGCCGATCAGCACGCCGGTCGCCGTCACGGCTTCTTCCGAACTGCCGATGCTCTGGATGGAGCCCGTGTTGACGACGGAAGGAAGGGTGGCCTGCCCGCCGATCCACACCGCGGTGGCGTCGGCGTCGAGCGCCGTCGAACTGATCGTGCCCTCGTTGCGCAAGCCGCCTTCCACATTCACGGCGCCGCCGTTCGCCACGCCGATCTGAAGGGCGCGTGATTCAACGCCTGAATAGACGCCGGAGCCGGTGATCCCTCCGCGGTTGATGACGGCGAAAGCCTCGTCGCCGGTCCCGACCGCGCCCAGGGTGACGGCTCGATCTTGCGATCCGATCAGGAGGGCGGGGGCGCCGCCGATCGAGGTCAGGCTTGGCGTCGTTTCGCTGACATCGGGGATGCCGTCCCCGTCCCGGTCGGTGTCGTCCCGGTTCTTCGTGCCGTCGCCGTCGTCGTCCTCGTCGCCGTTCTTGACGCCGTCGTCGTCCGCATCGCCCTCGATCCCGCCTTCGCCATATTCAGGGCCGCGGCCGAGGAGAACGCCGCCCGCGACATCGCCCGCGACCACGAAGGCCGGGCCGCCCTGCTTGAGGTCGTCTGCGTCCAGGTCCTCCAGGTAGAGATCTTCGTCCTTGACTTGCCCGGTCTCGGGTTTCGGCCGTGGAGGCGTGGTGTAGCGATAGCCCGTAGTCGTGACGTTCGAATGGATCACCACCGCGCCGCCCACGTCGCCTTCCAGCGAGACGCCGGTGGCGTTCCCGCCCGTGGCGCCGACGGTGCCGGCCACGATCACGTCTTCGCTGACGTCGCCCGTGACGCTGATGGCCGTGCTGTTGTCGCCCAGAACCGAGACGCTGCCCAGGTTGGTCAGCGACCCTGAGACGTCCGATTCCAAGGACAAGCCGTAGCTTTCGTTGCCTTCGACGCGGACGGCTCCCGTACGTTCAACCAGAACATCGCCGTCCAGGGGCGCGGCCCCGGTGACGCGCACGCCGTACCGGCCCGTTCCGGCGGCGAACGGGCCGTCCAGGTCGCCGTCCTTGTCAGTGTCCTTGTAGTCGTCGTTGTCGAGCGAATCCGTGATGTTGACGGCGCCGCCGATGGTGACCGACGAACTGTTTCCGCCCTGCACCAGGACGCCCGTCGCGCCGTCCGCCGCGTCGGCCATCGTGATCGAGCCGCCGGAATCGATGTCCACGTCGTTGTCCGAATCGATGGTCACCGCCGCGCCGGAAGCCACCTTGACGTTGCCGCCGCTCTTGATCTGTACATCGGCCGCCGCGCCGTTGCTGGCGGTGGAGGTGACGATCGGCGTCGTGCGTTCATTTTCGATCACGACCTGGGCTTCGGCGCCGACGGCGGCCATCAAGGGGGCGATCGCCACGGCGGTCGCGAGCAGAATACGCATTCGGTAGAAACCCCTGGTGGTCACGCGGTAACGGAACGGAGGCCCCTCTTAGCAGGGTCTCGCCAGCGTTCCCCAAGTTTATCGAATTTGAGGCGAATGCAAGGCCGGAGCGGCGCGGCGGACCCGTCTTGTCGCGACCCGCGTTCAGCGATCCGCCCGCCATGGCGGGCTTTGGGGGGCATGCGGAGCGATTCCGCGATGATCCATACTTGAGCTTTGCCGCAGCGGGGTCTAGGGGGCGGTCATGGTCGAGCGCGCCGGCGCCACGCATCCAAAGGACGCCGCCCCGCGTTCGTGAGCCCAGACCAGGCGAGAACTCTCCCATGACCATGACCGACCTTGAAGTCCATGAAAGCGAACTCCGGTTAATACCGGGACTGGATATCGAGGTGGCCGAGACGTTGCGCGCGCTGAAGGCCGCGGCCAACGACGAACGGCCCCGGTTGGTGGACACCACCATGCTGTATGCCCCGCGTTCGGGCGGGGTGAAGCGCTACCTGCTGTCGAAGAAGGCCTGGATCGCGGCGAACCGACCGGGCGTCAGCCATTCGTTGATCGTACCCGGCGCGCGCCACAAGGCCGGCCGCGACGACATCATCAAACTGCGCGCGACCAAGCTGCCGTTCGGCGACGGGTACCGCTGGCCCAGCTCGGTCCGGCGCTGGAGCGCCTGGGTCGCGGCGATGAAGCCGTCGATCATCGAGGCGGGCGATCCCTATACGCCGGGGCAGGGCGCGTTGGAGGCGGGGCAACGGGTCGGCTGCCCAGTCGTCGGCTTCTGCCATTCGGACCCGGCGGCGCTGGCCGCGCTGCATTTCGGCGAATGGGCCAAGAAGCCTGTCGAGAAGCGCTGGGCCAAGTTGTTCTGCCAGTTCGATCGCGTCGTCTCCCCCAGCCGCTACATCGCCCAGCGGCTGGAAGAGGCGGGGATCGACAACATCTTCATTCGTCCTCTGGGCGTTGAGATCGACACCTTCCGGCCCGACCGTCGTGATCGCGACTGGCTGCTGAAAAGACTGGGTCTGGACTCCGATGCGCGGCTGCTGTGCTTCGCCGGTCGGCCCGCCAAGGAGAAGAACGTCGATGTGCTGATCGACGCGGTTCAGAAGCTGGGCGCGCCCTATCACCTGGTGCTGGTCGGCGCTGGATCGGGCATGCCGGACGAGGACCGCGTGATCTCGCTGCCCTATGAAAAGGACCCGCGCGCGGTGGCCAGGATCATCGCCAGCTGCGACGCCTTCGTGCACGCCAATGACAAGGAACCGTTCGGTCTGATCGTGCTGGAGGCCATGGCCTGCGGACGTCCCGTGGTCGGCGTCAACGCCGGCGGCGTGGCTGAGACGGTCGACGAATCTGTCGGCCAGCTGGCCGCACGGGCCGACGCCGATGATTACGCTCAGGCGATCGAGGCGCTGTTCGCGCGCGACATCGAGGCGATCGGCCGCGCCGCGCGTGCGAAGGCGGAAAGCCAGTTCGCCTGGAACCGGGTCTTTGAGGACCTGTGCATGCTCTATGGCGACCTGACCGGCGACGCGGCCTTCGTCCAGCCGTCAGAGGCGTGGGCGGTCCACTGAGGACCGGCGCTTCTTGTTCTCAAGCAAGAAGGCGGGGCGCCACTCTCTGTTGATCAGGAGTGGCGCGAGTGACGGGGCTCGAACCCGCGACCTCCGGCGTGACAGGCCGGCACTCTAACCAACTGAGCTACACCCGCGTTCAGGTCGAAACTTTAGAGCTGTCTCGAAAGCTGTTCGGGAAGGCGGTGCGCCACTCTTCTATTTCTAGAGAGAGTGGCGCGAGTGACGGGGCTCGAACCCGCGACCTCCGGCGTGACAGGCCGGCACTCTAACCAACTGAGCTACACCCGCGTTTCCCTGCCGAAGCGGCTGTGCGCCCCGGCGAGGGGCGTCGTTTAGGCGGGCTGACCGGGCGCGTCAAGCGACCTTTTCAGGAGAAATGGACGCATCAGCGGGGCGGCGAGACGGCGGCCGGTTGCGGCGGGCTGTGCGGCCCCACGAGACCGCCGCCGGCGGGCTCCTGAGCCGCCACGGCGGGGGCGGGCGGCTCGTAGTGGACGCCCACGCCCGGTCCTAGAGGCAGATCCAGCGCCACCCAGGCCGCCACCATGGCGAGGCCGGCCACAAGGAAGGCCCCCGCGTAGGGCAGCATCGTCGCCATCAGCGAGCCTAGGCCGAATCGCGGGTCCCAGCGCTGGGCGAAGGTCAGGATCAGCGGGAAGTAGCTCATCAGGGGCGTGGCGATGTTGGTCACCGAATCGCCCATCCGGTAGGCGGCGGTCGTCATCTCCGGCGAGATTCCCAGCAGCATGAACATCGGCACCACGATCGGGGCCAGGGCCGACCACTTGGCCGAAGCCGAGCCGATGAACAGGTCGAAGATACAGCTGACCAGGACCACGACGATCAGCAGCAGCGGGGCGGGCAGGGCGATCTCCTGCAGGGCGTCCGCCGCATTGACCGCCAGGATCGGCCCCAGGCCCGACCAGTTGATCATCGCCACGAAGTGCGCGGCGAAGAAGGCGAGAACAATGTACGGCGCCAGCTGGGCGATGCCTTCGCCCATCATGCGGACCATGTCGCGGTGCGACTTCACCGTACCCGCGCCCGCGCCGTAGGCGCCGCCCGCCAGGAAGAAGGTCATGGCGAAGAAGGCGATCAGCGAGCGATACAGCGGATTGAACTCCTGCCCGGGTTCGGCCTCCAGGTCGATGAAGGGCGAGGCGGGCATGAAGGTCAGCGCCGTCCACAGCAGGATCATGCCCAGGATCGCCAGGCCTGCCCACGCCAGGCCTTTCTTCTGCTCGGGCGTCAGCGGCTGCCGTTCCTGTGCGGTCGCCGGGACGTTGGCGCCGGCCGCGGGGGTCCAGACGCCCAGGCGCGGCTCGATCACCCGATCGGTCATGAACCAGACGATCGGCGTGAAGACGACCACCACCCCGATGATGAAGAACCAGTTGCCGGCGATGTTCACCGAATAGCTGGGATCGATCAGCCGCGCGGCGGGTTCGGTGATGCCGAGGATGAGCGCGTCCTGGGACCCAGGGAACAGATTGCCCGCATAGCCGCCGGACACCGCCGCGAAGCCCGCCGCCAGCCCCGCCAGCGGATGCCGCCCGACCGCCGCGAAGATCACGGCCGCCAGAGGGATCACCACTACATAGGAGGCGTCCGATGCATGGTGCGACATCATCCCCACGATCACCACGATCGGGGTCAGCAGGGCCTTCGGCGCATTGAGCAGGGCGCCGCGTATGGCCGTGGTGAACAATCCCGTCCGCTCGGCGACCGAGGCGCCGTAGATGATGGTGACGACGATGGCCAGCGGCGGAAAGTCCGCCAGTGTCCGCGGCATCCCGATGATCAGCTGGGACAGGTTCTCGGGCGAGAGCAGGCTTTGCGCGACCAGTCGGTCTCCGGTTACCGGATTGATCGCCGACCACCCCAGGCCGGAGCCGATCAGGCTCAGCACGACGAGGCCGCCGATCAGCCACAGGAATAGAAAGACGGGGTCGGGAAGGCGATTGCCGATCCGCTCGACGGCGTTGAGGGCGCGACCGGCCAGGCTCATTCGGATGACTTTCTGTTACGGATTTCAGACGTCAAATAGCCGTGGCGGCGGGCGCCTCCGCAAGAAGGCGTGCTGCGACAAATGGCGCGTGTCGTCCGCTGCTGACTTTGCGATCCGTTCTCAACAAAACCATAGTCGGTTCCGGGGTTTGAACCTCAGAGACGTTGGGTCTAAGAAGCGCCGAATCCCGCCCCTCCCCCGGCGGGGCGAGGTTCTTCGAATGAACGCATTTCTGCTCGAATATCTGCCGGTGTTGATCTTCGCTGGCGTCGCTGCGCTAATTTCGGTGCTCTTCATCGCCCTGCCGATGCTGCTGGCGCCCACTAACCCGGACAGTGAGAAGCTGTCGGCGTATGAGTGCGGCTTCAACGCCTTCGACGACGCGCGGATGAAGTTCGACGTCCGCTTCTATCTGGTGTCGATCCTGTTCATCATCTTCGACCTGGAAGTCGCCTTCCTGTTCCCGTGGGCGGTGTCGATGTTCAACTTGCCGCAAGCCGGCATGGTCTTCGCCTTCTGGTCAATGATGATCTTCCTGGGCGTGCTCACCATCGGCTTCATCTACGAATGGAAGAAAGGAGCCCTGGAATGGGAGTGATCGCGCCTTCCTCGCCGCTTCCCGGCGCTCTTGCCCCCGCCGGCTCGGCCGCCCGGTCGATGGTCGAGGGCTATGACCCCAAGATCCACGACAAGTTCTTCGAGTCCGTCAACACGGAGCTTGGCGAACGCGGCTTCCTGACGGCGTCGTTGGACGACGTCATCACCTGGGCCCGCACCGGCTCGCTGATGTGGATGACCTTCGGCCTGGCCTGCTGCGCCGTCGAGATGATCCACATGTCGATGCCGCGCTTCGACGTGGAGCGCTTCGGCATGGCCCCGCGCGGCAGCCCGCGCCACTCGGACCTGATGATTGTCGCCGGCACCCTGACCAACAAGATGGCCCCGGCCATCCGCAAGGTCTACGACCAGATGCCTGAGCCGCGCTACGTCGTGTCGATGGGCAGCTGCGCGAACGGCGGCGGCTATTACCATTACAGCTACAGCGTCGTGCGCGGCTGCGATCGGGTGGTGCCGGTGGACGTGTATGTGCCGGGGTGCCCGCCGACGGCGGAGGCGCTGCTGTACGGGCTGCTGCAGCTGCAGAAGAAGATCCGCCGCACGGGGACGATCGAGCGATGAGTTCTCTCGCCGTTCAGGCTCAGCACGAGGCCGCGCTCACGCCGCTGGGCACCGAGATGGTGGCGGCGCTGGGCGTCGAGGCGCAGGTCGCGTTCGGCGAGCTGACGCTGGTGGCGCGGCGCGAGCGCATCGTGGAGGTGCTGACCGCCCTGCGCGACCGGTTCCAGTTTCAGCAACTGCTGGACGTCTGCGGCGCCGACTATCCGGACCGGGAAGAGCGGTTCGAGGTCATCTACCACCTGCTGTCGCTGACCAAGAACACGCGCGTCCGGGTCAAGGTGACGACCGACGAGGTGCAGCCCGTGCCGTCCGTCATCGAGATCTATCCGTCGGCCGGCTGGTTCGAGCGCGAGGCCTACGACATGTACGGCATGGTCTTCGAGGGGCACCCGGACATGCGTCGGCTGCTGACCGACTACGGCTTCGAGGGGCATCCGCTGCGCAAGGACTTCCCGATGACGGGCTATGTCGAGGTCCGTTACGACGAGGAGCAGAAGCGCGTCGTCTACGAACCGGTCAAGCTGACGCAGGAGTTCCGGACGTTCGACTTCCTGTCGCCGTGGGAAGGCGCCGAGTATCCGGCGCCCGTGCTTCCGGGCGACGAAAAGGCTGGAGTGAAGGGCTGATGGCCGACGTCGCCGAAAATCCCCCCGTCTCGCCGGCCATCGATCCGTTCGACGACATGTCGGCCGATCCGCGCACGCCCCACGCGCGCGAGATGGACGGTCGCAAGTTCACCATCAACTTCGGCCCGCAGCACCCGGCGGCGCACGGCGTGCTGCGCCTGGTGCTGGAGTTGGACGGCGAGATCGTCGAGCGCGTCGATCCACACATCGGCCTGCTGCACCGCGGCACCGAGAAGCTGATGGAGGCGCGCACCTATCTGCAGAACGTGCCTTACCTGGATCGCCTCGACTACGTGGCGCCGATGAACCAGGAGCACGCCTTCTGCCTGGCCATCGAGAAGCTGCTGGGCATCGAGGTGCCGTATCGCGCCCAGCTGATCCGGGTGCTGTATTCCGAGATCGGCCGCATCGGGAACCACCTGCTGAACGCGACCATGCAGGCCATGGACGTCGGCGCCCTGACCCCGCCGCTGTGGGGCCACGAGGAGCGCGAGAAGCTGATGGTGTTTTACGAGCGCGCCAGCGGGGCGCGCCTGCACGCCAACTACTTCCGCCCCGGCGGCGTCCACCAGGACCTGCCGATGGACCTGATCGACGACATCGGCCGCTGGTGCGAGCAGTTCCCGGCGGCGCTGAAGGACATCGAGAGCCTGGTCACCGAGAACCGCATCTTCAAGCAGCGCAACGTCGACATCGGCGTGGTCACCAAGGAGCAGGCCCTGGCCTGGGCCTTCACCGGCGTGATGCTGCGCGGCTCCGACATCGCCTGGGATCTGCGCAAGGCCCAGCCCTACGAGTGCTACGCCGAACTGGAGTTCGACGTTCCCGTCGGCAAGAACGGCGACTGCTGGGACCGCTATCTGGTCCGCGTCGAAGAGATGAAGCAGTCGGTGCGCATCATGGAGCAGTGCATCCACAAGCTGCGCAACTGCCCCGGCGAGCCGGTGATGGTGGACAACCACAAGATCGTTCCGCCGCGCCGCGGCGAGATGAAGCGCTCGATGGAGGCGCTGATCCACCACTTCAAGCTCTACACCGAGGGCTTCTCGACGCCCGAGGGCGAGGTCTACGCCGCCGTGGAGGCGCCGAAGGGCGAGTTCGGCATCTATCTGGTGTCTGACGGCACCAACAAGCCGTACCGGGTGAAGATCTCGGCCCCCGGATTCCGCCACCTGCAGGCGATGGACTGGATGAACCGCGGCCACCAGCTGGCTGATGTCTCGGCCATCCTGGGCTCGCTCGACATCGTGTTCGGGGAGGTCGACCGGTGAGCGACAAGCCTCTTAGCGAAGCTGTGGCGGCCGGCTGGGAGATCGTCTCCTATTCCGCGACCGACTACAGCGGCGAAACCTACCAACACAACGTCCTGCTGCGCCGTGACGGCCAGCATCGTATCCTGAACATCCGCAAGAAGATGCTCGGTGAGGGCGTCGTCGTCACGAGCCTGGAAGTCTGATGTCCGTTCGTCGTCTCGCCAAGGACCAGCCCGCAGCCTTCGCCTTCACGGCCGACACCAAGGCCAAGGCCGACTGGTGGATCCAGAAGTATCCGGCCACGCGCCGCCAGTCGGCGGTGATCCCGATCCTGTGGCTGGTGCAGAAGCAGGAAGGCTGGGTCTCCGAGCCGGCGATCCGCGCGATCGGGGACCTGCTGGGCATGCCCTATATCCGGGTTCTGGAGGTCGCGACCTTCTACACCATGTTCATGCTGGAGCCGGTCGGCAAGACCGCCCTGATCCAGGTGTGCGGCACCACGCCGTGCATGCTGCGCGGAGCGGGCGAGCTGATGAAGGTCTGCAAGGAGAAGATCGGTCCCAAGGACCATCTGTCCGCGGACGGCCGCTTCACCTGGCAGGAGGTCGAGTGCCTGGGCGCCTGCGCCAATGCGCCCATGGCCCAGATCAACGACTACTATTTCGAGGACCTGACGCCCGAGACGATCGGCCAGATCATCGACGACTTCGCGGCCGGCAAGACGCCCCAGCCGGGCTCGTACCAGGGTCGCAGCACGTCCGAGCCGGCCGGCGGGGCCAAGACCCTGCTGGACCCCGCGCTGTACGACGGCTCGGCCGCGGACCCGATCGTGAAGCTGCCGAACAGCGATCCGGCGCCGGCCGAGAAGGCGCCGGCCTGATGTCGCGACCGGATCTCAACACCGAGGCGGGCAGGGCGGCATACCGGCGCGAGCTGCGCCGCGTGGCGTGGCCGATGCGCCTGGGCGGGCTTGGCCTGATCGTGCTGGCCGCCGCCCTCATCCTGGCGTCGCGCCAGAATTTGTTCGGACTGGGTGAGGGCGCCGTCACGGTCGCCTATGGCCTGCTGGCCGCCGGCTGGGCCCTGTGGGTCGCCGCCGTCTTCATCCGCACCCGCCATCACAAGCGCCGTCTGGCGGAAGGACTCTGAGGGCCATGGTCGGCATTCTCGAAGACAAGGACCGCATCTTCACCAACCTGTATGGCTTCCAGGACTGGACGCTGGAGGGCGCGAAGAAGCGCGGTTGCTGGAACGCCACCAAGGACATGCTGGACCTTGGCCGCGACTGGATCATCAACAACGTCAAGGCGTCCGGCCTGCGCGGCCGCGGCGGCGCCGGCTTCTCCACCGGGCTGAAGTGGTCCTTCATGCCCAAGGAGGTGAAGGACCGTCCTCACTACCTGGTGGTCAACGCCGACGAATCCGAACCCGGGACCTGCAAGGACCGGGAGATCATGCGCCACGACCCGCAGCTGCTGATCGAGGGGTGCCTGATCGCCAGCTTCGCCATGCAGGCCCACGCCTGCTACATCTATCTGCGCGGCGAATATGTGCTGGAACGCGAGCGGATGGAGGCGGCGGTCAAGCAGGCCTATGAGGCCCGCCTGATCGGCAAGGACAACATCCACGGCTGGGACTTCGACGTCTATATCCACCACGGCGCCGGGGCCTACATCTGCGGCGAGGAGACGGCCCTGCTGGAGAGCCTGGAGGGCAAGAAGGGCCAGCCGCGGCTGAAGCCGCCGTTCCCGGCCGGCGCGGGCCTCTACGGCTGTCCGACCACGGTGAACAACGTCGAGTCGATCGCCGTGGTGGGGACCATCCTGCGGCGCGGGGCCGACTGGTTCGCCGGCTTCGGCCGTCCGAACAACACGGGCACCAAGCTGATGGCCATCTCGGGCCACGTGAATGCGCCCTGCGTGGTCGAGGAGGCCATGTCGATCCCGCTGAAGCAGCTGCTGGAAGAGCACTGCGGCGGCGTGCGCGGCGGCTGGGACAATCTGAAGGCCGTGATCCCGGGCGGTTCGTCCGTGCCGCTGATCACGCGCGAGATGTCCGAGGCGGCGCTGATGGACTTCGACAGCCTGCGCGAGATGCGTTCCGGCCTGGGCACGGCCGCCGTGATCGTGATGGACAACTCCACGGACCTGGTGAAGGCGATCGCCCGCATCAGCTACTTCTACAAGCACGAGAGCTGCGGCCAGTGCACGCCGTGCCGCGAAGGCACCGGCTGGATGTGGCGCGTGCTGGAGCGGATGGCGATCGGCGAGGCCGACCCTTCCGAGATCGACCTGCTGCTGGACGTCGCCGGCCAGGTCGAGGGCCACACCATCTGCGCCCTGGGCGACGCCGCCGCCTGGCCGGTGCAGGGCCTGATCCGGCACTTCCGCCATGAGATCGAAGAGCGGATCGCCAACTATCGTTCGCGCCGCGCCAACTTCGCCGGCCACGCGATCGCCGCGGAGTGATGATGCGCCTGCCGTCCGCCATCGTGATCAGAGCTTTCGCCCTCGCCGCCTGCGGCGAGCGCGAAGCCGCGCCGAGCCCGGCGGAGACGGTCGCGGCCGAGGCGCCGGTGTCGGACGCCGTGCAGACGGCGCCCCGCGTGCTGAACGCCGCCGACCTGCGTCGCGTCTGTCGCGCCGGCCTGGCGGCGATCCACGGCCAGGAGCCGTCAGCGGTCGCGGTAGACGGCGTCGAGGGCGAGGTGGTCCATGCCTCGTGGCGCGCGCCGGTCGACGGCGGGCGGATGCGCGCCGACTGCCGCGTCGAGAACGATCTGGTCGTGTGGATGCCGCTGGACCTGCCCGACGCCAATCGTGTCCGCTGGATGAATCAGTCCGGCGATCCGGTGATCCGCTACGCCCTGGACGGCGACGTGGTCACCATCACCCAGACGCTCCCCGATGGGACGACGGAACAGGCCGATCTGGCCGTTCCCGCTGAAGAAGAGGCCCGCTGATGCCAGTCGCCAAGGTCAACGGCGTCGAAACCGAGTTCGAGCCCGGCATGACCGTGCTCCAGGTCGCCGAGCGCGCCGGGCACGAGATTCCGCGTTTCTGCTACCACGAGCGGCTGTCGATCGCCGGCAACTGCCGCATGTGCCTGGTCGAGGTGAAGCCCGGACCGCCGAAGCCCCAGGCGTCGTGCGCCCTGCCGGCCGCCGAGGGCCAAGAAATCTTCACCGACACGCCGATGGTCAGGAAGGCCCGCGAAGGGGTGATGGAGTTCCTGCTCATCAACCACCCGCTGGACTGCCCGATCTGCGATCAGGGCGGCGAGTGCGACCTGCAGGATCAGGCCGTCGGCTATGGCCGCGACGGCTCGCGCTACGCCGAGAACAAACGCGCCGTCGAAGACAAGAACATGGGTCCGACGGTGAAGACCTTCATGACGCGGTGCATCCAGTGCACGCGTTGCGTCCGCTTCATCACCGAGGTCGCCGGCGTGCCGGACATCGGCATGATCTCGCGCGGCGAGGACGCCGAGATCACCACCTATCTCGAGAAGAACATCGACTCGGAGCTGTCGGGCAACGTCAACGACCTGTGCCCCGTCGGCGCCCTGACGCACCGCCCATGGCAGTACCACTACCGCCCCTGGGAGCTGAAGAAGACCGAGACCATCGACGTCATGGACGCGCTGGGCTCGAACATCCGCGCCGACTATCGCGGGTCCGAGGTCATGCGGATCCTTCCTCGCGTGCACGAGGGCATCAACGAGGAGTGGCTGGCGGACAAGAGCCGCTACGTCGTCGACGGCCTGACGACCCGCCGCCTGGACCGTCCGTGGCTGCGCGAGAACGGCAAGCTGCGTCCGGCGACCTGGGACGAGGCGCTGGGCGCCGTCGCCGACCGGATGAAGGCGGCGCCCGCCGACCGCATCGGCGTGATCGCCGGCGACCTGCAGGACGCCGAGTCGATGAAGGCGACGCTGGACCTGTTCCGCGGCCTGGGCTCGGCCAACACCGACTGCCGCCAAGACGGCGCCGCCTTGGGCTATGGCCCGCGCGAGAGCTGGTTGTTCAACTCCGGCCTGCAAGGAGTCGAGAAGGCGGACGCGGTCCTGTTGATCGGCGTCAATCCGCGCGTCGAGGCGCCGCTGCTGAACGCCCGGCTGCGCAAGGCCTGGCTGAAGGGCGATGTCGAGGTCGGCCTGATCGGCGAACAGGCCGACCTGACGTTCGACTACGCCTGGCTGGGGGCCGGGTCGAAGACCCTGGCCAAGCTGCCGAAGTCGGCGATGGACTTCCTGACCCGGGCCGAGCGCCCGGCCATCATCGTCGGCGCCGGCGCGCTGGGCGGGGAGGGCGGTTCGGCCGTCCTGAACGCCATCGGCGCCCTGGCCAAGAAGGTCGGCGTGATCACCGAGGGTTGGAACGGATTCAACGTGTTGCACAGCGCCGCGGCGCGGGTCGCGGGCCTGGACCTGGGCTTTGTCCCGGGAGAGGGCGGCCTGTCGGTCGCCGACATGCTGAAGCCGGGCGCGCTGGACGTGCTGTTCCTGCTGGGCGCCGACGAGGTCGATCCGACCGGCTCCGACGCCTTCCGCGTCTATCTGGGCAGCCACGGCGACCGCGGCGCGCACGGCGCGGACGTCATCCTGCCGGGCGCGGCCTACACCGAGAAGTCGGGCCTCTACGTCAACACCGAGGGCCGGGTGCAGTTGGCCGAGCGGGTCGTCTTTCCAAAGGGCGACGCCAAGGAAGACTGGGCCATCCTCCGCGCCCTGTCCGCCCGCGTCGGCCGTACATTGCCGTATGACACGCTGGACCAGCTGCGCGCGAAGCTGATGGCGGATCATCCGACCTTCGGGCGGATCGACTATCTGCCGACGCCCGCCGCCT
The DNA here is from genome assembly GCA_023451375.1 of Pseudomonadota bacterium. Taxonomy (GTDB): domain Bacteria; phylum Pseudomonadota; class Alphaproteobacteria; order Caulobacterales; family Caulobacteraceae; genus Brevundimonas. The sequence goes on from JAEXZS010000023.1 coordinate 28,945, forward strand.
TCGATCCGTCGAAATTGGGCGTGAAGGGCGACCTGGGCGACGTCGCCTTCGCCTCGGTCGTGCGCGACCCCTATCTTTCCAACCCGATCGCGCGCGCCAGCGCGACCATGGCCGAGCTGTCCGCCCAGCGGATCGCCCCGGTCGCCATGGCGGCGGAGTAAGTCATGGACCCCATTTCCTTCTGGACCACCCCCGTCGGCTGGACCCTGCTCACCGTCGGCCAGATCCTGCTGATCACCGTCGGCGTGCTGATCGGCGTCGCCTTCCTGCTGCTGGCCGACCGCAAGGTCTGGGCCGGGGTGCAGATGCGCAAGGGTCCGAACGTCGTCGGCCCCTTCGGCCTGCTGCAGTCCTTCGCGGACATGCTGAAGTTCGTGCTGAAGGAGGTCGTCATTCCGGCGGGCGCCGACAAGGCGGTCTTCATCATCGCGCCGGTCATCACCGTCATCCTGGCCTTCATGGCCTGGGCCGTGATCCCGTTCGCCCCCGGCTGGGTGGTGTCGGACCTGAACGTCGGCATCCTCTACATCTTCGCCGTGTCGTCGCTGGGCGTGTACGGCATCATCATGGGCGGCTGGGCCTCCAACTCGAAGTACCCGTTCCTGGGGTCGCTGCGGTCGGCGGCGCAGATGGTGTCCTATGAGGTGTCGCTGGGCCTGATCATCATCAACGTCATCCTGCTGGCCGGCTCGATGAACCTGTCGACCATCGTCGAGAGCCAGGGCGGCTATTTCTGGAACTGGTTCGCCTTCGGCGGCGGGGCCGAGACCTGGCCGCTGATCGTCGTCATGTTCCCGATGATGATCGTCTTCTTCGTCTCGGCCCTGGCCGAGACCAACCGCCCGCCGTTCGACCTGCCGGAAGCGGAATCGGAGCTCGTGGCCGGCTATCAGGTGGAGTACAGCTCCACGACCTACCTGCTGTTCATGATGGGTGAGTACGTCAACATCGTCTTCATGTCGGCGATGGTCAGCATCCTGTTCTTCGGCGGCTGGAACCCCGGCTTCCTGTCGCAGGCGTTCCTGGACAGCCTGCCGGCGTGGCTGGCGTATACGATCTATCTGCTGACCTTCATCACCAAGACGGTGCTGTGGTTCCTGGCGTTCGCCCTGGTGAAGGCCTTCGTGCCCCGCTACCGCTACGACCAGCTGATGCGGCTGGGCTGGAAGATCTTCCTGCCCGTCTCGCTGGTCGCCGTGGTCATCACCTCGGCCTGGCGCGTCTTCGCGGTGGGCGGCTGATGAGGGGATGTCTCGCCGGACTGGGGCTGGTGATCGTGCTGGGCGCCTGCGCGCCCGACACCCGCCTGCCCGAGTCCAGCTATCAGTGGGAACGCCGCCAGGAGCGCATCGAGCGTGAATGGCGCGAGGGCCAGTCCCAAAGCCCGACCCTGGCGCCGGCTCCGGCGCCGACTTCAACCAACGGCGCCCCGGCGCCCAAGGATCGCTTCTGATGTTCAACCGGATCGCCCAGGCCGCCAAGGGCGCGATGATGCTGGACGCCATCGGCGCCATCGGCCTGACCCTCAAGTACATGGCTCGTCCCAAGGCGACCGTGAACTATCCGTTCGAGCGCAATCCGCAGTCGCCGCGCTTCCGGGGCGAGCACGCGCTGCGCCGCTATCCGAACGGCGAGGAACGCTGCATCGCCTGCAAGCTGTGCGAGGCCATCTGCCCGGCCCAGGCGATCACCATCGAGGCCGAACCGCGCGCCGACGGCAGCCGCCGCACGACCCGCTACGACATCGACATGGTCAAGTGCATCTACTGCGGCCTGTGCCAGGAGGCCTGCCCGGTGGACGCCATCGTGGAAGGGCCGAACCAGGAGTTCACCGTCGAGACCCGCGAGGAGCTGCTCTACAACAAGGAGCGCCTGCTCGATAACGGCGACCGCTGGGAACGCGTGATCGCCAAGAATCTGGAACTGGACGCGCCTTACCGCTAGAGCGTGATCCCGAAAAGTGGACGCCGGTTTTCGGACAAGATCACGCTCCACTCCCGTTGCCGTTCAAGACCTCTTCAAGAGGAAGAGGTCTTGAACTAGGCAGCTGATCGCTTAACGGGCCGCCGATTCCGACAGGGACCGGGGCCGAGACGAAAGGGGCTTCGTCCCGACATGCTGCAAGGCATAGCCTTCTACCTGCTGGCGGCGGTCGCCACGGTCTCCGGCCTTCTGGTCGTGACCGCGCGCAATCCGGTGCACAGCGTGCTCTGGCTGATCCTGGCCTTCTTCTCCTCGGCGGGGCTGTTCGTCCTGCTGGGAGCCGAGTTCCTGGCCATGCTGCTGGTCGTCGTCTACGTCGGCGCCGTGGCGGTGCTGTTCCTGTTCGTGGTCATGATGCTGGACGTGGACTTCATCCGTCTGCGCCAGGGGTTCACCCGCTACCTGCCGTTGGCGGCCATCGTCGCCGGGGTGCTGCTGGCCGAGATGGTCATGGTGTCGATCGCCGTGGTCCAGAACGGCGCCGCCGCCGGCATGCCCGGTCCCGACATGGCGACGCTGCAGATGAGCAACGTCGAGACGATCGGCCGGGTGCTCTACACGGACTACGTCTACTTCTTCCAGGCCGCGGGCATCGTGCTGCTGATCGCCATGATCGGGGCCATCACCCTGACCCTCCGTCACAGGCCGCACATCAAGCGTCAGAATATCGCCGACCAGATCAACCGCCCGGCCGCCAAGGCCATGGAGGTCAAGACGGTCCAGAGCGGGCAGGGCGTCTCGCCCGAGGAGCTTCTCTAATGGAAGTCGGACTGCAGCATTACCTGGCGGTCGCCGCCATCCTGTTCACCATCGGCGTTTTCGGCATCTTCGTGAACCGCAAGAACGTGATCATCATCCTGATGTCGATCGAACTGATCCTGCTGGCCGTGAATATCAACTTCGTGGCCTTCTCGACCTACCTCAACGAGGTGTCGGGGCAGATCATGGCCATGTTCGTCCTGACCGTCGCCGCGGCCGAGGCCGCCGTCGGCCTGGCCATCCTGGTGACCTTCTTCCGCAACCGCGGCGACATCGACGTGGATGATGCATCGGTGATGAAGGGGTAGGGCATGTTCAGATCTCTTTCCCACCCGCTCATCCCGGCGAAAGCCGGGACCCAGTGCTTTTGCGAGGCACAGGTGCGTCGGATCACTATCGAAGCGGGCGCGGCTGCGTTTGAGCGCCCACAGAACTGGGTCCCGGCTTTCGCCGGGATGAGCGGATTCCTTGGTCAGGGGCTGGCTGCGTGACTTTCGAAATCCTGATCATCCTGGGCGTCTTCGCCCCGCTGCTCGGCGCCGCCATCGCCGGCTTCTTCGGCCGTCGTATCGGCGACATCCCGTCGCAGGCCGTCACGACGGGCCTGCTGTTCTTCTCGTGCGCCGTCGCCTGGACGGTGTTCGGACAGTGGACCTGGGGCCATCTTGAGCCCTTCACCATCCAACTGGCGCCGTTCATCAACGTGGGCGACTTCCAGTCGGCCTGGTCGATCCGCATCGACGCCCTGTCGGCGACCATGCTGATCGTGGTGACCACCGTCTCGTCGCTGGTCCACCTGTATTCCTGGGGCTACATGGCCGAGGACGACAGCCGGCCGCGCTTCTTCGCCTATCTGAGCCTGTTCACCTTCATGATGCTGGCGCTGGTGACGGCCGCCGACTTCATGCAGATCTTCTTCGGCTGGGAAGGCGTGGGCCTGGCGTCCTATCTGCTGATCGGCTTCTGGTTCAAAAAGCCGACGGCCAGCGCCGCCGCCATCAAGGCCTTCGTCGTCAACCGCGTCGGCGACTTCGGCTTCGTTCTGGGGATCATGACGATCTTCTGGATGTACGGCACGATCGAGTTCGCCGAACTGTTCCCGATGATCGGCGAGCGCGCCGGCACGACGTGGGAGTTCCTGGGCGTCCAGTGGTCGGCGCTCGACCTGGCCGGCTTCCTTCTGTTCATCGGCGCCATGGGCAAGTCGGCCCAGTTCTTCCTGCACACCTGGCTGCCCGACGCGATGGAGGGCCCGACCCCGGTGTCGGCCCTCATCCACGCGGCGACCATGGTCACCGCCGGCGTCTACATGGTCTGCCTGCTCAGCCCCATCTATGAGCACGCGCCCGGCGCGGCCCAGATCATCGCCATCATCGGCGCGGTCACGGCCCTGTTCGCCGCGACGGTCGGCCTGACGCAGAACGACATCAAGCGGGTCATCGCCTATTCGACCTGTTCGCAGCTGGGCTACATGTTCTTCGCGGCGGGCGTCGGGGCCTACCAGGCGGCCATGTTCCACCTCTTCACCCACGCCTTCTTCAAGGCCCTGCTGTTCCTGGGCGCCGGCTCGGTGATCCACGGAATGCACCACGAGCAGGACATGCGGAAGATGGGCGGGCTGTGGAAGCTGCTGCCGGTCACCTATGCGGTGATGACCATCGGCACCATCGCCATCACCGGCCTGGGCATCCCCGGGATCGGCGGCTTCGCGGGCTTCTATTCCAAGGACTCCATCCTGGAGAGCGCCTTCGCCTCGGCCAGCTCCGGTCATTCGGCGGTGGGCATGTTCGCCTTCTTCGTCGGCCTGTTCGCCGCCGGCCTGACCGCCTACTATTCGTGGCGCCTGGTGTTCATGACCTTCCACAACAAGCCCGTGTGGAAGGAAGAGGGCGCCCATCACGCCGACGACCATGCGACCGACGCGCAGCTGGAGACCCACTCAGAGCCGCTGCCGCAGGCTGACGATCACGGGCACGCCGTGGCGCACGCCGCGCATGGCCATGACGACCAGGCGCCTGATCATCACGCGCACGACGACCATCACCATCACGGCCCGCTGAAGCCGCACGAGAGCCCGTGGGTCATGCTGGTCCCGCTGTTGGCCCTGTCGGTCGGCGCCGTCGCCGCGGGCATGGTTTTCTACGAAAACTTCGTGGGCCACCACGAGGCCGAGTTCTGGCGCGGCGCCATCTTCGTCGGGGAGCAAAACCACGTGCTCCACGAAAGCCACGAGGTCCCGACCTGGGTGAAGTGGTCGCCGCTGATCCTGACGCTGATCGGCACGGCCTTCGCCTACTGGATCTACGTCGCCCGCGAGGGCATGGCCCGCCGCATGGCAGAGCGGGACGGCCTCATCTACCGCTTCCTGTACAACAAGTGGTGGTTCGACGAGCTGTACGACTTCGTCTTCGTGCGCGGCTTGCGCGCCGTCGGGGACTTCTTCTGGAAGGTCGGCGACGTGAAGATCATCGACGGTCTCGGCCCCAACGGCGCGGCCTGGGCCTCGCTGAAATCGGCCGCGCGACTGGCCAAGGTCCAGTCCGGCTATGTCTACCACTATGCCTTCGTGATGCTGCTCGGGGTGGCCGGTCTGCTCACCTTCGCCATCTTCGCGTGGGGAGCCTGATCCCGTGCCCTACATCCTGAGCCTCGTCACCTTCCTGCCGCTGGTCGGCGCCCTGGCGATCTTCGCCGCCCGGCTGGCGTCCAAATCGCAGGACGCCTCCGCCCCGGCCGCGCGCTGGATCGCCCTGGTCACGACCCTGGTCGTGCTGGCGGTGTCCGTCGTGCTGGTCGCCGGCTTCGATCCGGCGAACACCGGCTATCAGTTCGTCGAGTTCGTCCCCTGGTTCGCCGGCGCCAGCTATCACCTGGGCGTGGACGGCGTATCCATCCTGTTCGTCCTCTTGACCGCCTTCCTGATGCCGATCTGCATCCTGGCCAGCTGGAAGTCGATCGAGACGCGCGTCGTCGAATACATGATCGCCTTCCTGGTGCTGGAGACGCTGGTCATCGGCGTGTTCACGTCGCTGGACCTGTTCCTGTTCTACATCTTCTTCGAAGGCACCCTGGTGCCGATGTTCCTGATCATCGGCATCTGGGGCGGGGCGAACCGGATCTACGCCGCCTACAAGTTCTTCCTCTACACCCTGCTGGGTAGCGTGCTCATGCTGCTGGCCATGCTGTGGATGGCGCACACCGCCGGCACCACCAGCATACCGGAGCTGAAGGCCTTCGCCTTCGACCCGGCGGTGCAGCCGATCCTGTGGCTGGCCTTCTTCGCCTCCTTCGCGGTGAAGATGCCGATGTGGCCGGTGCACACCTGGCTGCCCGACGCCCACGTCCAGGCGCCCACGGCGGGCTCGGTCATCCTGGCCGGCATCCTGCTGAAGCTGGGCGGCTACGGCTTCATCCTGTTCAACGTGCCGATGTTCCCGATGGCGTCGGAGATGTTCCGTCCGCTGGTCTTCACCCTGTCGGTGATCGCCATCGTCTACACCTCGCTGGTCGCCTGGCGTCAGACCGACATCAAGAAGCTGATCGCCTATTCGTCGGTCGCCCACATGGGCTTCGTGACCCTCGGCATCTTCTCGGGCAACGACCAGGGCATGCAGGGCGCGGTGTTCCAGATGATCAGCCACGGCCTGATCTCGGGCGCGCTGTTCCTGTGCGTCGGCGTCGTCTACGACCGGATGCACACCCGCGAGATCGCCTTCTACGGCGGCCTGACCAGCCGGATGCCGTGGTTCGCCGCCATCTTCCTGATGTTCACCATGGCCAACGTCGGCCTGCCGGGCACCTCGGGCTTCATCGGCGAGGTCCTGACCATGACGGGCGCGTATCAGGCCTCGACCTGGGCGGCGCTGATCGCGGCTTCGGGGGTCATCTTCTCGGCGGTCTATGCGCTGACGCTGTATCGCGCCGTCATGTTCGGCGAGATCACCAATCCGAAGCTGCAGGCCATCACCGACATCGACAAGCGCGAACTGCTGCTGTTCGTGCCGCTGATCGTCGGCACCATCTGGCTGGGCGTCCAGCCGGGCGCCGTCCTCGATTACACCGGGCCCGCCGTCGAGGCCCTGACCAATGCCTATCGCGTCGCGATCGGCGGGTGAGACTGAAGCATGATTGACCTCTCCTCGGCCCTTCACCTCGCCGCCTCGGAAGCGACCCTGGCGGTCGGCGCCCTGGTGCTGCTCATGGTCGGCGCCTTCGCCGGCGACAAGAGCACGCGCCTGGTGTCGCTGCTGTCCGTCCTGTTGCTGATCGCCGGCGCGGTGATCTCGATCACCGGCCCCTGGGGCCAGGCGTTCAACGGCGCCTATGTCGCCGACCCGCTGGCCATCTACGGCAAGAGCGTCATCTATCTGTCGGCGGCCGTGGCCATCATCCTCGGCGACGGCTGGATGCGGCGCACCCGCATCGCCAAGACGGAATATCCGATCCTGATCGTGCTGGCCGCGGTCGGCATGGGCATGATGGCGTCCTCCGGCGACCTGATCTCCATGTACGTCGGCATCGAGCTGCACTCGCTGGCCCTCTACGTCCTGGCCGCCTTCCACCGCGACGACGCCAAGGCGTCCGAAGCGGGCCTGAAGTATTTCGTCCTGGGCGCCCTGTCGTCCGGCCTGCTGCTGTACGGCGCCAGCCTGATCTACGGCTTCGCGGGCTCGATGCGGTTCGAGGACATCGCCGCCTTCGCCGCCGACAACCCCGGTCCGGGCCTGATCTTCGGCCTGGTGTTCCTGATCTGCGGCCTGGCGTTCAAGGTCTCGGCCGCGCCGTTCCACATGTGGACGCCCGATGTCTACGAGGGCGCGCCGACGCCGGTCGTGGCCCTGTTCGCCACCGCCCCGAAGATGGCCGCCATGGTGCTGATCGCCCGTGCGCTGGAAGGCGGCTTCGGCGAGGCCCACGCCCAGTGGTCGCAGGTGCTGGTCGCCATCTCGCTGATCAGCTTCGCCGTGGGCGCCTTCGGCGGCCTGGCGCAGAAGGACATCCAGCGGCTGCTGGCCTATTCGTCCATCGCCAACATCGGCTACGCCCTGCTGGGCCTGGCCGCCGGCACCTCGGCGGGGCTGCAGGCCATGCTGATGTTCATGACCCTGTACGTCATCGACCAGCTAGGCTTCTTCGCCATCCTGCTGTCGCTGTCGAAGTCGGGTCGCCCGATCCGCCGCATCCAGGATCTGGCCGGGCTGAAGAAGGATCGTCCGCTGACGGCCGTGGCCCTGACCGTTCTGTCGCTGTCGGTGCTGGGCATGCCGCCGCTGTCGGGCTTCTGGGCCAAATACTATGTGTTCGGCGCCGCCGCGAACGCGGGTCTGTGGATCGTCGCCGCCATCGGTCTGGTCGCCTCGGTCGTGGCCGCCTTCTACTATCTGCGCATCATCAAGCTGATGTGGTTCGACGCCCCGGTCGACGACATCCCGACGGACAAGGCGCCGGTCGAGGCCAAGTGGATCGGCTGGGCGTGCGCCGCCTTCGCCTTCCCGCTGGTGATCGTCGGTCTGACGTGGCTGGAGCCGCTGACCCGCGCCGCCGCCGCCGGCTTCGGGAACGGTTAGGGCGGTGACGCCCGCGCCCCTGGTCATCCTCGACGAGATCGACTCGACTCTGTCGGAGGCGCGTCGGCTTGCGGAGGCGGGCGAGGTCGGCCCCCGCTGGATCGTGGCGCGCCGCCAGACGGCGGGGCGAGGCCGTCGTGGCCGAGGGTGGATCGACAAGCCCGGCAATCTGGCGGCCACGCTTCTTCTGACGATCCACGGAACCGCGCGAGAGGCGGCGCAGTCGACATTCATCGCAGCCCTGGCCGTCGCGGACCTGCTGGACGTGTTCGTATCGCCCGCCCTGGTCTCGATCAAATGGCCCAACGACGTGCTGCTGGACGGTCGCAAGGTTTCCGGCATTCTGGTCGAAAGCGGCCCACATGCATCGGGCTGCCTGTGGCTCGCGATCGGTATCGGCGTCAACCTGGCTCACGCGCCCCAGGACACCGAGCGCGGGGCCGCCGCCCTGGTCGAGGGCCTGCGGGGCGACATGGCCTTCGCGCCGCCGGTTGAGGCCGCCGCCGAGATCCTGGCCGAGACCTTCGCCACCTGGTGGGGCCGCTGGCAGACGCTGGGCTTCGAGCCGGTGCTTGAGGCCTGGACCAGCCGCCTGACGGGCCTGAACGGCCCCTGCGTCGCACGTCTGGATCATGAGACGCTGGAAGGCCTGGCCGAGGGCGTCGAGCCCGACGGCGCCCTGCGCCTGCGCCTGGAGGACGGTTCGCTGCGCACCATTTCGGCAGGCGACGTCTTCTTCGGAAAGCCCGCCTGATGCTGCTGGCTATCGAACAGGGCAACACCAACACGCTCTTCGCCGTGCATGACGGGGTCGACTGGATCGCCCAGTGGCGCGCCGCCACCGAGGCCAGCCGCACCGCCGACGAATACGCCGTCTGGCTGAACCAGCTCCTGGGCATGAAGGGGCTGAGGTTCGAGGCCCTGACCGGCTGCATCATCTCCAGCGTGGTGCCGCAGTCGATCTTCAACCTGCGGAACCTTGCCCGCCGTTACCTGCGCATCGAGCCGCTGGTGATCGGCGAGAATGTCGAGCTGGGCATCCAGGTCCGCATCGCCAAGCCGAGCGAGGCCGGCGCCGACCGGCTGGTCAACGCGGTGGGCGCCTCGCTGGCCTATCCCGGCGACCTGCTGCTGATCGACAGCGGCACGGCGACGACCTTCGACATCGTCGCGGCGGACGGCGGCTTCGAGGGCGGCCTCATCGCGCCCGGCATCAATCTCTCTCTCCAGGCGCTGCACGAGGCGGCGGCCAAGCTGCCGCGCATCGCCATCCAGCGTCCCGAACGCGTCATCGGCAAGGGCACGGTCGAGGCCATGCAGTCGGGCGTCTTCTGGGGCTACATCTCATTGATCGAAGGGCTGGTCGCGCGCATCAAGACGGAGTGGGGCCGGCCCATGACCGTCATCGGCACCGGCGGCGTCGCCAGCCTGTTCGAAGGCGCGACCGCCAGCATCGACCACTTCGATTCCGATCTCACCATTCGCGGCCTACTCGAAATCTGGCGCCGCAACACCCATCTGACGGCCGAATGACAAAACAAACCCAAGACGAACTCGTTTTCCTGCCGCTGGGCGGCTCGGACGAGGTCGGTATGAACCTGAACGCCTATGGCTACGGGCCAGAGGCCAATCGCGAATGGCTGATCGTCGATGTCGGCGTCACCTTCGGCGACCTGTCCACGCCGGGCGTCGACGTGATCGTGCCCGATCCCGCCTTCCTGGAAGGCGAGAACATCCGCGGCATCGTCCTGACCCACGCGCACGAGGACCACATCGGCGCCCTGGGCTGGCTGTGGCCGCGCCTCAAGGCGCCGGTCTACGCCACGCCCTTCACCGCCTATCTGATCCGCGACAAGCTGCGCGAGCGCGGCATCCTGGACGAGGTCGAGCTGATCGAGGTGCCGCTGGGCGGATCGATCCAGCTGGGCCCGTTCGGCGTGACCTTCGTCACCATGACCCACTCGATCGCGGAGCCGAACGGCCTGGCCATCGACACCCCGCTGGGGCTGGTGTTCCACACCGGCGACTGGAAGATCGACGACCAGCCGGTGATCGGATCGATGACCGACGCCCCCGCCATCCGCGCCCTGGGCGACAAGGGCGTTCTGGCGATGGTCTGCGATTCGACCAATGTCTTCGTGCCGGGCGTGGCCGGGTCGGAGGGCGACGTCGCCGTGGCGATGGAGAAGCTGATCTCCAGCCTGAAGGGCAGGGTGGCCGTGGGCTGCTTCGCCTCCAACGTCGCGCGCATGGACAGCGTCATCCGCGCCGCCGAGGCCTGCGGGCGTCGCGTGGCCCTGGCCGGCCGTTCGATGCACCGCATCACGGCGGCGGCCAAGCACGTCGGCATGCTGCAGGACGTGAAGCCCTTCCTGTCGGACGAGGAAGCCCGCGTCTGGCCGGCCGACCAGATCCTGTACCTGTGCACCGGCAGCCAGGGCGAGCCGCGCGCCGCCCTGTCACGGGTGGCGGACGGCACCCATCCCACGGTCAAGCTGGGCCTGGGCGACCACTGCATCTTCTCGTCGCGCCAGATCCCCGGCAACGAACTCGCCATCGGCCGGCTGCAGGATCGTCTGGCCGATCGGGGCGTGCGCCTCTACACCGAGAAGGACCATCCCGGCATCCACGTCTCCGGCCATCCCTGCCGCGACGAGCTGAAGCAGATGTACGAGTGGGTCCGGCCGAAGATCGCCGTGCCGACCCACGGCGTGCGCCGGTTCCTGATCGAACACGCCAACCTGGCCAAGGACATGGGCATCGAGGAAGCCGTGACGCCGCGCAACGGCGACATGGTGCGGCTGGCCCCTGGACCCGCCGCCATCGTCGACGAGGTGCCGAACGGCCGCCTCTACGTCGACGGCGGCATGCTGGTGACCGAACAGGGCGAGGCCCTGAAGGAGCGCCGCCACGCCTCGACCAACGGCGTGCTGATCGTCAGCTTCTGCCTGGACAAGCGCGGCCGCATCGTCAGCGACATCGACATCCGCAGCGTCGGCCTGCCGGGCGATGTCGACACCCCGCTGGGCGACGCCCTGGATGATCTGGCCGAGCGCGTCGAACAGGTGGTCAGGAGCCTGAAGGGCGAGGCGCTCGAGGACGAAATGGTCATCGAACAGGCCGTCGCCCGCGTGCTGAAAAAGGCCAGTCAGCAGATCTGGGACCGTCGTCCGATCGTGGAAACCATCGTCCTGCGTCTCTGAACCTCCACCGTTCGAGCGCATTGTTCGCGTCGGAACGGCATGGGGAAGCGATGACCGGCCAACCGAAGCCCCGGCGCGCAGGCCGCTTTCTGGAGCGGGTGCGCCACGCGCGCCATCCGCTGCGGGGCTGGCGGCGCTGGGCCGTGATCGCGGGGCAGGGGCTGATCGGCTTCGTCGCCCTGTTCGCCGCCGTCAATCTGACGCTGAGCCTGTCGACCTTTCGCGGCGAGGATCCGTTGGCGCGGACGGTGCAGGAACTGCGTGTGCTGTGGTTCAGTCCAGCGGACGGCCGGCCGATGTCCGCCGCCGCCTTTCCCGCCGTCTACGGCCGTGACCTGGGGCCATCGCCGGACGCCGCCGACATCCACGCCTTCCTCGAGGAGGAGGCGGACGACGGGGTCTTCCTGCTCGACCATGTGATGATCGACCGGATCCTGACGTTGACCGGTCGGGTCGACGCCCGCAGCGTGCCGTCGGGCGTCTATGTCGGCGCGCACGCGCTGGGGCCGGACGGCATGCCCCTCGTGCCGGTGACGAAGTTCCTGGCCCAGTACCTGCTGTTCCCGCGCCACGCCTATATCCTGGTCGTGCCGGAGGACGGTGAGGCGATCGCCTTTTCGGCCAGCCAGAACGCCAAGTTCGGAATTGACGATCATCCCGACCGGCTGTCTGCCGAGATCGCCCCCTATACGCCCGACGCGTACGACTTCCCCAGTTCCGGCCAGGCCCTGCACGAGATGACCCGCATCACCGACGACCCCGCCCGTGTCGCCGATGCGGTCGAGGCTTTGCGGGGCGCGCAGGCTCGGCTGGCGGAGGAGGGGCTGACCTACGGCTTGCTGGCGCCCAACTCCAACACCGTGGTCGGCTGCGTGCTGGACCGCGCGGGCGCGATCACCGAGGCGCAGCGGTCCTCCATCCTGCTCGCCCTCCGCGCACCCGGCTTCGGCGCCGCCTGCGACTAGGTCTTTCGTCCGGCCTTCACGTCATTCCGGGGCGTCCGCACGACGAACCCGGAACCCAGGCGGCCTGCATCAGGCGTCGAATGGGTTGGGCGGCGCGACGGTAGCCCTGGGCTCCGGGTTCTTCGCTTCGCTCAGCCCCGGAATGACGATCCCGGAGCAGAGGCCTATCGTTGCCGGACGGCGCATCAGGCCTCGCGGACACGCGCGCGGTTGGTCTATAGGGTCCGGCAATGGCCGAGCGACTCTTCCTGCTGAACCCTGACTGGCATGACGACCAGGGCGGGCCGTGGTTCTGCCCGGCCGGCGCCTATGTCGAGGGCGTGCTGGCCTTCTACCCCCGCCTGCGCGAGGTGCTGGACGTGGCCTATCTCGACCATGCGCGTCCGCGTCCGCCTGGCATCCAGCAGGTGGGCGAGGCGCACCAGAGCTGTCCGATCCTGATCCTGGACGACGAACTGGACTGGCCGGAGGCCCAGGTCAGCGAGACGACCGGTCGTCGGTTCCTGCAGGATCACGCCATCGCCCCATATCTGGCGGCCCGCTACGGCGTCGGCCGGCCGCATCCCTAGAGGTTCGCATGCCCCTCGGCCCCGTGACCATGTTCGGCATCTATATCGTGGTGTGGTGGACGGTGCTGTTCGGCATACTGCCGCTCGGCACGTCGAAGGAACTGCACGAGCCGCCGACCGACGGCGCCCAGTGGGGCGCTCCGAAGACGCCGAACCTGAAGAAGAAGTTCATCACCACGACCTGGGTGTCGGCCATCGTGTGGGCCTTCGTCATGCTGCTGGTCTTCACCGGCTGGCTGCCGCTGCCGAACTTCTCGCAGGCGCCGGCGCTGTAAACCTCGGCCCCGGCCTAGCTTTCGCCCCGCTCCAGCGGCTAAAGCCTTGGTTCGTCTCCACGCCTAGGATTCCCCGCCATGCGCCTGTCGCGCTATTTCCTGCCCACGTTGAAGGAAGCCCCTTCGGACGCCCAGATCGTCTCGCATCAGCTGATGCTGCGCGCGGGCATGATCAAGCAGGAGGCCGCCGGCATCTACGCCTGGCTGCCGCTGGGTCTGCGCGTGCTGCGCAAGATCGAGCAGATCGTGCGCGAGGAGCAGGTGAGGGCGGGCGCCGTCGAACTGCTGATGCCGACCTTGCAACTGGCCGACCTGTGGCGGGAATCGGGGCGGTACGACGCCTATGGCCCCGAGATGCTGCGCATCACCGACCGGCATGAAAGAGAACTTCTGTACGGCCCCACCAACGAGGAGATGATCACCGACATCTTCCGGGCCTATGTGAAGTCCTACAAGTCGCTGCCGCTGAACCTCTTCCACATCCAGTGGAAGTTCCGCGACGAGCGCCGCCCCCGCTTCGGCGTGATGCGCGGTCGCGAGTTCCTGATGAAGGACGCCTACAGCTTCGACGTCGACGAGGCCTCGGCCCGCAAGGCCTACAACCGCATGTTCGTGGCCTATCTGAACACCTTCGCCCGCATGGGGCTGAAGGCGGTGCCGATGCGCGCAGACACCGGCCCGATCGGCGGCGATCTGAGCCATGAGTTCATCGTCCTGGCCGACACGGGCGAGAGCGCCGTCTTCTGCGACCGGAAGTTGGTCGAGATGCCGGCGCCCGGCGGCGACGTGGACTGGGACGATCTGCAGTCGATCGTCGATCAGCGCACCGCGCTCTACGCCGCCACCGAGGAGATGCACGACCAATCCCGCTTCGAGAGCGAAACGGCCGAGAGCGACCGCCTGTCAGCGCGCGGCATCGAGGTGGGCCACATCTTCTATTTCGGCGAGAAGTATTCCGCGCCGATGAAGGCCCGGGTGGCCGGTCCCGACGGCCAGGACGCCAACGTCCACATGGGCAGCTACGGCGTCGGCGTCTCGCGCCTGCTGGGCGCCATCATCGAGGCCAGCCACGACGAGGGCGGCATCATCTGGCCCGACGCCGTGGCCCCGTTCGACGTGGTGGTGATCAACCTGCGCGCCAATGACGAGGCCGTCTCGGCCGCCTGCGAGGACGCGGTGGCCCAGCTGGAGACGGCCGGCAAGGACGTGCTCTACGACGACACCGACGAGCGGCCGGGCGGCAAGTTCGCCACCGCCGACCTGATCGGCGTGCCGTGGCAGCTGACCATCGGGCCCAAGGGCCTGGCCGACGGCGTGGTGGAGCTGAAGCGCCGCGCCACCGGCGAGAAGCTGACCCTGCCGCTGAACCAAGCCATCGAGAGGATCGCCGCTTGAACCTGCCCGGCCGCGCATCCGGCGCCTTCTCCGCCTGGGAGATCGGCCTCGCCCTCCGCTACCTGCGCGCCAAGCGCAAGGAGGGCGGCGTCGCCACCATCGCGGTGATCAGCTTCATCGGCATCATGCTGGCCGTCGCCGTGCTGATCAGCGTGATGAGCATCATGGCCGGGTTCCGCGCCGAGCTGCTGGGCCGGATGCTGTCCTTCAACGGCCACATGTACGTCCAGGGGGCGGTCCTGACCGATCCCGGCCGCGACGCGGCTCTGCGGCGGATCGCCGAGGTCCCGGGCGTCGTCAATGTCTCGCCTCTGAACGAGTCCCAGAGCCTGATCCGGGTCGGCAACTACGTCACCGGCGCCATCGTCAAGGGCGTCCGACCGCAGGACCTGCCCAGCACCACCTACGTCTGGGACAGCCTGACCGCTGAGGCGCGCCAGGGCTTCGGTCAGGGCGACTACGGCGGCAACCGCATCCTGATCGGCAAGGCGATGGCGGCCCAGACCGGCCTTCGTGTCGGCGACCCCATCACCCTGTTCTCGCCCACCGGCGCCGACAGCGCTTTCGGCAACCTCGGCGGGCTGGAGAAGACCTACTACGTCGGCGGGATCTTCAGCTCCGGAACGGCGGATTTCGACCAGGCCTTCATCTTCATGCCGCTGGAGCAGGCCCAGCTCTTCTTCGGCAAGGAGGGCGTCTGGGACGTTCTGGAGATCAAGGTGGCCGAGCCCGATCGCGTCGGCGACCTGACCGCCGCCGTGCGCGACGCCGCCGGTCCCGGGGCCGTCGTCACCGACTGGCGTCAGCGCCTGGCCGCCTTCGCCGGCGCCCTGAAGGTCGAGCGCGTGGCCATGAGCATCATCCTGGGCCTGGTCGTCGCCATCGCCGCGATGAACATCATCTCCGGCATCGTCATGCTGGTGAAGAACAAGACCCGCGATATCGCCATCCTGCGCACCGTCGGGGCCAGCCCCTCGGCGATCCTGCGCGTCTTCTTCATGTCCGGCGCCATGATCGGCGTGGCGGGGACGCTGGCCGGCCTGATCCTGGGCCTGCTGTTCTGCTGGAACATCGGCGCCATCCAGCACTTCCTCGAGACGCTGCTGGGGGTCCAGCTGTTCAACTCCGACGTCTACCAGCTGGACGCCATCCCGGCCCTGGTCGATCCGGTGGACGTGACCTGGGTGGCGGTGTGGTCCTTCCTGATGAGCTGCGTCGCCAGCCTGCCGCCGTCGTGGAACGCGTCGCGGATCGATCCGGTGGAGGCCCTGCGCTATGAGTGACGCTCCGATCCTGTCGGTGCGGGGCGTGACCCGCACCTATCCGACCGCTCAGGGCGGCCTGACCGTGCTGAAGGGCGTCGACCTCGATGTCTTCCCCGGCGAGATGGTCGGCCTGATCGGCCCGTCCGGCTCGGGCAAGTCCAGCTTGCTGCACGCCGCCGGCCTTCTGGAGCGGCCCACGTCCGGCACGGTGGCCATCGACGGCGAGGCGGTCGGGAACCTCGACGAACGCGCCCGCACGCGCCTGCGCCTGTCGCGCATCGGTTTCGTCTATCAGTTCCACCACCTGCTGCCCGAGTTCGACGCCCGGGACAACGTCACCCTGCCGATGCGCATCGCCGGCGTCAGCCTGGTCGAGGCCCGCCGTCGGGCGGAGGAGACGCTGACCGCGCTGGGCCTCGGCGACCGCCTGACCCACCAGCCGGCCCAGTTGTCGGGCGGGGAGCGTCAGCGCGTCGCCATCGCGCGCGCCCTGGCCAACCGCCCGCGCCTGCTGCTGGCCGACGAGCCGACAGGCAACCTCGACCCGGCCACCAGCCAGTCCGTGTTCGAAGCCCTGCGCGATCTGGCCAAGACCACGGGCGTCGCGGCCCTGATCGCCACCCACAACATGGAGCTGGCCGGCCACATGGACCGTGTCTTCGCCCTGAAGGACGGCCATCTGGAGGAGCGGGCGGCCGAGAGCCACGCCTACTGAGCCGGTTCACTTGACGTGAACAAAAATGGAACATAGAACAATCCCGGAACAAACAGTCGATCCGGGATGAGACCTATGCCGCGTTTGATGAGGGATATGCTGTCGCTGGCGTCGTGCGGCGGCTTCGTCTGGATGGTCTGGAGTTTGGCGATCAGCGTCACCGTCGCCTGATTTCAGACTTCGGGTGTGAATTTCGCGTTTCGCAAATTCAACGACTTGCCTCTGGATTTCACACCATTCAGACGGTTCACACCCCGTTTTTCCGGTCGCGGGTTCGCCGGAGGCTTGGCCTATCCACAGCCGATCGGTGGTCTTCCCGACGAGAGCGCCGAGGGGCGGTGTTCCGCCGCCTCGCGATGTGAGACTCGGGGCAGTATGGCGGTTCGGCCAGAGGCGCCGGATGCGGAGGTCCAGTGAGCGAGACGGTGAACAGTCGGGGTT
This sequence comes from Pseudomonadota bacterium, assembly GCA_023451375.1. Lineage (GTDB taxonomy): Bacteria > Pseudomonadota > Alphaproteobacteria > Caulobacterales > Caulobacteraceae > Brevundimonas. The sequence continues at coordinate 46,082 of JAEXZS010000023.1, forward strand.
TCGTCCATCTGCGGGTCCGCTCGGCCTATTCGCTGCTGGAAGGCGCGATCAAGGCGGGCAAGATCGGCCGGATGGCGGCGGACGCCGGCATGCCGGCCGTGGCGGTCGCGGACCGGGCCAATCTGTTCGGCGCGCTGGAGTTCAGCCAGGCGACGCGGGACGCGGGCGTCCAGCCGATCGTCGGCTGCGCCCTGCCGGTCGTCGGCCTGGGCGGCCAGATCGCCGCCCGTTGGGCCAAGACGCCGACCGTGGTCCTGCTGGTGCAGAACGAGACCGGCTGGCTGAACCTGTCGGCCCTGTCCTCCGCCGCCTATCTCGAGGCCGGCGAGATGGCGGAGCCTGGCGTGCCCTGGGAAAAGGTGGTCGCCCACGCCGAGGGGCTGATCCTGCTCTCCGGCGGCCCGGACGGCCCCGTCGACCCGCTGTTCGCGCAGGGCAGAAAGTCCGACGCGGTTCAGGCGCTGGAGGCGATGAAGGCGGCCTTCGGCGGCCGTTTCTACGTCGAACTGCAACGGCACGGCCTGGATGACGAGAAGCGCGCCGAGCCGGGGCTGGTCGAATGGGCCTACGCCCACGACGTCCCTCTGGTCGCCACCAACGACGTCTATTACGCCAAGGCCGCCCAGGCGAAGTCGCACGACGCCCTGCTGTGCATCGCCGACGGCGCCTTCACCGGCCAGGAGGATCGCCGCCGCGTCACCGGCGAACACTGGTTCAAGTCGCCCGAGGCCATGCGCGAGCTGTTCGCCGACCTGCCCGAGGCCTGCGACAACACCATCGACATCGCCCGGCGCTGCGCCTTCATGGCCCGCACGCACAAGCCGATCCTGCCGCGCTTCGACACCGGGGCGGGCCGGTCGGAGGCGGACGAGCTGGCCCACCAGGCGCGCGAAGGGCTGAAGGTCCGCCTGACCGAGGTCGCGCCCGCCGTGCCCGAGGAGGAGTACTGGGCCCGGCTGGAATGGGAAGTCGGGATCATCCAGCAGATGGGCTTCCCCGGCTACTTCCTGATCGTGTCGGACTTCATCAAATGGGCCAAGCAGCACGGCATTCCCGTCGGCCCCGGCCGGGGGTCCGGCGCGGGATCGCTGGTCGCCTGGTCGCTGACCATCACCGACCTGGATCCGCTGCGTTTCGGCCTGCTGTTCGAGCGCTTCCTGAATCCCGAGCGGGTCTCCATGCCCGACTTCGACATCGACTTCTGCCAGGAGCGGCGGGAGGAGGTGATCGACTACGTCCAGGCCCACTACGGCAAGGACCGGGTGGCTCAGATCATCACCTTCGGCACCTTGCAGGCGCGCGCCGTGCTGCGCGACGTCGGCCGGGTGCTGCAGATGCCGCTGGGCCAGGTCGACCGTCTCTGCAAGATGGTGCCGAACAATCCGGCCAATCCGGTCACGCTCGCCCAGGCCATCGACCTGGAGCCGCGCCTGAAGGAGGCGCGCGATTCCGAGCCGGCGGTGAAGACCCTGCTGGAGACGGCGCTGGAGCTGGAGGGGCTCTACCGCAACGCTTCCACCCACGCCGCCGGCATCGTCATCGGCGACCGGCCGCTGGTCGAGCTGGTGCCGCTGTACCAGGACCCGCGCTCCACCATTCCGGCCAGCCAGTTCAACATGAAGTGGGTCGAGCCGGCCGGCCTGGTGAAGTTCGACTTCCTGGGCCTGAAGACCCTGACGACCCTGGACCGGGCGCACGGCTACTTGTCGCGGCGTGGGGCGGCGCCGGTGTGGAACCAGCTGCCGCTGGAGGACGCACGCACCTACGAGCTGATGGCGTCAGGCCAGACGGTCGGGGTGTTCCAGCTGGAATCCCAGGGCATGCGCGACACTCTGCGCAAGATGCGCTGCGGCTCCATCGAGGAAATCACCGCCCTGATCTCCCTCTACCGGCCCGGTCCGATGGAGATGATCGACACCTATATCGACCGGAAGTTCGGCCGGGCCGAGGTCGACTATCTGCACCCCAGCCTCAAGGAGGTGCTGACCGAGACCTACGGGGTCATCATCTACCAGGAACAGGTGATGAAGATCGCCCAGATCCTGGCCGGCTACAGCCTGGGCGAGGCCGACCTGCTGCGTCGCGCCATGGGCAAGAAGAAGAAGGAGGAGATGGACTTCCAGCGGGCCCGCTTCATCAAGGGCGCGCTGGAGAAGGGGGTGCCGGAGGCGCAGTCGGGCGGCATCTTCGACCTGGTGGCCAAGTTCGCCGGCTACGGCTTCAACAAGTCGCACGCCGCCGCCTACGCCCTGATTTCGTTCCAGACAGGCTGGCTCAAGGCCAATCATCCGGTCGAGTTCTTCGCGGCGTCCATGAGCCTGGACCTGTCGAACACCGACAAGCTGGCGGTCTTCTACCAGGACGCCAAGCGGTTCGACGTGCCCGTGCTGCCGCCGGACATCAACCGTTCCTCGGCTGACTTCGACGTGGCCTGGGACGACGACAAGGGGGCGGTGCTCTATGCCCTCGGCGCCATCCGCAACGTGGGCCTGGAGGCCATGAAGCACGTCATCGAGGTGCGCGAGCAGGGCGGCCGCTTCGTCGACATCTTCGACTTCCTGGAGCGGGTCGATCCGCGCTGCGTCAACAAGCGCGCCCTGGAAGGTCTGGCCAAGGCCGGCGCCTTCGACAGCATCCACTCCAACCGCCGCCAGCTGGTCGAGCAGGCCGACGTGCTGATGGCCTACTGCCAGAGCGTCGCGGCCGAGCGCGCCTCCTCGCAGGTCAGCCTGTTCGGCGCCGACCAGGCCCACGCCGCCCGCCCGCGGCTGAAAAGCGTCGAGCCCTGGGTGGGGCCGGATCGACTGGACCAGGAACTGTCGGCGGTCGGCTTCTACCTGTCCGGCCACCCGCTGGACGACATGGCCCAGGCCCTCAAGCGCAAGCGCGTGACCTTCGTCGCCGAGGCCGTGCCCCTGGCCGAAAGCGGCCACGAGGCCTTCCAGATGGCCGGCGTCGTTCGCCGCCGCCAGGAGCGGGCCAGCGCCCGCACCGGCGAAAAGTTCGCCTTCGTCACCTTCTCCGACCCCACGGGCGAGTTCGAATGCCTGTTCCCGCCGGAGCAGTTGCGCCGCTGCCGTGAGATCCTTGAACCCGGCGCCTCGATCATGGTGCGGGTCCGGGCCAAGGCTTCGGACGGAGAGGTGCGCTTCTTCGGCGACGACGCCTCGCGCATGGACAACCTGCTGGACGACGCCAACATGGCCCTGCGGGTCCACGTTTCGGCCCGGACCGCGGACGCCGAGGCCCTGAAGGCGCGGCTGGAGCGCGCGCGGTCCGGCGCTATCGGCAAGGGGGGCGAAATCTCCCTGATGATCGCCGGTCTTGAGAACGGCCGGGAGGCCGAGATACGCCTGCCGGGCCGCTATCGCCTGGACGGCGCCTTGCGCGGGGCGCTGAAGTCGGCGCCCGGCGTGGTCATGCTGGAGGACGCCTGATGACGACCCATGTCGGATCCTGCCATTGCGGCGCCGTCGCCTTCGAGGTCGTGACCGACCTGGAGACGGTGATCGAGTGCAACTGCACCCACTGCTACCGCAAGGGGTTGCTGCTGACCTTCGTGGAGCCCGAGGCCTTTCGCCTGACGGCCGGGGAGGGGGCGACCAGGTCCTATCTGTTCAACCGCCACGCCATCGCGCACCAGGTCTGCCCCACCTGCGGCGTCGAGCCCTACGCAAGGGGCAGGACGCCCGACGGACGTGAACAGATCGCCGTCAACCTGCGCTGCCTGACGGACGTGGAGCCGTTCAGCATCACGCCGAACATGCGTTTCGACGGCCTGCACAAGGTCTGACCGGCAGGGGGAGGACGCGGTTTTCACGGAACCTCACGACGCCGTGATGGTTGAATCGGTCTCTATAGGGAGACTGTTCCATGAAACACATCGCAATCGTCAGCGTCGCGTCGCTCGCCCTTCTCGCCGCCTGCGGCCAGAACACGGAATCCCCCGGCCAGACCGAGGCGGCCAACACGGTCCAGGACGCGGCCGCCGCGCCCGTGGGCCAGATGTCGGCGGCCACCCTGGGCGCCAACACGGTGGGCGGCTATGTGCCCGCCGCCGCCATGGCCGACATGTACGAGATTCAGGCCGCCGCGATCGCCCAGGAGCGCTCGACCAACGCCGAGGTCAAGGAACTGGCCGGGATGATCACCCGTGACCACACCGACTCCAGCAACAAGCTGAAGAGCATGGCCCCGACCGCGGCTCCGGACGTCACCCTCCCGACCGAACTCGACGAACGCCGCCAGGGCATGCTCGACAATCTGCGCTCGGCCCCTGCCGCCGACTTCGACCGCGTCTATCTGCAGCAGCAGGTCGCGGCCCACCAGGAGGCCCTGACCCTGCATCGCGGCTTCTCGGACAACGCCGACGCGCCCCAGCTGGCCGGGCTCGCCCGTGAAGTGGTCCCGAAGATCGAAATGCACCTCCAACATGCCCAGCGGCTGATGGACGGCATGAACCAGTAAGACCGCTGACCACAGCGGAGGAGGGCGGTCCGTCGGGCCGCCCTTCGTCGTTCGCGCTTGCCTTTCCGGTCGTTAGGGCCTACATGGCGCGCGCATTTCGCAGCGCGGGCGAGGCGCGTTTCGGGGAGACATCCCGATCCGCTCCATTCCGAGGGGCCGCCGGTCCTTTTATCGCCCACGCCACGTTGATCGGAAAAAGGACTGAACGATCATGGCTCTGCCTGAATTCTCGATGCGCACCCTGCTGGAAGCGGGCGCCCACTTCGGCCACCAGACCCACCGCTGGAACCCGAAGATGGACCGCTACATCTTCGGTTCGCGCTCGAACATCCACATCATCGACCTGTCGCAGACGATCCCGCTGTTCCACCAGGCGCTGGTGGCGGTGCGCGACGTGGCGGCCAAGGGCGGCCGCGTGCTGTTCGTCGGCACCAAGCGCCAGGCCGCAGAGCCGGTGGCTGAAGCCGCCAAGCGCTGCGCCCAGTACTACATGAATAATCGCTGGCTCGGCGGCACCCTGACCAACTGGCGCACCGTCTCGGGCTCGATCGCCCGCCTGCGCGAACTGGAAGGCATCCTCGAGAACGGCGGCGAAGGCCGGGTCAAGAAGGAACTGCTGACCCTGCAGCGCGAGAAGGACAAGCTGGAGCTGTCGCTGGGCGGCATCAAGGACATGGGCTCCATTCCGGACATCATGTTCGTGATCGACACCAACAAGGAAGCGATCGCGATCCAGGAAGCCCGCAAGCTGAACATCCCGATCATCGCCATCCTGGACACCAACTCGGACCCCGACGGCATCACCTATCCGGTTCCGGGCAACGACGACGCCGCCCGCGCCATTCAGACCTACTGCGACCTGGTCGCCGACGCGGTGCTGGACGGCCTGGCCGCCGGCGCCTCGGCCTCGGGCATCGACCTGGGCGCGTCGGAAGCCCCGGTGGAGCCGATGCTGCGCGAAGCGCCGGCCGCCGCCGAAGCCGAAGCCGAAGCCGCTCCGGCCGGTGCGGAAGGCGCCGCCGAGGAGCTGTTGGCCGCGGATGACGCCTCGGCCAACACCGAGGCGCTGGACGCCGTCGAGACCGAGCAAGCCACGGGCTGATCGCCCGACGGTCTTTCTCGTGGCGCCTCGCCTGCCGCGTGCGGCATGCGATACGAGCGCCGGTTGGAAGGGCCGTGCGTTGAACTGACACACGGCCGGGCTAAGTCAGTCCGGCCGTTCCCGCATAAGATCCCATAGGAGAAGAACATGGCCGAGATCACTGCCGCCCTCGTGAAGGAGCTTCGCGAGCGTTCGGGCGTCGGCATGATGGACTGCAAGAAGGCGCTGCAGGAGAACAACGGCGACATCAACGCCGCCATCGACTGGCTGCGCGCCAAGGGCCTGTCAAAGGCCGCCAAGAAGGCCGACCGCGTCGCCGCCGAGGGCCTGGTCGCCGTCGCCTCCAAGGAAGACGGCAAGGGCGAAGTCGCCGCCGCCATCGAGTTCAACGCGGAAACGGACTTCGTCGCCCGCAACGAGCTGTTCCAGAACGCCGCCAAGCGCTTCGCCGAGCTGGGCCTTGAGCACCACACCGTCGAGGCGCTGCACGGTGCCGAGCTGGAAGCCGGCAAGACCGTCCAGGACGAAGTCACCAACATGATCGCCACCATCGGCGAGAACATGCAGCTGCGTCGCGCCGCTCGCCTGTCGGTCGAGGAAGGCGTCGTCGCCACCTACGTCCACAACGCGGTGTCGCCGGGCGTCGGCCGCATCGGCGTGCTGGTCGCCCTGCACGGCGAGGGCGACAAGACCGCCCTGCGGGAGCTGGGCCGCAAGATCGCCATGCACGTGGCGGCCACCTCGCCGCTGTCGCTCAACACCGACGACCTGGACCCCGCCGCGATCGAGAAGGAACGTCAGGTCCTCACCGAGAAGGCCAAGGAAGAAGGCCGTCCGGAAAACATGATCGCCAAGATCGTGGAAGGCCAGATCAACAAGTTCCAGAAGGACGTTGTGCTGACCAAGCAGCCGTTCGTCATGGACCCGGACGTGACCATCGAGCAGCTGGTCGCCAACTCGGCGAAGGAGCTGGGCTCGTCCAACCTGCACCTGGCCGGCTTCGTTCGCCTGGCCCTGGGCGAGGGCGTCGAGAAGGTCGAAGGCCCGGACTTCGCCACCGAAGTCGCCTCGATGATGGGCGGCCAGTAGGCTTCAGCCTTCTCCTCCCCATCGCGGACGGGGAGGAGAAATCACCAATAGGGCGCGTTCGGCTTTGATGGCCGGCGCGCCCTTCGTCTATAAGAAGCCGCCCGATTCAGCGGCGCCGCAGTACACGGACCTTTCCCGCATGCCCGACGCCCCCTCCGAATTCCGCTACAAACGCGTCCTGCTTAAGGTCTCGGGCGAGGTGCTGATGGGCGACCAAGCCTACGGCGTCGACATGAAGACCATCGACATCGTCGCCGCCGCCGTCGCCGAGGTCGCGCGCGAGGGCGTGGAGATCTGCCTGGTCATCGGCGGCGGCAACATCTTCCGCGGCCTGTCCAAGGCCGCCCAGGGCATGGAGCGCGCCCAGGCCGACTACATGGGCATGCTGGCCACTGTGATGAACGCCCTGGCGATGCAGTCCGCGCTGGAGAAGATCGGCGTGTCGACCCGCGTGCAGAGCGCCATCCCCATGGCCGCCATCGCCGAGCCGTACATCCGCCGCCGGGCCCTGCGTCATCTCGAGAAGGGCCGCGTGGTGATCTTCGCCGCCGGCGTCGGCGCCCCGTTCTTCACGACCGATTCCGGCGCCGCCCTGCGGGCCGCCGAAATGGGTTGCGACGCCCTGCTGAAGGGCACCAGCGTCGACGGCGTCTACACCGCCGACCCCAAGAAGGATCCGACCGCCACCCGCTACGACACCCTGACCTACCAGGACGTGCTGGCCAAGGACCTGCGGGTGATGGACGCCTCCGCCATCGCCATGATGCGCGACACGGGCATACCGATCGTGGTCTTCTCCATCCGGGAAGACAAGTCGCTGCGCCGGACCCTGACCGGCGAGGGGACCTTCACGGTCATCAAGGACGCCGTCTGAGCGTTCACAGGAAACAGGAAGACCAGAGAGACGAACATGGCCAAGCCCGATCTGAAGACCTACCGTGACCGCATGGACAAGGCCGTGGCGGCCCTGAAGGAAGAGTTCAGCGGCCTGCGCACCGGCCGCGCCAACGCCGGCCTGCTTGAGCCCGTGCGGGTCGAGGCCTATGGATCGACCTCGCCGCTGAACGCCGTCGCCGCCATCAGCGTGCCCGAGCCGCGCATGATCACGGTCAGCGTCTGGGACAAGGGCATGGTGGTCTCGGTCGAGAAGGCCATCCGGCAGGCCGACCTGGGCCTGAACCCCATCGTCGACGGCCAGACGCTGCGCATCCCGGTGCCGCCCTTGACCGAGGAACGCCGCAAGGACCTGGTCAAGCTGGCGGGCAAGTACGCCGAGCAGCAGAAGATCGCCGTGCGCAACGTGCGCCGCGACGCCAACGACGACCTGAAGAAGGCCGAGAAGGCGGGCGAGATCAGTCAGGACGAGCAGAAGAAGATGGAGACCGAGGTCCAGAAGGAGACCGATGCGGCGGTGAAGCGCATCGACGAGGCCTTGAAGACCAAGGAACAAGAGATCATGCAGGTCTGAGGCGACATTGGCCCTGGAAGGATCGCAAATCGGATGACGGCCGCGCCTTCAGGTTCGCACGCCGAGGCGCCGCGCCATGTCGCCATCATCATGGACGGCAACGGACGCTGGGCCGCGCGTCGGGGCCTGCCGCGCGCGCTGGGACATCGCGAGGGCGTCCAGGCGCTGAAGCGCACCATCCAGGCCGCGCCGGACCTGGGCGTGCGATGCCTGACGGTGTTCGGCTTCTCGACCGAGAACTGGAGCCGACCCGAGGACGAGGTGTCGGACCTGATGGGGCTTGTGCGCACCTATGTGGCCAGCGACCTGACGCGGCTGGACAAGGCCGGGGTGCGGCTTCGCATCCTGGGGCGGCGCGACGGCCTGCCCGAGGACATCGCCGGCATAATCGCCCGCGCCGAGGCCCAGACCGCGCACAATGACCGCTTCCTGCTGCAGGTCGCCTTCAACTACGGCGGCCGGGCCGACCTGGTCGACGCGGCGCGACGCCACGCCGAACGGCTGCTGGCGGGCGAGACGGGGGAGCCCATCAGCGAGCGTACCTTCGAGACCGGCCTGGCGACCGCCGGGTCGCCGCCGCTGGATTTGATCGTCCGGACCTCGGGCGAGCAGCGGCTGTCGAACTTCCTGCTGTGGGAGGCCGCCTACGCGGAACTGGTGTTCCAAGACATCCTGTGGCCCGACTACGGCCCGCAGGCGTTGGCGGACGCCATCGCCGCCTTTCGTCAGCGTGATCGCCGCTACGGCGGGCGCGAGACCGCGCCGGCGCGCGCGACAGCCTGATGGCGGCGCGGATCCGTGATATCGGCCTCAGGGCCGCGTCGGCCGTGGTGCTTGCCCCGGCGGCCGTCGCCGCGACCTGGGCCGGGGGCGTGTGGTTCCTGGGCCTGATGGTCGCCGCCTGCGTGGTCCTGGCCTTCGAATGGGCGGCGATGAGCGCGCCGCACGCCCGGCGGGTCATGGGCGGCGCCGTCAGCTTCGGCCTGCTCGCGGCCGTGGTCAGCGCCCACTTCGGCGCCCTCTCCGTGGCCTTCATGATGCTGGTGTTCGGTGCGGCCGCCGCCGGTCTCTACGCCCGGGCGCGAGGCCAGCAGGCGCTCGATGCGGCCTATGGCGTGCTCTACCTCGGTTGGCCCGCCGTGCTGCTGATCTGGCTTCGCGACCTGGACAGCGCCGTGGGGCTGCACTGGACCGTGCTGGTCTTCGCGGTCGCCTGGTCCGCCGACATCCTGGCCTACCTGGTCGGATCGACCGTGGGCGGCCCCAAGCTCTGGCCCCGCTTCTCGCCCAACAAGACCTGGTCCGGCTTCGTCGGCGGCCTGGTCGCGGGCACCATCGCCGGGGCTGTCATGGCCGGGTGGCTGGACATGGGGCAGCTGACGGTGTTCTGGGGCGCGATACTGGGCCTCTTCGCGGCGCTGGCGACGATGGGCGGGGACCTGTGGGAATCCGGACTCAAGCGCCGGTTCGGGGTGAAGGACGCCGGCAACACCATTCCAGGCCACGGCGGCCTGCTGGATCGCGTGGACGGGCTGATGTTCGCCGTCGTGGTGGTGGCCGCGGGACGGCTGGCGGTGCTGATGCTCGAGCGCGCCGCATGATCCGTCGGCGCGTCACCGTCCTGGGCGCGACGGGATCCGTGGGGACGTCCACCCTGGATCTGATGGCCCAGGTGGAGGCCTCCGGCGCCGGATCGTTCGAAGTCGAGGCCCTGACCGGCGGCGCCAACATCGCCCGGCTTGCCGAGCAGGCCCGACGCTGGCGACCCAGGGTCGCCGTGACGGCCGACGCGACCAGGCTGGACGAGCTTGCGCAGGCTCTGGCCGGCACGGGAATAGAGACCGCCGCCGGCGAGGCCGCCGTGGTCGAGGCCGCATCCCGGCCCGCCGACTGGGTCATGGCCTCGATCGTCGGCGTGGCGGGGCTGAAGTCCGCCTGGGCCGCCGCCGCGACAGGCGCAGTGCTGGCGCTGGCCAACAAGGAAAGCCTGGTCTGCTGCGGGCCTGCCCTGATCGAGCGGGTGCGTGCAGCGGGGGGGCGACTGATCCCTGTCGATTCCGAGCATTCGGCCATCTTCCAGGTCTTCCCGGCCGAGGCGCCCGAGCGGGTCGCTCGACTGATCCTGACCGCCTCCGGCGGCCCGTTCCGCTGCACGCCCGCGGCGCAGATGGGCGCGATCACGCCGGAGCAGGCCGTGGCGCATCCCAACTGGACCATGGGCGCCAAGATCTCGGTCGACAGCGCCACCATGGCCAACAAGGGGCTGGAGATGATCGAGGCCGCCTATCTGTTCGGCATGGGCGAGGACCGGATCGACGTGGTGATCCATCCGGAATCGATCATCCACAGCCTTGTGGAACATGTGGACGGATCGACCCTGGCGCAGATGGGTCCGCCCGACATGCGCACCCCCATCGCCTGCGCCCTGGCCTGGCCCGAGCGGGTGGCCTGGCCCGCGCCCCGGCTGGATCTGGCGACGCTGGGGCGGCTGACGTTCGAGGCGCCCGATCTGGACCGGTTCCCGGCCCTGGCGCTGGCCCGGACGGCGCTCAAGGCGGGCGGCGCCATGCCCGCCGTGTTCAATGCGGCCAACGAGGTGGCTGCCCTGGCCTTTCTTGACCGCAAGCTGGGCTTTCTCAATATTGCCGCAGTCGTCGCCGAAACCCTTGAACGTGCGACGAAGTCGGGGATGGCCTTCGGTTCCGGCGACGCCTGCGGCGCGGCCCTGGAGGTCGATGTCGAGGCGCGCGGTCTGGCCCGATCCGCGATCGCCCGCCTTGCGGACGCGGCCTGAGAGCCAGGAGATGATTGACGGATGCTAGCCGCCCTGGGTCAGGTCCTGATCTACATCGTCCCGTTCCTGCTGGTGCTGACCTTCATCGTCACCATCCACGAGCTGGGCCACTTTCTCGTGGCGCGCGCCTTTGGCGTAAAGATCGACCGGTTCGCCATCGGGTTCGGCCGCGCCCTCTACAGCCGCACCGACCGCCATGGGGTGGAGTGGCGGCTGGGGTGGATCCCGGCCGGGGGCTACGTCAAGTTCGCCGGCGACCTGGACGCCTCCAGCGTCCCCGACCAGGCGGGCCTGGCCGATCTGAAGCGGCGCATCACGGCCGAGCGGGGTCCGGCGGTCGTGCGGGACTACTACCATTTCAAGCCGGTTTGGCAGCGCATGCTCATCGTGGCGGCGGGACCGGTGGCCAACTTCATCCTGGCTATCACCATCTTCGCCCTGCTGTTCATGACGCTCGGCGCCCAGCTGACGCCGGCGCGTGTGGGACAGGTGCAGGCGGGGTCGCCGGCCGCCGCGGCCGGTTTCCGCCCCGGCGACCTGATCACGGCCGTCGACGGCCGCGCCATCGAGGACGGCGGCGAGGTCACGCGCGCCGTCATGCTGAGCAGCGGCGATCCGCTGCGCTTCACCATCGAGCGGACGGGGCGGACCGTCGAACTGGTCGCCGTGCCCGAGCGGCGCATGGAGAACGACCCGATCGCCGGACGCATCCAGGTCGGCCGCATCGGCGTGATGCTGGAGCCCCGCCGCGAGGACATCCGCCACGTCCGCTACAACCCCGCCGAGGCGGTCGTGGCCGGCACGAGGCAGACCGTCGACGTGATCGGCTCGACCCTGAAGTATCTGGGTCGTCTGGTGACCGGCAGGGAGTCCGGCGACCAGCTGAGCGGGCCCATCGGAATCGCCAAGGCCAGCGGCTCGCTCACTAATATGGCGGTGCAGGCCAACCCCGACCCGACGGCCACGGCGATCAACCTGGGCCTGACCTTGGTCAACCTGGCCGCCATACTTTCGATCGGAATCGGCTTTCTAAACCTCATGCCCATTCCTGTGCTGGACGGCGGTCACCTGGTCTTCTACGCCTATGAGGCGGTGGCGAGACGCCCGGTCGCGGCCCGGTTCCAGGAGGCGGGCTACCGGGTCGGACTTGCGTTGCTGGCGGGATTCATGCTGTTCGCGACGTGGAACGACCTGCAGAAGCTCAACATCTTCCAATTCCTCGGCGGGCTCGTCAGTTGAGCCGACGCCAGCCCCCGATGGTTTCCCGAATGACCGACATGAAGACCCGCGCCGCCGTTCGCCTGAGCGCCCGTTCCAGCCTGATGGCGCTATTCGTGGCGGCGGGCCTCGGTGCGCCCGCTCTGGCGCAGACCGCTCCGACCGCGCCGGCTCAGGCCGCGCCGCCCGCGACGAACGCCCCCGCGACGAACGCCCCCGCGACGAACGCCCCTGCGCCGCCGCCTCGAGTGGAGGTGGCTCCGGCCCCGCAAGCCCTGGTGGTCAACCGGATCATCGTCCAGGGCGCGCAGCGGATCGATCAGACGACGGTGCTCTCCTACCTGCCCATCCGACCGGGCGACACCGTAGACGCCGCCGTCCTCGATGTCGCGGTCCGGACCCTGTCGCGCACGGGCCTGTTCGCCAACGTCCAGCTGGGCGTGCAGAACGGCGACCTGGTCGTCGACATCGTCGAGAACCCGATCATCAACCAGGTGGTGTTCGAGGGGAACAGCGCCCTTTCGGAAGACAAGCTGAACGAGGAAGTCACCCTGAAGCCGCGCGGCATCTACACCCGCGCCAAGGTGCAGGAAGACGTCGGCTCGATCGTCGAGCTCTACCGCCTACAGGGGCGGATCTCGGCCACCGTCACGCCCAAGCTGGTTCAGCTGGAACAGAACCGCGTCGATGTGATCTTCGAGATCAACGAAGGCCCGCAGACCGGCATCAGCGCCATCAACGTTTTGGGCAACGAAGCCTTCTCCGACGGCGACATCCGCGGCGTGATGGTGACCGAGCGTTCGCGCTGGTGGAAGTTCTTCTCCAGCAACGACAACTTCGACCCCAACCGGCTGGAGTACGACCAGGAGCAGTTGCGGAAATTCTATACCAACCGCGGCTTCTACGACTTCCGGATTCTCTCGTCCGTGGCCGAGCTGCAGCCCGACAACCAGGCGTTCCAGGTGACCCTGACGCTGGACGAGGGAGACCGCTACAACTTCGGCGAAGTCACCGTCATCACCGAGAACGACCGGCTGAACGCGGACTTCCTGAAGGCCCTCGTGCCGATCCGGACCGGCGACCTCTACGAGAGCGACAAGATCGAGAGCTCGGTCGACGCACTGACCTTCGCGGCGGGCTCGGCCGGCTACGCCTTCGTCGAGATCAACCCGACCTATCGCGCCAACCCGGACACGGACACGGTCGACGTGACCTTCAACGTGTCGGAGGGCCAGCGCGTCTATGTCGACCGGATCAATGTGATCGGCAACACCCGCACCATCGATCCGGTGATCCGGCGCGAACTGCTGCTGACCGAAGGCGACGCCTTCAACCGCGCCCTGATGGAGCGCTCGCGCAACAATCTGCGCGCCCTGGGCTTCTTCAGCGACGTGACGGTCCAGGAGGAGCGCGGCAGCGCCCCGGACCGGTCGATCATCAACGTCAACGTCTCCGAGCAGCCGACGGGCGAACTTTCCGTGGGCGCCGGCTTCAGCTCGGTCGACGCCTTCACCGTCAACCTGGGCATTTCGGAGCGGAACTTCCGCGGCCGCGGCCAGAACGTCGTGGCGCGCCTGGAATGGGGCTCGCTGCGCCAGCAAGTCGACTTCCGCTTCACCGAGCCGAAGTTCCTGGGCCGCGACCTGCGCGCCGGCTTCGACCTGTTCCATTCACGCTACGATCTCAGTGAATATTCGTCCTACGACTACCGCTCGACGGGCGGGGGCGTGCGCGTCAGCTATCCGCTGAACGGCTACACCCTGTTCAGCGCGCGCTACTTCCTCAAGAGCGACGAGATCATCGTCCCGAACAGCTACTGCAACTCGGGCGGCCTGGGCTCCTCGGCGCTGTGCGACCAAGTCGGCAGCTATCTGAACTCGTCGGTCGGCTATACGCTGCAGGTGAACCGGACCAACGATCCGGTGCGGCCGACGCGCGGCTGGGCCGGGTCGCTGCGCCAGGACTTCGCGGGCCTGGGCGGCGACGTGAACTATGTGAAGACCGAGGCCGACGCCAGCTACTACTACGGCATCACGCCCGCGTGGGTCGTCAGCCTGCAGGGCTCGACCGGCTACGTCAGCGGCTGGAACGGCGATCCGATCCGGATCAACGACCGCTTCTTCAAGGGCGGCAACAGCTTCCGCGGCTTCGAAACCGCCGGCATGGGGCCGCGCGACCTGGACACGACCGACGCCCTGGGCGGCAACTTCTACGCCATCGGCACGGTCGAACTGACGGTGCCGAACTATCTGCCCGAGCAGTACGGCATCAAGACCTCGCTGTTCGCCGACGTCGGCACGCTGGGCGTGCTGGACGACCGTTACACCCTGACTTCGACCGGAAGGCCGGATCCCACCATCGTGGACGAGCTGTCGCTGCGCGCGTCGGCCGGCCTCAGCATCCACTGGCGTTCGCCGATGGGGCCGATCCGGTTCGACATCTCGAAGGTTCTCTCCAAGGAAGACTACGACAAGACGGAATCCTTCCGCTTCTCGACCTCCACCCAGTTCTAATCGCGGCGCTTCAGACCGCACGAGGAAGACCATGAAGACCATCGCCATCGCCGCCGCCGCGGCCGCCTCGCTCATCGCCACCGCCGCCTCCGCGCAACAGGCGACCACGCCGCAGAACCCGGGTCCCCAAGTCCCGGGCGTGTGCGTCTATCACAACGCCCGCCTGTTCGCGCAGTCGGCCGCCGGCCAGGCCGTCGAGACCCGCATGCAGCAGCTGGCCCAGGAAGTTCAGACCGAGCTGCAGCCCTACGCCACCTCGCTGCAGACCGAGGCCCAGCAGCTGCAGACGTCCGGCTCGACCCTGCAGCCCGACGAACTGAACCGGCGTCGCCAACAGCTGCAGCAGCGCGCCCAGGAGGCCCAGCAGCTGGAAGCCACGCGTGAGAACGAGCTGCGCTACACCCTGGCCATGCAGCGGCAGGCCATCACCCAGGCGGTCGAGCCGATCCTGGTGCAGGTCTATCAGGAGCGCGGCTGCGGCCTGCTGCTGGACCGGGAGAGCGTCTTCATGATGAACCCGGCCCACGACGTGACCGACGTGGTCATCCAGCGCCTGAACACCGCCCTGCCGACGCTCAGCTTCAACCGCATGGCCGTGCCGGCGCAGCAGCCCCAGCAGCCGGCGGCGGCCAACTAAGGCCGTCATGCCGGACGCTCGCTTCTTCGAGACCCTGTCGCCCCTGAGCGTCGCCGAACTGGCGGCCCGGATCGGCGGCGAGGTCCTGAGGGGAGGCGAGCGGATCATCCGTTCGGTCGCGCCCCTGTCCTTGGCGGACGGGGGCGCGATCGCGTTCCTGGGCGATCGCAAGTTCGCCGCCGCCCTGGCCGCGACCCAGGCCGGCTGCGTGATCGTTCCGACGAAAGCGGGCGAGGCCGCGCCCGCCGAGGCGGCGGTGATCGTGTCCCGCACGCCCCAGGCGGCGTGGGCCAGGGCGTCGCTGCTCCTGCACCGGCCGATCCCGCTCGACCGCGTGTCATCGTTGTCGGAAGCGGCCGAAGACGACAGCGTCGTGTTTGAGCCGGGCGTGGTCCTGGGGGCGGGCGTGCGTGTCGGGCGCGGTTCGCGCATCGGCGCGAACACAGTCATCGGCCCAGGCGTCCAGATTGGCCGCGACTGCGTCATCGGCCCGAACGTCAGCGTCGGCTTCGCGCTGATCGGCGACCGGGTGAAACTCTACGGCGGGGCTCGCATCGGCGAGGCCGGCTTCGGGGCTGCCGGCACGGCGGAAGGTCCGATGGACATTCCCCAGCTGGGACGCGTCATTCTGCAGGACGGCGTCACCGTCGGCGCCAACAGCTGCGTCGACCGAGGGGCCTATGACGACACGGTTGTCGGCGAGAACACCAAGATCGACAACCTGGTGATGGTCGGCCACAACTGCGTCATCGGCCGCAACTGTCTGCTCGCGGCCAACACCGGCATCTCGGGCTCCGTCACCGTCGGCGACCATGTGATCTTCGGCGGCAAGGCGGGCATCGGCGACCATATCACCATTGGCGAGGGCGCGCGGGTCGCGGCGGGCGCCGGCGTCCTGGCCGACATTCCGGCGGGCGAGACCTGGTCGGGCTATCCGGCGCGGCCGATCCGTCAGTTCTTGCGCGAGACGATCTGGGTCGCCAAACAGGCCGCTTCCAAGAAAGGGGCCCGGGAATCATGAGCGACGCCGTCAACATCGACTATGCCGAGGTGATGCGGCGACTGCCGCACCGCTACCCCTTCCTGCTGGTGGACAAGGCCGAGGCGTTCGTTGCCGCCACCTCGATCACCGGCATCAAGAACGTCACCCACAACGAGCCCTTCTTCCCCGGGCACTTCCCGATCGATCCCGTCATGCCGGGCGTGCTGATCGTGGAAGCCATGGCGCAGACCGGCGCCCTGCTGATGTCCAAGAGCCTGGATGTGGCCGTGGCCGACAAGGTCATCATGTTCATGTCCATCGACGGCGTGCGTTTCCGCAAGCCGGCCCGGCCGGGCGACCAGCTGCGCATGGAGGTCAAGGTGATCAAGGCGCGCGGCGACGCCTACAAGTTCCGGGGCGAGACCTTCATCGACGGCAAGCTGGCCGCCGAGGCCGAGTTCATGGCCATGGTCGTCACCGTGGCGGATCCCGCCGCCTGATGAGCATCCATCCGACCGCCGTCATCGATCCTTCGGCGACCCTGGCCGACAGCGTCGAGGTCGGGCCCTGGTGCGTGATCGGACCGAACGTCAGTCTGGCGGAGGGCGTGCGCCTGTTCAGCCATGTGGTGATCCAGCAGGACACCACCATCGGGGCGAACACCGCCGTCCATCCCTTCGCCGTGATCGGCGGCGATCCGCAGCACAACGGCTATCGCGGCGAGCCGGTGCGGCTGGAGATCGGCGCGAACAACCTGATCCGCGAGCACTGCACCTTCAATCGCGGTACGCCGCAGGGGACGGGCGTCACGACCGTTGGTTCGCACAACCTGTTCATGACCGGCGCCCACGTCGGGCATGACTGCGTCGTCGGCGACAACGTCGTGATGGCCAACAACGCGACCCTTGGCGGCCATGCGCATATCGGCGACCGCGTCTTCCTGGGCGGGCTTTGCGCCGTGCACCAGAACGGCCGGGTGGGGCAGGGGGCGATGATCGGCGGCCTGGCGGCGGTGACGCGTGACGTCATCCCCTATGGCTCGGCCTGGGGCAACCATGCGCGGCTGCGCGGGCTGAACCTGATCGGGCTGAAGCGAAAGGGCTATGGCAAGGATCAGCTGCGCCGCCTGCTGAGCGCCTATCGCTTCCTGTTCGAGGGCGAAGGCGAGTTCGCCGGCCGCCTGGCGGAGATCGAGGGGCGCTACGGAGACATGGAAGAAATCAAGGAGATCATCGAGTTTATTCGCGCTGGCGGGAAACGTCCGCTGTGTCTTCCGAACGCGGAATGATCTCGCCCAGGCTAGGCCTGATCGCCGGCGGCGGGGGGCTTCCCCAGGCCGTGGCGCAGCGCTGCGAGGCCGAGGGGCGGCCGATCTACATCGTCCGGCTGGAGGGGTTCGCCGATCCCCATTTGGCGCGTTGGCCCGGCGGCGACTTCGGCATGGCCCAGATCGGCGCGATCCTGAAGGCGCTGAAGGCCGAGGGCTGCGGAGCCGTATGCCTGGCGGGCATCGTAAACCGGCCGGATTTCAAATCGCTGAAGCCCGATTTCAAAGGCGCGACCCTGCTGCCCGGCATCATCGCCGCCGCGGCCAAGGGCGACGACGCCCTGCTGCGCAAGATTCTCTCGGCGTTCGAGGCGGAAGGCTTCATCGTGGAGGGCGCCGACGACATCCTTGGCGGGGAGACCTTGCCGCCCGGCCCGCTGGGGCGCGTCACGCCCACGCCTGAGCAGCTGGAAGACCTGAAGAAGGCGCTGTACGTCGCGGAAAAGACGGGTGAACTGGACATCGGTCAGGGCGCGGTCGTGTGCGACGGCCTGGTTCTGGCGGTCGAGGCGCAGGAGGGCACCGACGCCATGCTGCGGCGCGTGGCCGACCTGCCCGTCGACCTGCGCGGCGCGGTGACGGATCGTAGGGGCGCTCTGGCCAAGGCGCCCAAGCCGATCCAGGATCTGCGGGTGGATATGCCGGTGATCGGCGCCCGCACGCTGGAGCTGGCGGCCCAGGCTGGTCTGTCAGGCGTCGGCGGCGTGGCCGGGCGGCTGATCCTGATCGACCGCCCGGCTATCATCGAGACCGCGGATCGGCTGGGCCTGTTCGTCTGGGGGGAAACACGATGACCCGGCCCCTGAAGATCATGCTGGTGGCGGCGGAGGCGTCTGGCGACGTGCTCGGCGCCGGTCTGGCGAAGGCGCTGAAAGCCCGGCTGGGCGACGACGTGACCTTTGTAGGCGTCGGCGGTCCCCGCATGGGGGCCGAGGGCGTGGCGAGCCCGTTCGATATCGCCGAGCTGTCGATCCTGGGCTGGATCGAGGGTCTCCGCGCCTACGGGCGCGTCAAGGCGCGGGTGGCGGAGACGGCGGCCCTTGCGGCGCGCGAGAAGCCGGACGCCGTGGTGCTGATCGACAGCTGGGGCTTCACCATCCGCGTGGCCAAGGCGATCCGCGCGGCCTCGCCTCGGACGCCGCTGATCAAATACGTCGGCCCTCAGGTGTGGGCCTCGCGGCCGGGCCGGGCCGGTACGCTGGCGGGAGCGGTGGACCATCTCCTGGCGCTGTACGCCTTCGACGCGCCGTGGTTTGAAAAGGCAGGCCTGGCGACCACGGTCGTCGGTTCCTCGGCCCTGCATATGGACATGGGCGGTGCGGACGGCGGGGTCTTCCGCGCCCGGCGCGACATCGCCCCCGACGCGCCCCTGCTTCTGGTGCTGCCGGGAAGCCGGCCCAGCGAAGTGCGCCGCATGACGCCGGTCTATGAGCAGACGATCCAGAAGCTCAGGGTCTCGATCCCGGACCTGCAGGTCGCCGTGATCGTCGCGGCGACCGTGAAGGAGGACGTGACTTCCCGCGTCGCCGCCTGGCCGTTCCGCGTCCACCTGGTCGACGAAGACGAGAAGTACGACGCCATGAAGGCCGCCACCGCCGCGCTGGCCACCAGCGGCACGGTGTCGACCGAACTGGCCCTGGCCGGCGCGCCCATGGTGATCGCCTATCGTATCGACGGCCTGAGCTACGCCCTGATGAAGCGGCTGGTCACGGCCAGGCACGTGACCCTGTTCAACATCGCCGCCGATGAGCGCATCGCGCCGGAGTTCATCCAGCACGACGCCACGCCCGCAAAGCTGGCCAGGGCCACGGGTCGACTCCTGACGGATCCGGACTTCGCCGCGGACCAGGCCCGACGCCAGTCGGAGGCGTTACGGCTTATGGGGCGCGGTGAAGAGGACCCTGCGCAACTGGCGGCCGATGCGGTGCTGAGGGTGATCGTCGCCAAGGCCCAAGACGAATGACGGCTCGGGCGCGAGGCTGACGATGGCGCGTGCGCTCAGTCCCCGGCGGGCGGCTGAACTGAGGGCCGCGCTGCAGATGGCGGCGGGCGCTTCGGCCGCCCTGTTCCTGGCCACGGCGCTGAGGCTGCCCCACCCGTACTGGAGCGTCATCTCCGCCATCGTCGTCATCCAGGCCAGCGTGGGCGGCGGCGTGCTGACCGTGGCGCGCGATCGCGCGATCGGCACGGCGACCGGCGCGGTCGTCGGCGCGGCGGTGGCGTTGGTGCGGCCCGACGGCATGGGCGCGTTGGCGGCCGCCATCGCCGTCTGCACGGCCGGACTGGCCTTCTTCGCCGCCGGTCGACCGTGGCTGAAGATCGCGCCGGTCACGGCCGCCATCGTCATCGCCGGCGGCGCCGGGCCCGAAGGGCCAGGCTCCCTGGCGTTGGACCGGGTGATGGAGATCCTGGTGGGCAGCGGGGTGGGCGTCCTCTCGATACTGCTGCTGTTCCCCCGCCATGCCCGACAGGCCTTCCGGCTGCAGGCGCGGGACGCCGCCGGCGAGGCGGCGGCCTTGCTGGCCCTGGTGCTGAGAGGCGACCCGGCCGATGCGGCGGACATTCGCCGTCGTCACAGCGATCTCAAGCGACGTCTGGACAAGCTGGACGAGGCCGCGAAGAACGTCATCGACCTGCCGGGCTCCCAGCGCGAGACCGCCGACCGCGCCGCCCTGGTCCGCGCCTTTTGGCGGGTGCGCAGCGACATCGTCATTCTTGGCCGCGGGTTCCAGGCGGAAGGGGCTGGGGCTCGCCTGGAGCCCTGGTCGGCCGCGGGGGCGCGGGCGGTCGCCCGGTTGGAGGCGCTCTCTCAGGGTCGGCCCGGCGCGCGTCTGGGAGAGCCCGACCTGGCCCTGGCCCTGGCTCCCGCCGAAGAGGCCGGCGACATGGCGCGCGGCGCGGCGGCGATCGGCCTGGCGCACATGTATCGCGACCTCGACGATCTGGGCGAACGCTTCGTCGACCTGCGGCTGGTCTGACCGCGTCAGGCAAGAAAAAACGCCGGGGCGCGGACCCCGGCGTCCTTTCTCAGGCGACCATCCGCGATCAGCCGCGCTGGGCCATCGGTACGTAGTCGCGCTCGGTCGGGCCGGTGTAGAGCTGGCGCGGGCGGCCGATCTTTTGCGAGGGATCGGCCATCATCTCCTGCCACTGGGCGATCCAGCCCACGGTGCGCGCCAGGGCGAACAGCACGGTGAACATGGTGGTCGGGAAGCCCATGGCCGACAGGGTGATGCCCGAATAGAAGTCCACGTTCGGGAACAGCTTGCGCTCGGCGAAGTAGTCGTCCTTCAAGGCGACGGCCTCCAGCTCCTTGGCGACCTGGAACAGCGGATCGTTCTCGCGCCCGGTGGCCGCCAGCACTTCATAGGCAGACTGCTGCATGACCTTGGCGCGCGGGTCGTAGTTCTTGTACACGCGGTGGCCGAAGCCCATCAGCTTGTACTTGCGATCCTTCACCCCGGCGATGAATTCGGGAATCTTCTCCGGGGTGCCGATCTCCTTCAGCATGTTCAGCGCCTCTTCGTTGGCGCCGCCGTGCGACGGACCCCACAGACAGGCGATGCCGGCGGCGATGCAGGCGAAGGGATTAGCGCCCGACGAACCGGCCAGGCGCACGGTCGATGTCGAGGCGTTCTGCTCGTGGTCCGCGTGCAGGATGAAGATGCGGTCCATGGCGCGCACCAGGGCGGGATCGACGGAATAGTCCTCGGCCGGGACGGCGAAGCACATGCGCAGGAAGTTCTCGGCGTACGACAGGTCGTTGCGCGGCGAGATGAACGGCTGGCCGATGTGGTACTTGTAGGCGCGCGCCGCGATGGTCGGCATCTTCGCGACCAGGCGGATCGCCGAGATGTCGCGCTGGATCGGATCGTGGATGTCCAGGCTGTCGTGGTAGAAGGCCGACAGGGCGCCGACGGTGCCGACCATGATCGCCATCGGATGGGCGTCGCGACGGAAGCCCTCGAAGAAGCGGTCGAACTGGCTGTGCAGCATCGTGTGCATGGTGATGCTGTTTTCGAACTTCTCGTACTGCGCGGCGGTCGGCAGTTCGCCGTGCAGCAGAAGGTGGCAGACCTCGACGAAGTTCGACTTCGACGCCAGCTGGTCGATCGGATAGCCGCGGTGCAGCAGGACGCCGGCGTCCCCGTCGATGTAGGTCAGGCCCGACTCGCAGGACGCGGTCGAGGTGAAGCCCGGGTCGAAGGTGAAGGCGCCCGTGCCGCCATAGAGCTTGCGGATGTCGATCACGTCCGGCCCGGTCGAGCCCGAGAGAACCGGCAGATCGACGCTCTTGCCCTCGAACTCGAGGGTGGCGGTTTTGGTTTGGTCAGTCATCAATGCCCCTTTGCAATATGACGTCCGGGCGCGGGGAGGCGTCGGGCGCTCTTTGGTTTATGGGTGTCACTTAATGTGTTGCAGCGCATCATCCAAGCGCCCCAGACTTTCGTCGCGCCCCAGGGCCGCCAAAGTTTTGGCGATGTCGGGCGAAGTTGACCCGGCGGTAAGCGCGGCGCGCATAGGCGGGCCGATCTTGCCGAAGCCGACGCCTTCCGCCTCCGCGAAGGCCTTCAGTTCGGCCTCGATCGCGAACACGTCCCACGACTGGAACAGGGCCAGGCGATCACGCAGGCGCCGCAGCCGGTCCGGCGTATCTCCGGACAGCAGCCCGCGCGCCTTGTCGTCCAGCGCCAGCGGCCGGGCCTTGAGGACGAACTCGGTCTGATCCGCCAGTTCCAGCACGGTCTTGGCGCGATCCTTGACGAAGGGCATGGCGCGTTGGAGCCGCGCCTCGTCGTCCTCGGCCAGGGAGCGGCCGCGCTGCAGGTGCACATCCAAAGCCAGCTTGGCCAGGCGCTCGTCGTCGGCCAGGCGCAGCCAGTGGGCGTTGACGTGGGCCAGCTTGTCGAAGTCCAGCCGGGCCGGCGCCTTGCCGATGCCGCCGAAATCGAACCATTCGACCGCCTGGGCGTCGCTGAACAGCTCGTCGTCGCCGTGCGCCCAACCCAGACGCGCCAGATAGTTGCGCATCGCCTCGGGCAGATAGCCCATGTCGGCGTACTCATGGACCGCCTGGGCCCCGTGCCGCTTCGACAGCTTGGCGCCGTCGGGGCCGTGGATCAGCGGAATGTGCGCGAACGTGGGCCGGCTCCAGCCCAGCGCGTCGTAGATCAGGCTCTGGCGGGCGGCGTTGTTCAGGTGATCGTCGCCGCGAATGACATGGGTCACGCCCATGTCGTGGTCATCCACCACCACGGCCAGATTATAGGTCGGGGCGCCGTCGGAGCGCAGCAGCACCAGGTCGTCCAGGTCGTTGGTCGACCAGGACACCGGCCCCTGAACCTGGTCCTCGACCGTCACGGTCGTGTCCTTGGGACGGCGAAAACGGACGACGTGCGGCTGGGACAGGTCGTCGACGGACGGCTCCCGATCACGCCAGGGCGACTCGAAGGCGCGCTTCGCGGCCTTGGCCTCATCGCGCAGGCGGCCGGTTTCCTCGGCGGAGGTGAAGTCGCGGTAGGCGTGGCCGCTTTCCAGCAGCTGGTCGATGACCTCGCGGTGGCGGTCGGCGCGGCTGAACTGGAAGACGGGTTCCTCGTCGGCGAACAACTCGAGCCAGCTCAGGCCGTCGAAGATGGCCTTCACCGCGGCCTCGGTCGATCGCTCCCGATCCGTGTCCTCGACGCGGATAAGGAAACGTCCCGCGTGTCTTTTGGCGTACAGCCAGTTGAAAAGCGCCGTGCGGGCCCCTCCTATATGGAGGTAGCCGGTCGGCGAGGGGGCGAAACGCGTGACGACGGTGGAAGAGGGCGAGGTCATGGGGGAGGGGTCCGTAAGCGAGGCCCTTATACGCCCCGACACGGCAAAGCCCACCCCTTGGCGCCGAATCCGCCGTGAGCTGGCGGACGCGGTCGCGGCGCAGGCCTTGCGTTGGCGGTTGTGGACGCCCGTCGCCTTCGGCGGCGGTTGCGCCGCCTACTTCGCCACAGGGACCGAGCCGTCGCCGTGGCCGTTGGCGGTGTTCGTCATTCTGAGCTTCAGCGCCTGGCTGGCGGCTCGGCGGTTGCGGCTGGGTCGGATGTGGACCTTGCCGCTCTTGCTGCTGGCCTGCTTCTGCGGCGGCGTGACGGGCGCGAAGATCAGGACGATGGCGGTCACGGCGCCCATGGCCCCGTCCCTTGCCGAGCCGACCTCGATCGAAGGCTGGGTGGTGGAGGTCGATAGTCCCGGGACCAACGGGCATCGCATCGTCGTGGCCCCGGTCCGCATTCGGGGATTGCCGCCCGAGGCCACGCCGGTGCGGCTGCGGGCCACGGTGAAGGGCCAGCCGCCGCCGCCCGGAACAGCGGTTCGCCTGTTCGCCCTGCTGAACCCGCCGCCGGCCCCCGCCAGCCCCGGCGCCTACGACTTTGGCCGCAACGCCTTCTTCCAGGGGATGGGCGGGATCGCCTTCGCCCTGGGCGACACACGGCCGGCGCGATTGGATGAACCGCCCTGGCGGCTGCGCCTGGTCATGCGCGTCAACGGCCTTCGATATGCGCTGGCGCAGCGGATCGTCGCGCGCCTGGGCGAACGCACCGGCGGGATCGCGGCCGCCATGGTGACCAGCCATGAGACCTGGATCAGCCAGGATGACCTGGACCTGATGCGCGATTCCGGCCTGGCCCACATCCTGTCGGTCTCCGGCCTGCACATGGCCATCGTCGGGGGCTTTGTCTTCTTCGCCGTGCGGCTGGGCGTCGCCGCCTGGCCGTGGCTGGCCCTGAGGGCGCCGGGAAAGAAGATCGCCGCCGTCGCGGGCCTGCTGGCGGTCGGGGTCTATGTCGTCGTGGCCGGAGCGCCCCCGCCGGCGGTCCGGGCGGCCGTCACCGCCTCGATCGCCTTTCTGGCCATATTGCTGGACCGGCAGGCGGTCACCATGCACGGGCTGGCCGTGGCCGCCTTCGTCGTGTTGCTGATACAGCCCGAGGCGGTGATGAGCGCGGGGTTCCAGATGTCGTTCGCGGCGACCGCCGCCTTGGTCGCCCTGGTCGAGGCCTGGCCGAAGCGAACCCGGGAGATCGCCGCGCCCCTGGCCATCGTGGGGGTCCAGCGGGCCGGAACCTGGATCACCGCCGCTGTCGCCGCCAGCGTCGTCGCGGGCCTGGCGACGGGTCCGTTCGCCATGCAGCATTTCAACCGCACCGCCATGTACGGCCTTGTCGCCAACCTCGGCGCTTCTCCAATCGCGGACTTCGTGCTGATGCCGGCGCTGGCCGTCGGCGCGGCGCTGGAGCCGATGGGCCTCGGCGGCCCCTTCCTCGCTGTAGCCGGCTGGGGCGTCGACGTCATGCTCGCGATCGGCCAGTGGACCGCCGGTCTGCCGGGCGCGGTCCGCAACGTCGCCAGCGCGCCGGACTTCGTCCTGCCGATCGCCTTCCTGGGCGTGCTGTTCATCTGCCTGTGGCAGGGGCGGCTGCGGTGGCTGGGATTGCCGTTCGCGGCGGCCGTGCTGCTATGGCCGCGCGCGCCGACGCCGGATCTCTGGATCAGCGACGGGGGAGCCAACGCCGCCTTCAGCCGCGATCGCCGGGCCGTAACGGTGCGGCCCGGCGTGCGCACCTACGCCGTGGACATGTGGGCGCGCCGGCGGGGACTGGCGCCCGTGGATCGTGGAACCGAGGGGTGGATCTGCACGCGTCAGGCCTGCGCGCCGACCGCCCCCGACGTCTCGCCCGTGGCGCTGTGGTGGGCGCGGGCGGCGCCGGACTACGACCAGCTGGACAGCCTGTGTCGCTCGGCCCCGGTCGTCAGCGTGCGGGCCGTCGTCCCGGCCCTGCCGACCTCATGCCAGGGCAGGCTGGTCCTGGACGGCGTCGATCACGCACGAGGCGGCGCGGTCGAGCTATGGCGTGACGCCTCCGGCTGGCGGGCCGTCTGGACGGCGGATGTTCGGGGGAATCGGCCCTGGACGCCGCCCGTCGCCACCGTCAGTGATAGCGGCGAATAAGGCCGACCAGCTTACCCTGCACCTCGACCTGATCCGGGCCGAAGATGCGGGTCTCGTAGTTGCGATTGGCCGGTTCCAGCGCGATCGAGCCGCCCTTGCGGCGCAGGCGCTTCAGCGTGGCTTCCTCGCCCTCGACCAGGGCGACGACGATCTCGCCGTTCTGAGCCGTATCGCCCTTGCGGATGACCACCAGGTCGCCGTTAAGGATGCCGGCCTCGATCATGGAGTCGCCCTCGATCTCCAGCACGTAGTGATCTCCCTTGCCCAGCATCGATTCCGGCACGGGAAGGCGGTCGCGTTCATGCTGGATGGCGGCGATCGGGGTGCCGGCGGCGATCTTGCCGAGCAGCGGCAGCTCGCGGACGTCGTTGGCTGGGCTGGGCGGAACGCTCCTCAGGCCGCCGCCTTCAATCACGTCCGGCTTGAAGCCCGGACGGCCGCGCGGCGCGCCGGCCGTCGCCTGTTCCGGCAGCTTCATCACCTCCAGCGCCCGCGCCCGATGGGCCAGGCGGCGGATGAAGCCCCGTTCCTCCAGCGCCGTGATCAGGCGGTGGATGCCCGACTTCGAGGCCAGGTCCAGCGCCTCCTTCATCTCGTCGAACGAGGGGGAGACTCCAGTCTCCTGGATCCGTTCGTGGATGAACATCAGCAGTTCGTGCTGCTTGCGCGTGAGCATCGCCTGGCCCTCATGCGCCCCTTCCGTCGAATCGGAACGGGCCGTGAACATGTGGCGATGTTCTGTAAGTGTTCCTTCCTAATGTCAACTTAACGGCGGTCGCCGTCGGACATTCAGGCGGCGAGCAATCGCTTGGTCGCCGCCTCGACATCGGCCTGGCGCATCAGGCTTTCGCCGACCAGTATGGCCTGGGCGTGGGCGGCGGAGACGCGCTCCACGTCCTCGGGCGTGAAGATGCCGCTTTCGGCCACCAGCAGCGCCTTGACGGGACTCAGCATCGACAGCCGTTCGGTCGTCTCCAGGTCGACCTCGAAAGTGCGCAGCGAGCGGTTGTTGACGCCCACCAGGTCGCCGCCCAGCGCGCACGCCCGGGCCATCTCGGCCTCGTCATGAGTTTCGATCAGGGCGTCCATGCCGAAGCGCTCGGCCTCGGCCAGCAGTTCGGCCGCAAGCGCGTCGTCGACCATGGCGAGGATGATCAGGATGCAGTCGGCGCCCAGGGCGCGGCTCTCGGCCACCTGCCAAGGATCGACAAGGAAGTCCTTGCGCAGGCAGGGCAGGGCGGTGGCGGCGCGCGCCTGGCCCAGATAGGCGTCGTCGCCCTGGAAACTGGGGCCGTCGGTCAGCACCGACAGGCAGGCGGCGCCGCCCGCCTCATAGGCAAGGGCCAGGGCCGCCGGGTCGAAGTCGGCGCGAATCAGCCCCTTCGACGGACTCGCCTTCTTGATTTCGGCGATCAGGGCGGGACGGCCGGTCTCCTCCACCCTGCGATCCAGCGCGGCGCGGAAGCCACGAGGGGGGGAGGCCGCCTGGGCCAGGGTTTCGATCGCGCCCTGGGCGGCGGCGGCCTTGCGGGCGGCGACATCCTCCCGTTTGTAGGCGGCGATCTTCTCCAGCACGTCGGTCATGCGTCCTCTTCCGTCTCCAGAGGGGTGGAGGTGATGCGGGCCAGCCGCTCCAGCGCCCGCGCGGCCCGTCCGTCGTCGATGGCGGCGGCGGCCAAGGCGGCCCCTTCGGCCAGATCCGCCGCGCGATCGGATACCACAAGGGCGGCGGCCGCGTTCAGCAGCACAATGTCGCGGTAGGCGCCGGCCTCGCCCGCCAGCAACGCGCGCAGCGCCTCGGCGTTCGCCTCCGCGTCGCCGCCGCGAATGGCGTCGATCGAAGCGCGCGGCAGGCCGGCCTCCTCGGGCGTGACCTGGAAGCGGCGGACGGCGCCGTCCTTCCATTCGGCGACCTCGGTCGGGCCGGAGGTGGCCAGTTCGTCGAGACCCTGGCCATGGACCGTCCAGGCGCGCACTGCGCCGAGACGGCCCAGCACCTCGACCAGCGGCTCCAGCAGGCGCGGATCATAGACCCCCATGACCTGGCGTTTCGCGGACGCCGGATTCGAAAGTGGTCCCAGGAGATTGAAAACGGTGCGAAAACCGATCTCCGCGCGCACCGGGCCGACGTGCCGCATCGCGCCGTGGTAGGCCGGCGCGAACAGAAAGCAGATGCCTGCCTCCTCCAGCGCCAGCTTCTGCTGCGCCTGCGACGCCGTCAGGTTCACACCCAGGATCGATAGAACATCGGAAGACCCTGATTTAGAAGACATTGCCCGGTTGCCGTGCTTGGCGACCTTCACCCCCGCGCCGGCCAGGACCAGAGCCGCGGCCGTGGAGATGTTGTAGGTATGCTGGCCGTCGCCGCCGGTGCCGCAGGTGTCGATCACCTCATAGGGATGGTCCAGCGTCAGCGCCGCCTCCCGCATGGCCGCGGCGAAGGCGGCGATCTCGTCCACCGTCTCGCCCCGGATGCGCAGGGCGGTGACGGCGGCGGCGACCTGCGACGGCGTCGGCTCGCCGCGCAGGCAGGCGGCGAAGAAGTCGTGCGCCTGCTCGGACGTCAGCGGAAGGCCCTCGACCAGCCGGGCGAGGATCGGCTTGAACCCGTCCGCCACGTCAGGCGGCCGCGAGGCGCTTCACGCCGGCGATCTCGAGGAAGTTGGCCAGCATGGCGTGACCGTGCTCGGTGGCGATGGATTCGGGGTGGAACTGCACCCCGTGAATCGGCCGCGACCGGTGCTGCAGGCCCATGATCTCGCCGTCGGCGGTCCAGGCGGTGACCTCCAGGCAGTCCGGAAGCGTCTCACGCTTCACCGCCAGCGAGTGATAGCGCGTGGCCGTGAAGGGGGACGGCAGGCCGGCGAACAGGCTCTGTCCCGCGTGCTCGATGGGCGAGGTTTTGCCGTGCATCAGGGTCTTGGCGCGGATCACGTCGCCGCCGAAGGCCTGGCCGATGGACTGGTGCCCCAGGCAAACGCCCAGGATCGGCATGTCGGCCGGCGCGCTCCGGATCAGCGGCAGGCAGACGCCCGCCTGGTCGGGCGCACAGGGCCCGGGCGACAGCAGCACCGCCTGGGGGTTCAGCGCCCAGGCCTCGTCGGCGCTCAGATCGTCGTTGCGGACGACATGCGTCGGCGCGCCCAGTTCCGCGAGGTAGTGGACGAGGTTGTAGGTGAAGCTGTCGTAGTTATCGACGACCAGGATCATGGATTGGCTTCTAGGCCCAGCGAGGCCGCGCGCCAAGTCACGGACGCCGGTAAAGCGTGCGTTAACCGTCGCGGGCGGCACATGGGGGCGGAGAAGGGGGAACTCATGTCCGATTCGGCCGGGAAGATCGCTCACGCCAGGACGCTGCTGGCGGCGCCGGTCCTGCGCCCCGCCAGCGGCCTCGGCGCGCTCGGCGGCGCCGCCCTGGCGGCCATGGCGGCGATTCTGATGGCGGGCGTGGTCGTGCTTGGGCCGGGCGTCACGATCCATGACCCGGCGGTGCTGGCGCCCTAGCGGTTGCCCGTGCGGAAGCGCCACGCGTCCTCGGCCGCGCGCATCGGGGCGCGGGCCTTGTGCCGCGTCTCGGCGTATTCCGCCGCCGGATCGCTGTCGGCCACGACGCCGGCGCCGGCCTGGACGAAGATCCGGTCGTCCGCGAACAGGGCGGTGCGCAGGGTGATGCAGATGTCCGCCTCGCCGCCCGCGGAGATGTAGCCCACGCCGCCGCCATAGCCGACGCCGCGCTTCTCGCCTTCCAGTTCGTCGATGATCTCCATGGCCCGCACCTTGGGCGCGCCGGACAGGGTGCCGGCGGGCAGGGCGGCCAGCAGGGTGTCCACCGCGTCCAGCTCAGGATCGGCCTTGCCCCGCACGTTGGAGACGATGTGCATCACCTGGCTGTAGCGTTCGACGACGAAGCTCTCCGTGACCTCCACCGACCCTGGGGCGGCGACGCGGCCGACGTCGTTGCGACCGAGGTCCAGCAGCATCAGGTGCTCGGCGCGTTCCTTGGGGTCGGCCAGCAGCTCGGCCTCCAGCGCCCGGTCCGCCTCGGGCGTCGCGCCGCGCGCCCGTGTGCCGGCCAGCGGCCGGATGGTCACTTCCCCGTCCTTCAGCCGCACCAGGATCTCGGGGCTGGAGCCCGCCAGCTGGAAGCCTTCGAAGTTCAGGTAGAAGAGATAGGGCGAGGGGTTCTGCCGCCGCAACGAGCGGTAGAAGGCGAAGGGATCGTCGCCCCATGGCGCCGAGAACCGGTGGCTGAGCACGACCTGGAAAATGTCGCCCGCCTCGATATAGGTCTTCGCCTGGGCCACCATGGCGCCGAAACCCGCCTCGTCGACCGGAGAGGCGAAGACCGGCGCCGGCGTCGTTCGCGGCGCGGCGCGGGGCGGCAGCGGCTCGCGCAGCGCGGCCTCGAAGGCGTCCAGCCGCTCGCGGGCCGCCTGGAAGGCGGCGTCGGCCTCCGTCCCCGCGTCCGGATAGGCGGCGGAGACCAGCACGATCTCGTGCTTCACCGAATCGAAGATGGCGACCAGCGACGGGCGCGTCAGCACGGCGTCGGGCAGGTTCAGCGGGTCGGGATTGGCCGGCCCCAGCGGCTCCAGCAGCCTCACCATGTCATAGCCGAACACGCCGAACAGGCCTGCGGCCATCGGCGGCAGGTCGTCTGGCAGGTCGAAGCTGGACGCCGCGATCAGCGCGCGCAGGGACGCCAGGGCAGGCCGGGTTTCGGGCGTGAAGCGGCCCTCGGCGATGGCGTCGGCCCCGCGCGCCAGCTCGGCCGCGTCGCCCCGGCAGCGCCAGACGACGTCTGGATCCAGCGTCAGGATCGAATAGCGGCCCTTGACCGCCCCGCCTTCCACGGACTCAAGCAGGCAGGCGTAGGCGCGCTCTCGACCCAGCTTCAGGAACGCCGACACCGGCGTCTCCAGGTCGTCGATGACCCGCCGCACCACCACTTGCGGTCGACCCGCTTTCAGTCCGGCGACGAACGCCTCCGCCTCGACGGCCGCCACCGCGATCATCGCGCGGGCGCGGGCGTCGCCGGCTCGGCCAGGCCGATGGCCTGACGCGCCAGGACGGGGTCATTCTTCGCCCGGGTGCGCGCGGCGCCGGCGGCGAAGGCTGATTCCACCATGCCCTGGGTCAGGTCCTGGGCGATGCGGGCGCGGGCGTTCTCGGCCGCGGGGCCGGCGACGGCCGGATCGGCGGGGTGGATGGCGTCGACGCGGCCGACGACATAGCCCGTCTGCGACGAGGGTTGGGCGAAGACCTGGCCCTTGCCCTGGCCGAACAGACCCTGCAGCACGCCCTGGCCGACCGCCTCCTGGGCGGCGCGGTCGCGTCCAATGCGCTGGCGGGTCGTCAGGGTGGCCCCGGCCGAGCGCGCCACCGCCGCGATGTCCTCGCCGGCGCGAACGCGACCGGCCAGCTCCTCGGCCTTGGCCGACACGCGGCGCAGCACCTCGCGGCGCGTCCATTCCTGGGTCAGGGGCTCGCGCACCTCGTCCAACTGGGGGAGGGCGGCCGGGCGGATGTCGTTGACGCGCACAGCGAAATACTGGCCCTGGCCGGCGTCGACGACATCGCTCTCGCCGCCCTTTGTCAGGCCCCAGGCGGTCGAGAAAACCTGCTCCGGCGCGTTCAGCGGCTGGCCGTTGGGCAAGCGGCCGTCCTGGGTGACGGGCGGCAGGTCGACGATGCGGGCGCCCGCCTCACGCGCGGCGTCGGCCATGGCCTTGCCTTCCTGGCGCGCCTTCTCGAAGGCCTGGACGCCTTCGTAGGTGGCGCCCCGCGCATCTTCCTCGCGCAGTTCCTGGACGATCTCCTCGCGCGCGCTTTCCAGCGTGGCCGGCTGGGGCGGCTGGATGTCGGTGACCTTGGCCACGGCGAAGCCGACGCCGGCCTGGACCGGATCGGACACCTGGCCCGCCTGCAGGCCGAAGACGGCCGCGGCGACGGCCGGGTCGCCGACGGCCGAGCGTGGCGAAGCGGCGAACTCCGCCGGGCGAACGTTGTTGGCGCGGCCCGCCTCGGCCGGCGATTGGCCCGCGCGCAGGGCGGCGGCGATACGCTGGGCTGTCTCGCGGTTCGGCGCAGTCAGCGTGACGAAGGTGCGGGTCTCGGGGCGACCCAGGCTGTCCTTCTTGAACTCGAAGCGCTCGCGGATCCGCTCCTCCGGGATCGGGGCGGTGCGCGCGGCGGGGTCGGGGCTGAACAGCACGACCGAAATCATGCGGAACTCGGGGCTGCGCAGGCGCTCGGCGTTCTCCTGGATGAAGGCGTTCAGCTGCGCGTCGGTCGGGGCGCCGGGGCGCTCTATCATGGAGTCATTGACTTCGAACCAGCGGCCGTCGCGGGTCTCGAAGGCCTGGGCGGCCAGGATCGCGCCGTAGATGCGCGGCGCGCGGGTTCCCGCCTGCACCGCGGCGCCGAAATGCTCCGTGGCGTACTGGTCGCGCAGGTCCTGCTCCAGCATGGCCGGCGTCAGGTTCTGCTGCGCCAGCGCTGTCTCATAGGCCTGCTGGTCGAATTGCCGCGTGACCTGGTTGAAGAAGGCTGGAATCTCGCGGATCTGCTTGACGATCAGTTCCTTGCCCGGACGGATGCCGGCCTCCCAGGCCCAATTGAGGAAACCGAGCTGCTGGGTCTGGCTTTCCAGGAAGCGGCCGGGGATGTTCTCGGCCAGCAGCTCCTCGTTGGTGATCGGGCGGCCCGCCTGCTCCTGCAGCTGGGCGCGGACGCGGTCGAAGGAGGCGCGGTATTCCTGCTCGTTCATTGAGCGAGAGCCGGCGTCGATCACGTGCTTCGGTCCCATGCTGGCGAACACGTCCATCTGCGCGCCCACGACGACGAAGCTGATCGCGATCAGAACCAGCAGGACGGCGGCCCACTTGGATCGGGAGAAGGCGCGGAAGGCGGTGATCATTCGAGAATCCCGGGACTGGCCGAGGTTGGCGTCACTGGGCGTATAGTCGGGCGAGGCGCGCCCCCGCAAGGACGGCCTGCGGTCGCGATGGAGCGACGCCCTCTTGGCTTGTCCGTTCCGGGCGCCTAGACAGGCCGCATGAAACAATCCGTGAAGTTGGTCGCCGGCAATTGGAAGATGCACGGCCTGTCCTCGGCTCTCGAAGAGGCCCGTTCGCTGAGAACGGCGCTGGAGGCCGACGCCTCGCCCTGCCGCGTGGCGCTTTTTCCACCCGCGACGCTGACGCATCGGATGGCGTGCGTGCTTGAGGGCGGGTCGATTGAACTGGGCGGGCAGGATTGCCATGCCAAGCCCGCGGGCGCCTACACAGGCTCCATATCAGCCGAGATGCTGGCCGACGCGGGCGCCCGTCTCGTGATCCTCGGCCATTCCGAGCGGCGCACCGCCTTCAGCGAGAGCGACGCCGACGTGGCGGCCAAGGCGGAGGCGGCGATCGCCGCCGGCCTCGAGCCTATCGTCTGCGTGGGTGAGCGCCTGGACCAGCGCGAGGCGGGAAACGCCGTCGCCGTCGTGACCGCGCAGGTCGAGAACTCCCTGCCCGAGGGCCTCTCCGAGCGCGACTTCGCCATCGCCTATGAGCCGGTATGGGCCATCGGCACCGGCCTGACGCCGACGCTGGAGCAGATCGCCGAGGTCCACGGCGCCATCCGTGAAGCCGTCGTGCGTCGCCTGGGCCCGGCGGCGGCCAAGGCGCCGATTCTTTATGGCGGCTCGGTAAAGCCGGACAATGCGCGCCAGATACTGTCGACCCCCGAGGTCGGCGGCGCCCTGGTGGGCGGGGCTTCGCTGAAGGCGGCGGATTTCCTGGAGATCATCCGCGCCGCCTGAGGTTTGCCCCGGACGGGCTTCAATGATAGAGGCCGCCGCTTGATCGGCGCGCGCCCGCGCCCACATGAACGAAGCCATGCTCCAGACCATTCTCCTCGTCGCCATCATCCTGGTCGCCATCACCCTGACCGGGGTCGTGCTGCTGCAGCGCTCGGAGGGCGGCGCCCTGGGCATGGGCGGCGGACCGTCGGGATTCATGACGGCGCGCGGGGCGGGCAACCTCCTCACCGTGGTCACCTGGTGGCTGGCGGCGGCGCTGTTCGGCCTGACCATCTTCCTGACCGTGGTCGGCAACATGGACCGCGCGTCTCAGTCGATCATCGACGCGGACGCCGTGGGCGCCCTGGCCACCACGCCGCAGGCCCCGCAGCAGCAACCCGCCGAGACCCAGCCGGCCACGCCCGCCCAACCGGCCGCGCCGTCGCTGGACGACCTGGAGGCCAGCCTGCCGTCCGCCGCGACGCCGGCTCCCGCTCAGCAGCCCGCCGAATAACAGCGGGCGAAACGACCGACTTCCGGAAAGCGCGCCGCAGGGCGCGCTTTCTTCTTTTGATCAACAGTTCGATTCGCGGCGGGCCATGCGCCGCACGCGAATCATGGAGTAAGGTGTCCGCCCATGGCTCGCTATGTGTTCATCACCGGCGGCGTGGTTTCCTCGCTAGGAAAAGGCCTCGCTTCCGCCGCTCTCGGCGCTCTCCTGCAGGCGCGCGGCTACAAGGTCCGCCTGCGCAAGCTGGACCCCTATCTGAACGTCGATCCGGGCACGATGAGCCCGTATCAGCACGGCGAGGTCTTCGTCACCGACGACGGAGCCGAGACCGACCTGGACCTTGGCCACTACGAACGCTTCACCGGCGTGTCGGCGGCCAAGTCGGACAACATCACCACCGGCCGCATCTATTCGACCATCCTCGAGAAGGAGCGGCGCGGCGACTATCTGGGCGCGACGGTGCAGGTGATCCCGCACGTCACGGACCAGATCAAATCCTTCTGCCTCACGCCCGCCCTGACCGACGACGGCGAGGAGGTGGACTTCGTCCTGGTCGAGATCGGCGGCACGGTGGGGGACATCGAGGGCCTGCCCTTCTTCGAGGCAATCCGCCAGCTGGGCCAGGACCTGCCGCGGGGTCAGTCCTGCTTCGTTCACCTGACCCTGCTGCCGTTCATCAAGACGGCGGGCGAGATGAAGACCAAGCCGACGCAGCACTCGGTCAAGGAGCTGCGTTCCATCGGCATCCAGCCGGACATCCTGCTGTGCCGCTGCGAATTCCCGATCCCGCCCGACGAGAAGCGCAAGATCGGCCTGTTCTGCAACGTGCGCGAAAGCGGCGTCATCCAGGCGATGGACTCCGCCGACATCTACGCCGTGCCGCTGGATTATCACCGCGAGGGCCTGGACCGCGAAGTCCTGGCTCATTTCGGCATCACCGACGCGCCTGAACCCGACCTATCCCGCTGGGAGGAGATTTCGCGCCGCCGGCTGCATCCGGACGGCGAGGTCACCATCGCCGTGGTCGGCAAGTACACCGTGCTGAAGGACGCCTACAAGTCCCTGATCGAGGCGCTGCACCACGGCGGTGTGGCCAACAACGTCAAGGTCAATATCGACTGGGTCGAGGCCGACACCTTCGAGGGCGACCCCGAGGCCTGCGAGGAACGCCTGCAAGGCGCGCACGCGGTCCTGGTGCCCGGCGGCTTCGGCGAACGCGGCTCGGAAGGCAAGATCGAGGCGGCGCGCTTCGCTCGCGAGCGCAACATTCCCTACTTCGGCATCTGCTTCGGCATGCAGATGGCGGTGATCGAGGCGGCGCGGAACCTCGCGGGCTATCCCCAGGCCTCCTCGACCGAGTTCGGCCCGACCACCGAGCCGGTCGTCGGCCTCATGACCGAATGGACCCAGGGCAATCAGCGCGTGCTGCGCCAGCAGGGCGGCGACCTGGGCGGGACCATGCGCCTGGGCGCCTATGAATCCACGCTGAAGCCCGGCTCGAAGATCGCCGAGATCTATGGCGCGACCGACATCAGCGAACGCCATCGCCACCGCTATGAGGTGAACATCAACTACCGTGACGCCATCGAGCAGAAAGCGGGCCTGGTGTTCGCCGGCCTGTCGCCCGACGGCGTCCTTCCCGAAACGGTAGAGCGGACCGACCACCCCTGGTTCATCGGCGTCCAGTACCATCCGGAACTCAAGAGCCGGCCGTTCGCGCCCCACCCGCTGTTCGCCAGCTTCATCGCCGCCGCGATCGTCCAGAGCCGTCTGGTCTAATCAACCGTTGTTCACGGAGCCGCGATTCCGCGCGGCGCGCCACTTGCTGTATGGTTTCCCAATCGGGTCGGTATGGGACGACCCTGAGCATGGGACCGGCGATGATCGGGGAGCTGCTCTATCATCTCCACCGCCACTTCCGGCTGGTGGTGTTCGTGGGCGGGGCCGCATGCCTCGGCCTGACGGGCGCGCTCGGCTGGATGGCCGCCCGATGGTTCGCCTTCGTCTAGGTGCGCGGCCCGCTCCGGGTGAGGCGGCCAATCGCATCAGCTGATCTCTAGTCTGACGAACAGCATCGCGCCGTACGGGTTTCGCCGAGCGCCGACGGCGCCGGGGAACCATTTGATCTCATCCTCTCCGGGCTTCAGGGGTCGGGTGCGGACACGTACGCTGTCGATGAGCGCCTTCGGCGCGGTCTAAATGACTTTAGGACACGGCCTTGTCGATCAGGGGCAGGCCGGGCGCCGCCGGGGGCGTCCGCGCGCCCTCGCCCAATGACCGCTGCATGAAGACGACGTCGCGCCAATCGTCATGCTTCCAGCCGGCCGCGCGGAACAGCCCGGCGTCGGTGAACCCGCGCGACCGATGCAGGGCGATGGAGCCGAGGTTCTGGGAATCCCCGATGACGGCGACCATCTGCCTCAGCCCCATCCGTTCGCAACCGTCGATCAGGGCGTCCAGCAGCGCGCCGGCCACGCCCCGGCCGCGCGCCTCTGGCGCCACATAGATCGAGTCCTCCACCATGTAGCGATAGGCCTGCCGCGCCCGGAACGGTCCGGCGTAGGCGTAGCCGACGACCGTTCCGCCCAACTCGGCCACCAGGCGCGGCAGGCCCAGCGCCGCGACGGCGGCCAGGCGGCGGGTCATTTCCGCCGCGTCGGGCGGCTCCAGCTCGAAGGTGCCCCGGCCGTTGGCCACGCTTTCCGCATAGATGGCCGTGACGGCGGGGACGTCCGCCGCCGCCAGTTCACGCACGACCGGGGCGCTCAAGCCTTCTCCCAACCCTTCTCGACGGCCCAGACGGCGAAGGCGTAGTCGTGAGCGACCTCCTTCAGATAGTCGAACCGCCCGGCCGCGCCGCCGTGGCCGGCTTCCATGTTGATCTTCAGCA
This sequence comes from Pseudomonadota bacterium, assembly GCA_023451375.1. Classification (GTDB taxonomy): domain Bacteria; phylum Pseudomonadota; class Alphaproteobacteria; order Caulobacterales; family Caulobacteraceae; genus Brevundimonas. The sequence goes on from JAEXZS010000023.1 coordinate 82,856, forward strand.
GCACCGGCTTGCCCGAGGTCGTGGCCGGCCGCAGCTTGGCGACCCACTTCTCCGGCTCCCAGTAGGTGACGCGCGGATCGGACAGGCCGCCGGTGGCCAGGATCGCGGGATAGGCCATCGGCGCCACCTGGTCATAGGGGCTGTAGCTCATCATGTAGTCGTAGGCTTGGGCGTCCTCGATCGGATTGCCCCACTCGGGCCACTCCGGCGGCGTCAGCGGCAGGGAGGTGTCGCTCATGGTGTTGATCACGTCGACGAACGGCACCTGGCCGATGACCCCGGCCCATAGGTCGGGGCGCATGTTGTTGACCGCGCCCACCAGCATGCCGCCGGCCGAGCCGCCCTGGGCGACGATGTTCCCGGCCGTGGCGTAGTTCCGCTGGATCAGGTGTTCGGCGGCGGCGATGAAATCGGTGAAGGTGTTCTTCTTCGTCATCCGGCGCGCGGCCAGGAACCAACCCCAGCCCTTGTCAGAGCCCCCGCGGATGTGGGCGATGGCGTAGATCCAGCCGCGGTCGACCAGCGACAGCCGGTTGGTCGAGAAGCTGGCCGGCATCGGAATGCCGTAGGAGCCGTAGCCGTAGAGCAGCAGCGGCGCCGAGCCGTCGACCGGCGTGTCCTTTCGGCGCAGCACCGTCACCGGCACCAGTTCGCCGTCGGCCGCCGGCGCGTTCAGCCGCTCCACGACATAGTCGGCGATGTCGTGTCCCGACGGAATCTCCTGCGTCTTCCGCAGCTCCCGCTTTCGTCCGACCATGTCGTAGTCGAAGGTCTGGGTCGGCGTGGACGGCGAATTGTAGGCGTAGCGGGTCGTCGTCGTCTCGTATTCCGACGCCCCCGCCAGGGACAGGGCGAAGGCCGGCTCGTCCACCGCGATCTCATGCTCGGCGCCCGTGCGGTCGCGGATGATGATGCGGGTGTTGGCGTCGGCCCTCTCCTGACGCGCCAGGTGATCCCTGGTGACGTCCAGGCCTTCGATGAAGCGGCCCGGCGTGTGCGCCACCAGGTCCTTCCAGTTCGCCTTTGCCGGCGCGTCGGTGGGCGCCTCGACGATCTTGAAGTCGATGGCGTCGTCGGCGTTGGTGCGGATCACCCAGCGGTCGCCCCAGTGATCGACGTCATAGCGGGTGGCGACGACGCGCGGCTCCAGCACCACCGGCTCGGCCGTCGGCGTGTTTCCGGGGATGTAGCGGACCTCGCTGGTCTCCTGGTTCTGGATGCCGATGACGATGAAGCGGTCGTCGGCGGTGCGGCCGACGCCGATGAACATGCCTTCGTCCTCTTCCTCATAGACGAGGGTCGTGTCGCCCCCGCGCACGGGGCGCCGGAAGATCTTGTCCGGGCGGCCGTTGTCGTCGCGGTTGGTCCAGAAGATCCACTGGCTGTCGGGCGAGAAGGTGAAGTCGCCGGTCGCGCTGTCGATCACCGCGGGCAGGACCTGGCCGGTCGCCAGATCCTTCACATAGATCTTGTGCACCTCCGATCCCTGCGCGTCCTCGGCATAGGCGAACAGGGCGTGGTCGGGGCTGTGGGAAGCCGCCGAGACCTCTGAATAGGCCTTGCCCTCGGCCAGTGCGTTGGCGTCCAGCAGAACCGTCTCCGCGCCGCCTCCGCGCGGACGGCGGCAGTACAGCGGATGCTGGTCGCCGGTGTTGTAGCGGACGTAATACTCCCAGGCGCCGTCGGGCGAGGGAACGGACGAATCGTCCTCCTTGATGCGCCCGCGCATCTCCGCGAACATCGTCTCCTGCAGCGGCACGGTCGAGGCCATCATGGCTTCGCGATAGGCGTTCTCCGCCTCCAGGTGCTCGCGGACATCGGCCTTGATCAGGGTCGGATCGCGCAGCACGGCCTGCCAATTGTCGTCCTTCATCCACTGGTAGTCGTCGGTGCGGGTGCGGCCCAGCTGTTCGATGACGACGGGAATCTTCTTGGCGACGGGGGGCTGCGGCATCGAGGCTCCGGGCGACTGGCTGGCGGCGGGCAGGGGGAGGGCGTTGGCGGCGGCCGCGGCGGCGGCTGTGGCGAGCAGTTGGCGACGGTTCATTCTTCTGGTCCCCCTTTGGATCGCGGACCTTGTGCGCGCCGCCGAGGCCGCGTCAAATGAAGAAACGCCCATCATGTTCGATCTTCAGCCACCCGATCCCCCCAGCTCCGTCGCCGAGCGGCCCGCAGCGAATCTGACCGTCGCCCTGATCAATGCGACGGTGCAGATCGACCAGCCGTCGGGCGAGGGCACGCGTACGGTCGGGACCGGCTTCCTGCTCGACGCGCCGAGGGCCGACGGCACGCCGCGAACGGTGCTCGTCACCGCCGGCCATGTGCTGGATCGCATGCCGGCCAGCGAGGTGCGGATCGGGTGGCGGGTTCAGGCGCCGGACGGCGGCTGGCGTTTCGCGCCCCAGCCGCTGCAGATTCGCGGCCCGGAGGACACGCCGCTGTGGGCGCTGCATCCGAGCCAGGACATCGCCGTCATGGAGGTGATCGCGCCGCGTCCCTTCGCCCGCGCGGCCATTCCGCTGGCCTGGCTGGCGGATGAGGCGACGCTGAAGCAGGCCGAGGTCGGGCCGGGCGACGAACTGCTTTCGCTCGGCTTTCCCCGAGGACTGTCGGCCAATCGTGCGGGATTCCCGATCGTTCGCGCCGGCCGGATCGCCTCCTGGCCGCTCACGCCGATCGCGGCCTTCCAGACCTTCCTGCTGGACTTCGCCGTCTTCCCCGGGAACTCCGGCGGCCCGGTTTTCTGGACGCCGGCCGTAGGACGGGCGGACGAGCCGTCCGGGCCGGATCACCCCTATGTGGCGGGCATGCTGATCCAGGAGGTGGTCGTCAGCCAGGAGCGGCTCGGCATCGGCGTGGTGGCCCATGCGGCTTATATTCGCGAGGCGGTCGCGCTTCTGGACGCGGCGCCGTCGCCCGACGCGCCCTGAGCTTCAGGCCGCCAGCGCCTCAGCCCGCCAGCGCCTCGACCGTCATCCGCTTCAGCAGGTCGCCGCCCTGGCCTATGGCGGCCAGGCGGCTAGACGCATGGCCCAGCACATTGGCGGCGTAGACCTCGTAGAGGTCCTGCTTGCCTCGAAGCCAGGCGGCGTCGCCGTCCCCGGTCTGCAGGCGGGCCTGCGCCGCCAGCGCGCCCTTGGCCAGCATCCAGCCGCCCACGACATCGCCCATCAGGCGCAGATAGGCGTCCGCCGCCGCCAGCACGTCGGCAGCCCCCGCCGGATCGGCCTTGCGATCCAGCAGCCACAGGGTGGCGTCCTGGATCGCCTCGATCGCGGCGGCGAACCGCTCGACCGGCTTGCCCGAATACAGTTTCGCCAGTTCCGGCAGCGTGGCCTTCATCTCGGCGATCAGGTCCCGCGCCGCCGCTCCGCCGTCCATCGACAACTTGCGGCCGACCAGGTCCATGGCCTGGACGCCGTTGGTGCCCTCGTAAATCGGCGTGATGCGGGCGTCGCGATAGTACTGGGCCGCGCCGGTCTCCTCGATGAAACCCATGCCGCCGTGAACCTGAACGCCCATGGACGCCACTTCGCAGCCGACGTCCGTCGACCAGGCCTTGGCGATGGGGGTGAACAGGTCCTCGCGAGCCTTCCACCTGATACGCTCGCCCTCGGTCGCCGCATGCCGGGCCAGGTCGGCGGCGACGCCGGTCGCCAGGCAGATCGCCCGGGCGGCCGAAGTCTTGGCCTTCATGACGCTGAGCATCCGGCGCACGTCCGGATGGTCGAAGATCGGAGCGCCGGCTTCCCCGGTCCAGGCCGAGCGGCCCTGCCGCCGCTCCAGCGCATAGGCGAGGGCGTGCTGATAGGCCCGTTCCGCGACCCCCACGCCCTCGACGCCCACCGCCAGGCGCGCGGCGTTCATCATCACGAACATGTGGGCTAGGCCCTCGTTGGGTCGCCCGACCAGTTCGGCCCGGGCGCCCTCATAGCTCATCACGCAGGTGGGGGAGGCGTGGATGCCCAGCTTGTGCTCCACCCCGACCGGCCGGAAGGCGTTGCGCTCGCCCAGCGTCCCGTCGTCGCCCACCTCGAACTTGGGCGCCAGGAACAGGCTGATGCCCTTGGGGCCCTTAGGCGCGTCGGGCAGCCGGGCCAGCACCAGGTGCAGGATATTGTCCGTGGCGTCGTGATCGCCCCAGGTGATGAAGATCTTCTGGCCGTTCAGCGCATAAGTCCCGTCGCCGTTAGGCGTCGCCGTGGCGGTCAGTGCGCCCAGGTCCGACCCCGCGCCGGGTTCCGTCAGCACCATGGCGCCGGTCCATTCGCCGCTGACCAGCCGGGTCAGGTATTTCGCCTTCTGCGTCTCGGCGCCGACCTGCTCCAGCGCCTCGATCGCCGCCAGCGACAGCATGGGACATAGGCCGAAGGCCATGTTGGCGGCGTGCACGGTTTCATAGGCCGCCAGCTCCAGCGCTTTCGGCAGTCCCTGTCCGCCGTGCGCCGGAGACGCCGAGAGCCCGGTCCAGCCGCCCGCCGCGAACTGGCGATAGGCGTCCGCGAACCCCGGCGCGGCGGTGACGGCGCCGTTGGCGTAGGTCGAGCCCTTCTGATCGCCGATGCGGTTCAGCGGCGCGAGCACCTCTTCCGAGAACTGCCCCGCCGCTTCCAGCACCGCGCGGGCGACCTCTGCGTCATAATCGGGAAAGCCGCCGGTCGCCGCGACGTCGGGCATGCCGGCGACGGCCTCCAGCGTGAAGGCCAGGTCACGGACGGGGGCGCGGTAGTTCATGGTTTCCTCGGCGGGCGTTCGGGCTTAACTGCTCGCCACAGCGTCCCGCCGCAAGCGGCTTGGCGCAATGACCTCAGTCGGGGCAGAGTGACGCCCTGCCGTCACGGAAGGGAAGTCATGGCCGAACCGCGCAATCGCTATTCCGTTGTTTCGCTGGTCCTGCACTGGGTGATCGCCGCCGCCGTCTTGACCCAGGTGCTGCTGGTCACCGCGCACGAGGCGACCGAGGGACCGATCTCGCGCGAGTTCATCAATCTCCACAAGTCGGTCGGCCTGACCATCCTGGTGCTGACGCTGGCGCGAATCGGCTGGCGTCTGGCCAATCCGGCGATCGCCCTCCCGGCGGAGATGCCGCGCTGGCAGAAGGTGTTGGCTCGCGCGACCCACGTCCTGTTCTACGTCGTCCTGATCGTGATGCCGCTGACGGGCTGGCTGGCCTCTTCGGCGGGCGGGCGCGAGATCGTCTGGTTCGGCCTGTTCGAATGGCCGTTGCTGCCGGTGTCCGGCGGCCGTGACGCGGCGCGTACGTTCATGGAGGTCCACGGCATGGTCGTGAAGGGGCTCTACGTCCTGATCGCCCTGCACGTCCTGGGGGCCTTGAAGCATCAGTTCATCAGCCGCGACAATGTGCTGCATCGGATGATCCCCCTGATCCCGCGTCGGCCATGAGCGAGACGCCCGAACAGGGGGCGGAGGCGCTTCGGCGCGGCGAACTGATCCTGTTGCCGACCGAGACCGTTTATGGCCTGGCCGGCGACGCGGGAAATCCGAATGCCGTTGCGGCCATCTTCGAGGCCAAGGGAAGACCGCGCTTCAATCCCCTGATTTCCCACGTCTCCGATGCGGCCGCCGCCGAGGAGATCGGGGTGTTCGACGCCCAGGCGCGGGCGCTGGCCGAGGCCTTCTGGCCCGGCCCGCTGACGCTGGTGACGCCCTTGCGCGACGCGGATCGCGTCTGCGACCTGGCCCGGGCGGGGCTGGACAGCGTCGCCATCCGCGTTCCCGGCCACGCTGAGGCGCGCGCCGTGTTGGCCGCCTTCGCCGGTCCGGTCGTGGCGCCCTCGGCCAATCGTTCGGGGCGCCCCAGTCCGACCACCTTCGCCGACGCGCTGGAGGAGACGGGCTCCGCCGTCACGGCGGCCTTGGACGGCGGCCCCTGTGTCGTGGGTCTGGAAAGCACGGTGGTCTCGGTGCTGGACGGGAAGGCGGCGCTGCTCCGTCCCGGCGCCGTGACGCGGTCGGAGATCGAAGCCGTGGTCGGGCCATTGAGCGAAGGCGGGGAGGGACATCGGTCTCCCGGGCGTCTCGCGCTGCATTATGCGCCCGACGCGCCCGTCCGCATCGAAGCCAGGGAAGCCGAGGCCGGGGAAGTCCTCCTGGGGTTTGGACCGGGCGTGGGCGAGACGCGCTGGAGCCTGAGCCCTTCAGGCGACCTGCGGGAGGCGGCCGCGAATCTGTTTCGTCTGCTGCGGGAGGCCGACCGCACCCGTCCCGCCGGCATCGCCGTGTCTCCTATTCCCGCCGACGGCCTGGGCGAGGCGATCAACGACCGGCTGCGCCGCGCGGCCGGCCACGTCGGCTAACCGAACCGGGCCTGGAGATCGACGCTGGCGCGGACCCCGACCGTCGGCAGGCAAGTGTTAAGCCAGTCGTCCGCCGCCGCCCGCCCGCGCGCCTTGAGCTCGTTCAGGAATGTCCATTCGGTGTCGAACTTGGAGCGCAGCGACAGGTCACTGAGCCAGCTGTCGGCCTCGATGGCGTGCAGGCGGATGTTGCGATAGGGGCCGGCCTTCAGCTGGCCCTGCGCCATCAGCTCCTCGGCCATGGCGATGGCGCGAAGCTCGGCCAGCAGCGGCGCATTGAAGACGATCTCGTTCAGACGGTCGACGATGTCTCCGGCGCCCTTGGGCGTCTCGTCGCGAACCACGGGGTTCAGGGTGACCAGCAGCACGTCGTCCGGCGTGTCCTCGCCCGTCAGCGGCCACAGCGGCGGATTGGTCAGATAGCCCCCGTCCCAATACGGCTCGCCTTCGATCTCCACGGCCTGGAACAGGTGCGGCAGACAGGCCGAGGCCATCAGCACCTCGGCCGTCATTTCCGCTGAGGTGAAGACCCGCGCCCTGGCCTGACGCACGGCGGTTGCGGCGACGAACAGGCGCACCGACGAAGCGCGAACCCTGTCGAAGTCGACCGCGTTCTTCAACGCCCGTTTCAGCGGATTGTGGTTCAAGGGATTGAATTCATACGGGCTCATCGACAGCGCCAGCGTCTCTCCCGCGCGCCAGAAGGGATTGTCCTTGAGCCATTCCGGCGGCTGGGCCGCGCTCCAGATCGCGCCGTCGCCGAAGACGTTGCGGCCGCCCGACTGGTTGACCTCGCGCCACAGCCTGTCCAACGCCACGCGACCGCCTTCGGCACCTTCCGCCAGTCCGGAGACCAGGGCCGCCCCGTTCATGGCCCCGGCCGATACGCCCGACACCGCTCTCACGTCCAGGCGGTCGTGCTCCAGGATCCGGTCCAGCACGCCCCACTGGAAGGCCCCGTGCGCCCCGCCGCCCTGGAGCGCCAGGCTGATTGGCCGTTTCCGGCTCCCGGTTGAGCGTTCCGCCGGTTCGGCGGCCTTGCGTTTGAAGATCGCCATGCCGCCCCCGAGTGTCCGCTACTGTGCGGTCCAGCCGCCGTCGATGGAAAAGCTGGCGCCGTTGGCGGAGGCGCCCAGGTCGCTGACCAGATACAGGAACAGGCCGGTCAGTTCGTCCGTGGTGACGAACCGTTTGGTCGGCTGAGAACCCAGGATGACGTCGTTCAGCACCTGTTCCTTGCTCATCCCGCGCGTGCGGGCCTGGTCGGCGATCTGCTTCTCCACGATCGGCGTCTCGACGAAGCCGGGGCAGATGGCGTTGCAGGTGATGTTCTCGCGCGCCAGCTCCAGCGCCACCGTCTTGGTCAGGCCGATCACGCCGTGCTTGGCGGCGACATAGGCCGACTTGAAGGGGCTGGCGACCAGGCCGTGGGCCGAGGCGATGTTGACGATCCGGCCGCGGCCCTGCGCCTTCATGATCGGGATCGCCGCCCGCGTGGCGTAGAAGGCCGAAGACAGGTTGATGGCGATGATCTGCTCCCACTTCTCCGTCGGGAACTTCTCCACCGCCTCCACGTGCTGCACCCCGGCGTTGTTGACCAGAATGTCCAGGCGCCCGAATTCGTGCCGGGCGAAGGCGACCATGTCCGCCACCTCGTCGCCATGCATCATGTTGGCGGCGTGATAGCGCACGCGAGCGCTTGACGAGGCTTCCAGCCCGGCGCGGGTCCGCTCGATCTCGGCCGGGTCGCCCAGGCCGTTCAGCACCACATCGCCCCCGCGCGCCGCCACCGCCCGCGCCAACGCCAGGCCGATCCCGGAGGTCGAGCCTGACACGACCGCCACCTGGCCCTTCAGGTCGCCGATGTCGTGGAAGGCCGGCGCCTCGCCGTGCGCGGCGTTTCCGCCCTTCGATGACTTTGGCCACTGGAACATGGGTCCGCCCTTCGGTTCTTGTGCGGTGAGACTAGCGGCAGGAAGGCCGGGCGATCAAGAATTTCCCGACCTGATGAATATCCACTCGACGTCGGTGGAGGCGGCCTTGTCGAAGCGGTAGCCGTCGCGGTCGAACGCCTTCAGGTCCTCGGCCCGTTTCAGCTTTTCATCGATGGCGAACCGCGCCATGCCGCCGCGCGCCTTCTTGGCGAAGAAGGAGATGATTCGGCTTTCGCCGTTCTTCTCCTCGCGGAACTGAGGCGTCACGACCGGCAGTTTCAGCGCCCTGGCGTCGACGGCCCCGAAGTATTCCTGACTGGCCAGGTTCACCAGGGTCGGGTCACCGTGGCTCTCGGCGTCCAGGTTCAGCTGCTTCGATATGCGGTCGCCCCAGAAGTCGTAGAGGCTGGACCCGCGCCGGGTCTTCAGTCGCGTGCCCATCTCCAGCCGATAGGGCTGGATGCGATCCAGCGGCCGAAGCAGGCCGTAGAAGCCGGACAGGATGCGCACGTGATCCTGGGCCCATTGCAGGTCCGCGACGCCAAGCTCGCGCGCCTTCAAGCCTTCGTAGACGTCGCCCGCGAAGGCGAACGCCGCCTGCACGCCGTCGGTCGAACCGGAATCGAAGGCCTTGAACCGCTCGGCGTTCAGCTTCGCAAGGTCGTCCGAAATGCCCATCAGGCGACGCAGGTCGGCGCGGGTCTGACGCTTGGCGGTTTTCGACAGGCTTGCGGTGTCCTCGCGGAATCGCCGCTCCGAGGCGGGCAGGGCCCGGTCGGCTTCGGTGAAGTCGAGCCGCTTGGCGGGGGACAGAACGATCAGCAAGGCCAAGCTCCTCAAGCCAAGGCGCCGACATAGGCCGCTTCGATGACGATTTGAACCGGCCGCGACGTTCCGCGCCAGCGAAGGCGGGCCGCGCCTATTTCTTGCGGAACTGATCCAGCGAGACGACCTTGGGGCCTTCGTCCGATGGGGGAGCGGGCTCGGGCGGCGTCGGCTCGTCGATCGGCTCGACGATCTCCGGCGGGTCGAACTGCAGCAGAAACTGCACGCTGGGATCGTAGAACCGGGTCACCGCCGAATAGGGCATGGCCAGAACCTTGGGCACGCCGCCGAAGCGCAGCTTGACCGAGAAGCCCTCCTCGTCGACGCGCAGGTCGTCGTACTGGTGCTGCAGCACCACCGTCATCTCGTCGGGATACTTGGCCAGGATGTCGGGCGCGACCGACACCCCGGCCGCGCGGGTCTTGAAGGTGATGTAGAAATGGTGCGCGCCGGGCAGACCCTCGGCCAGGACCCGTTGCAGGGCCGCGCGGATCACGCCGCGCAGCGCCTCGTGGGCCAGCCGCTCGTAGTTCATCTCGTCGACCGGAGGGGCCTGGTCGGTCATCGTCACCTCGCTTCTGAGCGCGACTGATAGCGGGGCGAGGACGCGGGCGAAAGATGGCGCCGATGGGAAAGCGCACGGGAACCGCCAGGCCTGCTTTGACTACCGGTGTCATGCCGCGCCGGCCAGGTCGTCATCCAGACCCGGAAGGGCCTGGGGCACATGACATGGACGCACGATCGCCGCCGCCGCATCCGGCACGCCGTCGTCGATCCGTTGAAACTGCTCTGAAGGGGAGAAGCGCCGGGATTCTGTTGCCAGGCTCCCGACAGGCCCCGCCCAAGGATCTGAACCCCTAGGACTTAAGATTCGAAATCAACCGAACCGCATTACGCGGCGAGGCGGACTTCTCCAGCGAAGTTATCGTTCGCAGTTAGATAAAGGCCCGATACGGTGGGCCAGGACGGGCGAAAGCAATCCTCTTTACACGTCCGTCGATGCTAGTCGGCCCCATGCTGCCTCCGCCGATAACGCGGGGAAGAAGTTGGTGGAGCCGCCGGGAATCGCACCCGGGTCCGGTCCGCTTATTACAGGCGCCTTTATCGCCATAGTCCGACCGAGGCCGGACAGGACCAATATAGGCGCGTCGCGCCCGACTTCCAAGGGTGTCAGCCGCCGCCTGTGCGCGCGGTCGCCTTGCCCGTGCCGTCGCACACCGGGCACGCTTCCCCGGAGGGCCTCACGCCCAGGCCCTGACATTCCGGGCAAGCGGCGGCGTCGATGTGCTGGGCGACCGCCGGGTCGGGGTCCGCCGCCAGGCCCCGGTCGTCGATGTCATGTTCGTTCATGCACGAGCAACGGCTGACGGAGGCCGAGGTTCAAGTGCGCCGCGCCCAGTCGGGCGTCTGGTTCCTGAACCAGGTCAGCTGCCGCTTGGCGTAGTTGCGCGTGGCCTGCTTCAGGGCGTCGGTCGCCTGCTCCGGCGTCATGTCGCCGGCGAGCCAGGCCGCCAGCTCGCGAACCCCGACCGCCTTCATCGCCGGCAGGTCGGCGTCGAGGCCGCGCGCCACGAGGGCGCGGGCCTCTTCCACCGCACCCTCGCGGATCATCCGATCCACCCGCGCGTCGCATCGGGCGTAGAGCGTCGGTCGATCCGGCTCCATCACCATGCCGGACCAGGATCCGGGCGCCAGCAGCGGCGCGGTGTCGGCCTTCCACGCGCTCAGGGGCCGGCCGGTTGCGACCTGGACGCTCATCGCCCGCACCAGCCTTTGGCGGTCGCCCCGCTCGATCGCCTGGGCCGCCTTCGGGTCGGCGCGGGCGAGACGAGCCCGGAAGGCGGCTTCTCCCAGGTGCAGATAGTCGGCCTCGACCGCCGTGCGGACGTCCTGGGGAACGTCGGGAATATCCGCCAGTCCCTTGGTCAGCGCCGTGAAATAGAGGCCGGTCCCGCCGACGAGGATCGCCCGCCGGCCCGCGCGCGCCATCTCCTCCAGCACGGCGAGGGCCGCCCGGCTCCAGCGTCCCGCCGACCAGGCCTCCGCCGCATCGGCGACGCCATACAGGCGATGCTCCGCCTGGGCCTCCTCTTCGCGAGACGGACGGGCCGTCAGCACCCGCAGGTCCGCATACAGCTGCTGACTGTCGGCGTTGATGATCACCGCGCCCGTTTCCCGCGCCATCGCCAGCGCCAGCGCCGACTTCCCCGAGGCGGTGGGCCCGGCGATCAGCGTCACTGACGGCGGCTGGGACAAATGCGGGCTCGCAGGCGGCATCCGAGGGCGATAGAACGCGCGCCTCATCGCCCGCAAGCGCGAACGCTTTTTGAGGAGACCGCCTTGGTCGAACGTTCCGCCGTCATAGCCGCCCTCGACGCCGTCATCGACCCGGCGTCAGGACAGGGACTGGTGTCCGCCGGCCTGGTCCAGGGCCTGGTGGTGGGTGAGGACCGCGCCGGTTTCGCCCTTGAGGTGGACCGCGGCCAGGCGGCCGCCTACGCCCCGGTCCGCGACGCCGCCGAGGCCGCCCTGAAGGCTGTCCCCGGCATGTCTCGCGTGTCTGTCATTCTGACGGCCGAGGCCAAGCCGGCCGCCGCGCCGCGCACCGCCGGCCTGTCGAAGGCCGCCGTCGACCAGGGTCGCGCCAAGGCGCCGGTTCCCACCGACCGCCCGGCCCATGTCCGCCGCGTCCTGGCCGTCGCCAGCGGCAAGGGCGGGGTGGGCAAGTCCACCATGGCGGTGAACCTGGCCGCCGCCCTCGCCGCGCGCGGTCTGTCGGTCGGGGTGCTCGACGCGGATGTCTATGGCCCGTCGCTGCCCACCATGCTGGGGATCGGCGGCCAGCCGGCCTATGTGGACGGCGCCATCGTCCCGCATGTCGCCCACGGCCTGAAAGCCATGTCGGTCGGCCTGCTGACCAGGATGGACGACGCCATGATCTGGCGCGGGCCGATGGCGTCCCAGGCGATCACACAGATGCTGACCCAGACCCGCTGGGGAACCGAGGCCGCCCCGTTGGACATACTGGTGGTCGACCTGCCGCCCGGCACCGGCGACGTGCAACTGACCCTGATCCAGAAAACCCCCCTGGACGGCGCCGTCATCGTGTCGACCCCGCAGGAGGTGGCGCTGGCCGATGCGCGGCGCGCCCATACGCTGTTCCAGCGGGTCAACGTGCCGACCTTGGGTCTGATCGAGAACATGAGCGGCCCGATCTTCGGTCAGGGCGGCGCCGAAGCCGAAGCCGCGCGCCTGTCCATTCCTTACCTGGGCGACCTGCCGCTCGACGCCGCGCTGCGCCAGTCGGGGGACGCGGGCGTTCCGCTGGTCTCGGCCGAGCCCGATGGCGAGATCGCCGCCCGCTTCGCCGCTGTCGCCGAACGGATCGCCGCCAGCCTGAAGCTCTAGGCGGCCTCGACGACCACGCCCGTGCCGTAGCACAGCACCTCGGTCACGCCGGGCATGATTTCGGTGGCGTCGTAGCGGACGGCCAGGATGGCGTTGGCGCCGTGGGCCTGGGCATGCTTGACCAGCTCGTCATAGGCTTCCTGACGACCCGCCTCGGCCAGCTTCACATAGGCCCCCACGCGACCACCCAGCATGGACTGCACGCCGCCGATGGCGTCCGAGATGGCGTTGCGCGACCGCACGGTCACCCCGCGGACCAGGCCGATATGGCGGGTGACGCGGAAGCCGGGCAGATCGTTGGTGGTGGTGACGTACATCGATGGCTCCTAGCGGCGTTCCAGCACGCGGAAGGTGAAGGCGTGGTCGTCCTTGTCGCCCGCCGGGTGCGATTCTGACGATACCTCCATCCAGGCGGCTTCGTCGAACGCGGGAAAGGTCGCATCTCCTTCCGGCGCGGCGTCCACCTCGGTGAGGTACAGCCGCCGGGCTCGGGGCAGGGCGGCCGCGAACAGGGCGGTGCCGCCGATGACGCAGATCTCGTCGACCCCGTCCTCCTCGGCCGTCTCGCGGGCGATCTCGATGGCTTCGTCCAGCGTGGCGCACACCAGGGCGCCCTTGGCCTTCCCCTCGGTCTCGTAGGATTCGTCCCGCGTCAGCACCAGGTTCAGCCGGCCGGGCAGGGGCTTCAGCGGCAGGCTCTCCCAGGTTTTTCGGCCCATCAGGCAGGGCTTGCTCATCGTGACGGCCTTGAACCGCTGCAGATCCGAACGAAGACGCCAGGGTAGGTCGCCCTCGCGACCGATGACGCCGTTGCGGCCTCGAGCGACGACCAGGGCGATTTGGGAAAGGGACACGCGGACCTCACCGGCGCGGCCGGGATCGGCCTGCGCGCTACTCGCCGTTCTTCCCGCGTTCGACCGGCTCCTTCAAGAGGCGGTCGGCGTTGGGAGCATCCCGGGGCGACGTCGCTGGACGGTCGCCCCACCGGAACGGCGAGAAACCGTGAGCCTGGAGCATGGCCAATCCGATGGTTCTCTGGCGCAGGGACCTGATCATGCGCGCGTCTCCAGAACGCCGCACCGGAACAGCAGCGCCCCCAGGGCGGCGCCCGCCGACGGGGCGATGATGAACAGCCACAACTGCGCCAGCGCTTCCCCGCCCACCAGAACGGCGGGTCCGAAGCTGCGGGCCGGGTTTACCGACACCCCCGTCACCTGGATGCCGACGATGTGGATGACGGCCAGCGTCAGGCCGATGGCCAGGCCGGCGAAGGCGCGGTCTCCACCCGCGCCCGTAACGCCCAGGATGACGAAGACGAAAATAGCCGTCGCGACCACCTCGAACGCCGCCCCGACCGCGAGGCGGTAGCCGCCGGGCGAGGACGCATCGAAGCCGTTCTGACCCAGATTGGCGAAGCCTGTTTGGGCGATGACGCCGACCAGAGCCGCCCCGGCCACTGCGCCGATAAACTGCGCCGCCCAGTAGAGGCCGGTCTCCCGGGCGCTCATCCTTCCCGCGATGAAGACCGCCAGACTGACCGCCGGATTGACGTGGCAGCCCGAGATCGGGCCGATCCCATAGGCCATGGCGATGATCGCCAGGCCGAAGGCCAGGGCGATGCCCAACTGGCCGATGATCTCGAACCCGCCCAGCACGGCGGCGCCGCAACCGAAAAAGACCAGAACCAGGGTTCCGAACAGTTCGGCTGCGAACCTTCGCGCCATGATCGCCTCCCGAATGCCATCGATATCGGAGGCGCAGGTTGCAGGGCGCGGCGCGGGACGCCTATCAGGCTTTACCCGTGGGTGGGGTCGTCCAGCCACCTGAGCCATTTGCGACGCATCGCCTCCTCCAGGTCGATGCCGGCGCGGTCGCAGTAGATCAGCAGCATGCCCAAGACGTCCGCCGCCTCGTCCCCCAGCGCCTGGCGGCTGGGTTCGCCCCGCGCTCGGCCGGACAGGCGCAGGTGTTCGGCGGTCAATTCGCCCAGCTCTTCCTGCAGCTTCAGCAGCGGCCAGTCGCCGTCGCGGTCGATGTCGTGCTCGGCGGCGTAGATGTCCGAGATGCGCAGGACGTCGGCGGCCAGGGTCTTCAAGCGCATGGGCGCTTCACCGATGCTCGACGGCGACGCCGGCCGCCGACAGGACCTCCAGACGCGCCTTGGCCGCTGCGTCCGCCAGGGCGTAGGCGTCCAGGAAATCCTCCGTGGCCCGGACCAGGAGATCGAACTGTTCGCCCTCGGCCGTGCTCGGCAGTTGGTGCCCGGCGCCGGCGACTACGATCAGGGTCTTGTCGCCCGCGGGACTGCCGTCGAACGGCAGGCGGTGATCGCGCCAGTCGTCGGCATAGCCCGGCACCACGTCCTGATCGCCGGTGATCATCAGCAGCGGCGTCGCCAGGGTCCGATAGGTCTCGGGCGTCACGACCATGGGAATGGCTCCGGGGGAGGAGAAGGCGATGACGCCCTTCACCGCCGGATCGCCGTGGTGGCCGACGAGGGTCTTCGCCCCGCCCGCGATCAACGACATCAGCGAGCCGAAGGAATGGCCGGCGACGATCAGCGGCTTTCCCTCATGGTCCCGTACGGCGATCCCGCGCGTGAGGGCCAGGTCCTCCAGCCGGGTCCCGAACGCGGTCCGCCCGTCGGCTTTGCGGTCGGGATGCTGCTGGGAATCAACGTGCAACGGGGCGATGACGGTGAAGCCGTGCGCGGCCCATTCCGACAGCAGCCGACCATAGCCGCTCGGCGCGCCGCCGAAGCCGTGGCTGAAGACGACGACGCCCCGCTCTTCTGGCGCGGTCCAGATCGAAAGCGAAACCGCTCGGCCGTCGGGCGTGGAGACGGTCCGGCTCGTTGGCTGGACGCCGGGCGCGGTCGTATCGGCCTCGGAAGTCTGAAGGGCGCAGGCGGGCGCGATCGGCGCCGCCAGGACGAACAGGCTCGCCAGCGCGGCGCGGATCAGCATGAACGGCTCCGACATGGCCTCGGGGTCATCAGACCGCGACCGCCGCCTTGATGTGCGGCCACGGCGCATAGTTGTTCAAGACGAAGTCCGACAGCTGGTAGGCGAACAGGTCATCGCGCGGCGCGATCGTCATGGTCGGCAGGGGCAGGGGCTCGCGCGTCAGCTGCAGCTCCGCCTGCTCGAGGTGGTTCAGATAAAGATGCGCATCGCCGAAGGTATGGATGAACTCGCCCGGCTCCAGCCCCACGACCTGCGCCATCATCATCGTCAGCAGGGCGTAGGAGGCGATGTTGAAGGGCACGCCCAGAAAGACGTCGGCGCTGCGCTGGTACAGCTGGCAGCTCAACATGCCGTCGGCGACGAAGAACTGGAACAGGCAGTGGCAGGGCGGCAGGGCCATGTCGTCCACGTCCGCCGGGTTCCAGGCCGAGACGATGTGGCGCCGCCCGCTGGGATTGGTCTTCAGGCCGTGCACCAGCTTTTGGATTTGGTCGATCACCCGGCCGTCCGGCGCGGCCCAGGACCGCCACTGCTTGCCGTAGACCGGCCCCAGCTCGCCCTCCGCGTCGGCCCATTCGTCCCAGATGCTGACGCCGTTCTGCTTCAGCCAGCCGATGTTGGTCTCGCCGCGCAGGAACCACAGCAGTTCGACGATGATCGAGCGCAGGTGCAGCTTCTTGGTCGTCAGGACCGGAAAGCCCTTCGACAGGTTGAACCGCATCTGCCGCCCGAACACGCCCAGCGTCCCCGTGCCCGTCCGGTCGTCCCGCCGCGCGCCGTTGTCCAGGATGTCGCGCAGCAGGTTCAGGTACTGCCATTCCGGATGATCCGCCGGGGCGGCGCCCGTGCGGGCCTGGAGTTCAGCGATGGCGACCTGAGCGTTCATGCGGGCAGATTGCCTCCCGAATCACTTGAACGCCAATCCGGCGCGGACGTGGCGCGCCCGATCATTGTGGATCGAATCAGCCGCCGAAGCCGCCGCCGTCCAGGAACGCCTGCTCGTCTGCCGTCGTCTCCCGCCCCAACGCCGTGTTCCGGTGCGGGAACCGGCCGAACCGGGCGATGATGTCCCGATGGATGCGGCCCCACTTCTCCAGCTCGGCGTCGCCGGCGGCCAGCTCCATATACCGGTCCTGATCCTCCATCCGTTCGGAATGCTCGAAGGGAAGCAGGATGAAGTTGCGCAGCTCCGGGTCGAACGCCAGGTGGTGACCCCGCGCCACGGCCTGCTTGGCGAACATCAGCGCCAGCGGATCCGTCGCGAACTGGTGCGCCGTGCCGCGGAAGCCGTTGCGCGGAAACTGGTCCAGCAGGATCAGCAGCGCCAGCGCGCCTTCCGGCGTCTCGATCCACTCGTCCAACTCGCGGCGCGCGGCCGCCATGTGGGCGTCGTGGAACCGCCCGCCGAACTCGGCGTCGAAGGCGTCGTCCTTGACGAACCACTTCTGGGGACCGGCTTCTTTCCAGAAGGCGACGACGGCGGAAGGCGTTATGTCTGGGGTCATGGACCAGACCCTACCCAACCCGCTCCCCGTCTTCCATGACCGCGATTGCGACCTGTCGATCGTCCGCGGCAAGCGCGTCGCCATGATCGGCTACGGCAGCCAGGGCCGCACCCATGCGCTGAACCTGCGCGATTCGGGCGTGGCGGACATCGTGGTGGGGCTGAAGGTCGATTCGAAGACCCGCGCCCTGGCCCGGGCAGACGGCTTCCCCGTCCTGACGGCGGGCGAGGCGGCGGCCCAGGCCGAAGTCGTGGCCGTCATGGTCTCCGACGAGGCCCATCGCGACCTGTGGCGCGACGAGCTGGAGGCGAACATCCGGCCCGGCGCCGCCCTGGTCTTCGCCCACGGCCTGTCGGTCCGCTTCGGCCTGGTCGAGCCGCGCGCCGACCTGGACGTGATCCTCGCCTCGCCCAAGGGCATAGGCCCGCGCATCCGCGACCTCTACGAGGCCGGGGAGGGGGTCTTCTGCCTGTTCAGTGTGCAGCAGGACGCCACCGGCGACGCGCATGCCCTGGGCCTGTCCTATGCGGCGGCGCTGGGCTGCGGCCGCAAGGGCATCCTCGAGACCACCATGAAGGACGAGTGCGAGAGCGACCTGTTCGGCGAGCAGGTCGTCCTCTGCGGCGGCGTCTCCGAACTGATCGATGCGGCCTTCATGAAGCTGGTCGACGCCGGCTACCCGCCCGAGGTCGCCTGGTTCGAATGCTTCTATGAGACCAAGCTGGTCACCGATCTGATGTATCAGCGCGGCATCGCCGGCGCCTTCGCCCGAATCTCCAACACGGCGGAATACGGCGCCTATCTGACCGGTCCCCGCATCATCAACGAGACCTCCCGCGCCGCCATGGACACGGTGCTGGCCGAAGTCCGCGGAGGCGACTTCGTGCGGCGGCTGATGGCGGACTACGACGCCGGTTCGCCCCAGTTGTTGGCTCGCCGCGCGGCCTTGGACCGGCGCTTTATCGAACGCGTCACCACGCATCTGAACAGCGTGGCCGAAGCCGCCAACGACGCCTGAATGTGAGGAGGTGAAGATGGTCGGAGTGGCAGGATTCGAACCTGCGACCCCTGCGTCCCGAACGCAGTGCTCTACCAGACTGAGCCACACTCCGACCGAGGAACGCCGCCCGCAGGCCGCGCCCCGAAGTGAGGACGCGGCTTATAGCGACGGCCTCCCAGGGCCGCAAGCGTCCATTTCATCCCGCCGCGGAGGGGGATGAAAATAGTCCCGGGAGAGGGTGTTGCATCGGAAAACAGCTTGGCGTATCTGACCGCCTCCGCCGCGCCGAGGCGCTTCGGAACACCGGTCCTGCTGGGGAATGGTGTAATGGTAACACTACGGTTTTTGGTACCGTCATTCTAGGTTCGAGTCCTAGTTCCCCAGCCACCGCCGCCCTTTCGGCGCCCACCCGGTCGATCTCCCCGATACACAGAGTTGAAGCCGCGGGATTTCGTTTCCGGCGGAATGCAACGACCTGATCGGCTGCACCGACAGCCCCGCTGGAGAATCGGGTCGACGAGAGCGAGGCGCGCGTCTGGTTCTTGTTCGAGGCGGGTCGTCGCGGCGCCGCCTGAAGCGAGGGACAGGGGATGGTGCGGCTAGAGGGACTCGAACCCCCACGGTCTCCCGGCAGGACCTAAACCTGCTGCGTCTACCAATTTCGCCATAGCCGCGAAGCCGCCTGCTCTACAGACGCCGCCCCCGGCGGGCAAGCGCCGCGCGCCTTTCCGTCTCCTCCCAGCGCTTGAGATGGGGAGGCGGACCGCCGCCGCAGGCGGTGGTGGAGGGGCTCTTGACGCTCACACACACCTCTCCCTCCCCTTCATGTGGAGGGACGGCGAAGCGAAGCGCAGCCCGGGTGGGGAAGTATGAAACCTCGCTCACGCCCCTACGAACCCCACCCCGGCCGCTGACGCGACCGCCCCTCCCCATGAAGGGGAGGGAGAATGCGAGGTTGAATCGGCCACCTATCATAGTGACGCTGGTCCGATCCCAACGATTCCAGCCACTTCCCCGATTCTCACCCCAATCGACCCGCCTGGGTTGGAAACCGCCGTATGATCCTCCCCGTCCCGTCGCACCGGAGGGCTCGTGAGGCCTGCGACCTTGCGGCGGCGGTGGCGGATGGAGCGGGGGCGATGGTGAAACCCATCGCGCCAAACGGCGCACAATCGGCATACCGATACCAGAGCGCCTGGAGGGTCGAGGGGGATACTCGACCGCACCGGGGATGAGGTTCGCAGCTTCACCCGCCCGCCGCAGGCTTATGGGGTTAGGCGATAAGACCGCCACCACTCGGCGCCCCGAGCTTGCAGAACAATCATTCGCGCGGAGCGTCGGACTTCGTCGAAACGGTAACCACAACTCAGAACTCCGGGCGAAGGCCCGGCGCTCCGCCCAGCCCTCCACTCATCTCCGCCTGGAAAGGCGGGAGCGAACACGCATGTCTGGAAAGGAGCCCCGATGGCCAGCCCCAAACCCCGCCGTCCCAGGGCCGGACGCGGCCTGCCGCCGGCCCGTCGGTCGCCCGAGGAGGAGGCCGAGGACGCGCGGCTGCGCGTAGAACTGTGGCGCGCTTGCGAACGGCTGGACGCCATCATTGCGCGCAGGCGCGAGCGGGAAGAGCAGGGGCTGGACGTCTTCTTCGCCAGGCCACGCTGACGCCGCCCAATACGCAGATGTGGGCGGTTCCCCGGCGACGCTTGAACCCGGCCTCGTCCGAACCACATACTCCCTCGAACGCCGTCGGAATCGACGGGCCGGGACGAACCGCCGAAGCATATCGTGGAAGCAGGCGTCGCGGCGGGCCGGAGATCATCAAAGGCCCAGGAGTTATTGCATCATGTCCGAGACGAAAATCCTCCCCGTCCTGCCGTTGCGGGACATCGTGGTCTTTCCGCACATGGTCGTGCCGCTGTTCGTGGGCCGCGAGAAGTCCGTGAAGGCGCTCGATGAGATCATGAAGGGTGAAAAGCAGATCCTGCTGGCCACCCAGAAGAACTCGGTCGACGACGACCCGTCGCCCGAGGCCATCTATCCCACCGGCGTGCTGGCCACCGTGCTGCAGCTGCTGAAGCTGCCCGACGGCACCGTCAAGGTGCTCGTCGAGGGCAAGGCCCGCGCGCGCCTGGTCCGCTTCACCGACCGCAGCGACTATTTCGAGGCCGAGTGCGAGGAGATCGCCGACGAGCCGGGCGAGGCCTCCCAGGCCGAAGCCATGCTGCGCGCCGTGGTCGAGCAGTTCGAAAACTATGTGAAGCTGAACAAGAAGGTGCCGCCCGAGGCCCTCAGCTCCATTCCCCAGATCGCCGACCCGTCCAAGCTGGCCGACTCGGTCGCCGCCCACCTGTCGGTCAAGATCACCGACAAGCAGGGCCTGCTGGAGACCTTCGACGTGCCCAAGCGGCTGGAGAAGGTCTACGGCCTGATGGAGGGCGAAATCTCCGTCCTTCAGGTCGAGAAGAAGATCCGCAGCCGCGTGAAGCGGCAGATGGAGAAGACCCAGCGCGAATATTATCTCAACGAGCAGATGAAGGCGATCCAGCGCGAGCTGGGCGAGACCGACGACGCGCGCGACGAGATCATGGAGCTGGAGAAGCGCATCCGGAAGACGCGCCTGTCCAAGGAAGCCCGCGCCAAGGCCGAGGCCGAGGTCAAGAAGCTGCGCAACATGAGTCCGATGTCGGCCGAATCCACCGTCGTGCGGAATTATCTGGACTGGCTGCTGTCCATTCCGTGGGGCAAGGCCAAGCAGAAGCCCATCGACCTGGCCAAGGCCGAGGAGATCCTCGAGGAGGACCACTTCGGCCTGGAGAAGGTCAAGGAGCGGATCATCGAGTACCTGGCCGTGCAGGCGCGAACCGGCAGCCTGAAGGGCCCGATCCTGTGCCTGGTCGGCCCTCCCGGCGTCGGCAAGACCTCGCTGGCCAAGTCGATCGCCAAGGCCACCGGTCGTGAATACGTCCGCATGTCTTTGGGCGGCGTGCGCGACGAGGCCGAGATCCGCGGCCACCGCCGGACCTACATCGGCTCCATGCCCGGTAAGATCATCCAGTCGATGAAGAAGGCCAAGACCACCAACGCCTTTGTCTTGCTGGACGAGATCGACAAGCTGGGCGCCGACTGGCGCGGCGACCCGTCCTCCGCCCTGCTCGAGGTGCTGGATCCAGCGCAGAATTCGACCTTCGGCGACCACTATCTGGAGGTGGACTACGACCTGTCGCAGGTGATGTTCGTCACCACGGCGAACAGCCTGAACATGCCCCAGCCGCTGATGGACCGCATGGAGATCATCCGAGTCTCGGGCTACACCGAGGACGAGAAGGTCGAGATCGCCAAGCGCCACGTCCTGCCCAAGCAGCTTGAGGACCACGGTCTGAAGGCGGGCGAACTGGTCGTGCCGGACGAGACCATCCGCGAGCTGATCCGCTACTACACCCGCGAGGCCGGCGTCCGATCGCTGGAGCGCGCTCTGGGCGGCCTGGCGCGCAAGGCGGTGCGCGAGATGGCGCGGACCAAGGCGGTCTCGATCACGGTAGACTCCGAAAAGCTGGCCGAATACGCGGGCGTGAAGAAGTACCGCTACGGCGAGACCGACGAGAACGACCAGGTCGGCATCGTCACCGGCCTGGCCTGGACCGAGTTCGGCGGCGACATCCTGACCATCGAGGCGATCAAGATGCCCGGTCGCGGCCGCATGACCGTGACCGGCAATCTGAAGGACGTGATGAAGGAGTCCATCTCCGCGGCGGCCTCCTATGTCCGCGCCCGCTCGCTGGCCTTCGGCGTCAAGCCGCCGGTGTTCGAGAAGACCGACATCCACGTCCACGTGCCGGACGGCGCCACGCCCAAGGACGGCCCGTCAGCCGGCGTCGCCATGACCGTTGCCATGGTCTCGGTCCTGACCGGGATCCCGATCCGCAAGGATATCGCCATGACCGGCGAGATCACCCTGCGCGGCCGCGTCACCGCCATCGGCGGCCTGAAGGAGAAGCTGCTCGCGGCGCTCCGCTCGGGCGTCAAGACGGTGCTGATCCCGGAGGAGAACGAGAAGGACCTGGCCGACGTGCCGGACAATGTGAAGTCGGCGCTGGAGATCGTGCCGATCTCCACGGCGGACGAGGCGCTGAAGTGGGCCCTCACGGGCACGCTGACGCCGGTGGAATGGGACGAGGAGGCCGAACCGCTGCCGCCGCCGGCGCCCGCCACCACGGACCCGGCCACGGTTTCGGTCAGCCACTGACCGACCGCGGGTTGATCGAGGCGCCGCCGGAAACCGATCCGGCGGCGCTTTCGCTTTTGACCTTGGCCGTGATCCGCCCTTTAGTGATTCGGCTTCGGAACCACGGCGGGGAACGGGAATGACCAAGGCGGAACTGATCGGCCGCATGGCCGCGACGGCCGACATCAGTCGCGACCAGGCCAAGGCGGCGCTGGAGGCCTTCACCGACAGCGTGACCGAGGCGCTGTCGCAGGGCAGGGACGTCCGGCTGATCGGCTTCGGCAGCTTCGTCCCCGTCGACCGCAAGGCCGGCGTCGCGCGCAACCCCCAGACCGGCAAGGCGGTTGCGCGCCCCGCCTCGCGCACGGCTCGCTTCCGTCCCGGCGAAGGCCTGAAAAGCGCCTTGAACGGCTGACGTCTCGGGGGCATAAGCCCGGCTTCGCATGTGGGCGGCTAGCTCAGCTGGTCAGAGCATCTCGTTTACACCGAGAGGGTCGGCGGTTCGAACCCGTCGCCGCCTACCAAGCGTTTCCGGGATTTCAGCGGCGTGAATTCGCTGCTGGTCCCCGGAATGGTCCCCAGATTGGGGCAGAATCATCTAGCCGAAAAGCCTGCTCACTCCGTCCTGGTAGTCCGGCTGGTGGTGGCCGTAGTTCTTCAGCAGCATGGTCACGGACATGCCGAGGAAGCCGGCGGCCTCCCAGGGATCCGCACCGGCTTCCATGAGCCAGGTCGCGCAGGTGTGGCGAAACCAGTGCGCCGAAATCTCCGGGTCAAGACCCGCGTCGGCGACACAGCTCCGCATCGCCGTCTTGACCTTCTGAACCGGCTCGCCGTTGAAATGGATCACGCTGGTGAGCCCGCGCTTCGCATCGAGGCGCTGCCAGCGCTCCATGTGCGCGAGCAGGCGCCGGGGGAACTTCACGACCGGCCGCAGCTTCGTCCGCTGCTCGCGCTGGTCGCGGCCGCGCCGGTAGAGGATGCCTGTCTCCAGGTCGGCCCACGGGTTCTGTGGGCTCTGCTCCCACAGCGCGGCCGTCGTGACCCCTGACCGCGACCCGGTGTAAAGCGAGATCAGGATGAACCGCCGAAGGTGCATGCGGTTGGTGCGCGCGTTCGTCGACGGGCGCCGCCACCTTCCGTCCTTCAGCTGCCAGCCCATAGCCGCCCAGAGGATCAGGGCAGCCTGCGTGCGGGTCAGTGCGTCGCGAGGCGTCTCAGCCTTCGCCGGCAGCCAGACCTTGGGCACGTTCCGGAGGTGGTGCTCCTCGTTCCACTTGCCGATCGCCGTCGACAGGCACTCGAGCTCGCGCCGCGCCGTCTGATCGGAGACTCGGGGCGCGTTCGCCGGATCCTTCTTGTAGGCCTTCACCGGGTCGCTGGTGCGCTTCTCGACATAAGCCTTGCAGGTCGATCGGCGGACATCGGAGATCCGCTTCTCCGACCACCAGGGCAGCAGCGTCTCGATGAAATTGGCCTCCTTTGCGGGATCGGCCAGGTCGTTCGCCGCGCCGGCGGCGTACTCGGCCAGGACCTCGGCTACGAAGACCTGAGCGGGATCACTTCGGCGGCCGCGCTCGACGTCGTCTGGCGCGGCGGCGGGCTGGGCCACCTTGGCGAGGATGTACTCGGCGAGCTGCTCTTCCGCCCCGCCAGGGCCCGACAAGCGATCCGGGCCGCAGCCTGTGCCGATTTCAACCGCTCCGTCTCGGATGAAGTAACGGTCGGGGAGGGTGACGCCGTTGCCTTTCCTGCGGCCTTTCCGGAGGTAGAGGCGCGGGCCTTTGGCGTGACGGGACATGCAAACAGGGCTTTCAGATTCGCGGGCGTGACCCAGTAGGCGCCGCCGACGTAGGAGGCCGTCAAGCGGCCTCGGCCGATCTCGAGGCGGAGGGTGGCGACCCTGACCGGATAACGCCGGCCGTAGACCGCGACGATCTCCTTCAACGTCATCGGATCATCGTCGGTCCAGTGCTCTGGAAGCGGGCGTTCGATCGAGCGGTCGGGCAGATTGCGGTCAGTCACAGCGAGATCTCCTCGCCGAGTGCGCGCATTATCCTGAGGCGGCCGAGCGGCGTGAGCCGCCAGCCCTCACCTCGCATGGTCTGGATGGCGTCGGAGCCCAGGGCGGCGCGGACGCCGTGCATGTACACGTCGGGGGTGTGGGGGTGTAGCACGACGACCCGATCGACGCGCGGCATGTGCTCGAGCACGAAGTCCCTGGCCAGCAGGCCACGTGCGCGGTGCAGGGCCTGCATCATCCAGGCGATGCGCGGCTGGACACCGAAGGCGGCCTGCAGGTCCTCTCGCTCCTGGGCGAGGCGCGTCGCGGCCAGCTCAACTTCCTGGGCGGCGACGATCTCGACCAGGTCCTCATGCGAAAGGCGCTGCAGCTGCTCCCGGCTCATGACTGCGCCGCCGTGAAGTGAATCAGCGTCGTCTGGAAGCCGCCGCCCCGTTTGGCCATGCAGCGGTTCGCCGCCTCGAGGAGGACGGCGCGGCTGAGCCAATGGTCATCGTTGCGAATCTTGTAGAAGCGGTAGCGCGTGCAGCCGAGCGCCTCGGTCATGGCCTTGGCCGTCGCGCCGCGCGAACGAGCCCAGCGCAGGCATTCATCGAAGGTCACGGCCAGGGCGGTCATTGGGGCTGATCCTTCAGGTGCAGCACCTTCACCGCCGCCTGCTGCTCGACCTTCTGCCCAATCTCCGCGAGGCGGATCAGTTCGGTCACGAGCGCGACCGGATCGTTGTCGAGGTGCGCCGTTCCCGCGAGGCCGACGCTGGTCTGCAGCTGCAGCCGCTTCCGCGCGTGAAGATCCTTGAGGGTGCCGAAATCCAACAGCGGGCGAGGGGGGCTCATCAGGCGGCTTCCTTTCGCTCGAGCTGGTTCAGCAGCTCGGCCGCCGTTGCCCACTCGCCCCACCGGACATCGATCGACCCGACGCTGGCGCTACGCTCGACCCACTGGCCGCGCTTGCTGTGCTTGTAGATCTGCAGGGCGGGGTAGGTGACGGACCTGTAGGTGTAGGCGTGGCCTTCCCGGCCCATGTTCAGGTGCATGATCAGCTGGAACCCGCCGGCCTTCACATGCGCCTCGTTGATAGGGAGCGTCAGGGGCGCGGTCGGGCAGGCCGAGCAACGGTCGGCCGCCAGCCAGGCGCACGGCCCGTCCTCGGTCATGCAGGCGCGACGCTCCCAGCAACCGCAGGCGCGGCAGATCCGGCGGTCCATCATGCGGCCGCCTGCATCTGCTCGGCCATCTCTGCGCGGCCGAGGACGTAGCGGATCTGCAGCGCCAGGTCCTGGTGGCCGGTCGCAACAAAGATCAGGTCGCGATCGTCCACCTCGGCGATCCGCTGAAGCAGCTGGAGGGCATTGAACCCTTCGCGCGTCGCGGGAGAGTCGACGGGAGGCGGCGAGTCGAACGCGGCCCGCCAAAGCTCCGCCTTGCTCTCAAAGTTCGAGAAGACGGCGCCGACGCTCATGTTCATGGCGCTGGCGATCTCGCGGATGCCAACGTTGTCGTAGCTGCCGGGCTTTGCCCAGAGGCGCTTGGCAGCCACGATAGCGGCCGCACGCGTGCGGGCCTTTGATTCGGAGCGGCGGTTCATCAGGCGGCCATCCGACCGGCCGCCGCGCCCACAGACGGCGCGACGATCGCCTCGGCGATGGCCAGGAGCGAGGCCTGCTGCTGAGGCGTCATAGCGACGTACGCCCGCGCGATCGCGGCGAACTGCGGGGTGGCGGCCTCGTCGGGCATCGTCTCGCCCGGGTAGAAATCGCCGATCGGACGCTTGAGGTAGTTGGCGATCAGCAGCAGGCGAGCAGCCGAGATGCGGTTCACGCCGCGCTCGTACTTCTGAACCTGTTGGAAGGTGACGCCGATCGCGGCCGCGAGGCCCGCCTGGGTGATCCTCAGCTCCTCTCGAAAGGCGCGGGTGCGCGCGCCGATCTGGGCGTCGACCGGGTCGATCGTGCTGTCGGGTTCGTTGGACATGGAGGCTCCTAAGGTTTGGGCCAGAGCGCGGCCGCGAGCTGGGCGGCGGCGTAGGCGGCGGTGAAGACCAGGAAGAGGAAGGCGACGGTGCGGTTACGCATTGCGGTCGGGCCAAAAGGACCAGACGAAGAAGGCGAGGCCGATGACGCCGAGGGCGATGGGCTGACCGAAGACGAAGGCGTCGACCAGGCCAGCGGCGATTCCGACGCCGGCGGCGGCCGCGTGGATCGCGACGACGAAGCGGCGGCTGTTGCGCCGGCGGCGCTCGATGCGAATCTGGACGCATGGAGTGCGGCGGTGCGCCTCGCTCCCGGCGATGTTGTGATGGGTCACTTCGGTCCCTCCAAGAGAAGTTGGTTCGGCAATCGGCCTTCGGCCTGCGCCTGATCGATCTGCGGCTGCGCCCACTCACCGACGGTGCGGCCGTCGTGCAGGAGGCGGTCAGCCAGAAACTCGCGCTCGATGGTCGTCGCCCCTTCGCGGATCGCCTCGAGCTTGGACTTCATCACCAGGCCGAGAAGCCGCCATGCGCGGCGCTGATCCTGCGCCACGTTGTGGGCGCGCGAATCGGTCGGGACGGTGATCCGGTACATCCCGGCTCCAAGGCGAAACCCGAGCGCTGAACGCTCGTCACTCTCCAGGACCATGATCTGATCAGCGCCAGCCTTCCGCAGGCGCGCTTTCAGCTCCTCCTGCGTCTTGGAGACGGGGACGCTCGTGTCCTGTGCGAAGCGGCGGGCAGTCATGCCGACCTCGCTTTCGTGAGGCCCGCGGGCGTCAGCCAGTAGACAGTCTGCTGACCGCCAGAGCGCAGGCCGTTGCCGCGCATGGATCCGGCGCGGATCACCTTGCTCTCGGCCAGCCCCATCGACTGCAGCCGGCCGAGAACCATGTTGTTGAAGGGGTGACCGTCGTAGGGGCCAATCGCTGTCGTCAGGGACGTCGCGCCGGCGGCGGCCAGGGCGTCCAGCTGCTGGATCTGGCGCGGCGTCATGACGACAACACTCGCGTATCAAGGCCGGTCTGCAGGCAGGTCGCCGCCGTTCGCATGGCTACGACGGCCTCGCGCTCGTGCAGCGTGGGCGTCTGGCATGCGACGCCTTGAGGGTGAGCCTCGCTGCCCGGCTTCCAGAGCACGATGGCGAACGCGAGTCCGGAGCCGGCTAGGGTCTCTGTTGCGACCTCGCAGATGTGAGTGACGGGGTCCACGGTCATACCTCGCCCAGCGCGGACAGGTAGAGGTCGAGGATCGCGTCCTCCTCCAGCCGCTTCGCCTTGTCCTGCTTCCGGATCCGGATGACCTTGCGCAGGATCTTGACGTCGTAGCCCTCGCCCTTGGCCTCGGCGAAGACCTCCTTCATGTCCGCCAGGACAGCCTGCTTGTCCTCCTCGAGGCGCTCCAAGCGCTCGATGATGGTGCGCAGCCGGCCCTGGGCGGTGGCGGTCAGGACGTCGGGGCTTGCGTCGAAGCCCGTGTCGTTCGGGAGGTGGTGAGCGTCGGTCATCAGGTGGCCGTGCCGATCTCAACGACGAAGTCCACGCCGGCGACGTAGGTAGGCTCGAGCGAGAACTTCATCCCGCCGTAATCGATGTCGATCAGGACGTCGTCGTCCGGTCTGGCGAGCGCTTCCAGCGCCGCGATCAACTCTCCAACCGTCATGCGCAGCCTCCGATGTTCGTGACCTGATCCGCGTTCGTTCCTGAGCCGTCCGGCAACACGACAAAATGTGGCGCAGATGCCGCCAGAAACTGGCGGGCGATCCGCCAATAATCGGCGGAGTTCAGGCGCGGCTGAGAGCTCATTGCCGAGCCTCGAGCGCGGCCAAGGCGTGCTGCGGGGTGCGGCCCAGGAGCTCGTTGAGTGCGACGTTGCAGCGGTGGACGGTCTCGCCGAGCTCGAAAGCCGCGACCTGGACCGAGCCATGCTCCTGCATGCTCAGGCGAAGGCGGGTCAGGCTCTCGACGGTCCAGCCGCTATTCGTCTGCGGCAGGCCGCAGACGCAGATGTTGATCTTACCGCAGCTGCAGAAGCGGCGGATCAGTCCCGGAAAGCGATGGACCTCTGTAGCGGCACACGCGAGCAACGGCTCTCTCCCTCAATCTGGGGAGAGTTTCTAGCAGGGAAACTTTGGTGTCAAGGAGAAAGTTTCCGTCCGCGAAACCGTGCCAAAGAGAGGCTTGCGCGGAGGCGCTGAACGCCTGACACAACTCTGGCGTCAATTTCTACGTTGGGGGTGCGTCTTGGCGACTGAAGAAGAAATTCGTGAGCAGCTTAAGCACCTCGATGGGGTGTCGAAATGGATGGGGAAGCGGGAAATCAAGGCGCTCCCCTCCGTCCTTTGGCCGGGCGAGCGCATTGAGAACGGCGTTCAGGGAATTTACAATTCGCGGCAAGGCATGCTCGTCGCGACTACGTCTCGACTAATCTTTATCGAGAAAAGCATGCTCGGCCGCCTGACCGTCGAGGACTTTCCCTACGATAAGCTGACTTCGATTCAGTATGAGGTCGGCTGGGTTTTCGGGAAGATCCGCATCTTTGCATCTGGAAATCGGGCTGACATCGACCAGATCGTGAAAGACGCCGTCCAGCCGTTCGCTGAGATGGTTAGGGCGAAGATCAGTCAGCCTCTCAAAGCAGAGGCCGGTGTCGAGCCGCCGACGAAGGACCTGGTCGCGGAGATCGAGCGTCTGGTCGCGCTTCGATCTGCCGGACACCTGGACGAGGCCGAGTTCCTAGCGGCCAAAGCTCGCCTTCTTTCTGCGTGAATCGCTCACCGGTCAGCCGGCTTTTATGCCGGCGACCTCCATCGCGGCGTCTCGCAGTCGGCGGAGACGCATGGCTTCGTCCGGCTCCATAAGCAGCTCGTACGGCTCGATCTCGAGCCACCGCGCCAACTCGTTCACGATCTCCCGCCGATAGGGATGGAAGCCGTGATAAAACTTGTTCGCGCGGCCCTTGGCCCAGCCAAGCTCCTTGACGAGGTCAGCCTGCCGCTTTCCGGCGAGGCGCATCCAATCTTGTAAATGCCAATCCGGCTCAGGTCTGTCCACGACCGGAGAGTGATGACGCGCCGCCTTGGCGTCGCCGCCTCGAATAGAAACTTCTTTCGGAGAAACTATTGACTCGCGGTTTCTAATCGAGAAACCTGCTGGGCGTGTCTCATCTAGAAACATGGCGCAAGTCACAGGGATGGTCTCAAGCGGACCTCGCAACTCGGCTCGGCCTGAGGTCGAAGGGTCATGTCAGCCGGCTTGAGGCAGGCGTGGGGGTAACAACCGATCTCGCCATCGCGATCGATCGCCTTAGCGGCGGCGAAGTCGCGGTGTCCGATCTTCGCTCCGACCTCCACGACGTCCGCGTCATCCACTCGGCCGAAGGCGCGCCGGCATGATCGGATGGATCGGAATGATCGCCGGCGTGGCCGCCTTGGCGCTGACCGTCTGGCTGGACTTGCGAGGTCGCCAGTGATGTCAGTCGGGGAACATCGAGAGCTTCCGCTTGGCGCGCACCCTTCCGTTCGCTTCCTGCACGGTCAGGGTGAGCCGGAGAGCCTTGCTCGTGGCGCCGCCCTGCGCGGTGAATTGCACCTGCGCGATGTCCCCGCTGGGGCCAACCCGCCGCATGGGCAGAAGCGCAGGTTGTGTCTGGGGCGTAGCGGCGCCGTACCACCTCTCCGCCCGCTCCTGGGGTACGAGTGCGACCTGAAGCTTTCGAGGGCGACGGCAAGAGACCAGCAGCCGATAGGCGGTGTGGCGTTCCGCGCCGGTAAAGTCGACCGTGACCAGATCCCCCGTGCCGCCACGTGTGATGGACGCCACGATCAGCCGTTGATTCTGCATCCGCGCCGCGCGCCAAGCCCTGACGCCATTCCAGGCCAGGGCGCCCAGGCCGGTGATCGCACCGATCCAGCCCGGCAGATCGCCGGCTTCGATCTCCAACTTCATAAGGGCTTCCCGTGCTGAGTCTGACAGCCCGCACGGTAAAGGCGCCCGTCGCCCCGTCCAGCCTGCCCATGTCGGCAGGGCTGGGCGCGGGCGGCGGGCTGCGCCTGTCGAAGGCGCCGGCATGATGGTCGCCGCCCTTCATCCCCGCCGGCCGAGCAGCTCCGAGACCCGCGCCGCCTTCCTCGAGGCCGTTCACCTGGTTGAGGCGGTGAGCGTCATCCGGATGCGGCTGCGGGAGATGGCCGGCTACCTGCGGGCCCACAACGTCCAGGAGCGCGACATCGCGCTGGCGCTGGGCTCCAGGCTGCCGATCGAGCTGTACTGGCTGCTGGAAGAGGCGCTCGGAGCGCCCCCGGCTGAGACGCTCGGCCTGCAGGCGGGGAGGGCTTAGCCGATGGCCTGCCTGATCGCCCTGGCCGTGTTCGCCGCGTGGCTGCTCCTGGACCGCTGGATCGAGCGCCGTCAGCGCCAGCTCGAGCAGCAGATCGACCGCGCCTATGCGCGCCGCGCCGCGGCCGCCGGTGCGTCGGCCGAGCAAATCGCGATTGAGACCGGCCGACCGGCGGCCGACGTGCGCAGCTGGGCGGGGGAGTAGGGGATGGTGGGGTGGGTCGCGCTGGGCATCAGCCTGATCGCTCTTGGTTGGCGCGCTGTTGAGGCATGGCACAACCGGCCGTCGGCAGTCCGAAGAAGAGTGGATGCCGAGCTTTCGAAGCGTGTCGCAGATGTCGCCGCAAGTGTCAGGCGATCCGCGGTTGCCCCTAAGCTTGATCAAGCGGGGGCGTTCGATGAATGACGCGCAGCAGGCTATCGAGGTTGGCCTCGGCCACCGCGCGCACAGCGTCTGGCATGCTGATGCTGGCGAGGCGTTTTCGCGCGCTTTCAGCGATAGTCGCGGCGACGAGACCCTCGCCGCCCGCGAGAGCGGAGACGGCGGCAAGCAGGGGCTGGAGCACGGACTGGGTCGCCGCCAACATAGCGCGATCTCGACGCTCAAGCTCAATGAGCTTGTCCAGTTTCTCGGCGAGCCCCTCAAGGGTGATCTCAGCCATCCGAATCTCTCCTTGGTGTGTGTGGAAGCTGCCAAGGTAGAGGCGCCCGTCGCCCCGTCCAGCCCGACCACTGGGCGGGGCGGCGAGGTTGCCTCGCTCTGCGACGACTGCGCCTGGGAGGCGTGCTGGCTCGCCAGCGCCTGCGCCAGGCGCATGCCCGGTGTCATCGACCCGGAGCCCGCATGTTCCGATCTCGCCCCCGCTGACCAGACCGGCGTGGCCGAGTGTCCCGCCGTTCCCGACCGCCTCGTCGCGGCAGGACGGCGGGACGACCCGTTCGCCGACGCCTCCCCATGCAGGGCGTCGGTGTTTCCCGCCGGCGCGTCAGGAACCCTAGAGCCAGGGCGCGCCGGCGGGCTCCTCCAGCCCGGGCCGTTCATCGCCGGCGTGGAGAGCTCAGCCCTTAGTGCCGCGTCCTCGATCACAGCAGGGATGCGGTGCTGACGCGCCGATTCCGCGCCGATCGCGAGTACGGCGCCGATCCGTCTTCTGACGGTTTCCGATTCGTTCCGTGTCTTAACGAGGGCCGCATGCGCGGCCGCGCGCGGCTGCTCGGCCGACGCCGGCGGGCGCGTCTGACGATCCTCGCTCAGGCTCTTCTGGCGCGGCTGGCGCTGGACCGAGAGCGCGCCGGCGGCCCCTGAGATCATGGCGTGCCTACCCACATCGGCGATCCGTCGCGTCTGCCTCCAGGTCGGCAGCGCGCACGGCTGACGCGCTGCGCACGACCCCGCCGGGGCGGACTTTCGCGCAGCCGCTTCCATGCCACTGCCCGTGACCCGCCGCCGTCCAGAGACGGCGAACGCGCCCGGTTTGCCCTCATCCAAGCCAACCATGGCCGCCTGACGGACGGTCATCGGAGCCCCTTTTGCCACGCGCGGCCTCTGCTCGCCGCGTGAGCGCAACCGTGCGGCCGAGACCGGCCGGCTGTCTGGCGGATTCGAAAAGGTCGAATCCATGAACCCGCGTCAGCACGCACTTCTGGTGCGCGCGCTCTACGCCGCATGCGGCGGCGTCGACGAGTGCGTCACAGCCCTTGAGAACCTCCCGTCCCGAACGGGGCGGTCCCAGCTCTATCGATATGCGGATCCGCAATCCGGCGTGTTCATGCCGGCCGACGTCATCGCTGACCTCGAGGCGTATTGTGGCCAGCGGATCTACAGCCAGGCGCTCTACGAGGCGCGGCCCGCCAAGCCCGACCAGGTCGAGGCGCTCGTCACCGAAGGCTGTGACATCGGCGAACACGGCGTCCAGCTGCAGGCGCTGATCCGCCGGGCGGCCGCCGACGGCATCACGGAGGCCGAGGCCCTCGAGATCGAGGCCGGCTTCCTCGCGCACGAGGACCACGTCAGGAACGCCCGGGCGGCCCTGCAGGCGGCGCGGTCATGACGGCCGTCCCTATCGATCACAGCCACCGCCGCCGTCGTCCCGAACCCGAGTACCGGCGCACATACTCGCCTGTCCGACGCGGCAGCCAGGCCGCCGGCGGCGAGGACTGGAAGCCGCTGAGCTGGAAGGAAGGTCGCCGGCTTCTGCTGGCGCTGCGGATTCACGCGGAGAAGCAGCGGCGCAAGGGCGAGCGCACCGGAACGGCCCCGCGCGACAAGAACGGAGATCCCGGAGGCGTGAGCTTCGGCGCGATCCGCCTTGCCGAGATCCTGGTCGGCATCGCCACCAAGCGAAACGGCCGCTGCGAACCCTCGGTGCAGTGGCTGGCCAGGGCCCTGAACGTGCCGTTGAAGACCATCCACGCCTGGAAGGCGCAGCTGAAGCGCCACGGCTTCCTGGACTGGCGGCGCCGCTGGGTGTTCAGCGGTAGAACCGGGCCGCGGGGCGAGCAGGTGCAGCAGACGTCCAACGCCTATTGGCTGAAGGCCCCCCTGGAGGCCCTGCAGGCGGCGGAGAAGGTGCTCGCGCCCCGCAAGCCCGAGGAGGACGACGAGGCCCGCTGGGCGGCCATGCCCGAGGAAATGCGGGCCAACCTGCGCCGCATGAAGGCCTTCGCCGCCGAGCGGAGCGAGCGCGGCAGCCAGTTCGGTCGAGCAGGCCCGTCATGAATCACGTGAGGGGTCTGAATCCGGCCTCTCTCAAGAATAGAAAGCGTCGAGCTGGTCGCTCGACCACATGATCAAGGGATGAACGGCGTCGCGCTAGGACGCGCGACATCATTTCCCGGGATCACCGAGACCGCCAACGGCGGAATTTCTCCCCCTTACGACAGGGGGCCGAGCAGTGCTCGGCCTCATTGAGCCACGCTGTCGCGTGCCAACCGGCCGACGCCGGCGTCTGTCCGATCGACCGAGGGCTCGGCGACGACGGAGGGGTTTCGATCTTCAGCGCCGACCGGCGACCAGGTGGTCAGCCCAGCCAGGGAAGAGGAACGGGAACGGGCGCGCGGGGGGCGGCACGCGAATGGCTCCGCTTTACACATCCCGCTTCAGCGTTGACAGAAACTCTCGGGCCGTTGCCCGGGGCGGCCAGAACCGGCGCTGACCAGGCCGAGAACGTTGCGCGCGGCCGGCGGATGAGCAGGGGAGAGGCCGACATGATCCACCTCTACACGCGACATGGCGGCGGCAGGACGGCGCGGCTGCAGCTGGCGCTCCTGGACGCGCTGCGCGGCGGCGAACAGGTGGTCGAGATCAGGCGAGGACGCGTCGATCGCCTCGAGCCCGATGGCTTCGGCGGGATCAGGCGCGTCCCCATGAGCAGGCGCGGATCTGCGCCGGCGAACTAGCCGGCGGCGGCGAAGGCCTGGACCGGCCGGGCGCGCGTGAGCGGGCCGACCGGCAGCTTGATCCGCGGGTTCGGCAGCTGAGACGGCGCGATCATGCGGCTGATGGTTAGGTCCGCGACGTAGGTTCCGCCGCATTCGAGGTTGCTGCACTGGTAGCGGATCTCGCGACAGAGCGGCGTCAACGACTCGGAATCGCGGACCTTCAGCGGCGCCCGGCAGTGCGGGCACTGCACACGGCCGCGGCTGTGGCCGAGCGGAACCCGGCCGGTGGATTGCGTGGTGGCAAAAATTGTAGTCGCCCCGTTTGTTCCCCCTGCGTTCTTAGTAGCAGAGTTTCCCCGCGAGGTTGAGTGTTTTCCTTCGTCGGTCATGGCTTTACGCGCTGCTCCTCACGTCTCGCCGCCATCCCCATCGCGGCCGAGCTCGCATTCAATCCGGGTTGTCAGGCCGCCGCTGCCGTCGATGGCATGGGTGGCGGTGACGATGATCCAGCCGGCGCCGTCGATCTCGGGCTTCCACCCCGCAAGGCGCACCGGACGCTCGGCGAAAAGGTCTGGCCGGCCGCGGGCGAGCGTCAGCGAAAACTCGGCCTTGCCGCGCTTCATCCTGCCCTGGGCCGCCTCGGCCGCCTGACGTGCGGCGGCCTCGCTGGCGTGGATCTTCTGCAGGCGGCGCGGATTGTCGCTCGCGCCGACCGTCACCTCCTTGGTGGAAGCGGAAGCCCGGTCGCGCCAGAGCGCCACGACGCCACTGTGCGCGCCGCGGTCCGGCGCCTTGTAGCTGTGCTGGTCGCCGTCCGCCCGCGTGATCTGGGCGACCTCCAGCGCCGCGCCGCCGAGCGTCCGGCCCGCGCCGGCTGGACCGAACAGAAGCCGGCCGGCCTTGACGGTGGCGATGGCGTCGAAGCGGCGGCCCAGGCGCGCGAGGAAGGCGGCGTCGCTCTCGTTGGTCTGCGCCAGGTGGCCCATGGTGCGGCCCGCCAGCTCGTCGCTGATCACCGCGGTGAGGCCGTTGCGGGCCCCGATCTCCTCAAGGACCTCGCGCAGCGGGACGCCGGCGCCTGGCTGCGCGCCCGCCGCCGGCCAGCTCTGGCTCCGCCGGCGGCGGAAGGCCCCGGTCAGATCGGCCGAGCGGGCGCGAACGGTGACCTTGTCCGGCGTGCCGCTGTGGCCGATCTCGTCAATCTTGAACCGACCCTTGTCGATCATCGCCAGCTGGCGGCCGGACTGGGTGTCGATCCAGCCGAGCGACAAGGTGCAGGCGCCGCCCTTTGCCGGCAGCGCCAGCCGACCGTCGCTGTCGGAGAGCTCGAGCGTCAGCTCGTCGGCCTCGGCCCCGCGCTTTTCGGTCAGCGCCAGGCGCAGCAGCCGATGCCCTGCCTTCGGAGAGACGTCGACGCCGTCGACCACCAGACGCCAGGCGGGTGCGTAGCTGTCCATCAGAACAGACCGAGCAGTTCGCTGGCGATCGGCACCGGCGTCTGAGGGCCGGGCGCGGCGGCGCGGCGGGCCGAATCATCATCGAGGCGCTTCAGCGTGACGGTGAAGTCGATCACACGCGGCGTGCCGCCGTCCATGATCCCGCGCTGGGTGTCGTCCAGGTCGGTGATGACGAAGTCGCCGTAGACATTGCCCTCGCCGTCGATCAGCGGCCAGGCCGCGCCGCGATCGGCGAGCGCGGCCAGGTTCTCGACCGCCCAGCGGTCGCCGACGATCTGCGGCGCCAGCATCCCCATCAGGGTGATGATGTCGTCCCCGACGCCCACGAACTGGGAGGCCGCCCGGGCGCCCACGCGCGCTTCGCCGGCGTGGCGCCAGGACCGCCTGCGCTGCAGCTGCTGGTACGTGACCGTCGGCAGCGAGAAGATGTAGTCGCCGATCGCCATCAGGTGCGTCATCAGGCGTCGTCCCAATCGTCGATCAAGGCCGAACCGTCAGATCCACTGGAGCTGGTCCCCAGGACTTTGGCGACTTCCTTCGCGACCAGCTCGGCGATGCGCTGCTCATCCTGCCCTGGGGCGGCGTGGATGTGGAACTCAAGGTGCGGCGCGGGGGCGGGCCCGCCCGACCGGCCGCCGCCGGCGGGAGCCAGCCGGGATCCGGTTTCGAACCGCAGCGGCTCCGGGCCCAGCGCCTGATGATCTGCGGCAGGCAAGGAGACGGCGCTGACGGCGCTCAACGCTGCGGCCGCCCTACGGAGTTGATCAGGCATCGCTAGGATTGGGCTGATGTCAGCTGTCGCTGCATTGGCGCGTCGCCCCGCACCGTCTCGGTCTGGAAGACTGATGGCGCGGACCGCGCTCAATGCCGCCGCAACCTTCTGCAGGTGACCAGGTAGCCCGACGAAGAGGCTGGCTGCGGATTGCTGCCGCTCTGGTGTGCCCGCGTGGTGTTCAGGGGGAGCCAGGCCGGGCGAGGGGACAGGCGCACCTCCCCGGAGGTCCGCAATGGCCGGAACAGATCTGGATGCCTCAGGCCGCGGCGCCGCCTCTGCTGCGCGCGCCTCTGGGGGAGCTAGATTCAGCGAGGCAGCCGCGGCCAAAGCTACGGTCGCGCGCCGCATCTGGTCGACAGCCGATCCAGACTGGCCCCGGATGCCGAGCGCCAGGCCGTCCATCATGAAGGCGCCGAAGCCTGCGAAGAGGCGCGACGGCGAGCGAATCTGAGCCGTGCGCGTCACGCCGGTGGCCGCTGATCTCGTGGCCTGGGCGGTGGCCTCCTGGACCTGAGTACGGCGATTGCGGATGCCGTTGGTCAGCCCGTTGATGATGTCGGTGCCGAACTTGAGGAACCGCGCAGGCAAGCCGCTGAACCAGGAGAAGACTGAGGCGAACGCCTGCTGGAAGGCCTGAAGCGGCCCCCAGTTCGAGATCGCATTGCTGACGGCGGAGATCCCAGCGCTGACCAGCCCCTTGGCGGTTTCCCATACGCCGCCGATGAAACCCGTGATCGCGCCCCAATTCTTGATGATCATGCCCAGAGGCGTGAAGTTGAAGAAGGCGACCTTCAGGCCCTCGATGGCGCCGCTGACCACGGCCTTCACGCCAGCCCAGAGGTTGGTGAAAAAGGTGGTGATCGGACCCCAGTTCCGCAGGATGAAGCCCAGAGGGGTGAAGGTCAGAATGGCCAGCTTCAGACTGTCCAGGCCGAGGCCCACCACCTCCTTGATCAGGCTCCAGGTCGCCCCAAAGAAGTCGACGACGGCGTCCCAGTTCCGCGCGATGACCCCAACGATGGTCCACTTCATCAGGAAGCCGACAACGGCGTCGAGGCCGGCGCTGACCGCGCCCTTGATCGTGTCCCAGACACCGGACAGCCAAGGACCGACCTTGCTCCAGTTCTTCCATATCAGGAAGGCGGCAGCGGCCAGGGCGACGACGCCGACGATGATCCAGGTGATCGGGTTTGCGAGGAGGGCGAGGTTGAAGCCGATCATAGCCGCGCGCGCCAGCTTGAGCGCCGTAAGCACCCTGCCGCCGAGGGCGACACTCATCCACTGCGCACCGCGACCGACGAACATGAAGCCCGTCGCGACACCGCGGAGGACCGGCAAGGCTTGAACAAACGACAGTCGCATCAGCGCGATCGGGCCGAGCACGGCGGCGATGGCGATCGCCACCCCGCCGAACACGACTAGGCCGATCGCCAGGGCGCCAAGGAGCGCCACGATCACTTTGATCGCGCCCGGGTGTGCGGCCGCGAAGTTCCGGACGCCCTGAGCAGTCGTACCGGCCCAGGCGGAGAAGGCCTTGATCTGCGGCAACAGGCTATAGCCGATCTCGGTCGCCAGGGCGCCGACGCCGTTCTTGGCGAGGTTGACGGCGTTCGTCGTGGTCGCCGCGCGCGCAGCGAACTCCTTGTCCATTGACCCTGCGTAGAACGCCTGGTCTCCGACCTGGCGGAAGTTCCGGCGAACCAGCTCGAGCTGGCTGAGCAGCGGCGATATAGCCGCGACCGATTCCGAGCCGAACAGCTGGGTAAGGACGGCGAGGCCCCGTTCTTTCGGCAGTTCCGCCACAGCACTCAGGACGGACATGATGGCGCCCGAAGCGTCGGTCTGCATCCGCTTGGCCATCTGGGACGCGTCCAGTCCCAGAGCCGCGAAGGCCTTCTGCTGGCTCTTGGTGGCGGCCTCGCCCTTCGTCAGCCCCAGCAGCATGTTCTTGATGCCGGTTGCGCCGATCTCGCTCTGCACCCCGACCGAGTTCATGACCTGCGCGAGGGCAGCAAGGTGCGGTCCTGAGGCGCCGGCGACGTCGCCGAGAGGTCCGACGCGCGTGACCATATCCGAGACAGCGCCGGCATTGCCGCCGTAGGCGTTGGTCAGCGCGTTCACGCGATCTGCGAGCGCGATGACCTCGGGCTGGGCCATGCCGAAGGCTGTCCGCCAGGTCGCCATCATGGCGCCGGCCTCTTCCGAGGTGACGTCGAAGGCGACGCCCATCTTGGCGGCCGCCTCCGTGTAGGCCAGCAGATCGCCTCGTGCGACGCCGGCCCGAGCGCCTTGCGCCATGATGCCGGCGAGCTCTTCCTTCGCGACGGGTAGGCGCGTCGAGAGGCTCAGGATATCGTCGCTCATCGCCTTGAAGGCGACGGGCGAGGGGAAGTCGACGACCTTGCGGACATCGGCCATGGCCTCCTCAAAGCCCATGGCTTCACGGGCCGCCAATACCAGAGGCGCTCCGAGGGCCGACCCGGCGGCGATCGACGACGCGCCCGCGCCCTGCATGGATCCGGCAAGCTGCTGAGCATTCTCGTACTTGGCGTTGGCGCTGGCCAACTGGCGTCTGCGCTCATTCAGGCGGCCGAACTTCTTCTCCTGGTCGACGACAGCGCGGCTTGTCTCCTCGATGCGTCGGCGAAGGTCCCGTTCGTGGGTCGCCAAGTTGCGGGTCGAGACGCCCGCGGCTTCCAGGCCGGTGCGCAGGGCGCGCACGCCGTCGGCGCGCCGCCGCTGCGCAGCCGTCATGTCCGACAGCTCCCGCCGGGCCCGCGCAAGCGCCGCGGTCATCTTCTTGGTCGGGTTCTCCGCCTCCGCATGCTCCTGGGCCAGCGCGCGGACTCGAGTCTGGGCCTGACGTAGCGCGATCGCCTGGTCGCCCAGGGCCCGGCGCTGGTCGCGGAAAGCCGCGATGTCCCGCTGCTGCGCCTTCAGCGCCTGCAGTTCCTTGCCGTGCGCCGCCAAGGCGGCCGATGTCCGGTCGACCTGCTTCTCCACGCCCTGAAACGGGCGCGTCGCGGCGTCGATCGCCTTCAGCAGGATTTCAAGCTTGAGCTTCCGGTCGCCAGCCATTGATTCATCACGACTTGTTCTAGGGAGGCGCGTTCACCCGGTTCCACCAGGCGACCGCGCGTTCCCGCGCATCGAGCAACTCCCCCAACGGGAGGGCGTAGATCTCGCTGAGAGCCCAGTGGAAGACGCCGGCGATGTCGGCGGCGGCGTCCTCTACGCGTCCAGGCCAGCCTCGGCCTTCTGCTGCTTCGTCAGCAAAAAATCCGACACCTTGTTCGCGATCGCGGCGACGTCCTGGGCGGGCATGGCCAGGTACTCGGCCGAGGCGATCATGGGCGAGCTGATGCGCGGCACAACCTTGGACACCGCGAAGGTGTCCATGCGGTAGAGCGAGACCAGGTCAGTCCCGCGCAGCTCGCCGCCATTGGGCCGGCGGAGCGTGATACGCGACACCGGCTTGCCGTCGCGC
This sequence comes from Pseudomonadota bacterium, assembly GCA_023451375.1. Taxonomy (GTDB): domain Bacteria; phylum Pseudomonadota; class Alphaproteobacteria; order Caulobacterales; family Caulobacteraceae; genus Brevundimonas. The sequence continues at coordinate 122,464 of JAEXZS010000023.1, forward strand.
ATGATCGGCTTCTCGAGATCGACGGTCTTCAGGGTGTCGTTGTCCAGCTCGGCGCTGGCAGAGGAGGTAGGATTGAGGTCGGTCATGAGCCGGTCCAGTTCAGATTAAGCTTTAAGTTCGGAGCGGAGCGGCGTCAGAGGCCGAGGATGCGGCGCTGCTCGGCGAGCATGTCCACGCCGTCCTGCATCCAGACGCAGTTGAGGACGTCGATCTCGACCAGGACGCGACCGTTCCAGGTCTCCTTGTAGTAGACGCAGGTGGTCTCGACCGTGGTCTCGGTGTCTTCGCCCGGCTTGGTAGCGCCCCGCTCGAGCTTCTTGTGGCGTCCGCGGACCACCACCTCGCCTTCGCCGTACTCGCCGGTGTCGTCGCGCTGATAGGCGCCGACGAAGCGAACCTGGTTCCGGCCGGCGCGTTGGGCGCCGAACTGGGCGACCAGCTCTGGCACGTGGCCCATGTACTTGTGGGTCACCACGATCGGGCCGGCGGCGCCCATGTCGATCTCGACAGAGCCGTCCATGCCGCCGGCGCGGAACTCCTCCATCTTCCGCTCGAGCGGCGGCAGGGTGACCTCGTCCACCTCACCCTGCCAGCCCTTGCCGTCAGTGTAGATGTTCTGGTTCTTGAGCTTGCGGGGCAGACCCATGGCGGAATTCCTCAGGAAGACGACGGCTTAGCCGTTGAAGATCAGGTTGCGGGGGAGGTGGCGGCTCAGAGACCGGCGGCGAAGTCGAGGAAGAAGTCGCCGGTCTTCTCGACCGTGACGCCCAGGTCCTCCATCGGCGGGGTGTCGGTGAAGCGGTAGCCGAGGCGCAGCTTGCCGGCGCCCAGAGTCTGCTCGCTGTTCAGGTCCTCCGGATAGAAGGCCTCGGCCCCGATGATCAGCCCTTGGGCCTTGAGGTCGCGGAACAGGGCGTTGATGCTCTCGAGCAGGTCCTTCACCAGGCTGCGACGCAGCGGGCGGTCCATGTAAGGGAAGACGCCGTCGGCGATCGTGTCGCGAATGACCTGGTCGGTGCGCACGGCGCTTTCGAAGATGTATTCCGGATCTTCCGAGCAGGTGTGGTTGCCCCAGAAGCGGAAGCCGTCGCGCTGGATGATGCAGGTGATGTCGGCGGCGTTCAGGACGCCGGCCTCGGTCGCGGAGCTCTGCAAGTCCCAGGTGATCGGGTCCGTGACGCCCAGGACGCCCGCGACGGCGACATTGGAGATGGTCTTGTTGAAGCCCATCGTCTGGTCGATCCGGGCGCGAAGGCCCAATGCGCGGGCGACCGCGAAGCTGGTCACGTTGCCCGGGTTCTCCACATCGCCGCTGGCGGCCGTGAAATCGCCAGAGATCAGCATCAGCTCGCGGGCGCTGAAGGTGTCGCGATAGGCGGTGCGCTCGGCGACGGTCGCTCCGATCGCCTTGGCGTAGGCGAAGGCGCCGAGCTTCGGCGCCATGACAGCCAGTTGCGCGGTCACGGCCGGCGTATCCAGCCCCGGTGCGCCCAGGATGCGCGGTTTCTGTCCGACCAGCTGCTCGGCGCGCTCGAGGCGGCCGAGGCCGGCGATGACGTTGGCGTTCGTCTCGTCCTGCTTGTCCTCGGCGTCGACGGCCGTGCCTTCTGCGACGCGGACCACGACGACGACGGTGCGGACCTGGTCTTCGATCGCCTTCAGCGCGGCGCGCAGCGTGCCTTCAGATCCGGCGTCGTCGATCGCGGCCTTCAGGTCGGTGATGACGACCGGCTCATTGAGCGGGAAAACCGCGGCGTCGGCGTCGGACGCCACGGCCACCAGGCCGATGACCGAGGTGGCCACGACGCGGAACGCCGCGCGGGCGGTCGAGACGGTGGCGAAGCGCAGGCCGTGGTGATGAGTGTCGAACATGGAAGGCTCCGGGAGGATCAGGCGTTAGCGGAGGGCAGCGCGACGCTCAGGTCGACGGCCGAGAGGCGGGCGGGGCGGTCGGTACGGACGCCCTGCAGGCGCAGGGCGAACTTGCCGGGGGTGGCGAGGGAGGCCTGCAGCGTCAGCTTCGTCAGCCGAAGGCGCGGTTCCCAGCGCCGCAGCGCGTTGACCACGGCCGCGAAGATACGGATGCGCAGGCCCGGGTTGGCCGGCTGGTCGATCAGGTCGGTGAGCTCGCAGCCGTAGTCGCGGAGCATCACGGTCGCGTTGATCGGGCACGTGACGATGTCGCCGATTGCCTGCTCCAGGTGTTCGTCGGAGGCGAAGGCGATGGCCCTGCCGGTCGTTCGGGAGAGACCCACGGGAACGCGCGTCATTGCGGCGCTCCGGTTAGGCCCGTGCCGGTCTGGACGCCGAGGTGCTTGTGGGTCTTCAGGCTGACGCCGTCGCCGACGACGTCGCCGGTCGCGTTCAGCTTGCCCTGCAGGTCGACGTCGCCCTCGATTCGCACCGCGCCCTGGACCACCATGTCGCCTTCGAAGAGGAAGCCGTCCTCGGCCTTCACGGTCACCTTGCCGGGAACGACGAGCGTCAGGTCATGCGTCTCGGCGTCATAGGTCAGTTCAGCCCCCTCGAGCCATTTAAGGACGAGCGCGAGGGCGGAGCCGACGGGAGGGTTGGCGTCGCTGAACAGGCTGCCCAGGATGACAGCCTGCTCGATGTCGCCCTCGGGCGCGATCACCAGGACCTGGTCGCCTTCGGACGGCGGCGCCCACAACGCGATCTTGCCGGCGCGGCCGATCCACTGAAGCGGCGGCGAGGTCAGTTCGTCCGAGAACCGCACGGTGGACAGCGCGCCGTCCACGGACTCGACCACGCCGATGCGGGCCAGGCCGCTGATCAAGCGTTCCTGGTCGGAGGCGCGGGCCTGGCTGGAGGAGGCGGTGCGGGTCATGAGCGGGGCGCGGCGCCCGAAGGGTCGGGCAGATAGGCGCCGACGTTGGCGCAGCGTCATTCCGCTCGCGCGTGGCCGCTGTTGTCGTCGCGGCGACGACAACAGCGGCGATGGTCAGTTGGGGAGTAGGGCGGCCTCAGTCGCCGAAGATCAGCCCAGCGGTGAGAAGGCCCGCTCCGGTCGCGCCCGAGAGGTCTGGCGCGTTGCCGAACGGCGTCGCCGGCGATATCGCGCCAGCAGCGAGCCTGACACCAGGTGTCAGGTTGATCACAGCGTCGTTGCCGGCGTCGGCGCTGAAGAAGGCGCCCGGGTCCAGACCTACCATCGTGAGCGGGTCCTCAGGAGGGCCGGCGTCATTGGATGATCCCCTGGCGTAGCGGCCGATGAGGGAAGGGCCGGCCGCGACAGCGCCGAAGTGGAGCATGCGGCCGGTCTCGCCAGCGTCGATCTCGACCGCAGCGAATGTCACCTTCAGATAAGACCGCAGCACGGCAACCGTCTCGCCGGCGTCCTTGATCAGGGCGCCCGGCCGGCCGTTGGCGTCGTCCCAGAGACCGAGGCGCACAGCTCCGCCGGCGGCGCCGATCGCCGCCCACAGGCCGACCACCCGGTGCACGCCTGGTCCGACTAGGAACGGCGACCACATGGCGCCCGCGAAGCCGCTGGGATGGATCACGCCGCCGCCGTGACCGACGGGTCCATAGAGGCGGCCCGGCGCGTAGACGGAGGGCGTTCCGCCGCCGCCGCCGCCGCGTCCGCCCGAACTGATACGGCGCCCCATCAGACGAGGTCCTCGACCAGGCCCCAGAGCACAGCGCTGACGTTCGCCAGGCTCGCCGAGACCCAGATGCGGTCGCCGGCAGTCAGCATGAGGCCGGTGCGCTCGAGGACGGACCCGTCGATGCTGCCAGCTGGCGCGATCGGCGTGTCGAACTCGATCCAGTCGGCGTTACCGACCGCGGCGCCGCCCGCCTTCAGGGCGACGCCCACCTTGGGCCGGCCTGCGCCGCGGTTGCAGATGTTGAGGGTCACGATCGCGCGCTTGCCCTCGGGAACGGACCAGAGAACGGCCGGCGCACCGGCGGCGATGGCTTGGCTGGCGAGCAGCATAGAGGCTCCTTTAGGCGCTGGCGGCGAGGAAGAAGGCCCGGATCGCGCCGCGGCGCTGGGCGATCTGCAGGGGAGAGAGGGCGGCCTTCAGGCCAGCCGGCGTGACGGCTCGGGTGAGGTCCGTGCCGGCGGCCGCCTCGGCCGGGGTGGCGAGCTCCACAAGGCCGAGGCGTTCGGTCGTCGCTGGCGGCAGGATGAAGTTCGGTTCGCCGAAGTCGATCGAGCCTGGGTCGATCGCGTCGACCAGCGTGATGTCGATGGCGTGGGCGAGGATTACGCTGGGCGACTTGATGAAGATCGGCGCGGCCTGGCTGTAGACTCCGAGCAGGACGTCGTCGTCGGAGTAGAGGCCAAAGGCCCTCCAGTCGTAGGCGTCGGTGCTGGTGTCCTGGATGGTGACGTGGATCAGCGTCTCTTCCACGACGCCGCTGCCGGTCGTCACCAGCTGCTTGAACTCGCCGGGCAGCGCCTCGAGATCGGCCCAGCCGTCAGCGGTGTGCAGGCTGGAGAGGCCGATGCGCGCGATCACCAGCGCTGCGACGCCGTTGTTCTGCGCGTTGACCAGGCGTTCGCGGCCGGCGGTCGTCCAGGTGAAGATCAGGGCCATGGGGTTCTCCGTCACGCCTGCGCCAGGGATGCGCCGGCCAGCTGCAGGCGGGCATAGGCGGCCGAGCGCATGGCGCCGACCAGGCCGAGCGAGCCGCGGGCGCTGGAACCGAGCGCGAAGGTGTAGTGGTCGCGGGCGGACTTCGCCCGGTCGATGGCGGCGACGGCCATCTCGACGGCGTCCGCCGGCGGCGCGTCGCCGCCGTTCGTCGGCAGCGTCAGGATGACCTGAAAGGTGTAGGGTTCGCCCTCCGGAATCTGTTCGAACCAGGGGCGCACCACCACCTGGCCGCCGAGCGGCCGCACCGCGCGCTCGATCGCGGCTAGGGTGCCCTTCTCGCGATGCTGTACCAGGGACTGCTCGATCGCGGCGCGCTTGGCCCGGTCGCTCCAGTCGGGATCCCAGTCGTCGATCGAGGTGTCGAAGGCGAGCCACGGCAGCAGCTCGGCCGGGCAGGCCTGCGGGTCGTCGCAGACCAGGATGGCGGTCAGGTCGACTTCGTCCAGGCGGGAGAGGCCACGATCGAGGCCGCGCTCCAGCGGTGTGGCGTTCGGCGCCATCAGGGGCGCGAAGTCCGTCACGGCGCGACGCCTACGTGTGTGACGTTGACGGTGACGGCGCGCGCGGCCTGGGACCGACTGACGACGATGTCGCCGGGTAGGCCGGGCAGCTTGACGTTCTGCACGCCCTCGACCTTGAGAGCCGCCACGATGCCGGCGACCGTCATGTCCTCGCCCAGCCTGAAGCTGTCCGACAGATAGCGGTCGAGGCGAACGCGGGCCTCCGCAAGGACGAGAGCGGAATCCGGGCCGGCGTAGGTCCAAACCTCGGCCTCGAGGTCGAAGTCGATGAAGGCCGCCGCCTGGACGACCACCTTGTCGGTGAGCGGCCTGCGGTTCTTGGGCGTCAGCGCCGCGACCACGGCCTGCAGCATGGCCTCGTCCGCGAGGCCGGCGTTGATGCGCGACAGCACGGTGACCCGGACCGTTCCCGGCTCGGGGCTCTCGACGCTGGCGTCCAGCACGTTGGGGTGGGCGCTTCGGGCGAAGAACTGATAGGCGAGCTCGGGCCCCGCCGTGGAGAGGGCCTCCCAGGCGAGGAGGGCGCGCTGGCGCAGCGACTCGTCGTCTTCCTTGACCGCCGGGCTGTTCGGGCCGGTGGCGCCGGCGGCGACGATCACCAGGCGCTCTACGCCGATCCGGGCGCAGACGTGATCGAGATCAGCCCCCATCGCCGTAGCGATGTAGCGGGCGCGAACCGCGTCGTTCATGCGGGCGAGCAGGTTCAGCTCGCGGTAGGCGAAGATCCGGACAGCCTTGGACAGCAGCTCGCTCTCCAGCGCCAACGCCTCGGCCGCCTCGGGAGCTTCCGCCAGGATCTCGGCCTTGATCGCGGCCACGATGCCGGCGTGGTCAAGCGTCGCGATGACGGTCGGGAACGGCAACCGGGACAGGTTGACCGCGGTCGACCCGCTTGTCTGGCCGGTGGATGTGGACATGGGTCAGGTGTCGCCCGGTCGTTCCAAGGGCGGCGAGGGCGCCCTGTTGTCGTCGCGGCGACGACAACAGGCGGGGCGCGCGTGAGACCGGCGGCTGGCGTCAGGGTGCCGGCCATGACCTCGGCCCCCATCATCGCCACCGCGCCGCGGCTGCCGCTGACCGCGTCCGTCCTGTCGCTGGCCTTCACCGTTCTGGTCGCGATCCTCGGCGGAGTCGCCGTCTATGGCGGCCTGCTGCAGCGGGTCGAGGCGATGGAAAGGACGGTCGAACCCGTCCGTCAGGGCCGTATCGCTGTCCTGGACGAGCGCACCGCGCGCATCGAAGGCGACGTCCGCTGGATCCGCGAGCGGATGGAGCGCGACCAGTGAAGTCGGCCGGCGTCTCACAAGCGATCTGGCGTCTGCTGAAGGCGCTGCCGCTCGTCCGGTTCGCCCTGATGCTGGGGGGCGGGGGAGTTGCGACCCTCGCGCTCGCCCACGTCCAGCTGTGGCTGCTGCACGCGGTCTTCCCGCCGGCGGAGAGCATCTGGCTGGCCCGCATCAACGGCGCTGTCAGCCTCGGTCTCGCGAGCGCGGCCGTCATCGGCGTCGTCATGGTTGCCCTGGCCTTCGGGCGCGTCGGTCGGGTGGCGGTGAACGCCGGCGCCGTCTCGGTCGATCTCGACTTCGACGACAGCGATGCGCCCGAGCCTCATTTCTCCGTAGACGAAGGGCCGAAATGACCCGCTTCACCTTCTCGCAGCGTTCGCGCAAGTCGCTGGCCGGCGTCCACGCCGACCTGGTGCGCGTCGCCATCCGTGCGCTCGAGCTGTCGCCGCTGGACTTCGTGGTGACCGAAGGGCTCCGGACCCCCAAGCGCCAGGCGGAGCTGGTCCGCGCCGGCGCCAGCCGTACGCAGGACAGTCGTCACCTGACCGGCCACGCCATCGACATCGCCGTCTTGGTCGACGGCCAGGTCCGCTGGGACTGGCCGGTCTATCCGCGGGTCGCGGCCGCATTCAAGGCGGCCGCGAAAGAGCAGGGCACGCCGATCGTGTGGGGCGGCGACTGGCCACGCCTGCGTGACGGTCCGCACTTCGAACTCGACAGAAAGCGGTATCCCTGATGGAGCGCCTCTTCGACTATCTCGCACTGGCGCTCGTCCTGGCGATCGTGCTCGTGGTTTTCGCTGCCGGCTTTACGCCGGCCTTCTTCGGCGGCGCCGGCTGGGGAATCCTGGTCGCCCTGGCCATCGGCTGGGCGATCCAGCACCTGGTGCTCCGTGACCATGGAGGCGGCGGTATAGGCGAGAGCTATGTCTGCCTGATCCTCTTCGTCGCGCTGGGTGTCGGCGTGGTGGTCGGGCTCCTCTGTCGCTGGACGCTCTGATGCGCGTGTCGGAACTGACTAGATTCCTGGGCCCGGCCGGCTGGTTGGTCGTGGGCGTGGTCGTTTTCGTCGCGGCGCTGATCGCCATGGGCGCTCTCGGCTTTCGGTTCGATCCCTTCGACATAGCCGAACGTCGCGCCGATCGCGCCGAAGGCGTGGCGACCCACGCCCAATCTGACGCCTCGGCGCGACACATCGAGGCTGACGGTGCGGACGACACCAGGGTCCGGACGGAAGCCGCGCAGAACCGGATCAGCGACGCTCGAGCCGTCGCGGCCGCCCATAGCCAGGAAGTCCCCGATGAAGATCCGCTGCTGGATCCTGCCGCTTACGATCGCCTGCGTCGTGTTGACGAGCAGCTGTGCGCCATTTCGGCAGTCGTCTGCAGCATCTCACGCCGTTCAGCCGCCGAGGCGGTCCATGCCGGCGACGGCGAGAGCGGCCTGCACGCTGCCGACCCTGCCGCCTGAGGCCACCTGGTTCGACCTCGAGCTGGCCTATGTCGCGCGTGGTGCGGAGATCGTCGCCTGCGAGGCCCGACGCGCCCTGGCCGTTGGCGTTCACGACGCCGAGCACGCTGACGAAGATGCCTGGTTGGAACGAGAACGGCCCGGCCTGCTGCGCCGGCTGGTGGGCGGGCTGCTGTGAACAAGCCAGACAGCCTCAGAGCCTGGCTCAAGAGAGCCCTTGTCTCGAAGGGTCACGACGTCGACGACAACCCCGATCGGCTGACCGTCCTCATCCAGGAAGGCACGGTGCACTCGACCCTCACGGCGGGCCTGGCGTTCGAATACCGTTACACCGTGGAGCTGATCCTGCTCGACTTCCACGGTCATCCGGACGATGTGCTGGCGCCGGTTCTCCTGTGGATCCGGACATGGCAGCCTGAACTGGCGGCCAACCGCGAAAAGCTGGCGCGGGGGCTGCGGTTCAACGCCGAGCATCTCGGCGACGGCAAGGTCGACATGATGGTGCAGGTCGATCTGACCGAGATCTGTCGGATGGACGTGGGCGCTGACGGCCTGCCGACGGAGGTCGAGCACCTGGACAAGCCTCTAGAGCCAGAACGCGATTGGGGTCCGCTGCATCAGGTCGACGCCAACGGGGCCGAGGCCGCCCACTGCACGGCGCACCCGGAGCTCTGACGTGGCCGATCGGGCCGACGAACTGCAGCTGTTCCGGCAGGCGGCCGGCGCGCTGCTCGAGCAGCTGCAGCCGCGCCACCGAACACGTCTGCTGCGGGAGATGGCCGCCGACCTTAGGAAGTCGCAGCAACAGCGGATCCGCGCCCAGGTCGGGCCTGAGGGCGGAGCCTGGCCGCCGCGCAAACCCCGTAAGCCGCGCGACACGGTTGGGCCGCGCCCGGTCCGCTTCCTCTACCGAGCCGCCGGCCAGGAGCGCCTGGTCGAGATGCGCAGCTGGGTGAGCCGAGGCGGTCCGGGCGGCGGCTACCTGGTCGGCTATGACAAGGAGGCGGAGGGGATCCGATCGTTCCGGCGAGACCGGATCGTACGTCACCTGCCGGCGGAGGGCGGCGCGTCAGATCCGGGCCCGCTGCAGGGTTCTATCCGAGGCCGGCGCGGCGGTATCCGCCGGCGGGCCAAGGCCATGTTCGCCAAGCTGAGGACGGCGTCTCACCTGAAGGCGGGCGCGGATCCTGCAACGGCGTGGGTCGGCTTTATCGGCAGGGCCGAGAGGATCGCCGCCATCCACCACTATGGCCTGAAGGATCGCCTGGCGCCGAACGGTCCAGAGTACGACTACCCGCAGCGGCCGCTGCTCGGCTTCAGCCAGGCTGACGAGGAAGCGCTGCTGGCGCGCCTGCTGGACAAGATGAACGATGCCCTGCAGGCCTGAGCCGTCTCACGTCCGGCTGAAGTTCGTCAGGACGCCGGCGAACGCCAGGAGCCGGTACGCGGCAGGCACCTGGTCGACGCCCATAGCCTCTGCGAACACGCAGTCGCCCACCAGCTTTGGCCAGCGCGGATCCTGCCGCATCAGATCATGGACGATCGCGGCCCGGGCGATCAGCTTGGCGAACGCATTGCGCTTCCGGATCAACCAACGCAGCATGGGCCGACCGGGACGGGACCAGACGAGCAGACGCGCGAGGGACGCGGGGATTGCCGGTACCGAGGCAAGGTCCGAGCAGAAACCGGCGGGGGCGATAATGAGCCAGTTCGAGCCGATAAACCCAACGTGGTAGACCAGGTCGGATGTCAGGCGCACTTCCGGCCGGCCGTTCTTCAGGCGGCCGGTAAGGACGTACTGCGCCTCGGTGAACCGGCTCACGACCAGCCGGTCTCCAACTCCTCCTCGGTGACCAGGTCCTCGGCGGAGGCAGCCCTGTCGTTCTGATCCTTTAGCGTCCAGGATCTGGACATCACGGTGAGACCCCAAGCCTCCAGTGCATCCAGGACATCGAGGACATAGAGCGGCGAGACCATGATCGTCTGGTTCTCGAGGGTGCGCACCGGGATGATCGCCACCTCGCCGCCGCCGACGGCCACGGCCTTACGGGCGTTCTTCTCCACGATCAGCCAGTTCGCCTTGTCGTCGGCGCCGCGCAGCTGAAGCCTGCAGCCGGCGAGCGCCCCGTCTTCGACCAGGAACCCGGCTTCGAAGACCTGCTCCCGCTTGACGTTGACAGCCAGGTTGCGCGCGTCGCGCTGCTCCTCGAGCGAGACCACGGGCGGTTCTGGCTCGGCCCAGACGATGCCGATCGTGGCAAGCGCTTCGCGCGACCAGAGGGTCAGGATGCTCGACGCATGCCGCGTCTCGCCGATCAGGGGAATGGGCCGATGCTCGCTCAGCGTTTCGCCGTTCAGCACGTAGGGCATTACATGTCCTCGGTGAGAGTGTTGGGGAAGGCGCGACCGGGGCCGGCGATCAGGCGCACAGCGCCCGCGCCTCCGGCTCCCAGGGTTCGACTCCCGTCGCTGTTGTACCGGTTGCCGCCGCCTCCGCCGAAATCCTCGCCTGCAGGCGTATTGTTCGATCGCTGGCCGCCGCCGGGGAGTCGGCGGCCAAAGACATCGAGCCCTTGTCCGCCTCGGGAGATGTCTGACGTGCTGGTAGTCCCGTTGCTTGTGTAGCCGCCAGCGCCGCCGCCCCGCCGGGATTCCTGTGTGACGACGGTCTGGCCCGCACCCCCGTTGAAGCCCGTCCCAATATTGCCTGCAGGCGACGCGCCGCCGCCGGCGTTCGCCCTGGCGATGATCGTGGTGCCGATTGTCACCCGACTGGACGAGGCGTCAATGATGGCCTCCAGCAAATCGCCGGCTGGATCGACGGGAAAGGCATTGCGGTAGCGCAACGACCCGCCGGGGCCAGATGTAAGACTCGTGGCCGCTGCGCCTTGTCCGACGGTCACTACGCAGACCGTGGCGAAACCGGGAGGCAGCTCGATGGGCTGAGATGTGGTGATGACCGGCGACTGCCAGTACCGGAGGCCTCTCGGGATGAAGAGGTAGGGAGCCGGAAACCACGGCAACATCACGCGACGCGCCCCGCCGCGAGCCAGAAGCCCACATGGCCCAGTTCATCGGCAGTCCACACAACGGCGTCGACCAGGTTCACCGCATCGGACAACGTCGGAACGGTTCCAAAGGGCAGCCACGCAGCGTTGAATGAGAGCGTCAGCCCCGCGGCGGTCTTTTTAACATAGATCAGGCCTGTCGTACCTGGCGTGACGTGGATTGGTGGGCCCAACGTGGCGTTGGCTGAGAGCGTGAGGGTCTGAACCGGTCGCGACAGATCGGGAGCGGCGACATCGGCGACCTCTGGGGAAAGCGCGTCCTTCACTGTTCTCGCGGTCAGGTATTTGGCGTCGTCCGCCAATCCGCGGAGGTCTGTACCCGCGGCCTTGGCTAGTGCGCCCAACGCTGCAACGGTGGCGGCCAGATCATTGAGCGCGGTTTTCTCCGCCTTGGCCGCGACGAGACCCGTCAACGCCGCCACGGCGTCCTGCTCATCCTGTAGAACCTCAGCCAACTCGCGCAGCGTATCCAGCGCGGCCGGCGCGCCGTTAACCAGGGCGTCGATCGCGGCGGTGATGGCGTCGATGGTGGCGACGCCGGCCAGCAGCGCGAGGACCTGGCTGAGGATGACTGGCTCGTCCGGATCAACAGCGGCGTCGAGCCCCCGCAGTCGGGCGTTCACCATCTCGATGTCGGTCAGCTGGCGGCGCATCAGACACACCTCACCGAGCCGGAGGTCGGCGTCGTGAACGAGACCTGGACGGTGTCGAGGTCGAGGTGGTGGACGTCGGCGCCGATCTCGGCGCCCGTCGCGTCGCGGACGCCCACGACGGGTCGGTAGCCGAGGCCGTGCGCTACCGTCCAGACGGCGGCGGGCTCGTCGATGATCTGGGTGACGCCGGTCATGGAGGGGTCCTCGGGGTTTGGGCCCGGTGCGGGGTAGAGCGGCGCGGCGGTCTCTGTCGCGGCCGCCGGCGGCGCGGCCCAGAGCTGCACCATCGGCTGGTGTTGCGGTTCCTCGGCCGTGATTGGAATGATGACTCGGCGCCCCGCCTCGAGGCGGACGCCGGCGGAGGCGAGGCCGGTGTTCGCATCCAGTACGGCCTCGACCGCGCCGGCTGTGCGGCCGAGTACGCGGTGAACCAGGGCGTCGACGGTCTCGCCCTGGCGCGCGGTGATCGCGATCGGCGCAGACAGGGCCATCAGATCAGGGCCACCGCCACCCGCGTCACGCCCAGGAAGTCGCGCACGGCGTGGATGACGTTGCGGCTATGGATGTCCACGTCGGACTGCAGGGAATCCGCGCGCGCGTCGCCGGCGGCGGTGAGGCCTTGGCCGCGGAGTCGTTCGCCCAGGTCGGCCGCGACGACCGAGTAGATCCCGCGCGCCCAGAGCAGCACATAGTCCGACTGGCCCCCGGCCATCTGGCGGGCCGGCACGGCCGAGAGCGTCTGATATCCCGCCAGCTGCTGGTCCAGACGCCAAGCCTGAAGCTCGCGCGCCATGTCCAGCATGGCGATGCGGACGGCGTCGCGTAGGCGTTCGGCCGGAATGTCGGTGTTCAGGCGCGCGGCTTGGCGCAGGTCGGTGATGTTGATGGAGGGCCAGAAGGCGTCGCATTCGACCACGTCGGCCGCGGGCGGCTGAGGATCGGGCGATGTGTCGGCGATCGGATCTCGGGCGACGAAGCCGGACATGGCTAGGGGTGTGCTTCCTGTGTGCGTGGCCTGTCGGCCTCGTCGTCCTTGATCTCGCCCGCCCGGGCTACGGCGGTGGGGGAGACGGGAGGCCGATCCGCAGGGGATGGAACGGTCGGTCGCCAGTCTCCCGCCGCCGAGCGCCGGGGGGGCAGCTTGGAGCCGCGGGCTTACGCCGGCGGCGTGTCGGGTTTCTTCAGCGTGCGCTGGAGGGTCTCGATGTCCTTTTTGACGCCGGCGCCGTCATCGAGCTCGAGCGCGCGCTGCAGTTCCTTCAGGGCGGATTCCTGGGCGATGCGGCGATGAGCGTCGTCTTCGGTCGTCTCCGCCGCCCACAGCAGCTGGCGGCCCTTGGCCTTGTGGAGCTTCGCCCGCACCTGATCAGGCATGTCGCAGCCGTCGACCAGGTCCTCAAGGTCAACCAGGATGGGTCCTGCGAAGCCGGCCGCCGGATCGCCACCCAGGGCGTAGGCCTTGAGGGCGGCCTCGGCGATCTCCTCCGTCACGAAGGTGGCTGTAGTCCGATCGATGCGACCGGGCAGGGCGATCTTGTGGCGGATCATGTAGTCGGCGATCGCCAGCGCGCCGACGTAGTCGCCGACATCGATGCGCCAGACGAGGACCCAGGAAACGGTCTCATCCTCGACGCCCGTGTTGGCCTCCAGGAAGCCGGCCACATAATCGGCGTAGGCGGGCAGGAGCTCGCCCTTCAGAGCGACCTTCTTCTCGGTCGACTGGATGTCCTTCAGCCGGCGCAGATCCGCGATCAGCTGGACGCGCATCTGCCCAGCCTCGGCGGTCACGCCCGTCAACGGCGTATCATCGATGCTGCGCCGGTCGGCCAGCACCAGCGCCCCGACCATGGCGGCGCGGCGGAGACGCTGGCGCTGCGCAAGCGTGCCCCAGCGCTTCTTCGGCGGGTCGAGCAGAGCGGCGCCCTGGTCGCCGTCGCCGGCGACGGCGCGAGCCGCCGC
>JAEXZS010000042.1 GCA_023451375.1 Pseudomonadota bacterium
GCGCTGGGCCAGGCGCGTGGCGGCAAGGGCGGGCCGGGGCTGGCGGCGGCGGGGGTGTCCCTGCCGGGCGGCAAGCGCGGCGCCATCGTGCCCAAGACCAAGGCCCAGGCCGCCTACCTGGACATGCTGGGCCGGTGCGAGCTGAGCTTCGGCGTTGGGCCGGCCGGCACGGGCAAGACCTTCCTGGCGGCGGCCTACGGCGCCGGCCTGCTGCGGCGGGGTCAGGTGGACCGGCTGGTCATCACCCGCCCGGCCGTCGAGGCAGGCGAGAAGCTGGGCTTCCTGCCGGGCGACCTGAACGAGAAGGTCGATCCCTATCTAGCCCCGATCTGGGAAGCGCTGAACGATATCCTGGGGCCGGAGGATGTGCAGCGCCGTCGCGACAAGGGCGAGATCGAGGCCGCGCCCATCGCCTTCATGCGCGGCAGGACGTTGAGCCACGCCTTCGTCATCGTCGACGAGGCGCAGAACACCTCGCGCCTGCAGATGAAGATGGTGCTGACTCGCCTGGGCGAGGGCGCGCGCATGGTGGTGACCGGCGATCCGTCGCAGATCGACCTCTTGAACCCGCGCGATTCCGGCCTCGCGCATGCGCTGCGGATTCTCGACGGGGTCCAGGGCGTCGGCATCCTCAAGTTCGCGGCCGAGGACGTGGTGCGTCACGCCATGGTCGAGCGGATCGTGCGCGCCTATGACGCCGACGCGGCGCGTCGCCTGCCCGCGCCCGACCTCGAAGACACCGAATGATCGAGGTGGAGGTCGAGGCGGACGCCTGGTCCGCTCTGCCGGAGGTCGAGGCGATCGTCTCCCGGGCGGCCGAAGCCGCGCTGGGGGCCGTCGAGGGCGACCTGGTCGTGCTGCTGACGGACGACGCGGCCGTGCGCGAGCTGAACGTCCGTTTCCGCGGCAAGGACCGGTCGACGAACGTCCTGTCCTTCCCCGCGCCCGAAAACGCCTCTCCGCACCTGGGCGACATCGTCCTGGCGCACGGGGTCTGCGCCGACGAGGCTAGGGCGCAGGGCAAGACCCTGGCCGATCACCTGAGCCATCTGGTGGTCCACGGCGTGCTGCACCTGCTGGGCCGCGATCACGAGTACGACGCGGAGGCCGAGGAGATGGAGGCCGAGGAGCGCGAGATCCTGGCCGGACTAGGCGTCGCCGATCCCTATCTGGCCGGACACGGAGCCGCCGAGCAGGAGGCGGAGGATGACGCCTGACGTCGTGCTGAACCGCCTGGCCGCGCCGATCCGCGCGATGCCGGAGCCGCGCCGGCGCTGGACCTGGCGGGCGATCCGCATCGTCCTGGCGCTCGGGGCAGGGACCGCGACGGCGCTGGCGCATCCACCGTTCGGCGTGCTGCCGGGCCTGATCGGCTATCCGCTGCTGATGATCCTATCGGAGCGGTCGGACCGGCCGCGCGGGGCCTTCTGGATGGGCTGGCTGGCGGGCTTCGCCTATTTCTTCATCGGCTGCTGGTGGGTGGCCGAGGCCTTCTTCGTCAATCCGGAACAGGCGTGGATGGCGCCCTTCGCCGCCAGCCTGCTGCCGGCGGGTCTGGGGCTGTTCTGGGCGGCGGCGTGCGGGCTGTACCGGCGGTTCGCGCCTATAGGCGTCGTGCGGGTGCTGCTGTTCGCCGCCCTGTTCTGCGCCGCCGAATGGCTGCGCGGCCATGTGCTGACCGGCTTTCCCTGGAACCCGGCCGGAGCCAGCTGGCGCGCGGGCGGGGCGATGTCGCAGTTCGCCTCCGTGGTCGGCGTCTATGGGTTGAGCCTGCTGACGGTGGCGGCCGTGTCGGCGCTGGGGACGCTGCTCGGGCCGGGGCTGTGGCGCGGCCGTTGGCTCGCGGCGGGGCTGGGCCTCGTCGCCCTGGTCGCGGTGGGCGTGGGCGGCATGATGCGGCTGGGCGGCGCGGACCTGCGTTTCACCGACACGGTGGTGCGGATCGTTCAGGCCAATGTCGACCAGGAATCGAAGTGGACGCCGGAAGCCTATCGCTCCATCGTCGATCGTTATCTTCGCCTGACGGCCCAACCGACGGCCCGACCGACCGGGCGAACGCCCGACGTGGTGGTGTGGCCCGAAGGCTCCTTGCCCGCGGCCGACTACCAGGTCTTCGCGCCTGGCGCGGAAGGCGAGGGAATCGCGTCGGCGCTGCGGCCCGGCCAGACGCTGTTGATGGGCCTGTCGCGCGGCGAGGCCGACCCGGCGGCGCCCGAGGGCGCGCGCTATTACAACAGCCTGTTCGCCCTGCACGACGAGGGCGGCGCGGGGCTGCGCGTGGCGGCGGTCTATGACAAGCACCGGCTGGTTCCGTTCGGCGAGTATCTGCCGCTGGGTTCGCTGATGACCCGGGTCGGCGTCCGCAGCCTGGTGCATGTGCCCAGCGACTTCTACGCCGGACCCACCCCCGCGCCGATCAGCCTGCCGGGCGCGCCTCCGGTCCAGCCGCTGATCTGCTACGAGAGCCTGTATCCCGGCTTCACCCCCGGCGCGACGGGTCGTCCGGCTTGGATCGTCAATGCGTCGAACGACGCCTGGTTCGGCAAGACGTCAGGGCCGCGCCAGCACCTCAACCTGGCCAGCTATCGCGCCATCGAGACGGGCCTGCCCATCGCGCGGGCCACGCCCACCGGCATATCGGCCATGATCGACCCGTGGGGCCGCGTCGTCGATGGGGATCGGCTGGAGCCCGGCGTCATGGGGGTGATCGACGCCAGGTTGCCGGAGCCGACCGCCGCGACCCCCTACGGACGGCTGGGCGACTGGCCCTTCGGCCTGGCGCTGCTGACAAGCTTCGCCTTGTGCTTGTGGCCGGTCTTGGGGCGCATTAGTGTTTCGAAATCGCACAGTTGAGCAGGACGTGACATGGCGCGCGGCGAGGAGAACCAGAACCCGCATCCCGTCGATCGTCACGTGGGACGCCGCGTCCAGGAGAAGCGGCTCGACCTGGGCCTGAGCCAGACCGCCCTGGGCAAGGCCGTGGGCGTGAGCTTCCAGCAGATGCAGAAGTACGAGAAGGGCCAGAACCGCATCTCGGCCTCCAAGCTGTTCGAGATCGCCGACTTCCTGAAGGTGGATATTCCCTACTTCTTCGACGGCTACGGCGGGCGCCCCGGCGTGGCCGAGGAGGCGCCCGCGTTCGACCACGACCATGCCGCCACCCGCCAGTCGCTCGAGATCGCGCGGCTGGCGCCCCGACTGCCGCTGCGAAAGCAGAAGCTGATCCTGGAGATGATGAAGGAGATGCTGGAGGACGGGGCGGCCGACTAAGGCTGCGGCGGCCTGTCGATGGATGCGGCGCGTCCCGCGGTCTAGACTGGGCGCTGCCTTTCCGAACGGATGTCGCCCTTGCGCCTGATCTCCCTGTTTGTCGGCCTGCTGCTGGTGCTGACGCCGTTGACGGCGGCGGCGCAGACGAGCGGCGCGGCGGCCCTGACCGGCTTGGGTCCCCAGCGGACCGAGCGCATAGAGGCCGAGCTGGTGCCCATGTCCCGATGGGCGACCCCGGGATCAACGGCGATCGTCGCCGTGCGCCAGAAGATACAGCCCGGCTGGCACACCTATTGGCGCAATCCGGGCGATTCGGGCGGACCGACGACGCTGGACTGGACGCTGCCGCGGGGCGTTCGCGCGAACGATATTGTCTGGCCGCTGCCGGAGCGCCAGCGGCTGCAGAGCCTGGTCAACTACGGCTATTCCGGCGATGTGTTTCTGCCCGTCCCGATCGAGATTCCAGCCTCGGCGCGTGCGGGGCAGGTGCTGACGCTGCGGGCCGAGGCGCTGTTCATGGTGTGCAGCGACCAGATGTGCGTGCCCGACGAGCTGCCGCTGGCGCTGGCCGTCGAGGTGCGCGAAACGGCGGCGCCGTTGGATCCGACCCATGGCGCTGCGATCCAGGCCGCGCTGGCGGCCGCCCCGCGCCCGGCGCCGATCGAGGCACGGGTCGCGCTGGAGGACGGCCGGCTGGTGCTGAGCGCGGCGGGCGGCCCGCTGGCGGGCGCGAACATCGCGCGGGCGCACTTCTTCCCTTTCCAGGGCGGGATCATCGATCATGCGGCGGACCAGAAGGCGGCTCGGGGCGCTGATGGACTGACCCTGACGCTGACGCCGGGGCGCGGATCACGGGGCGGCCTGAGCGGACCGGTCGCCGGGGTGCTGGCCACCGATGCGGGGGCCTGGGAGATCACGGCCGGGCCGGGCGCCCCGCTCGCGGGAACGGGCGGGCGCGCGATCTCGGGCGAGGCCGGCG
>JAEXZS010000003.1 GCA_023451375.1 Pseudomonadota bacterium
GGGGGTCATGTGTGGACGACCTCCAAGACGCAAGAGTGGAAACGACGTTGGCGCTCGGTCGAGTGCAGTCATGTGTTCGGCCTGTTGATGCAGCTGTGTGCGCTGCTGGCCCTGATGAAGTCCGCGGACCGGCTCCCTAATCACGTCAACGCGCTCAAGGCGCTCTGACCCCCTGGGTTTCACCGATCCCCGGCTGCGGCCGGTTCGTCATCACGTCTCACCACTCCTTCGCCTACGGCGCCGGTCCTGGGTGAAGACCGGACCGATCTCTAGGCCGCCGTGGGCTTGTAGTCCTCCTGTCGCGCCATCAGGGTCCAGGCGATGCGGGCCGTCTTGTTGGCCAAGGCCACGGCAGCGACCTTCGGCTTCTTGCGTTCGAGGAGATTGCCAACCCAGCCCTCGCGTCTTTGCTGCCGGGCCATTCGGAGGACGGCTGTCGCCCCGACGACGAGAAGACGTCGAAGGTAGCTGTCGCCCATCTTGCTGATGCCACCCTGGCGATCCTTGCCTCCACTGCTGTTGGCACGCGGCGTGAGCCCCAGCCAGGCTGCGAACTGGCGGCCCGACCGGAAGAGACTTGGATCTGGCGCGCTGGCCGCCATGGCGCTGGCGGTGATCGGGCCGATGCCCGGGATGGTCGCTAGCCGCCGGCTCGTCTCGTCCTGCCGATGCCAATCGAGAATCCGACGCTCCAGTCGGCCGATCTCTTCGCCGAGGTGTTCGAGCTGTTCCGCCAATCCGCCAAGGGCGGCTCGCGCCAGATCCGGCAGGTCCTGATCCTCTTCCCGCAAAGCCTTCAGAGCGGCCTGCACCCCGGCGGGGCCTTGAGGCGCGGTGAGGCCGTACTCCCCGAGGTGACCCCGCAGCGCATTGATCAGCATCGTTCTCTGGCGAACCAGGAGATCCCGGGTCTTGTGGAGCATCAACACCGCCTGTTGGACCTTCGACTTCACAGCCACGAACCGCATGGTCGGCCGGGTGACGGCCTCGGCGATCGCCTCGGCGTCGGCCGCGTCGGTCTTGCCTCGCTTCACATAGGCCTTCACGTAAGCTGGCGGCATGAGCCGCACCTCGTGCCCAATCGCCATCAGCTCACGCGCCCAGTGGTGGGCTGAGGCGCACGCCTCGATCCCGATCAGGCATGGCCCGATCGACTGGAAGAAGGCCAGCACCTGGCCGCGCCGCAGTTGCCGTCTCACGACAACCGTGCCGTCTGCGGCTACACCGTGAACCTGGAAAACAGTCTTCGCCAGATCGAGCCCGACGACAGCGATGGTCTGCATGATACCGCTCCTAGACGTGACGTCCCTGATGACGACACCGCCAGAACAGCCGGTTAGGCGGAGGTCGTCCACACCATCACGTCACTCGCACAGGATGACGTGCCTCTGAGAATTTCCTCCACGCGGAGCTAGAGTCCGGCCCTTGAAAGGACGGACGGAATGAAACGAGCGAGATTCACGGAAGAGCAGATCATCGGGATCCTGCGCGAGAACGAGGCCGGCGCGAAAGCGGGCGAGCTGGCGCGCAAGCACGGCGTGTCGGAGGGCACGATCTTCGCCTGGAAAGCCAAGTTTGGCGGGATGAGCGTGTCGGACGCCCAGCGGCTGCGCGCCCTGGAAGACGAGAACGGCAGGCTAAAGCGTCTGCTGGCCGACGCCATGCTGGACAAGGCGGCGCTGAACGATCTGCTTTCAAAAAAGTGGTAGAGCCCGCGGTCATGCTGAGGCTTTCAACTCGCTAGATGTCAGCTCTGGTCAGTTGGCGTGTGTGCGGAACCTGTCCCGGTTCTCCACCCGCCCGTAGCCAAGCCACGACGTCGCCAAGCCGAACACGCGATCACATTCGACCGAGGGCCGGTGTGTCGAGTTTTCGCTTCTTGTAGACGCTAAGCTTCCTGTAGGGTCCGCAAGGCACCATGATGCCGCGGCAACTTGCAAGCTGAAGGCACAACCTGACCACTTTGCCCAACATGTTCGACGCTCCGGAGGGACCCACCAAAGCCTCCGTTGGGCGCGGGATCATAGCGACCGGCGCAGCGCAGGGGTTCAAGCTAGGCCTGCAGATCGTATCAGTCGTGGTCCTCTCGCGTTTGCTGACGCCGAGTGATTTCGGTCTGGTGGCCATGGCCGCACCGGTTTTGGCCTTTCTAGGCATGTTCCAAAGCCTCGGCCTGACACAGGCTACCGTGCAACGCCCGAAGATCGCTCATGACGAAGTTAACTTCCTGTTTTGGATCAATGTCGCGGCCAGCCTCGCCGTAGCCGTCGCGGTAGTGGCGATTGGTCCTCTTGCGGCCAGATTCTATGACGAGCCGCAGGTCGGACCGCTGATCGCGGCGATGGCTGTTCCGGTGCTGCTGACGGGAAGCGGCGCACAGCACGGCGCGCTTCTGAACCGCCGCATGCAGTTCGGACGCCTGGCGCTGATCGAGGTCGTAGTGGGCATAGCGACTCTCGCCACCGCGATCATTTGGGCCCTTGTCTCGCCGTCCTACTGGGCCCTGTGGGGCGCCTCCGTAGCGGGGGCGCTGATCGGCATTCTGATGACTTGGGCTAGTTCTCCGTGGCGCCCGTCCTGGCCGCGCAAGATTGGGGGCGGATGGTCGATGGTTGGCTTTGGCGCCGAAGTCACCGGATTCAACTTTGCAAACTTCTTCGCCCGCAACCTGGACAATATTCTGATCGGACGCTTCTGGGGCGGCGTGCAGCTGGGCCTGTACGAACGGGCGTACAAGCTGCTTCTGTTTCCTTTGGCTCAGGTCACAAGTCCGTTGTCTCAGGTGATGGTGCCGACGCTTTCTCGCATGGTCCCAGAACCTGTCGCTTATCGGCGAGCCTACTTGCGGGTGCTGCGACTTGTTCTACTGGCCACGTTGCCCGGTGTCGCGGCAGGCATCGCCATGGCCAACATTGTGATCCCGTTTCTGCTGGGGGAGCAATGGGTCGGAAGCGTGGCGATTTTTGCAGCGCTGGGGGTTGCCGGTCTAGTGCAGCCGCTCAACAGCCCCGCCGGATGGCTGTTTGTCAGCCAGGGGCGATCCCGGGAGTTCCTATGGTGGGGTGTCGCGACGGCAGGATTCGCTATCTCTGCTTTTTCGATAGGGATCGCGTGGGGAGCTGTCGGCGTCGCCATTGCGTATGCGATCGCCGAATACATCAAAACACCGATCCTCTGGTGGTATGTGGGACGCCGCGGACCAGTTCGGTTCGCACATGTGCTGGAGGCCGCCTGGCCTTTCCTAATTGGCGCGCATCTCGTGTTGCTTTCCCTTTCGTTGATCAAGCCGCATCTGCCCCAGGCGCCTCTGCCGGCACTAGCCATCAGCGCGGTGTTCGCCTACGGGGCCGTGGCGGGGCTTGCCAGTCTGACCGCCTCGGGAAGAAGAACACTGTTGGAAGTCAGTGAATATCTCTCCGCTGCTGCCGGACGCATGCGCAAGTGAGACTTGGAGACGCCGAATGCACTACCGTTCGATAGCCGACATGAACGATGCGATCGTTCGCAATCTCCATCGCCTTCCCCGGGACGTCGATCTTGTGGTCGGCATCCCCCGCAGCGGTCTGCTGGCGGCGAACCTGTTCTGCCTGATCACCAACATCCCGATGACGGACCTCGATAGCTTCATTGATGGCCGTATCTATTCGTCGGGAACGACCAAGCGCCGCAGTGCTCTAGACCGAGAACTGTCAGACATGCGTCGCATCTTGGTGCTCGACGACAGCATCCGTAGTGGCAAGGCGATGTGTGCGGCGCGAGAGAGGCTCGAGGCTGCCGGGATGGCCGATAAAGTCATGCTAGGCGCGGTCTTCGGGACTCAGACCCGGCATGACGAGGCTGATTTCATCTTCGAAGTGGTCCCCGACCCGCGCGTGTTCCAGTGGAACCTCATGCATCACGTCGTTCTGGAAAAGAGTTGCGTAGATCTAGATGGGGTCCTTTGCGTTGACCCGACGCACGCGGAGAACGACGACGGTTCTGCCTACATGAAGTTCCTCGCCGAAGCGGTTCCGCTACATGTTCCTACACGTCGGATAGGGGCTCTGGTTACGAGTCGGCTGGAGAAGTACCGGAGATTGACGGAAGAGTGGCTGGAGCGTCAGGGCGTCGAATACGATGCTTTGGTCATGCTGGATTTGCCCAGCAAGGCGGAGAGACAGCGACTCGGGGTCCACGGCAGTTTCAAGGGGGAATACTATCGCAAGTCGGACGCAACGCTCTTCATTGAAAGCGAGCCGGCGCAAGCCGAGGCGATCGCGCGTATCGCGGGCAAGCCGGCGTTCTGCGTTGAGACCCAACAGATGTTCTATCCCAATGGTCTATCTGCCGCGGCTCTGCAGCAACAGGCGCGCAATCTTCCGTTTCGCTTAAGGCAAGGAGGCTTGGCCGGCGGCAACCGGATCAAGAGAGCAGCGCGCACTGTATTGGGTGAAGGTAGTTACAAGAGACTTAAGGCCATCATCCGACAAGGGTCGTCGTGACGAGGTGGTCCTCACCCCGAAAATTGGATCGCTGATTACGAGAATTTTCCCGGTTTCGCGCTTGATGGCGGCACCGGGAGGTTCGCATGCGAAGATCGAGGTTCAGTGAGCAGCAGATCGCCTTCATCCTGCGACAGGCGGAGGAAGGAACGACGGTGGAGGAGGTCTGTCGGAAGGCGGGGATCTCGGTCCAGACCTATTATCGCTGGAGGTCGAAGTACGGCGGACTGATGCCGTCGGAGATGAAGCGGCTGAAGCAGCTCGAGGAGGAGAACCTGCGGCTGCGCAAGCTGGTGGCGGATCTCTCTTTGGACAAGGAGATGTTGCAGGACGTCATCAAGCGAAAGCTCTGAGGCCTGATCGAAAGCGTCAGCTTGTCGATGCGGCTCGGGCCACCTGGCAGGTGTCGATCCGGCGCGCGTGCAGCGTGTTCCAGATCGACACCTCCACTTACCACTATCAGGCCCGCAGCCCCGATCAGGCCCCTCTGAGAAAGCGAATCCGCGAGATCGCCGAGACGCGCGTTCGGTACGGTTATCGTCGCGTCCACGTCCTGCTGCGCCGTGAGGGCTGGGACGTCAATCACAAGCGGACCTATAGGCTCTATCGAGACGAAGGTCTTCAATTACGGAGGAAAGTTCCGCGCCGGCGGGTGAAGGCGGCGCTGCGTGATGACCGCGCGCCGCCTTCCGCTCCCAATGAGGTCTGGGCCATGGATTTCATGGCCGACCAGACGTTCAACGGGCGAAAGCTGCGGATTCTGACCATCGTTGACGCTGCGACGCGGCTGTCTCCTGCAATCGATGTGCGGCCTACCTATCGCGGCGTGGACGTCGTCGAGACGTTGGAGCGGGTGACCGCCATCTACGGGCGGCCGAAGCGAATCCGGACTGACCAGGGGACGGAGTTCACCTCTGACGTGCCCCCTTCCTGATCCCTCGATTTGAGTGAGAGTCCGTTTCATCAAGGAGCCGGATGTGAAGAAGAGCAGGTTCAACGAGGCGCAGATCATTGGCGTGCTGCGCGAGCAGGAAGCGGGAAGCCCGACGGCGGAAGTTTGTCGGCGGCACGGCATCAGCGAGCAGACCTTCTACCGTTGGAAGGCGAAGTACAGCGGCATGAGCGTGTCGGACGCCCAGAAGCTGAAGACGCTGGAAGACGAGAACCGGCGGCTGAAGAAGCTGCTGGCGGAGTCCATGC
>JAEXZS010000033.1 GCA_023451375.1 Pseudomonadota bacterium
GCCGGCGGGGGTCCGTCGGCGGCGCGGGCCAGGTCCAAGAGGCGCGTGTGCAGCCGCATCCAGCCGGCGGCCTCGGCGACCCGGCCGCGCAGGACGGCGCGGTTCAGCCGCACCAGGGCGTGGCGCGCCATCTCGGCGTAGTCGAGCAGGCCGGCCGCCTCCTCGGCCTCCAGATCGACCGGCTCGGGATCGGGCTGGTCGATGCGGCGCCAGCTTCCGGCCTTGGCGCGCTGGCGAAAGGTCGACAAGGCCAGGCCGTGCCGGGCGCACACCGTCTCGGCGGCGTCCCCGGCCAGATAATCGTCGCGCGCCCGCGCCCACGCCGCCTCGGACACGCGGCGATAGCCGCCGCCGCGATCATAGGGATCGCGCACGGGCCGCCCGTCGTAGAGGGGGCGTGCGGGGTCGCGGGGCGTGTCGGGGTGTGGGGCGTCGGGGCGTGGGGTTTCGTCGCCGGATCCCTCGTTTCGGGGGCGGTCGACGAAGTCCTCGTTGGTCAGGCGGCCGTCCCAATAGTCATAGGGCGCCCGGTCGTCGTCGGCGCCCGATCCGTCCGCGCCGGGGCCATAGCCCGGCCAGCCATGCTCATCCGGTTCCATGCGCCCCTCCGACGCCGATCCGCCCCAGGCGCGGGGCCGGGGCATTATGGGGCGGCCGGGAGGGGTGATGGGTCGATTGGCGCGCGGCGGCGGAAAGGCGAGGGAATTCAGGGGGTGGAGCGGCGGAATTAGGATGGCAGGGCCTTCGGCTTCCCTCTTTCGTCATCCTCCGGCGCGAAGCGACCGGGGCACCCAGCGGCGCCGAAGGCGATCTGATCAGGCAGGATGCAGGAAAGGGCGGCCTTCGCGGCAGGGTCGTGCTCGCGCGCGCCTCCCCCGGTCCGAGCTTCGCTCGGTCGGAGGATGACGAAGGGTCCCCCGGTCTGCGCCGCGAAGACGCGGCTCGCCGGAGGATGATGAAAGATGAGGAGAGCCAAGCCGCCCCCGCCCCTGTACGCTGGCGCCACACACGCGAGGGGGCCTGCCTGTCGGTGTTCGAGTTCACCTTCGGCCTGTCGGCCGTGATCCTGGGGCTGGCGCTGGCGCATATGGCGTCGACGGTCTTGAAGCTGGCCATGGCCGGGCGGCGGGAGCCTCCGGTGCGGTTTGTGGAGTGAGGAATCGCGCGCGAGACCTTCGCCAGTCTTCGGGCCTCGCAGAACAGCGCGTCTGGGCGCGGCTGAGGGGCGGGGCCGTCGAGGGCTTCAAGGTGCGGCGACAGCACGGGATCGGTCCCTACGTCGTCGATTTCGCGTGCGTGCAGCTGCGGCTGGTGATCGAGATCGACGGCGGCGTGCATGACCGTGACGACGTCGTCCTGCGCGATCACTATCGCCAGGCGGAAATCGAGGCGCTGGGCTGGACGGTGGTTCGCTTCACCAACGACGTCGCTCTGGGCGAGCCGTGGCGGATCGACGACGCCATCCGCGACCGGGCGCGGCTGCTCGGACTTGTGTGACCCTCTCCCGGCGGGAGAGGGCTTGAGGCTCGCAGAGCGCAGCGATGCGCCAAGCCGAAAGGGTGAGGGGCACCCCTCGAAGAGTCGCACCGCCGCCCGTGCGACGGCTCACGCCGACTGCCCCGCCAGCCCCTCACCCTTTCGCGCAATCCTGATCGCTGACGCTCTCAGGCGCTCAAGCCCTCTCCCGCCGGGAGAGGGAGACCGCGTCCGGATTGACGAACTGGAACGCCTCCGCCCGCTCGCGCAGGAAGCCGTTGATGAAGGTGGTCTATCCCGGCCCCGGTGGGCCCGGCGAGGAGGACGAGCGTGGGCATGTCAGCAGGACATTTCCGACGCATAGCTATATAACAACCGCAGGTACCGGAAGTTGAAGCGCATTTATCTCACCCCAGAAATAATCGACACATTTGCTGAGCCCAAAACCGGAGAGACTTGGCTAGCTGACAGCGCCGTGCCGGGGTTCGGAGTCCGAATCTGGCATCGAAACGGGAAGATCGGAAAGGCATATGCCGTCCGAGCTGCCGATGAATATGGCAGATTCAATCGCATTGCGCTTAGAAAGTGGGAGTTGCAAGATATTGCGCAGTCAAGCTGGAGATTCGCTCTCGGCGAGCACGCCCCCACATTTGGCGAACTTCTTCCAGAGGCTCGGCTCTGGGCTCGCGACCAGATTGATCGGCTCACCGGACGACCTACCCTAGCTGACGAAAGGCGAGACCAATGGGCTCGCTCAGCTGAACAGGCTGGGAAAATCACGCTGGCCCGTGCAGCTGCCGGCGTCATCACCACCTTAGAGTTGGGGGGTCGATCGCAGGTCTATAGGGATCGCCTAGATAAGCTCTTCTCGGCCTATGTTCCAGAAAATCTTAAGAAAAAGCCTCTGGTAAAAATAACTCTGGCCGAAATCGCCAGTGTTTTGAGAAGTCCAGTTCTTTCCTACGGCAACATGAGAGCTCTCAGACCATTCCTTGGAAAATGTATAGATCTCGTTCGCCAGTTTCACGGCCGCACGCACGAATCTCTATGGGATTTCGAGCGTATGATCGAGATTAAGGTTCAAACCGTTGAGCATCCGATGGTTCACTGGGAGAGCAGCCGGTTCAAAGAGCTGATCCGGTATCTCTCGCAGCATGATGTCTGGCAACAAGGACTTTGCTTGGCGTTATACTTTGAAACCCGAAATGCTCTAAGCGCCGCCATGGCGGCGCACTGGGATGACTTTGTCGATGTCAGGTACATCTCACGCATGCACGTGGGCCAGCGTCCCATGTGGCGGCGAGAGTGGCGGGCAGGCGGGCGGCGAGGTTGGGGGGCCGAGATAACTGTTCGTGCGAATACCATCTTCACGTTGATTGAAGAGCGACACGCTAGCGATGTAGCAGAGAAGGTCGAGCGTCTTTTCCCATCTCGCTACGGGCGGCAGCACTCGCATATCAGGTCAGTCGATCATGTGTGGCGGCAGACACTTGCTCACTTTGAGTTGCCTCACATTCGTCCGCGGCTCGCCCATGTTTTATACGACGCAGCACTGTGGGGGCGTTGGAAACCTGAAGACCGCCTTTACGTGCCATCCGGCGACTAATGTGGCCGATTTGTCCAATTTTACACACTGGCCAAATGAGCGGCAGCGGCCGCTGGCCGTTCCAAACGGGGGCGCGACGGACTCCTTACAATTTCATTCGTTGAGCGAAGCTTTGGGAGCAGTTCAAACGGTCACCGAGGGCGGCCGCTTCTCACAGATCACTCACGGAGAAGCCCAGTGAAATACCTATCAAAGGTAGAGATCGCCGTAATAAAAGGACGTATTGCGCGCTGAGACAAGTACTCGGAAATTGCGTCCGACTACAGGATCAATCAAGGCCGCTTGTCTGATTTGAAATACGGCCGCATCTATCCGCAAGTGCAAGCTGCCAAGTTGGACTGAAATGGTCGATGACGCGGGCTGCGGCCCGCGTCACATCTTCACCTCCACCACCCCGCCCCCGGCGCGGAACTTCGCCGACATCTCCGCCATCCCGGCCTCCGCGTCCGCCAAACTCCCGCCCGCGTCGTTCTGCCCGCGCGCCGCGTCGCGGATGTCCTGGCTGATCTTCATGCTGCAGAACTTCGGCCCGCACATGGAGCAGAAGTGGGCGGTCTTGTGGGCCTCCTTGGGGAGGGTCTCGTCGTGGTATTTACGGGCGGTCTCGGGGTCCAGGCCGAGGTTGAACTGGTCTTCCCAGCGGAACTCGAAGCGGGCGCGGGACAGGGCGTCGTCGTGGAGGCGGGCGGCGGGGTGGCCCTTGGCCAGGTCGGCGGCGTGGGCGGCGATCTTGTAGGTGATGACGCCGTCCTTGACGTCCTGGCGGTCGGGCAGGCCCAGGTGCTCCTTGGGCGTGACGTAGCAGAGCATGGCCGTGCCGAACCAGCCGATCATGGCCGCGCCGATGGCGCTGGTGATGTGGTCGTAGCCCGGGGCGATGTCGGTGGTCAGGGGCCCCAGCGTATAGAAGGGCGCCTCGTGGCAGTGCTTGAGCTGCTCGTCCATGTTGGCCTTGATCTTGTGCATCGGCACGTGGCCGGGGCCCTCGATCATGACCTGGCAGCCCTTGGCCCAGGCGATCTTGGTCAGTTCGCCGAGGGTCCGCAGCTCGGCGAACTGGGCCTCGTCATTGGCGTCGGCGATGGAGCCGGGGCGCAGGCCGTCGCCCAGGCTGAACGAGACGTCATAGGCCCGCATGATGTCGCAGATGTCCTCGAAATGCTCGTAGAGGAAGGACTCGCGGTGATGCGACAGGCACCACTTGGCCATGATGGAGCCGCCGCGGCTGACGATGCCGGTGACGCGATTGGCGGTGAGGGGCACGAAGGGCAGGCGCACGCCGGCGTGGATGGTGAAATAGTCGACGCCCTGTTCGGCCTGTTCGATCAGGGTGTCGCGGTAGACCTCCCACGTCAGGTCCTCGGCGATCCCGTTCACCTTCTCCAGCGCCTGATAGATGGGGACGGTGCCGATGGGGACGCTGGAGTTGCGGATGATCCAGTCGCGGATGTTGTGGATGTTGCGGCCGGTCGACAGGTCCATGACGTTGTCGGCGCCCCAGCGGGTGGCCCAGACCAGCTTGTCGACCTCGTCGTCCACGCTGGACAGGACCGCGCTGTTTCCGATGTTTGCATTGATCTTCACCAGGAAGTTGCGGCCGATGATCATCGGCTCGACCTCGGGGTGGTTGATGTTGTGGGGAATGATCGCGCGGCCGCGCGCGATCTCATCTCTCACGAACTCGGGGGTCACATAGTCGGGGATGCTGGCCCCAAAGCTCTCGCCATCCCGCTCGGCCCTAACGCCCGCGCCGCGGTCGCTCGCTCCTTGAGGGCCTTCGCCGGCAGGGTTCCGGCGCCTGAGGTTCTCGCGGATGGCGACGTATTCCATCTCCGGCGTGATGATCCCGGCCCGGGCGTATTCGTACTGGGTGACGGGGCGGCCGGGGACGCCCTTGAACACCTGGTGGTTGGAGGTGTCGAAGCGGGGAGCCAGGGTCTTGCCGCTGGCGTGGCCGTTGTCCTCGGGCTTGACCTCGCGCGGGTTGGCCACGGGGGCGATGTCGCCGCGATCCCGCTGCCAGGACGACTTCACCTTGGGCAGGCCGCGCGTGATGTCGATGGTCACGGCGGGGTCGGTGTAGGGGCCGGAAGAGTCATACAGCGTCACCGGCGGCTCGTTGGCGCTGGGGTGGACGGCGACCTCGCGGAAGGGGACGCGGATCTCGGGATAGAGTTGGCCCTGGACATAGACCTTGCGCCCGCCGGCGCGGGGACCGGTGGGGATGCGGCCGGTCTCGGCCTCCACCTGCTTGCGCGCGACGGCCAGCGGCAGCTCGACGTTCGGCTCTTCCGGCAGGGCGGGGGGCGTGACTTGGATGTTCATGGCGGCCTCTTTCAAACAAGAGGGACCGCCGGCGCGGTTTGAGGGCCCCGGAGGGTTCCGAAGCCGTGTCTCTTCCCTTCGCCGGCATGACCCGGATCAGGTTCGACCGGTCAAGGGAGGGACCCTTATCTCAGCGGCTCGATTGCCGCCCCCGGGAGAACGCGGCGACCATAGCCCAGGCTCAGGGCGCCGACCAGCCCTTGACCGCGACGGCGGCCCCGCGCGGGTCTTCGTCGAAGCGCAGATAGGCCGTGGCGTGCCCCCGGCCGGGAACGTAGTCGAGCGTGGCCGTCGCGGTCCGGCCGCCCAGTTCGCCCTCGATGTCGACGGCGGCGGCGGTGTCCAGGCCGTCGTTGCGGACCTCGACCTCGGCGACGTGGCCGGCGGGCGTGGCCTCCACCGCGACGATGCGGGCGCTGAGCGCGGGCGGCCGGGACGGCTGCATCGCCTCCCACAGGACGACGGCGACGACGCCCAGGGTGACCAGGCCGCCCAGGACGGCCATGGCCCACTGCAGGACGGGGCGGACGGGGCGGGGCGCGGGCTTCTTCTTCGTGGGCATGGGCTCAGACCAGCAGGCGGGCGGCGGCGGCGCCGATGGCGGCGGGGAAGCCCAGGACGACCATGGTCTGGACGATCCCGGCCGGGTCGTGGCCGTCGGTGCGGCCGAACACGAACAGGATGAACAGGCTGACCCCCAGGGCGACCGCGTAGCCCGGCAGGGTGAAGTGGAAGAAGGCGGTCACGGGCCGGTCCGCCTCCTCCTGGCCGGCGAAGCCCGCGTCGAAGACGATCAGGTGCAGCAGGACCAGCGACAGGGCGACCAGGCCCAGGGCGTGCCAGGGCGTCGCCTTGTAGGCGATCAGGATCATCTCCTCGGTGGGGGCCAGGTTCATGGCGAAGAACAGGGCCCCGGCGGCCATCAGGAACAGCTCGCCGAAGTAGGAGGCCTGGTCCTCGTCCCCGTCGCCGTCCGAGGGGGCGCCGCTGAGCTGGCGACGGGCCAGCAGGGCGCCCATGGCACCGGGTATGGCCTGCAGCGCGAGCATGCCCACGAGCTCGCGCGGGGCGGACCGGGGCGTGACGACGCCGAAGAGGGTCAGCAGGCAAAGGGCGGTGACGAAGCCGACCGCCAGCGCCACGGCCGTGTCCAGCACGTCGTTGCGGAAGCCGCGCCGCCGCGAGAAGCCGGCGTAGTAGGCCAGGCCGTACAGCAGCGGCAGGCCGGCGAGCACGAAGGCCAGCAGCCGCCCCCGGTCCATGACCACGCCCTGCTCCCACATCTCCATCGTCATCAGCAGGGGGATGTTGAAGATCAGCGCCCCGGCGAAGGCCCGGCCGAGATCGCGCAGATAGGGCTTCTCCCGGCGCAGGTCGATAAGGGGCAGGTCCGTCATGCTGCGGCAACGCTTGGCGCCGCGCTTTGGCTCCCGCCCCGGTCGCGCTAAGCAGGAGGCCCGCGACAGGAGCCCCCATGCATCTCGCCCGTTTTCCCCGCGTCCGCCTGGCCCATCTGCCCACCCCGCTGGAGCCGCTGCCCCGGCTGTCGGAGGCGCTGGGCGTCGACCTGTGGATCAAGCGCGACGACTGCACCGGCCTGGCCGGCGGCGGCAAGACGCGCAAGCTGGAGTTCCTGCTGGGCGCCGCCTTCGCGGCGGACGCCGACACCCTGGTCACGCAAGGGGCGGTGCAGTCGAACCATGTGCGCCAGACGGCGGCGGCGGCGGCCGCGCACGGCCTGGCCTGCGAGGTCATCCTGGAGGAACGGACGGGATCGAAGGCGGCGGACTATGTCGGCAACGGCAACGTCCTCTTGGACAAGCTGTTGGGCGCGCGCTTGCGCACCGTGCCGGGCGGGACCGACATGGCCGCCGAGCTGGAGAAGACGGCCGAGGAGGTGCGGGGGCGCGGCGGGCGGCCCTATGTCATCCCCGGCGGCGGCTCGAACCCGATCGGCGCGCTGGGCTACGCCGACTGCGCGCGCGAGATCGTGGTCCAGGCCGACGAGCTGGACCTGAAAATCGACCGCATCGTCACGGCGACGGGCAGCGCGGGGACGCACGCGGGCCTGGTCGCCGGACTGGCGGTGATGGGCGCGGACGTTCCGGTGCTGGGGATCGGGGTGCGGGCGCCGAAGGACCGCCAGGAAACCAACGTCCTCAAGCTGGCCGAGGAGACGGCGGCGCTGCTGGGGCAGGCTGGACGGGTGACGCGCGAGATGGTCGTGGCGGACTGCGACTATGTCGGCGAAGGCTACGGCCTGATCGACCAGGGGGTGATCGACGCCCTGACCCTGGCGGCGCGGACCGATGGGATCGTGCTGGACCCGGTCTATTCCGGGAAGGCGATGAAGGGGCTGATCGCCCTGGCCCGCGCCGGGAGCTTCCAGGGCGAGACGGTGGTCTTCCTGCACACCGGCGGGGCGCAGGGGCTGTTCGGCTATGAGAGCGAGATCGGCGCGGGGCTGTAAGGCGGGCGGAACGGATCGTCAGGTCAGGGCGACGACGCCGCCACGTCCGGCGCGCGTCCGATGTCGGTCAGGATGCAGCCTTGGACGGCGCAGGGCGTTGCCGGACCATGGAAACCCCCGTCAAGAACCGCCTCTCCGGCTCCCCCGACCAGCCGACCAGCCGCAAGTCCTTCCGGATCGTGGTGGCGGTGATCGCCTTCATCCTGCTGGCCGGCGCCGCCCTGCTGGCCTACGCGGCGCTCAACGCGGACGATCCGCCCCGGCCGCAGCCGCAAGCCGGCGAACGGCACCCGGCCGAAGGTCCGGTGATGTAGGTCGGTGCGCGGTCGGTTCCCGACCGCCTTGGTCGTTCTGATGTTGCGGACGCGCCATTCGATGCGCGACATGATCCACCTCACAGTTTCAGAGCGAGGTATGAACAACCTGGCGCTGATCGACAGGCGCAGGCCCGTGACGCCCAAAGCGTCCTTGCCCGGTATCGCCGCCTGCTATATGCGCCATATGCATATCGTATAGTCGGAGCGGCCCCATGGGCATCGTCAACATCGAGGATGAGCTGCACGAGCAGTTGCGGCGGGCGAGCCGGGCGTCGTGCCGGTCGATCAACGGACAGGCGGCGTTCTGGATCAGGATCGGCATGCTGGGCGAGCTGAACCCCGGCCTGACCTTCCAGGAGCTGGCGGCGCGGGAGCTGAAGGCGGCGGGGGTGGAAGCGCCCGGCCCCGCCTCTGGATGGGCCGCCGCGTGACCAAGACGCCGGAGGAGGTCGCGCTGATGGCGGAGGCGGGGCGGCTGCTGGCCTCGGTGTTCGCGCACCTGGACGGGCTGGCGCTGGCGGGGATGAGCACGCTGGAGATCAACGACCGGGTCGAGGCCTTCATCGTCGACGAACTGGGCGCGCGGCCGGCCAGCAAGGGGCAGTACGGCTACGGCTTCGTGCTGAACAGTTCGCGGAACGCGGTGGTCTGCCACGGCGTGCCGTCGAAGGACGAGGTGCTGCGCGGCGGCGACATCGTCAACCTGGACATCACCCTGGAGAAGAACGGCTTCATCGCCGATTCCAGCAAGACCTATCTGATCGGGGACGTGGCGGCGCCGGCGCGGCGGCTGGTGCGGGCGACCTATGAGGCGATGTGGAAGGGCATCCGCGCGGTGCGGCCGGGCGCGACTTTGGGCGACGTCGGCTTCGCCATCGAGCGGCACGCGAAGACGCGCGGCTATTCGGTGGTGCGGGACTATTGCGGCCACGGCATCGGGCGCGAGATGCACGAGGCGCCGCAGGTGCTGCATTTCGGCCGGCCGGGGACGGGGCTGAGGCTGCGCGAGGGCATGGTCTTCACCATCGAGCCGATGCTGAACGAGGGCCGCCGCACGGTGCGGACCGAGGACGACGGCTGGACGGTGGTCACCGGGGACGGGAAGCTGTCGGCGCAGTTCGAGCATACGGTGGCGGTGACGCGGGACGGCGTGCGGGTGCTGACCCTGCGGCCGGACGAGGGGCGGCGGGCGGCATGAAGGTTCTGGGGGTGCTGGGCGGCATGGGGCCGGCGGCGACGGTGGCCTTCCTGGCGCGGGTGCAGGCGCTGACGCCGGCGGAAGGCGACGCGGATCACATCCGGGTGGTGATGGACCTGAATCCGCAAGTTCCGGATCGCAACACGCGGGCCGGCGAGGCCGAGGCGGTGCTGGGCGCGATGGCGGCGCGGCTGAAGGTCGCGGGGGCGCAGGTGCTGGCCATGCCGTGCAACACCGCCCATGCGCAGGCGGCGGGGATCCGCGAGGCGGGCCTGCCCTTCATCGACATGGTCGAGGCGACGGCGGACGCGGCCGTTCGGGACGGCGCGCGGCGCATCGGCGTCCTGGCGACGCCCGGCGGGGAGCGGCTGTACGCGGCGGCGCTGGACCGGCGCGGGGCCGAGGCGGTGCTGCTGGCGGGGGCGGATCGGGCGGCCTTCATGGCCCTGGTCTACGGCGTGAAGCGCGGCGAGGTCGGCGCGGAAGCACGGGCCGGAATGGCGCGGCTGGCGCACGCGCTGGCCGGAGCGCTGGCCGGAGCGGGGGGCGGGGCGGGCGCCGAGGCGCTGATCGCCGGCTGCACAGAGGTCCCGCTGCTGCTGGACGCCGAGGCGGCGCCGCTGCCCCTGACGGACTCGGCCGAGGTGCTGGCGCAAGCGTGCGTGGAAGCCTGTCGGGGCTGAAGCGGGCTTGCCGGGGACCGTTCGCCTGCCTAGTCATGCGCGGTGAACAGACAATCCCTCATCATCGATTGCGACCCCGGCGTGGACGACGCCGTGGCCCTGCTGCTGGCCTTCGCGGCGCCCTCGCTGGAGGCGCTGGCGGTGACCACCGTCGCGGGCAACGTCCCCGGCCGCCTGACCCAGCGCAATGCGCGCATGATTCGCCAGATCGCCGGGCGCGAGGACGTGCCGGTCTTCGGCGGGGCCGAGCGGCCGATGAAGCGGCCGCCGGCCGGGGCGGGCGAGTTCCACGGGCCGGAGGGGCTGGGCGACCTGGAGCCGTTCGAGCCGGCGGGCATCATCGGCGACGGCCCGGCGGCCAACGCCATCGTCGACCTGGTCATGCGCCGGCCGGAGAAGTCGGTGGCGCTCGCCATGCTGGGCCCGCTGACCAACCTGGCGCTGGCGCTGCGGCGCGAGCCCCGGCTGGCCGAACGGCTGGGGCCGGTGGCGATCATGGGCGGGGCGCGCTCGGAAGGCGGCAACATCACGCCCTCGGCCGAGTTCAACATCTGGGCCGATCCGGAGGCCGCGGCGGTGGTGTTCGCCTCGGGCTGCGGGGTGGTCGCCTTCGGCCTGGACGCGACCCACCAGGTGCGGGCCACCGAGGCGCGCATCCGGACGATCGAGGCGGCGGGGTCCGAATCGGCGCGGACGGCGGCTTCCATGCTGCGCTTCTCGCAGCGGATCGAGCGCGAGATCGTCGGCTGGGAGGCCGCGCCGCTGCATGACGCCTGTCCGATCGCCTGGCTGATGCGGCCGGACCTGTTCGAGCTGAGGCCCTGCCGGATCGAGGTCGAGACCCAGTCCGAGCTGACGCGCGGCCACACGGCGGTGGAGTTCCGGGTCGATCCGGCGGCCGCGCGACACCGTTGGGCGGTGAAGGCGGACGGCCAGGGCGTGTTCGACCTGATCGCCGAGACGCTCGAGGGCGCGGCTTGAGGATCACCGTCGTCGGGTCGATCAACCTGGACTTCGTGGCCCGCGCCTCGCACCTGCCGGCGCCGGGCGAGACGGTGACGGGCGCGACCCTGTCCCGCCACCCCGGGGGCAAGGGCGCCAACCAGGCCCTCGCCCTGAAGAAGATGGCCGCCGAGAAGCTGGGCGCCGAGGTCTGTCTGATCGGCCGGGTCGGGAACGACGCCCTGGCCGGAGAGGCGCTGGCGATGATGGAGCCGTACGGCGTCGACCTGTCGGGAGTGAAGGTCGATGTCGCCGCCCCCACCGGGGTGGCGCTGATCACCGTCGATGGGTCGGGCGAGAACCAGATCACCGTCGCGGCCGGGGCCAATCACATGGTCACGCCCGAACAGCTGCCGCAGCGGATCGAGGGCGCGCTGATCGTGCAGCTGGAGCTGCCGATCGAGACGGTCGAGGCGGCGGTGGGCCGCGCGACCGGCTTCGTCTGCGCCAATCTGGCCCCGGCCGCGCCGGTGTCGGAGCGGTTGCTGCGCCGCGCCGACCTGATCGTGGTCAACGAGACCGAGGCCGCCTTCTACGGCGAGGGCCTGCACCGGGGCGGCGGCCGGGTGGTGGTGACCAAGGGGGCCAAGGGCGCCGCCATGTACCAGCGCGGCGTCGAAATGGCCTGGGCCGCCCCGCCCGCTGTCGAGGCGGTCGACGCGACGGGGGCGGGGGACGCCTTCGTCGGCGCCGTCGTCGTGGCCCTGCTGGAGGGCATGGCGCCGGACGCGGCCCTGCGCTTCGCCTGCGCCGCCGGAGCCGTCGCGGCCACGCGCCCCGGCGCGCAGTCCTCCCTGCCCGAACGGGCGGAGGTCGAGGGCATG
The DNA here is from genome assembly GCA_023451375.1 of Pseudomonadota bacterium. Lineage (GTDB taxonomy): Bacteria > Pseudomonadota > Alphaproteobacteria > Caulobacterales > Caulobacteraceae > Brevundimonas. The sequence goes on from JAEXZS010000033.1 coordinate 11,902, forward strand.
CTGACGAGTTGACAATGTCGCCCTGTCACAGTCCGATCGCACCCGAGAGTTGCGGTGAGACGAAGGATGCTGACGCGAAGGTTTCTGGGTCTGTCAGTGGCGGCGACGGCGGGCCTCGCGGCCATGCCCACGCCGGCCCAGGAGACGCTGACGGCGGAAGAGCGATTTCGCGTTGAAGGCCGCTATCTGCCGCAATATCTGGAGTTGAAGGTTAAGGCGGCGGTGGGCGACGAGTCGGCCCTGGCGCTTCTGCCGCAGTTCGCGGCCTTCCTGGGCGACGAGCGCACCGCCATCGGCAGCCAGGAACGCGAGCGGCCTCTGGATCTGACACTGCCGGACCTGGCCGATGCGGAAAGCCGGGACGCGCTGGACGTCATCGTCGAGGCGGCGACCGACCGGCAGATCGTCATCCTGAACGAGGCGCACAACATATCCGGGCATCGAGGCTTCGCCGCCCGCGTCATGCGGGCGCTGAGGCCGTTGGGCTTCGACACCCTGGCGGCCGAGACCTTCAACCCCCGGACGCCGGCATTCCGTTCCGGGGTCTGGGCGTACCGTGAAGGCGCGCCCTTCCGCCAGGCGCTGGGCTATTACACCGCTGACCCGGTTTTCGCGGAGATGGTCAGGGAGGCGGCGAGCCTGGGCTATGGCTTCGCCGACTACGAACAGCGTGACGATCAGAGCGCGCCCGCAGATGCGAGCGGAGAGGAGCGCGTCGTCGCGCGCGAGACCGCCCAGGCGGCGAACCTGATCGAGAATGTGCTGAAGTCTCGTCCCGACGCGCGCCTCTTCATCCTGTGCGGCTACAATCATGTCCTGGAGGCGGAGGGATGGGGCGGGCTATGGTTCGCGGGGCGGCTCAAGGCCGCGACCGGGATCGATCCGCTGACCATCGATCAGTCCGGCAACTGGCCGGGAACCCGACCTGAAACCGACAGCCCGCAGGTGGCGGCGGTGTTGCGACGGTTCGCGCCCACCGCGCCGATCGTGGTGTGGCGCGACGGGACAATCTTCGCCAATCGTATCTATGACGGCAAGACCGACCTGAGCGTCTTTCATCCGCGACTGCCGCGTGTCGCCGGGCGGCCGGGCTGGCTGGCGGCCGACCCGGTGCGCCGGCCCGTGGAGGTCGCGACGCCGCCTTTCGACGGACCCACACTGCTTCAGGCCCTGCATATTGACGAGGGGCCGGGCATTCCGGCGGACCATCTTCTTCTGGAGCCGGGACAAGAGCGGGCCACCCTGATGCTGCGTCCCGGACGGTACTTCGTGCGGCTTGAGACGACGCGCGGCATCGAACCCGCGTTCGGGTCGCTGACTGTTCGGGCCTGACGCCGACAGCCCGCTCGCCTTGACGGGTGGCGCCAACGCGGGCGCCCCATTCTGTGTTGGGAACGTCGGCCGGTGATCGCCGAGTTCGAGACCGGTGAATGGCTGCGCTACACCCTGACTTCGGCTGGGGCGGGCGAGCGGGCGGTGACGGTGGTCGGCGCCGGCGGCGGCAGGGTGTCGGTGTCGCTGAACGGCGGCAGGCCGATGGCGCTGGACCTGCCGGGCGGTGATGAACGTCACGAGATGACGACATCGCCCCTGCCTTTCCTGGCGGGGACCAACACCCTGATCCTGCGAGCCGAAGACTGCGCCGCCTGCCGGGTGGAAGGCCTGAAGGTCGCCGACCAGCCCGGCCGCCGCCGCGACGACACGGCTTCAAGCTTTTCAACTGACAGGTGAATTTTAGTCTTGGCGCGCACTCATCCGCGTGCCAGCGTGACCCTCCTGTGACGGGAGTGGAGGAGTCATGATGAAGTACGGGATCAGGGGAAGGGCGCGCTGGCTGGGCGCGGCCTCGGCGATCGGGCTGCTGGCCGCGGCCGGCGCGGCGACGGCGGAGGTGCCGAACGACAACTTCAACCCCAACGCCCCGCCCGTCCTGGCCGACCCGGATGCGATCAACGGCATCGGCAACATCATCACCGACACCGGCGGCGGTTCGGTCGGCGTCTGCACCGGCAGCCTGATCAATCCCCGAACCGTGCTGTTCGCGGCGCACTGCGTCAACGACATCCCCGACTTCGCCTACGGCTCCATGGGCCTGAACGTGCCGATCAGCGTCGGCTTCAAGGGCGACGCCTTCGACGGCATCCTGAACTGGATCACCAGCGGCGACTACGCGACCAGCTATCTGGACCAGCACTACAACATGAGCCGGGTCCTGTACGATCCGCGCTCGACCCAGGACGCGGTGGGCGGCGGCTTCTACGAGGCCGATGTCGCCCTGGGCGTGCTGGACTCGCCGGCCCGGGGCGTGCCGACCTGGGCCATGCTGTTCTCGCCGCTGACCGGCGAGGAGGACCGGCACGTCATCACCGGCGGCTATGGCCGCAGCGGAACCGGCTCCTTGGGCGACGTCCAGGGCATCGATTTCCGCCGTCGCGCGGCCGAGAACATGATCGGCGCCCTGGCCTCGCTGGACGACATCGACCTGTTCCTGTTCGGCGACGGCGCGCAGGGGGGGCTGGGCCAGAACCTCTATCTGGTGGACTTCGACGATCCGGCTGGAAGGGCGACGTTCGACTTCAACATCTTCGGCGACGACGTGGCCCTGCCCAACGAAGGCATGACGGCCGGGGGCGATTCCGGCGGCCCGCTGATCCTGGACCGCGCCTTCGACATGCCGGTGATCGCGGCCGTGCTGTCGCTGGGCACCCGCTACTTCAACGGCCAGCCGGCGGCCAGCTACGGCACGACGGCCGGGTATCAGCCGCTCTATCTCTTCACGGACTGGATCGTCGCCAACAATCCCTACAAGTACGTGACCACCACCGGCGGCGACGGCGACTGGTTCGACGCCGGCCACTGGGTCCAGATGATGGACCCCAACTACAAGATCATCGACGCGGACGGGAACCTGGTCACCGGCCTGCCCGACACGCCGGCCGAAGGCGTGGATTCGCGCGGCGGCGAATGGGGCAGCATCTGCTTCTTTGACGACTGCGTGGATGCCAGCGAACTGGCCGAGTACAATCACGCCCGGGAAGACGCCCAAGGGGCCGGCGCGTCGGCGGGCGGCTCCCAGACCGCCGGGGGGCGGACCAACGTCGATCTGTCCGCCGCCATCGAGGGCCGTTTGGTCGCCGGCGGACAGCCGGGGAATTCGCGCGGGTCGGGCGTCGACGTCCGCCACGAGGCCTCCGCCGTCGGTTCGGCGCCCGGCGCGAACCTGCCGTTCGAGATCATTCCCGGCGGGCCCGGCTCGACCGACTTCGTGCCCTACAACGTGCAGGGCGACGTGTTCGAAGGCGAGAATCCGGCGTTCTACGACGTCAGCCTGACGTCGGCGGGCACGACGACGCTGAACGACGTCGCCATCATCGACCGGCTGACGATCGGGGCGACGGGCGCCGTGCTGGACATCGGCGCGGACGGCCTGCTGTTCGCCGAGAACGATGTGAACGTGTGGGCGGGCGGCCTGAACGTCGACGGCGCGCTGCTGACCTACGAGATGTTGCTGACCGGCGGCGTGCTCAGCGGAACGGGCGTGGTGGACGCGACGGTGCTGACCTCGATAATGGGATCCATCGCCCCCGGCGGCCAGGAAGAGATCGGCGAGCTGACTCTGCTGAGCGACCTGATCCTATCTTCGGGCTCGCGCCTGTTCATCGACATCGGCGGTGAGGAATCGGATCGGCTGACGGTGCTGGCCGACGACTTCGAGGGCACTGCGGGGATCGCTTCCCTGGGCGGCCTGCTGGGGCTGAACTTCGTCAGCGCGCCGCGCTTCGGCCAAGCCTACACCGTCCTGACCGCGGAGGGCGGAATCGACGGCCAGTTCGACGCCGTGACCGACATCTCCGGGGTGCTTTATCCGGTGCTGAGCTATACGGCCGACAGCGTCGACGTTGAAATCGAGGCGGCGTCCTACTTGGACTTCATCAACCCCGCCTCGCCGGCCCAGCGCACGCTGGGCGGCATCCTCGACGCGGCGCGGGCGACCCGGTACGAGGCGCTGGGCGACGTCTACGCCCAGACCGACCTGCTGGAAGGCGAGCCGCTGGAGATCGGGCTGGAGAGCCTGTCGCCCTTCGGCGCCCACTCGGGCCTGACCCTGCTCAGCGGCCAGACCGAAGCCCTGCGCGCGGTCATCGACGACCGCATCAGCCTGGACCGCTCGGGCGGCGCGCCCGAGGGCCTGACCCTGATCGGCTCGGGAATCCAGGTGGCGTCCATCGATCCGGCCGCCACGGCCGCGGCCGCCGGCATGGCGGCGCGGCAGGCGCAGGATGCGCGATGGGGCGGCTGGAAGCGCGGGGTCTCGGCCTTCATGGGCGCGGGCGCCATCGAGGGCGAGGCGGCGCAACTGCGCGGAACCCTGGCCGACCGGCGCACGGACGACCAGAGCGGCTGGTACGTGGTCGGCGGCGTGGAGCGGACCCTGGACGGCAAGACCCTGGGCGCCAGCCTGGCCTATGCGCAGGGCGACTCGGACTTCGCCGAGGGCCTGAGCACGGCCGAGACCAAGACCGTCCAGGCGACGCTGTATGGCGTGGCGGACCTGCCCTACGGCGCCTATCTGGGCGCCAAGGTCGGCTATGCGGCGGCCGATCTCGACACGGAGCGGTCGTTCTCCATCGGGGATGCGGCCTTCCGCGCGGACGGCTCCACGGACGGCAAGGTCGTCAGCGGCGGCGCCGAGTTGGGCTTCAACCTGACGGCGGGCGGACTGAAGGTGCAGCCGAACATCGGCCTGAACGCCTACTCGGTCGACATCGACGGATACAGCGAAACCGGCTCGGCGGCGGCGCTGGTCATCGAGGATCAGTCGTTCGATGCGCTGCAGCACCATGTGGGCGTCCGCATCGGCGGACGGACCGCCGCCGGCGGCTGGACCATCAGGCCGACGCTGGACCTGCGCTGGGTGCACGACCTGGCGGGCGACACCCGCGACATCGAAGCCGCCTTCGTCGCGGCCGACGCCTTCGGCGGCGTCTTCGCGGGAGCCAGCAACGACTCGGAATGGGGCGAGGTCGGGGGAACGATCGCGTTCGAGGGCGATCGGTTCGGGGTCGCCCTGAAGGCGGCGTCCATGATCGACCGCGAGGATCTGGACTATCAGACCTACAGCGCGACCCTGTCGCTGAAGTTCTGATCAGGCCCAAGGGCTCGGATGTCGACGGCGGTCTCCGGACGGAGGCCGCCGTTCTTCGTCAGGGCCGCACCACCAGCCGGACCACCTCGCCGGCGGCGAGGCGGTCGAAGCCGGCGTTGATGTCCTTCAGGTCGATCGTCCCGCTGAGCAGGCGGTCGACCGGCAGGCGGCCGTCGCGATAGAGGGCGACGTAGCGGGGGATGTCGCGGCTGGGGACGCAGGTCCCGATGTAGGAGCCCTTGAGGGTGCGTTCCTCTCCGACCAGGGAGACGACGTTGACGGCCAGGGCGGCGTCGGGCGGGGGCAGGCCGGCGGTGACGGTGGTTCCGCCGCGCCGGGTCATCTTCCAGGCCGCCTCCAAGGCGCGGACCGAGCCGGCCATCTCGAAGGCGAAGTCGGCGCCGCCGTTCGTCAGGGCGCGGACCTGCTCGACCGCGTCGGCGGCGGCGGCGTTGACCGTGCGAACCGAACCGAGCGAGCGGGCCAGGGCCAGCTTGTCCTCGGACAGGTCCACCGCGATGACGGGCGCGGCGCCGCAGGCCAGGGCGCCCAGCACGCCGGCCAGGCCGACGCCGCCCAGGCCGACCACGACGACGCCCTGGCCCGCCTTCACCCCGGCCGTATTGACCACGGCGCCGACGCCGGTCAGCACGGCGCAGCCGAACAGGGCGGCGATCTCGAACGGCAGGTCGGGATCGATGCGGACCAGCGAGCGGCGCGAGACCACGGCGCGCTCGGCGAAGGCGGAGCAGCCGAGGTGATGGTTCAGGGCCTCGCCCTCGCGGAACAGGCGCCGCCCGCCGCCCAGCAGTTCGCCCTTGCCGTTGGCCGCGGCGCCGGGCTCGCACAGGGCGGGCCGGCCGCCCGCGCACGGATCGCAATGGCCGCACGACGGCATGAAGACCATGACGACATGGTCGCCGATCTTCAGGTCGTCCACGCCCGGACCGAGCGCCTCGACCACCCCGGCCGCCTCGTGGCCCAGGGCCATGGGCAGGGGGCGCGGCCGGTCGCCGTTGATGACCGACAGGTCGGAGTGGCACAGGCCCGCCGCGCGGATCGCCACCTGGACCTCGTCGCGGCCGGGCGGGTCCAGCCGCACCGTCTCGATCGCCAGGGGACGGCTGTGGGCGTAGGGGCGCGGGGCCTCCATGGCGGACAGGACGGCGGCGCGGGTGTGCAGGGCCATGGTCAAGCCTTCGTCATCGATCGTCATCCGATAGGCGCTTGACGTCGCGTCGTCCAAGCCCGAGCGTTCGCGGAACGGACGAGAGCGCCGCCGAAAGGCGCCTGCGCCGCAAGGGAGATGCGAATGCCGAAGAAAGACGAGGGCCCCCTGGCCGAGCGCGGCACCTACCGGGCCTTCCACATGGTCTCGACCCGCTGGGCCGACAACGACCAGTACGGCCATATCAACAACGCCAAATTCTACGAGTTCGTGGATTCGGCGGTGAACGCCCACCTGCTGATCGCCGACGCCCTGGACGAGTCGATCGGCCTGGTCGTGGACAGCGGCTGCCGCTACGCCTCGGCGCTGAAATTTCCCGATGTGATCGAGGTGGGGATCAAGGTGGACCACATCGGCACCTCCAGCGTCCGCTACGGCTTCGCCGTGTTCCGGCGCGGCGCGGCGACCCCGGCGGCGATCGGCCATTTCGTCCACGTCTACGTCGACGCCGAAACGCGCCGGCCCAAGCCCCTGCCGGACAAGCTGCGAGCCGTGGTGGAGAACCTGCGCGCCCAGTAGGGGCGGAGAGGCGGGCCGTCACGACGACATAGGTCGCGGCGCCGCTTCAGGCGGGCGCGGCCGGATCAGGCTTTTGGAAGATGGCGCACCCGACACGATTCGAACGTGTGACCTTTGCCTTCGGAGGGCAACGCTCTATCCAGCTGAGCTACGGGTGCTGCGCGGCGGTGACGCCGGAAGACGCCGCTTACAGCAAGGCGCCGACGGCCTCAATCCCGAATAAGCGACCGAGTGCAGGCTGATGGCCGCGTAATCGGCCCCGGCCCCAAGCGGCGCGGAGCGCGGCAGGCGCTACTGCGCCGTCATGCCGCCGTCGATCTTGAACTCGGCGCCGGTGACGAACTTGGATTCGTCCGAGGCGAGGTAGAGGACGCAGTAGGCCACGTCGTCGGGCTCGCCGATCCGCTTCAGGGGAATGCCGCGCGACAGGCGCTCGTGGGCCTTGGCCTCGTCGCCGCCGGCCATGGCGACGAAGGGATCGAGGATGGGGGTCTTGATGAAGACCGGGTGGACCGAGTTGCAGCGCACGTTCCAGTCGGCCTTGGCCGCCTCGAGCGCCAGGGTCTTGGTGTACATCCAGACGGCCGCCTTGGTGGCGTTGTAGGCGCCCATGCCCGGCGCGGCCGCGAGGCCCGCGATCGAGGAAATGTTGATGATCGAGGCCGGCGCGGCGGCGCGCAGGTGCGGCATGGCGTGTTTGGCGCCCAGCATGACGGAGCGCAGGTTGATCTCGTACTGGCGCCGCCAGTTTTCGATCGTGTCCTGTTCCACGAAGGCCAGGGGGCCGCCGACGCCGGCGTTGTTGACCAGCACCGACAGGCCGCCGAGGTCGGCGACGGCGGCGGCGATCACCCGTTCCCAGTCCGCCTCCTCGGCCACGTCATGGGCGTAGGCGAAGGCGGCGCGGGGGATTTCGGCGTTGATGCGCCGGGCCAGGGCGACGGCGCGCTCGCCGTCGATGTCGCTGAGCGCGACGGTCGCGCCCTCGCGGGCCAGCATCAAGGCCATCGCCTCGCCCAGGCCGCCCGCCGCGCCGGTGATCAGGGCCGTCTTGCCGGCGACCCGGCCGGGACGGGCGCTCACGCCTTCACGCCCATGGCGGCGGCGATCTCGTCGATGAAGCGGGCCATGGCCACGTCTCGCCCCGTCAGGCCGTCGGCGTCATGGGTGGTCAGCAGCACCTCGACGCGATTGTAGACGTTCGACCATTCCGGATGATGGTCCATCTTGTCGGCCAGCAGGGCGACGCGGGTCATGAAGCCGAAGGCGGCGTTGAAATCGGCGAAGACCAGCTTGCGCGTGATCGCCTCGCGCGGGCCGTCGTGGGCGCTCCAGCCGGGCAGGGACTGAAGTGTTTCCGCAAGGTCAAGACGGGCGTCGGTCATGCGCGTTTCCTCTTTTCCCCTGGCGTAGGGCGCCGGGTGAGGCCCCGCAAGAGTCGCCGATCCGTCCTCCGGAACGTCCCGCCAAGCTGTGGCGTTATCCTGCCCTGGGAAGCGCGGCCGTTTCCGGCCCAAGGAGAAGGACATGGGGAATCTGTGGCTCGCCGGCCTGACCCCGCCGGATCGAGCGCGGCTGGAGCCGCACCTGGAGGTTCGGTCCTTCGGCCACGGCCAGATCCTGTTCGGCGAGGGACAGGAGGTGGACGCCGTCTGGTTCCCGACCACGGGCGTGGTGTCGCTGATGACGCGGCTGGACGACGACAAGGCGGTGGAGACGGCCGTGATCGGCTGCGAGGGGGTGGTGGGCGTGACCTGTGGTCCGCTGAACGCCCGCGCCTTCAGCCAGGCGGTGGCCCTGCTGCCGGGCGAGGCGGCCTGCTGTCCGGCCGACGCCTTCGCCGCCGCCATGGACGAGAGCGAAACGCTGCGGTCGGCGCTGGCCCGCTTCACCGAGGCGCTGATGGCCCAGGTGCAGCAGGTCGCCGCCTGCAACGCCCGCCACGGCCTGGACGAGCGGCTTGCGCGCTGGCTTCTGTCGCTGCACGACCGGGCGGGCGAGGCGCGCTTCGACCTGACCCAGGCCGACATCGCCGGCATGCTGGGCGTGCGCCGCGCCACGGTGTCCGAGGTCGGCTCCAGCCTGGAGGATCGCGGCGTGATCGAGCGCGGTCGCGGCTGGGTGCGGGTGCTGGATCGGCCCGGCCTGCGGAACGCCGCCTGCGGCTGCTACGGCCAGATGCGCGCGGTCCTGGACGAGCTGGACCTGTCGGCGCCGAAGGCGGCGTGACGGCCTGGGTGACGGGGCGCGCGCGAGCGGCTACATCGACGCCATGACCGACGCCTCTCCGAACCGGCCGCACTCCTCCGGCGACACCTCCTCCTTCGGCTTTCGCGACGTCGACGCGCGCGAGAAGGTCAAGATGGTGCGCGGGGTGTTCGATTCCGTCGCCGCCAACTACGACCTGATGAACGACCTGATGAGCGGGGGCGTGCATCGGCTGTGGAAGGACGCGGCGGCGGCGAAGCTGAACCCGCGGCCCGGCGAGGTGATCCTGGACGTCGCGGGCGGCACCGGCGACATGGCGCGTCGCTACGCCAAGATGGCGCGGGCGGCGCAGCGGCGGCGCGGCGGGGCGGACGCCTCGGTCATCGTGCTGGACTACAACGCCGAGATGGTCCTGGCCGGGGTGCACAAGGGCGGCGAGCCGGAGATGAGCTGGTCGGTCGGGGACGCCATGGCCCTGCCGCTGCCGGACGCCTCGGTCGACGCCTATTCGATCAGCTTCGGCATCCGCAACGTCGCCCACATCGACAAGGCCCTGGCGGAGGCGCGGCGCGTGCTGAAGCCGGGCGGGCGCTTCCTGTGCCTGGAGTTCTCGCGCCCCACGGCCGGGCCGGTGCGCCGGGCCTATGACGCCTGGTCCTTCCACGCCATTCCGCGCATCGGCGGGTGGGTGGCCAAGGATCGCGACAGCTATCAGTATCTGGTCGAGAGCATCCGCCGCTTTCCGGACCAGGCGGCGTTCCAGGGCCTGATCGAAGACGCCGGCTTCAGCCGGGTCTCGGTGACCAATCTGTCGGGCGGGGTCGCGGCCATCCATCACGGGTGGGCGATCTGAGCAGCCCCGTCTATCGCACCCCGCCGCCCGCGCCGGCGGCCGAGCCGGTGCGCAACCCGGTGGCGGCCTTCCTGCGCCTGATGGGCTGGTTGTGGGTGCTGGCCCGCCACGACGCCCTGGCGCCGCGCGAGATCACCGCCCTGCTGCCGGTCTGGGCCCGGCCGTTCGCGCGCATGGTGCAGATGCTGTCGGGGCGCGAGGGCCGCCAGGGGCGGCCCGGCCAGCGGCTGGGCAAGGCGTTCGAACACCTGGGGCCGGTGGCGATCAAGCTGGGCCAGGTGCTGGCCACCCGCGCCGACATCTTCGGCCTGCAGTTCGCGCGCGACCTCGGGCGGCTGAAGGACAGCCTGCCGGCCTTCCCCCTGGCCGACGCGCGGCGCGAGATCGAGCGGTCGCTGGGCCAGCCGGTCGAGGCCCTGTTCGTGGAGCTGGGCGAGCCTGTCGCCGCCGCCTCGCTGGCCCAGGCGCATCCGGCCATGCTGGCCGACGGGCGTCGGGTGGCGGTCAAGGTGCTGCGCCCCGGCGTCGAGCGGCGCGTGGCCGACGGGCTGGATGCGATGCGGCTGGCCGCGCGGCTGGTGTGGCGCCTGGTCCCGCTGGCGCGGCGGCTTGAGCCCTCGGCCTTCGTCGAGACCATCGCCCGGTCGCTGGACCTGGAGCTGGACATGCGGCTGGAGGCCGCCGCCGCCAGCGAGATGGCCGAGGTGATGGCCAAGGACGACTACATGCGCGCCCCGGCCGTGATCTGGGACGGGGTGGGCAAGCGGGTGCTGACGCTGGAATGGGCGTCCGGGCGGCGGATGACCGATCCCGACCTGCTGGACACGCCGGGCCTCGACCGCGATCAGCTGGCCGACAATGTGGTGCGCGCCTTCCTGGTGCAGGCGCTGGACCACGGGGTGTTTCACGCCGACCTGCACGAGGGCAATCTGTTCGCGGAGGCGCCGGCGCGGCTGATCGCCATCGACTTCGGCATCGTCGGGCGGCTGGGTCCGGCCGAGCGGCGCTACCTGGCCGAGATCCTGTGGGGCTTCATCAGCCGCGACTACGATCGGATCGCGCGCGTCCACTTCGAGGCCGGTTACGTGCCGCCGCACCATTCGGTGGAGACCTTCGCCCAGGCCCTGCGTGCGGTGGGCGAGCCGGTCATCGGCCGCGCCGCCAGCCGGGTGTCCATGGGCCGGCTGCTGGGCCAGCTGTTCGAGATCACCGCCCTGTTCGACATGCGGCTGCGGCCCGAGCTGATCCTGCTGCAGAAGACCATGGTCTCGGTCGAGGGGGTGGCGCGCCGGCTGAACCCCGACCACGACCTGTGGAAGGCCGCCCAGCCGGTGGTCGAGCGCTGGATCCGACGCGAGCTGGGGCCGCAGGCGCAGGCCCGCGACGCCCTCAATGAGATGGTGGCCGCCGCCCGCGCCATCGTCCGGCTGGTTCAGGAGCCGCCGCGCCCCGCCGCGGTGGTCATTGAAAAGCCGGGAACCCCGGCTTGGCTGACGACTTCCGTCACCGTCGCGGTAATCGCGGCGCTCGCGGCCCTGGGCCTTTCGCTCTGGCCGCTCCTGTCCTGACCCGGAGCCTTCGCATGAAGACCACCCTGATCGCCGCCGCCCTGCTGCTGGCTCCCGCGCCCGCGCTGGCGCAATCGTCCGGGGCCGCCGCCGGGTCGGTGCCCAACAGCTTCGACGCGCCCGCGGCCCAGGCGGCGAGCCCCGCGCCGCGTCCCGCGCCCCAGACCTCCGGCCCAGCCCAAAACGCCCCGACGTCCCCGGCCGCCTCCGCCGCCGACATCGCCAAGGGCGAGGCGGCGCTGCGCGACATCATCGGCGACATCCAGGGCGCCGGCCTCGACTATTCGGTCTTCACCGAGAACCTGGCCGCGCAGATCCGCGAGCAGTCGGACCAGGTGACGCCCCTGATCAAGAGCTTCGGCGAGCTGCGCGAGATCGACCACCAGCGCGCGGAGGGCCCCGCCCAGCTGTACCGCGTGACGTTCGACAACCAGGCGACCGAGTGGCTGATCGGCTTCGACCAGACCGGCAAGATCGCCGCCCTGCTGTTCCGCCCGGCCGAAAGCTGAGCCTGAACGCCGGGGCGGGGGTGACGCGGGGCGGCCGGTCCGCTAAGGCCCGCGCATGACCGATATTCGATACGACGTCTGCGCCGTGGGCAACGCCATCGTCGACGTGCTGAGCCCCTGCGACGACGCCTTCCTGGCCGTGCAGGACCTGGCCCCCAACTCCATGCAGCTGGTGGACGCCGAGCGCAGCGCCGCCCTCTATGACGCCATGGCGCCGGGGATCGAGGCCTCGGGCGGATCGGCGGGCAACACGGTGGCGGGCGTCGGCTCCTTCGGCGGCCGCGCGGCCTATATCGGCAAGGTCGCCGACGATGTTCTGGGCCAGGTCTTCACCCACGACATCCGCGCGGCGGGCGTCGATTTCGAGACGCCGGCGCTGAAGGACGGCGCCGCCCAGGGCTTCGGCACCGGCCGCTGCCTGATCAACGTCCTGCCCGACGGGGCGCGGACCATGGCCACCTTCCTGGGCGCGGCCAACCAGCTGTACGCCGACGACATCGACGAGGCGCTGATCGCCGGCAGCGCCATCGTCTATCTGGAAGGCTATCTGTTCGATCCCGCCCCGGCGCGCGCCGCCTTCGAACGCGCCGCCGCCGCCGCCCACGGGGCGGGCCGCAAGGTCGCCATCACCCTGTCCGACACCTTCGTCGTCGCCCGCTGGCGCGCCGAACTGCTGGACTTCATCGCCCGGTCCGCCGACATCGTCCTGGCCAACGAGGCGGAATTGGGCGCGCTGTTCGAGACCGAAGACTTCGACGCCGCCGCCGCCCGGCTGGCCGCCATCGTCGAGATCGCCGCCGTCACGCGCGGCGCGGCCGGCTCGGTGATCCTTCGCGGCGAGGAGCGCGTCGTCGTGCCCGCCTATCCGGTCGACAAGGTGGTCGACACCACCGGCGCCGGCGACCAGTACGCCGCGGGCTTCCTGCTGGGTCTGGGACGGGGCCGGTCCCTGGCCGAGGCCGGCGCCCTGGGCTCGCTGGCCGCCTCCGAGGTCATCGCCCACTGGGGCCCCCGCCCGATGACGAAGCTGTACGCCCTGGCGGCCGAGCACGGGCTGTCCGACGCCCTGGGCTGATCCCGAGCCCGAGGCCGGCGTCGCGCTGATGCCCGGCGGCGCCTCAGCCTAGTGCGCCTGATCCCAGTTCGCGGCCGCGCGGGCTTCGACTTCCAGCGGCACGGTCAGGGCGACGGCGGGCTCGGCGGCGGTTTCCATGATGTGCTTGACGACCGCGAGGGCGCGGTCGGCCTCGGTCTCGGGGGCCTCGAACACCAGTTCGTCGTGGACCTGGAGCAGCATGCGGGTGGACAGGCCCGCGTCCGCCAGGGCCTTGGGCATGCGGATCATGGCGCGTCGGATGATGTCCGCGGCGGCGCCCTGGATGGGGGCGTTGATGGCCGCGCGCTCGCCGAACTGGCGCTCGGCCCCGGACTTGGAATGTATGGCCGGGATGTGGATGCGGCGGCCGAAGACGGTCGAGACGAAGCCGTCCTGACGGACCTGGGCCTTGGTCCTGTCCATGTAGTCGCGGATGCCGGGGAAGCGCTCGAAATAGGTCTTGATGTAGGCCCCGGCCTCGCCCTGGTCGATGCCAAGCTGGTTGGCCAGGCCGAAGGCGCTGATGCCGTAGACGATGCCGAAGTTGATGGCCTTGGCGCGCCGCCGGGTCTCGCTGGGCATGCCCTCGACCGGGACGCCGAACATCTCGGACGCCGTGGCGGCGTGGATGTCGAGGCCGGCCTTGAAGGCGCGCTTGAGCTCGGGAATGTCGCCGATATGGGCCAGGAGGCGCAGCTCGATCTGACTGTAGTCGGCGCTGATCAGGACGTGGCCGGGCGCGGCGATGAAGGCCTGGCGGATCTCGCGGCCGGTCTCGGTGCGTATGGGGATGTTCTGCAGGTTGGGGTCGGAACTGGCCAGGCGGCCGGTCGAGGCGGCGGCCAGCTGGTAGGAGGTGTGGACCCGGTCGGTCCTCGGATCGGCGGCGGCGGTCAGGGCGTCGGTGTAGGTGCCCTTCAGCTTGCTGAGCTGGCGCCAGTCCAGGATGGCGCGGGGCAGGTCGTGGGTCAGGGCCAGCTCCTCCAGCACGCTGGCGTCGGTGCCCCACTGGCCCGAGGCGGTCTTCTTGCCGCCGGGCAGGTTCAGCTCGCCGAACAGGATCTCGCCGATCTGGCGCGGCGAGCCGATGTTGAAGGGGCGGCCGGCGATCTCGTGCGCGCGCTGCTCCAGCTCGGCCATGCGCAGGCCGAACTCGCTGGACAGCCGCTTCAGCCGGTCGGGATCGACGCGCACACCGGCCAGCTCCATGTCGGCCAGCACCGTCGGCATGGGTCGCTCGAGCGTCTCATAGACGGTGGACAGCCCCTCGCGCGCGAGGCGGGGCTTGAGGATGCGCCACAGGCGGAGCGTCACGTCGGCGTCCTCGGCGGCGTAGCAGGTCGCCGGCTTCAGCTCGATGTGCTTGAACGATTTCTGGCTCTTGCCGGTCCCCGCCACCGACTTGAAGGCGATCGGCTCGTGGCCCAGGTGCAGGCGCGCCAGCTCGTCCATGCCGTGGCCGTGCAGCCCGCCCTCCAGCACATAGGACAGCAGCAGGGTGTCGTCATAGGGGGCGACGCGGACGCCGCGACGGGCGAAGACGGCGATGTCGTACTTGGCGTTCTGCAGCACCTTGAGGACCGAGGGGTCCTCCAGCAGCGTCTTCAGCTTCGCCAGGGCCGTCGGCTTGTCCAGCTGGGTCAGCGGCTCGCGCGCGTCCGCCGCGCCGCCGAAATCCAGACCGCCGGAGTCGGCCGCCGGCTCGTGCTCGTGCGTCAGGGGGATGTAGCAGGCGTCGTTCGGCCCCACGGCCAGGGACACGCCGCACAGGCCGGCGTGGGTCGCCGAAAGGGCGTCGGTCTCGGTGTCCAGGCCGACGACGCCGGCTTCGCGCGCCCGCTCGATCCAGCGGTCCAGCGCCTCTTCGGTCTGGACGCACTCATAGGCGTCGAGGTTGAAGACGTGCGGCTCGCTCGGGGCGACGACCGCCTTGGGCGCATAGCGCGGGCTGGCGACGGGGGCGCTGAGGTTCGGGGCCCGCTTGGGCGCGAAGGCGGAGGTCTCGCTGGGACCGGCCTTGCCGTCGCCGACGCGGCGGGCCAGCGAGCGGAACTCCATCATCTCCAGAAAGGCCGACAGGGTCTCGGGGTCCGGGTCCTTGACCGCGAAGTCGTCGATCGGCTCGGGCGCGGGGGCGTCGCAGGTCAGGCGCACCAGTTCGCGCGACAGGCGGATCTGGTCGGCGAAGGCGACCAGGGTCTCGCGCCGTTTGGGCTGTTTGATCTCGCCGGCGCGGGCCAGCAGGGTGTCGAGGTCGCCGTATTCCTCCAGCAGCTGGGCCGCCGTCTTGGGGCCGATGCCGGGAGCCCCCGGGACGTTGTCGACGCTGTCCCCGATCAGGGCCTGCAGGTCGACCATCTTCTCGGGACCGACGCCGAACTTCTCGAACACCTCGGGCTCGGCCAGGCGGCGGTCCTTCATCGGGTCCCACATGACCACGCCGCGCCCGATCAGCTGCATCAGGTCCTTGTCGGACGAGACGATCACCGCCTCGCCGCCGGCGTCGCGCGCCTTGCAGGCGTAGGTGGCGATCAGGTCGTCGGCCTCGTAGCCGGGCAGTTCGACGCAGTGGACGCCGAAGGCGGCGGTCGCCTCGCGCACCAGCGGGAACTGCGGGATCAGATCCTCGGGCGGCGGCGGGCGGTGGGCCTTGTACTGGTCGTACAGGGTGTTGCGGAAGGTCTTTTCGGAGTGGTCGAAGATGGCGACCAGGTGGGTCGGGCCGTCGGCGCCCTTCATGTCCTTCAAGAGCTTCCACAGCATGTTGCAGTAGCCCTGGACCGCGCCGACCGGCAGGCCGTCGGACTTGCGCGTCAGGGGCGGCAGGGCGTGGTAGGCGCGGAAGATGTAGGCCGAGGCGTCGATCATCCACAGGCGGACGGCGGGCCCGTCCTGGGTCAGCTCGCGATCCTGTTCGATGACGGGCGGCGTGTCGGCGATGTCGGTCATGGACGGAACATAGGGCGGCGAAGGCCCCGCGTCAGCCGGGAAACCGGATCAGAATTCGGTCCAGCTGGAGCCGGGGTCGCGCTGGCCGGGCTGGGCCTGCTGCTGGCCCCAGGTGACCATCATCATCGCCTTGTGGCTGCGGATGCGATAGCTGCCGATCATCGGCAGGACGGCGCCCAGAGGCGCGCCCGTCCGGGCTTCGTAGAGAAAGCCGGAGAATTCGGCCACGCCGACGCGGTCGCGGTGGCTGTAGATCGACAGTTCGGGCAGCGAGACGACGTTGAAGGTCTCGTTGATGGGAATGCGCATCTCGGGAATGCCGAAGACGCGGCGCATCTGCTCCAGCGACAGGGCGCCGGCGCGTATCTCGAACACGGCGTCGGCTTCGTCCTTGCCCCGCGCCAGGCGGAAGCCGGCGTCCGACAGGGCGGCGCGGATGGCGCTGACGGCGTAACGCGCCCCCTCGCCCTGGAAATAGGTCTCGTCGACATAGATGGACGACCCGGCCGGCAGCGGCAGGATCAGCCCCTCGACCGCGCGATCCGAGGCGCGGGCCAACAGCAGCTGTTCGGTCGCGGTGCGGCCGGGGTTGGTCTCGGTGGTCGAGGCGCAGGCGGTCAGGCTCAGCCCCCCCAGGATCACGACCGCCGCGCGGCGCATCACCAGGTCCCCGTGTTCGGCATCGAGGCCCAGGGCTCGGCCGGGGCCAGGGGCTCGCCCTCCTGCAGCAGCTCGATCGAGATGCCGTCGGGGGAGCGGACGAAGGCCATGTTGCCGTCGCGCGGGGGTCTGTTGATGGTCACCCCGCCGTCGGCCAGTTTCCGGCAGGCGGCGTAGATGTCGTCGACCTTGTAGGCCAGGTGGCCGAAGTTGCGGCCGCCCTGATAGTCTTCCGGGTCCCAGTTGTAGGTCAGCTCCAGCTCGGGGCAACGCTCGGCGGCCGACTGTTCCAGGTTCTTCGGCGCGGCCAGGAAGACCAGGGTGAAACGGCCCTTCTCATTCTCGACACGACGCACCTCCCGCAGACCCAGCAGGTCGCAATAGAAGTGCAGCGAGGCGTCGAGGTCCTTCACGCGGACCATGGTGTGCAGATAGCGCATCGGCGGTCTCCGGGGAGGAAGAGCGGCCCCTCAGTGGGCTTCGGCCCCGCGGGCGGCGGGGCTCAGATACTCGTTTTCGTCATGGGAATGGCCCGACAGCACGAAGCGCCGGTCGCAGTAGCCGCATTCGACGAAGGTCTCGTCGCCCATGTCCATATAGACCAGCGGATGGCCCAGGGCGCCGCCGCCGCCGTCGCAGGCCACGCGCTTGGTCGAGACCACGAGCTCTTCGGGCGGAGGGATGATCGCGTCGGGGTGGCGGGGCGGCATTTTCGGCTCATGTCTTGGCGGGGAGACGTCGCGCGCATACCTATGCGGCCCGTCCGGCGGCGTCAAACCGCCGCGCGCCCCGATTCCCTCGACCGAAGCGCCCTGATGACCGAACCCGTGACCCTGCCCGACGACGCCATCGAGGTGCGGGGCCTGAAGAAGACCTACGCCGGATCCAAGAAGGCGGCGCCGAAGACGGCGTTGCGCGGCGTCGATCTGGTCATTCCGCGCGGCTCCATGTTCGGCCTGCTGGGACCGAACGGCGCCGGAAAGTCGACCCTGATCAACATCCTGGCCGGGGTGGTGAAGAAGTCCGAAGGGTCCGTCAGGATCTGGGGCCGCGACATCGACCACGAGCCGCGCGACGCGGCGGCGGCCATCGGCGTGGTGCCGCAGGAGATCGTCGCCGACGTCTTCTTCACCCCGCGCGAGTCGCTGGAGGTGCAGGCGGGCTTCTACGGCGTTCCGGCCAAGGAGCGGCGTTCGGACGAGCTGCTGGCGGCGCTGGGCCTGTCGGACAAGGCCAACGCCTATGTGCGCGCCCTGTCGGGCGGCATGAAGCGGCGGCTGATGGTGGCCAAGGCCCTGGTGCACAATCCGCCGATCCTGATCCTGGACGAGCCGACCGCCGGGGTGGACGTCGAGCTGCGCCGCCAGCTGTGGGAATACGTCCGGCGCATCAACGCCGAGGGCGTGACCATCGTCCTGACCACCCACTATCTGGAGGAGGCGCAGGAGCTCTGCGACACCATCGCCATCGTCAACCGGGGCGAGGTGGTGGCCTGCGAGCCGACGCCGCGGCTGCTCAGCCGGCTGGACACGCGCAACGTCGTGGTGACGCCGGAGGCGCCGCTGGAGACGGCGCCGACGATCAAGGGGTTCGACGTGGTCGCCCGGCCGAACGGCGCCTTCGCCGTGGCGTACAAGAAGGGCCAGTCGTCGGTGGAGCAGGTCATCGCCGCCGTGCGCAAGGCGGGGGTGACCATCGCCGACATCTCGACCGAGGACCCGGACCTGGAGGACGTCTTCCTGGCCCTGACCTACGGCGACGCCTCACAGGTCGATCCGACGAAGGACTGACGGGCGTCGAAAGATGAAACTTTCTTCATGAAAGCCCAGCGCAAGTTGTGACGCGGCGCGAGGTGGTTAAGGTCACGCCAGCTCGCCAACCGAGGAATTGCTTATGCGCCGTGTCGCTCCCTTCGTCGCCGCCGCCGCCCTGATGGCGGTGGTCGCGCCGATCACCCTTGTTTCCGCCCCAGCCCAGGCCGCGGTCCAGACCCAGACCCAAGCCACTATCGAGGCCGCTCCGGTGTCCCAACTGGTCGCCGAGGTGGACATTCCCTACACCAAGTTCACGCTGGACAACGGCCTGACCGTGCTGGTGCACGAGGACCGCAAGGCCCCGGTGGTGGCGGTGTCGGTCTGGTACAATGTCGGATCGAAGGACGAGCCCGCGGGCCGCACCGGCTTCGCCCACCTGTTCGAGCACCTGATGTTCGGCGGCTCGGAGAACGCGCCCGGCAGCTATTTCACGCCGATGCGCAACATGGGCGCGACGGACATGAACGGGACCACCTGGTTCGACCGCACCAACTATTTCGAGACGGTGCCGACCCCGGCGCTTGAGCAGGCCCTGTTCATGGAAAGCGACCGCATGGGCTACATGCTGGGCGCCATCACCCAGGAGACGCTCGACCTGCAGCGCGGCGTCGTCCAGAACGAGAAGCGCCAGGGCGACAACCAGCCCTATGGCCTGAACGAGTACAAGCAGCTCGAGGCCCTGTTCCCCGAAGGCCACCCCTATCGCCACTCGACCATCGGCTCGATGGCCGACCTGGACGCGGCCTCGATGGAGACGGTGCGGACCTGGTTCCGCGACAACTACGGCCCCAACAACGCCGTGCTGGTTCTGGCCGGCGACATCACGCCGGAGAAGGCGCGCGAGCTGACCGAGAAGTATTTCGGCGCCATACCGCGCGGCCCGGTCAACACCCCGGCGGAGGCGGCCATCCCGACCCTGGCGGAGGCCAAGCGCGAGACCATCCACGACCGCGTCGCCAATCCGCGCGTCGAGATCAGCTGGGTCGTGCCCGGCATGCTGGACGCCGACACCGTGCCGCTGAGCGTCGGCGCCTCGGTGCTGGGCGGCCTGGCCAGCTCGCGCCTGGACAATGAGCTGGTGCGCGGCGACCAGAGCGCCGTCTCGGTCAGCGCGAACGACATGGCCTTCCACCGCGTCGGCATGTTCGACATGACCCTCAACGTGAAGCCGGGCGGCGATCCGGCCGCCGTCGAGGCGCGCGCCCGCGAGATCCTGGAGCGGCTGATCGCCGAGGGGCCGACCGCCGAGGAGGTCGAGCGGGTCAAGACCCAGTATGTGTCGCAGACGGTGCAGGGGCTGGAGCAGGTCGGCGGCTTCGGCGGCAAGGCCGTCGCCCTGGCCGAGGGCCAGCTCTACGCCGGGGATCCGGAACACTACAAGAAGGAGCTGCAGGCCTTCGCGGCGGTGACGCCGGCCCAGGTTCAGGCGGCGATGCGGAAGTGGCTGACGCGCCCCTCCTACACCCTGATCACCCTGCCGGGCGAACGCGAGGCCTATGAGGAGGCCGCCGCCGCGCCTTCGGGGGCGAACCACACCCCCGCCCCGCCCATCGAGAAGGTCGAGCGCCTGCCGCGGCCGGAGATCGGCGAGGTGTCGAACGTCGACTTTCCGGACGTCCAGCGCGCGAAGCTGTCGAACGGCATCGAGGTGGTCTACGCCCATCGCGACGCGGTGCCGGCGACCAAGATCGCCATCGACTTCGACGCCGGCCTGGCGGCGGACGACGCCGACAAGCTGGGCCTGCAAAGCCTAATGCTGGACCTGATGGACGAGGGCGCCGCCGGCCGCAACGCCACCCAGCTGGCCGAGGCCGAGGAGACGCTGGGCGCCGGCATCTCCACCGGCGCGACCATGGACCGGTCGGTGGTGTCGCTCAGCGCCGTGACGCCCAACCTGCCGTCGTCGGTGGCCCTGCTGGCCGACGTGGTGCAGCGCCCGACCTTCGATCCCGCCGAGCTGGAGCGCCTGCGCGCCACCCGCCTGGCCTCGATCGCGGCCGAGCGCACCAGCCCGGCCGCCCTGGCCAACCGCGCCCTGCCGGCGCTGATCTACGGCGAGGGCAGCCCTTACGGCCGTCCGTTCAGCGGCAACGGCGACGAGGCCAGCGTGAAGACCATCACCCAGGCCGACATCCGCGCCGAGTACGACCAGTGGATCCGGCCGGACAACGCCAAGATCTTCGTGGTGTCCGACCTGCCGCTGGCCGAGGTCACGCCGGTGCTGGAGGCCAACTTCGGTCGCTGGACCGCTCCGTCCGCCGCCAAGGGGACGAAGGACTTCTCGGCCGCCATCCCGACCGCGACGCAGAAGATCGTGCTGATCGACCGGCCGCAGTCGCCCCAGTCCTACATCCTGGGCGGCGCGGTGCTGGACGCCTCGGGCACCGACGACCTGCTGGTGCTGAACGCGGCCAACAACGTGCTGGGCAACGACTTCCTGTCGCGCATCAACACCGACCTGCGCGAGACCAAGGGCTGGTCCTACGGGGTCAACGCCTCGGTCGCCGGCTTCGAGCATCGCGCGCCCTACCTGGTCACCGCCCCGGTCCAGGCCGACCAGACCGGTCCGGCCATCGCCGCGCTGAACGCCCAGTTCAACGACTTCCTGAAGGGCGGCAAGGGCGTGACGCCTCAGGAGCTGGAGCGCACGGTCAACGGCAACACCCGTCGCCTGGCCGGCAGCTACGAGACCTCCGGCGCGGTGCTGGGCGCGATGCGGACCAACGACATGCTGGACCGCCCCGACGACTATCCGGAAACCGTCGCGGCGCGCACCAACGCCCTGACGGCGGCCGAGCTGGATGCGGCGGCCCGCGCGGCCATCGACCCGTCGAACTTCGTCTGGGTGGTCGTTGGCGACGCCTCGGTGGTCAAGCCGCAGCTGGACGCCCTGGGCATGCCGGTCGAGGTGCGCTCGGCCGCGAGCGACTGAGGCTGACGGACAGGAAAACGACGAAGGCCCGGAGAGCGATCTCCGGGCCTTTTTCGTTACGTCCCTCTTCGTCATCCTCGGGCTTGACCCGAGGATGACGGGCGGGTGAGGGATCAGTCCAGCGTCACGCCCGTGGTGCGCATGATCTCGGCGCGGAGCTCGGGGATGCCCAAGCCCTTCTCCGACGAGGTCAGGGCCACGACGGGGAAGGCGGCGGGGCGCTTGGAGACGGCCTTCAGCGTGGCCGCCTGCACCGCCTCGCCCTCGCCCTTCTTCAGCTTGTCGGCCTTGGTCAGGACGATCTGGTAGCTGACGGCGGCCAGGTCCAGGGCGTCCAGAGCCTCGGCGTCCACCGACTTCAGCCCATGGCGGCTGTCGATCAGCAGATAGACCCGCTTCAGCGTCACGCGGCCGCGCAGATAGTCGCGGCCCAGGTCCTGGAACTTCTTCGTCGTCGACTTGGACGCCTTGGCCCAGCCGTAGCCGGGCAGGTCGACCAGGCGCAGCCGGCCGTCCAGGTCGAAGAAGTTGACCTCGCGCGTGCGGCCCGGCTCATTCGACGCGCGGGCCAGCTTGTGCATGCCGACCAGGCCGTTGATCAGGCTGGACTTGCCGACGTTGGAGCGGCCGGCGAAGGCGATCTCGGGCAGGTCTGGATCCGGCAGCTGCTCGATCTTGGCGGCCCCCATGACGAAGGTGGCCGGCCGCGCGAACAGGACCCGCGCGGCCTCGATCTCCTCGGGCGTGAAGTCGGTTTCGTCGGTCACGCCGGTTTCGGCTTCTTGAAGCGGGCGATGAAGCTGTCGATCGGGTTCTCGGCCTTGTAGCGGTGCATGATGACGTACTGCTGCAGGATGGTCAGGACGTTCGACCACGCCCAGTAGACCAGGAGGCCCGCCGCGAACGGCGCCATGATGAAGGTGAAGACCAGCGGCATGAACTGGAAGATCTGGCGCTGGATCGGGTCGGTCGCCGGCGGGTTCATCGCCGTCTGCAGCCACATGGTCAGGCCGTAGGCGATGGCCAAGAGGCCGATGTGCAGCGGCCCGCCCAGCAGGCCCCCGATCAGCGGCGTCGCCGCCGGATCCCACGGGATAAGGCCGAACAGGTTCCAGAAGGTCGAGGGATCGCGCGCCGACAGGTCGTGGATGAAGCCCAGGAACGGCTGGTGGCGCATCTCGATGGTGACCGTCAGCACCTTGTACAGGGCGTAGAAGACCGGGATCTGCAGCAGCAGCGGCAGGCAGCCGGCGACCGGATTGATCTTCTCGCGCTGGTACAGCGCCATCATTTCCTGCTGCTGCTTCTGCGGGTCGTCCTTATGCTTCTTCTTGATCTCCTCCATCTTGGGCTGGAGGTTCCGCATCTTGGACATGCTGGCGTAGGCGTTGTTGGCCAGCGGGAACATGACCAGCTTGACGATGACGGTCAGGGCCAGGATGGCGATGCCGAAGCTGCCCACCACGCTGTAGACGTTCTCCAGGATCCAGAAGATCGGCCGCGTCAGGAACCAGAACATGCCCCAGTCGATCGCATAGACGAAGCGCGGCAGGCCCAGGCTTTCCTCATAGCTCTTCAGCACCTCGGCGCGCTTGACGCCCGCGAACAGGCGCTGGGTCTCGGTCGTGGCGGCGCCGGCCTGGATCGTGCGGCTGGCGCCCAGGACGTTGGCTTCCAGCTGCTGGTTTCCGTTCACGTCGCGGACGCGGAATTCCGTCTCGATCCGCTCGTTCTGCTGGGGCAGCAGGGCCGCCAGCCAGTATTTGTCGGTGATGCCCAGCCAGCCGCCGGTCGAGGCGTTCTCTATGCGGGGATCCTTGACCCAGTCCTTGTACTTCTTCTGCTCGGTCCGATAGTCGCCGGGCTCGCCGAAGGTGCCGATAGCGCCCTCGTGGACGATGTGCGACGAACCGGCCAGCGGCGGCACGCCCAGGCGCTGGACGCTGCCGTAGGGGGCGATGGTGACGGGCTGGGTCCCCAGGTTCTGCACCGTGTCCCTGACCGAGAAGACGTACTGGTCGTCCATCGACACGACGCGGGTGAAGCGCAGGCCCTGCTCGTTGTCCCAGGTCAGGGTGATGGGGCTGGTCGGGGTCAGGGTCGAGCCGCCGGTCAGTCGCCACACCGTATTGGGCCCCGGCACGCCGCCGGGCACATTGGCCCCGACCCAGCCGAACTGGGCGAAATAGGCGTGTTCCATGCCCTGCGGGCGGAACAGCTCGACCGGCGCAGGGTCGTCCTGGACCTCGCGGTAGTTGGTCAGGAACAGGTCGTCGATGCGCGCGCCCTGGAGCGACAGCGAGCCCTTCAGCGTGCCCGACTGGATCGGCACCCGCGCCGCCGTGCCCAGGGCCTGGGTGCGGTCGGAGACGAAGACGGGACCCTGCGGATTGAGGGCGGTGTTGGCCGCGTTCTCGGCCGTCTGCGACTGCTCGGCCTCGGCGGCCTGCAGGGCGGCGCGGCGCTCGGCCTGCGGGCGCAGGACGGTGAACCAATAGATCCCGAGGATCAGGACCGAGCACACGATGAAGATGATCGTGTTGCGCGAGTTCTCGTTTTTCATGGGGTTCGGTGGTCCTGGCCGGATGGTCGGGCGGCGGCGGTCTCGCCGGAGCGTCGCCGGCTCGACGGCGTATGGGCCGTCGCACCGGGGTTGGCGAGCCTTGTAAGCGCCGATTTCACGTCGTCAAGCAAACGGTCCCAGTCGCGCTCGGCCGTGCCCATGCGGGCGATGAACACATAGTCGCAGCCGGGCAGCCCCAACTGGGGCAACAGGGCGCGGGCCGCCTCGCGCAGGCGGCGCTTGGCGCGGTTGCGCACCACGGCTCCGCCGACCTTGCGCGTGGCGGTGAAGCCGACTCCGAGGTGGGGCAGGCCGTCGCCGCGATCCAGCTTCTGGACGACCACCGCGCCCCGGGCCTCGGAAACGCCTTTGGCGGCCGCCAGGAACTGGGGCCGCCGCAGCAGACGCGTGATCTGTAGGGGGTCGCTCATGCGTCCGGCGGGGACGCGGAGCCGCTTACGCCGTCAGGCGCTTGCGGCCCTTGGCGCGACGACGCGCAACGATCTTCTGGCCGTTCTTGGTGGCCATCCGGCTGCGGAAGCCGTGACGGCGCTTGCGCACGAGTCGCGACGGCTGATAGGTCCGCTTCACGGTCGGCTCCTGACTTTAAAGGTTGGCGCGGCGGCCGAAAACACGTCCGTCGCAGGAAGGGCGGGCGTATAAGTCGGGCAGACGCGCGAGTCAACGGCGCGGCGGGCTTTTCAAGGATGCAGGCCGCATGACGCAGAGATCGGCGAGGGAATGGGCGATCCGGCTTCTGCCGCTCGCGGCGATCGCCGGTCTCGTCATCCTGTTCTTCGCCATGGGCTGGAACCGCTATCTGTCGATGGACCTGCTGCGCGAGCACGGGCTGAACCTGCAGGCCTATGCGCGCGAGCACTGGTGGATCGCCCTGGTCGCCTTCGTCGCCGTCTACGCCCTGGCCACGGCCTCGACCATTCCGGGGCCGGTGTTCCTGACCCTGCTGGGGGGGATGATGTTCGGGCCCGTGGTGGGCATGCTGGCCCAGGCGACGGGGGCGACGATCGGCTCGGTCGTCATCTACGGCGTCTATCGCACCTCGATCGGCGACTGGCTGCGCGCCAAGTTCGAGGCCGACGCGGGCCTGATGGACCGGCTGGCCAAGGGCGTCGACAGGAACGCCTTCGTCACCCTGCTGACCCTGCGCCTGATCCCCAGCGTGCCCTTCGTCCTGATCAACGCCGCGGCGGGGATGATGGCGGTGCCGCTGCGCCCCTATGTCCTCGCCACCTTCCTGGGGCTGCTGCCGTCGACCTTCATCTACACCTGGATCGGCTCGCGGCTGGGCGAGCTGCTGAAGGCGGGCGTGGTCCCCGACCTGGATCTGCTGCTGAGGCAGTTCTTCTGGCCGCTGATGGGGGTGGTCTTCCTGTCGTTGCTGCTGCCGCTGGGGCTCAAGCTGTTCCAGATGGCGCGCCGTCGCCGCCATGACGGGGCGGCGACGGCATGAGGGCGCTGGATCGGATCGTCGCCCGGCTGAAGGCGCCGGACGACTGGCGCGAGCGCCTCAGGCTCCGCGCGCCGGACGGGCTGTCGGCGCGGCTGTTCCTGCTGACGGCCGCCTTCGCCCTGGCGGTCGAGGCGCTGATCGTGGCCCCGAACCTGGCCGCCTTCCACGAGCGCTGGCTGCGGGACCGGCTGCAGGCGGCGGAACTGGCCTCGGTCGGCGTCGAGGCCCTGCCGTACAGCGCCGTGGAGGACGACACGGCGGCCGAGCTGATGCGCATCGGCGGGGTCCAGGCCGTGGCCCTGACGGAACAGGGGGTGCGCCGGCTGCTGCTGCAGGCGCCCAACCTGCCGCGCGCCCCCGAACTGATCGACCTGAGGCGCGAGAACCTGTGGTCGCGCCTGACGGACCCTTGGCGCACCCTGTTCGGCCACCCGGATCGCTCGCTCCGGGTGCAGGCCCAGCCGCGCTATCGTTCCGGCGACTTCATCGAGATCGTCACCCCGGCCCAGCCGCTGAAGCTGGAGCTGCGCGCCTTCCTGCTGAACAGCCTGCTGGTCTCGCTGCTGGTGTCGGTGACGGCTGGAGCGCTGCTCTACGGCGGCCTGACCCTGCTGGTGGTGCGGCCGCTGCGCCGGGTGACCCGGTCGATGGAGCGGTTCGCCGCCGACCCGGAAAGCGAGCCCGAGACCCCGTCGGACCGCCACGACGAGATCGGCCGGGTCGAGCGCGAGCTGTCGCGCATGCAGGACGAGGTGCGCCAGTCGCTGCGCTCGCGCGCCCGGCTGGTGGCGCTGGGAGAGGCGGTGGCCAAGATCAACCACGACCTGCGGAACATGCTGACCTCGGCCCAGATGGCGTCCGAGCGGCTGGCCGCCTCCCCCGACCCGCAGGTGGCCAAGGCCCTGCCGAGGCTGGAGCGGGCCCTGGGCCGCGCCGCCGCCCTGTCGCGCAATGTGCTGGAGTACGGCAAGAGCGAGGAGCCCGCGCCGCAGAAGCGCCGCATCGTCCTGGCCCAGGCGCTCAACACCGCCGCCGAGGATGCGGGGCTGGACGCCGACGGGGTGCAACTGGTGCGCCAGACGCCGCCGCGCTTCGCCGTCGAGGCCGATCCGGATCAGCTCTACCGCATCCTGGTCAATCTGATGCGCAACGCCCGCCAGGCGATCGAATCCGATCCGAACCGCCCGCCCGAGCGGCGCGGCAAGGGCACGATCATCGTCAGCGCCTTCGTCGACGACGGGGTCAGCGTGGTGCGGCTGTCCGACGACGGGCCGGGCATTCCGCCGCGCCTGGCCGAACGCCTGTTCGAACCCTTCGTCAGCTCCAAGAGCTCGGAAGGCACCGGCCTGGGCCTGACCATCTCGCGCGAACTGGCCGCCTTGCACGGCGGCGAGCTGCGGCTGGTGGAGCCGGTGGGCGCGGGCGCGACCTTCGAGCTGCGCCTGCCGCTCTAGTCCAGGCCGTCCTCGGTGACGACGAAGTCGCGGCCGTCCTTGCGCGCCTGGGCGGCCAGCTCGTCCTGCACCAGATGCCAGCGGCGCAGGCGCTCGTAGTCGATGACGTGCTCGGGCGAGGCGTTCAGCCAGTGCTGGAAGTCATTGAGCCGCAGCTTCGCGTCGGGCGCGGCCATGTCCGGCAGCGCCGGCACGTCGGGCAGGCGCCGGGCGACGTTCGGCGGGATGGGAAAGTCTCCGGACGAGGTGCTGAGGATCATGACGCCGACGTTCATTTCTGCCTGGCCCGAACCATGCCGTGAAGACGGCGTTTCGCCAACCTTTTCCGTTGTCGTACGTTCAAGCTTGAGCATTGCGCCCGACTCACCCGGGTGGGGCTTGAGGAGAAGGACCATGCGCCCGCAACTCGTGATCGCCGCCCTCGCCGCCGTTCTGGCGACCCAGGCCCAGGCTCAGGCCCAGGCCCAGGTTCAGCCTCAGGGCCAGGTTCAGGCTCAGGCTCAGGTTCAGGCGCAGACGGTCGACCCGGCGCCCTATGCGCCGCCGGGCGACTATCGCGACCAGCGCGAGCTGCCGCCGCGGCCGGTCGGCGACGACCCGGCCGCCCGCGCCGCCTGGGAGCGGGCGCGGGGCGAGGC
>JAEXZS010000035.1 GCA_023451375.1 Pseudomonadota bacterium
TCCCGGCCTCCTGCTCGCGCAGCACGCCGATGATCTGCGCCTCGTTGAACCTGCTCTTCTTCACGTCCGTCTCCTTGATGAAACGGACTCTCACTCAAATCGAGGGATCAGGAAGGGGGCACGTCAAGAGCACGCCTCCCATTGCAGGAGCCATGCATGTCGATGAAGATTTACCGCGTCACGATCGGCGACGGGAACACGCGCCGCGAGGTGACCGTCCCCTCGAAGACCGACATCCAGGCCGGCGACGCGGCCGCCCCCCTGCTGCGCGCCGGCGAGGCGATCCTGGACATCACCGAGACGGAGGATCCGTATCAGGAGGTGGACGCGCCGCCCGCCGGAACCCAGACCCATCCGGACCAAATCACATGAATGCGCCCAGTTCAGGCCTTGTCCAGGGCGGCCTTGGCGGCCCCGAGGACGAACTGCTCGAGGCGGGCCAGGAGGAGGTCTTCTCCCGCGCCGAGGTCGAGAGCGGCCGCATTGAGCACCACTCGGACACGCAGACCCGACCGAATCCGGCTGAGATCGCGCCGTCATCCCCCAATACCGAGAAGAGGGGCGCCTAGGCATGGCGGCCGGGCTCCGCGACGCAATTCCGCCGACGGCGGTCCACCTCTGCGTCGACATGCAGCGCATGTTCGTGGAGGACACGGCATGGCGCACCCCCTGGGCCGAGCGGGTGCTGCCAGTGATCATCGGGCTGTGCGAGCGCCACGCTGAGCGAACCTGCTTCACCCGTTTCGTTCCCGCGCGCCGGCCCGGCGAAGGCTGGGGCACCTGGCGTCGGTACTGGGAACGGTGGCCGATGATGACCTTGGAGGCCCTGGGACCCGAAATGGCGGACCTGGCCGTGGAGCTGGGGCGATTCGTTCCGCCTGGGCGCGTGCTCGACAAGCGGGTGTACTCGCCCTGGATCGGCACCGAACTCGACGCCGTCCTGCGTCAGAGCGGCGTCGACACGCTTGTGATCACCGGCGCGGAGACGGATGTCTGCGTCTTGGCCGCCGTCCTGGGCGCCGTCGACCTGGGCTACCGCATCGTGGTGGTGTCCGACGCCCTGTGCAGTTCGTCGGACAAGTCCCACGACAGCCTGCTGGCGCTCTATCATGATCGCTACGGTCAACAGGTGGAGACCGCGGAATGCGCCGAGGTTCTCGACGCCTGGCGCTGATCCGGCGCTATCAACCCGGGAATGGTCGGCTCAGGAACGGAGAGCCCGCCAGACCGAACCGCCACGGCGTATCGGCGCCTCGGGTGATGCCGACGCGGACGCCTTCAACCCGGTCGGGGCGGATCGGCGGAGGGGCGAAGAGGAACGGCGGCCGCTGCAGATCCGCGCCGTTAAGGGCCTGGTCGATGCCCAGCGCCTGGCACAGCTTGGCCGGTCCGGAGCAGAGGGCGGTCTCGGCCTGAACGCCCCGGCGCGCCCGCATCCGGTCAAGACCCGCGCGCGGCTCCAGGGCGCGGATCAGCACGGCGCTGCCCGGCTTGTCGCGATCGCAGACGATGTTGAAGCACCAGTGCAGCCCGTAGATGCGATAGACATAGGCCCGCCCCACCGGCCCGAACATCGGCGCGTTCCGGGGGGTGGCGCCGCCGAAGCTGTGCGAGGCCGGGTCTTGCCTGTCGTAGGCCTCGGTTTCGACGATCACGCCGCCGACGCCGTCGACGCCCATCTCCACGCCGATCAGAGCACGGGCCACATCTTCGGCAGGCGCATCGAATAGGTCGATCGGCAGCATCAGCCCAGCGCCTCCGCCGCCTCGGGATAGCGCTGCAGCAGACGCGCCGCCCATTCCGCCTTGCGCGGCCATGGCCGCTGGGCCTCGCGGGGACGGTTCAGGATCAGCGCCGCGGCCTCACGGTGGGCGGGCCAATCCATCAGGAAGCCGAGCGCGGCGCCGAAGTCAGCCGAGGCGGCCGCATGGGCGAAGGCGCGGTCCAGCGCCTCGACATCGTCGAAATCGGGCAGCCGGGTCAAATAGTCCCGCAAGGGCTGGGGCGACAGGTCGCGTTCGAACATCGCCCAGCGCAGATCCTGCGCCTCCTGGCGATTTCCTTCCGCATCCAGCACGTCGATCGAAGCCAACTCCCAGGCCGGGGTCAGGGCCGGATGACCGGCGGCGGGGTTGCGGCCGAAGGTCCAGCGGCGGTCGGACGGCGAAGGCTTGAGCGCGGCCTCCAGGGCGGCGCGCGCCTCGTCGAGCCGACCGGCCGCCAGCAGTCGGCGGGCCGCGCCGGCGGCGAAATCAGGCGAGCCCTTCTCCTCAGGCGTGGCCAGGGACAGCCACAGGTCCAGGTCGCCCGCCCGGTCCGCCAGCCGACGGATCGCGCCGCGCGCCGGGCGGGCGCTGACGACATCGGCCGGCAGGGCGTCCAAGAGGCCGCGAGCGAGTTCCGACGTCAGCGCCTCGCCGGCGGCGCCGATCCAACGAGCGTAATCTTGCGGATGCCGCCCCACCGCCTCCGCCAGGGCCCCCAGCGCGGCCGCGTCCTGGGCGGTGGCGGCGTCAGCCAGCGTCCAGAGGTCGGGCGCGGCGCCTTCGAAGGCGAACACCAGTTCGCCGCGCGGGTCCTGCACCCGCCCCGCCAAGCCGCGGAACAGGTTGAACCAGGCCAGCAGGCTGGCGAGCGCGGCCCGGGTGTCAGCGGGCGCCAGCCGCTCCACGATCATGCGGCGGTGCGCCTCCAGATCCCGGATCAGCTCGCCGCGTTTTCGCCAGGAGACGCGGACGCGAGCCGCCGCCAGCGCCGCGATGCGCTTGTCGATTTCCGCCCCAAGCCGGTCTGGGCCCGCCTCGGCCGCCAGCTCCAGCCGCAGCCGGCGCTTCAAATTGGCGTCGCCCACGCTCGCCTCGGCCAGAAGCTCCGCCAGGCGCGGCGCGCCCAGCATCATCAGATTGGCCGCGTTCAGGCGGGTGGGAGCCGAGGGCCGTCGGGCCATCTCATCCCTCCAGTTCGATCCAGGCCGGCGCGTGGTCGCTCGCCTTGTCCCAGCCGCGCACATGGCGATCGACGCCGGCGTCCGTCAGCCGGCCGGCCAGGGCGGGGCTGAGCAGCAGGTGGTCGATGCGAAGGCCGGCGTCGCGCTCCCAGGCCTGGCGGAAATACTGCCAGAAGGTCCAGGGCGGCTGATGGGGGAAACGCTCCAGCAAGGCGTCCGTCCAGCCCTGGTCGATCAGCCGGGCCCACGCCTCACGGCTCTCCGGCTGCAGCAAGGCGTCCTTCTTCCACGAGCGGCTGTTGTAGATGTCTGCCTCGGTCGGCACGACGTTGAAGTCGCCGGCCAGCACCACCGGTGCGCCGCTCTCCAGCAGGAGGGCGGCGTGACGGATCAGCCGCTCGAACCAGGCCAGCTTGTAGTCGAACTTCGGCCCCGGCCGGGGGTTGCCGTTGGGCAGGTAGAGGCCGCCGACCAGAACGCCCGCCATGGCCGCCTCAATGTAGCGAGCCTGGCCATCGGTCGGGTCGCCGGGAAGCGCCCGGCGCGTCACGACCGGCTCACCGATGCGCGACAGCAGGGCGACCCCGTTCCATCGCCCCTCTCCGACCCAGGCGGCGTCGTAGCCGGCCTTCTTCAGGGCTGCGGCCGGAAACTGCGCCTGGGCCGCCTTCAGTTCCTGCAGGCAGACGATGTCCGGCCGGCTCTCCGCCAGCCATCGCAGCAGCGCGGGCAGCCGCGTGTTGACGCCGTTGATGTTGAAGGTGGCGATCCTCACTTCACCGACCTGGCGAGCGTCGCGCGGCGGGACGGCGAGTCCTGAGGGCTGGTGGGGAAGATGTTGATCAAGACGGTTCTGCTCGGCGCTTCAATGATCGGAGAGGCGTCCTGTTCCGGCGGCGTCACGGGCCCGGAGAGAACCTGGCCGAGCACGTCGCCGACAGGCCGAACATGTGCGGGCGTTCGATCTGAAGGCTGAAGGCCGCCGGGGCGGCTCGCCGGCCGGCTCGGCAACGCCTCGAAAAATGGAGCGGGTAGCGAGAATCGAACTCGCGACATTCAGCTTGGGAAGCTGACGTTCTACCTCTGAACTATACCCGCGCCGTGGTCGCCGGAGGCGGACCATACCCGCGCGTTGGAAAAAGGAAAGGCCCGCCGGGGCGGGCCTTTCGACATTCATCATCAGTCGTCGAGCCGTTCAACGGTCACGCCGCGCTGGGTCAGCATGGCCTGCACGCTGTCCTCGCCGGCGAGGTGGGCGGCGCCCACGGCGATGAAGGCCGTGCCGGACCCTTGCATCAGGGTCTCGATCTGATTGGCCCAGTCGGCGTTTCGATCGACCAGAATGGCCTTGTACACGCCCGGCGCCTCCTGCTGCATGTCCTCGACCACCACCCGGTCCAGCTCGGCCATATCGCCGCGCGACCAAGCGTCGACCATGTCGTCCAGCGTCTGCACCGCGTCATCGAAGTCCTCCAGCGTCTGACGGATGAACTCCAGCTGCAGCGGCTCTTCCATCGTGGCCAGGATGCGGATCTGCTTGTCGATGGTCTCGAACGCCTTGATCGGCTTGCCGGCGGCTTCGGCGCGCGCCTTGAGCGCCAGCTCGACGCCGGACTGCGGATCGTAGCCGGCCTTGACCAGCGGCGCGACCGACAGGGTCAGGCCCGCCAGCCAGGGGCGCATCGGATCCAGCTGCGCGGCCGTCATGCCCACCGTCCGGGCAGCCGCGTCGAGGTCGGCGATCTCCTCGGCAGTCAGCAGGCTGGACAGGGGCTTGTCGGGGGCCAGGCCGTACTGCTGCACCAAGGGCATGATGGCCGCCTGGTTGTCGGGGTCGCTGATCTCGAACCAGACCTCGTCGGCGCTGTCGAAGGCGGCGTTGACCCGATCGCTGGCCCAGCCTGTCGTGGGGCGCAGCACATGTACCGTGCCGAACAGGTAGAGGGTCGAATCCGCGTCCTTCACCACCCAAAGAGCGGGGCCGTCGCCCTGGATGGCGGGTCGAGCGGCGGCGGGCGCCGCTTCCTGGGCCAGGGCCGGCTGCCCGGTCAGGGCGAAGTAGAGGGCGAGGCCGCCGGCGACACCGGCGGCGCCGCGCGAGAGGGTGGAGACGGAGGTCTTCAGAAGCGTGGAAGGGGTCATGTTCGGTCCTCGGGTTGAAGGTGAAGTGAAAGGAAGATCAGGCCAGGCCGCGGCGGGTCGTGACGATCACGGAGATGCACAGGTAAAGCGCCATCAGGACCGCGTAGACGTCCCAGGCGGTGATCGGCGGCGCAACGCCCAGCCGTTCGGCGGCCGCCCACAGGAAAAGCGCGACCTGACCGAGGAAGAAGGTGATCGTGCCGGCCTCCATGACCGCGCGGCGCCACAGTTCGTCGATCTGGCGATAGACCTTCACGTTCAGCACCGTGTGGAGCGCCAGCAGCAGGACCACGATCATCAGGGCGGCGACGGGCGTGAGGCCGGCCAGCTCGAAGATCACCGGCAGCAGCAGGATGACGCCGGACAGTCCCATCACCACGCTCTGTAGCCGGGCCTGGGCGGTTTCCTCGGCCGAGGCGGGCCCTTCCAGCTTGTACATCCGGCCGAGACGCGCGCGATCGAGGCTGACCGCCAGGACGGCGGCGGCGCAGATCACAAGAAAAACGGCGGCGACGGCGGCGACCGCGTCGGACCACCGCAGGTTCACCTCAGGCAGCGGTCCCGCGTCGGGAAAGACGAACTTCGCCAGGAGGTAGCCGACGCCGTAGCCGACGACGCCGAAGGCGAAGCCGGTCAGAAAGACCTTCGACAGCGATCGGACCCACTCGGGCCAGGACTTGGGAAACAGGTTGGTCATGGTCGCCTCCCTATTCGGAGAAGATGGATTCGATGGGCTGCCCGAAGACCCGGGCGATCTTGAAGGCGAGGGGCAGGGACGGGTCATAGCGGCCGGTCTCCAGGGCGTTGACCGTCTGGCGCGACACCCCCAGCAGCTCGGCGAGGTGCGCCTGCGACCAGTCACGTTCGGCGCGGAGAACCTTGAGACGGTTGTTCATGAGGCTGCCTTCATCGCCGCCGCAGCCACCACCAGCCCCAGACCAGGCAATAGCCGACCAACATGAGGCCCAGCATGGCCACGGCGCCCGTGGCGGCGTAGGCGGCCGGGTCCGCGCGTCCCGCGAACCACGAGGGCAGCGACAGCCGCTCAGCCGGGGGCGAACTGGCCAGGATGACGAATACCCCGCCGACGGCGATCCCGCCGGACCCGCCCCAGAACCAGGCGGCCTTGTGCGCCTCGCGCGCCGCCTCGTCGATGCGTCGCATCCAGGCCACGCCGACCCACAGCGCCAGGGCCGTCATCAGGACCGCCATCGTCGCGATGACGGACAGCAGGGCGAGATCCTCCTCGACCACGCCCTCTCGCGAGGCCAGCACCGCCGCGGCTGTCGCCGCGATCACCAGGACGAAGATCGCCAGCACCCCCGCCAGAGACAGCGCGATGACCTTCCAGAGCCCCTTCGCCATGACAACCTCCCTTGTCGTTATGACAAGTACGCTTGTCTCACACCGGTGGGGACAATGTCAAGCGTGCTTGTCGGAGCGACAAGAACGCTTGCCCAAAGCTTCCGGGCGCGCGTGGTGACTTTTCCGAGTGCGCTTTCAGGCGGCTTCCTCGCCTGTTTCCTCGTCGGTCGGCAGGTCGAGCATCAGCGGCGTGGCCGGCGCGTCGACAGCCTCGACCCCGCGCAGGCGGCGCTCCACCGCCCGGGTGCGCTTGCCGGCCTCGTCGACGGTGCGACGGGCGGTGTCCAACTGCTTGCCAAGCTTGTCCCAGACGTCGCCATAACGCTGGAACTCGGCCTTGGCCGCGCCCAGCACCTGCCAGACCTCGCTGGAGCGCTTCTGGATCGCCAAGGTGCGGAAGCCCATCTGCAGGCTGTTCAGGAAGGCCGCCAGGTTCGACGGTCCCGCCACCATCACCCGGCAGCTGGACTGGATCTCGCGCACAAGGCCCGGCCGCCGCGCGACCTCGGCGTAGAGGCCTTCGGTCGGCAGGTACATGATGGCGAAATCGGTCGAGTGCGGCGGCTTGATGTAGGCGTCGCAGATGGTCCGGGCCTGAAGCCGAACGGCGCGCTCCAGCGCCTTGGCCGCCGCCTCGACCTGGGCTGTGTCGCCCGACTCGTGCGCCGCCAGCAGGCGGTCATAGTCCTCGTGCGGGAATTTGGCGTCGATCGGCAGCAGGATGCCGTCGCCGTCGCCCTGCCCCGGCATGCGCACGGCGAACTCGACCCGCTGGGCCGATCCGGGATCGACGGCGACATTGGCCACGTACTGCTCGGGGGCCAGCATTTCCTCCAGCAGGGCGCCCAGTTGCATCTCGCCCCAGCCGCCGCGCGTCTTGACGTTGGTCAGCACCCGCTTCAGGTCCCCGACCCCGGAGGCCAGGGTCTGCATTTCGCCCAGCCCCTTGTGCACCGCCTCCAGGCGTTCCGAGACCTGTTTGAAGCTTTCGCCCAGCCGCGCCTCGAGCGTGCCCTGCAGCTTCTCCTCCACGGTGGCGCGCATCTTCTCCAGCTTCTCGTCGTTCTCCTTGCGCAGCACGTCCAGGCTCTGCCCCACCGTCTGGCGCACCTTCTCCAACTCGGCCGCCAGCTGTTCGCGGCCCTCCTTCTGCTGGCCTTGAAGCGTCTCGGTCAGCTTGCCGACGGCTTGGTTGGTCTCGGTCAGACGCTTGTGCTGGCCGTCCGCTAGGTCGCTGCCGATCTTTTGCTGCAACTCGGCGAAGGCGCCCAAGTGGGTGTCGAGATTGCTCGTAAGGGCGCCGATGCGCTGGTCCACCACGTCGGTCAGCCGCGACAAGGCCTGGTTCAACTCCAGCCGCTGGGTCGCGGCCTTCTGATCGAATTCCTGCCGCAGCTCGCCCAGGCTCCGACGCAGGGCGTCCTCCAGGTCGCGCGGATCGCCCCGCCGCGCGGCGGCCAGCGCCATCACCCCGACCACGCATCCCGCGACCGTGCCGACGAGAACCAGCAGAACAAGCACTTCGATCATCACACGCCTCCGATCACCGCCTGATCGACCTGAACAGGTCGCGCGCGTCAGAAGCGGACGCACGATCGCGGTGTTCTCAATCCGTTCTTATCGGGAGTCTGTCGGATCGCAAACCGAAGCCCAGCGTGGAGCCGCGACTTCAGCCAGCCTCACGCTGCGCCGTGACGAGACCACCCGTCGCCGGTCCAGCCGACATCCGTGGGTGATCGCCCGAAGGCCTTTTGCGCGTCGCCGGTCTGACGCGTCACCACGGCTTTCAGCTAGGCCGCTTCAGCGATCAGTCCCCGTGGCGACGTTTCTCGAAGCGATCAGGGCGGACACATCGATGCCGGAGCCCACCACGCAGGTCTCGGCGTCCAGCGGGCACACGCCCAGAGTTCGCTCGACTTCACGCAGGCGCACCACTTCCGGATTGGACCGAATCGATTCCGCCAGCAGCCGGTTGGCCTCTGCCTGACCGCGCGCCTGAGCGATGCGTGCCTCAGCGTTGGCGCGCTCGAGATTGACCCGCTCGAGGGCCGCGCGGGTGTTCTGCTCAGCCGTGGTGCGCGACTGGATGGCGTTGACGACGCTCTCCGGATAACGGATCGAGCCGACCCACTCCATCCGGATGATGTCGAGTCCCTGCGGCGACCATTCGCGCTGCAGCGCCTGCATGGCCTTCTGCAGCACGATCTGACGGCCGGGGCCGATCAGCTGACCAGGACAATCCTCGGCGTCCTGGGTTCCCACGGGGACGGTCGGGGCGCCGCTCGCGGCGACGGGCAATGCGACCGGCTCGGTGGATTGCTGGGCGTTGCAAGCGACCGGCAGCTTTTCCGTCTCCCGCGCGATGGCGGCCCTGACCGAGGTGCGCAGCGGGCCGTCGATGAAGGCGTCGAACTCCTGCCGCCAGGTGGCGTAGAGGTCCGCCGCCCGATCCTCTCGCACCTTGAACGTCAGCGCCACGTCGGCCGTCATCGGCAGGCCCAGCACGTCGGAGAAGGTGATCTCCTCGTTCTCGCGCCCGTCCGCGTTCGGCTCGCGCGTGTAGCTGTAGGTGCGCTGAAGCGTCTGATAGGTGCGGATCTTCTCGCCGATGCCCTCCCAGTGGAATCCCGGCCCGAGCTCCTCTGGCTGCACGCCGGGATTCGGCCCGAACTTGGTGGTCTTGATGCCCATGTAGCCGCTCTCGACCGTGACGCTGCAGGACGAGACGCTGATCGCGCCGACGACGATCAGCGTCAGGATCAGCGATATCATCAGCAGGGTGCGCTTCACCGAAGCCCCGCCGCGAATCACCGGGGGCCTGATTCCGCCCATTCCGCCTCCGGTGGTCATTGGTCCGCTCCCGAGACGTTGTCAGAGACGCCGAGCGCTCGAGACGCCCAGACGTACAGACGCCATGCCGCCCAGCACAGCGCCAGCATGCCGGCTATGCCCACGACCGACGCCGTGATCAGACTGCCCGCGAAATGCGCTTCCAAGATCGCGGGCACGGCATAGCGGATCAGGAAGATGAACCCGATCACCAGCGCGGCGATGCCCGCCACGGCGCCCAGCGCCACCCTTACTTCCCGTCCCATTTCGCCCCCAAAGACGACAAGCATGTCGTCGCAACCACAGCGCGTTTCGTGTGCGCAATCAATGCCGGCGGATCATCACGTCGGCCGCCGCGCTCTCAGCGCCTGGATGATGGTGCCGTCGTCCAGCCAGTCCAGCTCGCCGCCGACGGGGACCCCGCGCGCCAAGGACGTGACCTCGACCTCGGGCGCGGCGATGCGTTCGGCGATATAGTGGGCGGTGGTTTGGCCGTCGACGGTGGCGGGAAGCGCCAGCACCACCTCCCGCACGCCTCCGCCCCGCACGCGACCGATCAGTTCAGCGACGCGCAGCTGTTCCGGGCCGACGCCGTCCAGCGCCGACAGCAGGCCGCCCAGCACATGGTACTTGCCGCGGAAGGCTCCGGACCGCTCCATGGCCCACAGGGCGCCGGCCTCCTCGACCACGCAGATCAGACCGTTGTCGCGTGCTCCGTCCGCGCAGATGGCGCACGGATCGCGCGTGTCCGGCGCGCCGCAGACCGAGCAGGACACCACCTTCTCGGCCGTCTCGGCCAGGGAAGCGGCCAGCGGGACCAGCAGCTGCTCGCGCCGCTTCAGCAGCGCCAGCGCCGCGCGTCGGGCCGAGCGCGGGCCCAGCCCCGGCAGCTTGGCGAGAAGGGAGATGAGCCGTTCGATCTCCGGCCCGGCGGAGGCGGCCATCAGAACAGTTTCGGCATTCCGGGAATGTTCATCCCGGCCATGGGCCCGGCGGCCTCGCGCATCAGCGCGGTGTTGACCTCGTCCAGCTTGCGCTTGGCGTCGGCGTGCGCGGCGACGATCAGGTCGGCCAGGATCTCGCCCTCGCCGGGCGTCAGCAGGCTGTCGTCGATCCGGATCGCCGTGATCTCGCCCGCGCCCTTCAGGGCCACGCTCACCAGTCCGCCGCCCGAGGAGCCCTCGGCGGAGGTCTCGGCCATCTTCGCCTGGGCGTCCTGCAGCTTTTGCTGCATCGCCTGGGCCTGCTGCATCAGTTGGGTAAGGTCTTTCATGGCCCCTAGATAAGGCCAAGCGCGCCCGTCGGACAGGGGTCTTTCGTCGACATCGCATGTATGGAAACGCTGCGATGCTACATTAGCACTTGTGACCGTTGCGATAGCGCCTAATTAGCACCTGTATTCGTTGCCAATCAAAGTCAGGAACCCTTCCATGGCCTATGACGCCATCCCTCAACGCGCCGCGCCGCTGTCGGACGCCGCCCTGTCGCAGCTGTTCACCGGAGCGCGCAGCCGCAACGGGTGGACCGACCGCCCCGTGGCGCCGGAACTGCTACGCAGGCTCTACGACCTGACTAGGTTCGGGCCGACGGCGGTCAACATGACCCCTGCCCGCTTCCTGTTCGTCACCTCGCCGGACGCCAAGGCCCGGCTTGTGCCGCTGATGAGCGAGGGGAACCGCGCCAAGACGGCGCAGGCGCCGGTCACGGTCATCATCGGCCAAGACATCGACTTCCACGACACCCTGCCCCGGCTGTTCCCGCACGCGCCCGGCGCCCGCGACTGGTTCGCCGACGAGACCGTCCGCCGCGAGGCCGCCTTCCGCAACAGCTCGCTGCAGGGCGGCTACTTCATGATCGCGGCTCGGGCGCTGGGCCTGGATGTCGGCCCCATGTCGGGCTTCGACGCGGCGGCGGTGAAGGCCGAATTCTTCCCTGAAGACGCCGTCGAGCCGAACTTCATCGTCAACCTGGGCTATGGTTCGGACGAGAGCCTTTTCCCCCGCTCCCCGCGCCTAAGCTTCGACGAGGCGGCGAAGATTCTGTAAGGCGACCGCGCCCGGCTTCCCCCTCCCCTGCGGGAGGGGGAAGTTCGGCGCTTAGTCTTCATCCTCGCCCGCCTCGTCCGGGATCTCCGGGGTGACCACCGTCGGCGCGACCGTGCGGATTTCGCCCAGCTTCGCGCCCGGAAACGCCAGCAGCACCGACTTGACGAAGGCGTCGTTCTCCACCGCCTCGCGCTCGGCGGCGCGGGCCTTCTTCTGCTGTTCGATCAGGGTCTCGCCGCCGCCCTGGCCGTTGGCGGCGATCAGCCAGGTGCGGCCGGTCCAGTCCTTCAGCCGCGACGCCAGCTTGCGGGCCAGTTCGACCGGCGCGCCCTCCACGCTTTCATAAACGATCGCGCCCGGCTTGAACGAGACCGGCTTCACATACCGCTCGACGTCCATCTGCAGGCCGATCTCGCGCCGTTCGCCGATCAGGGCCACCACCTGCTCGAAGGTCTGCGGGTCCGGCATGGCCGGGGCCGCCATCGGACGCGCGGCCAATTGCGGCGAGACGCCTCCCCCGCCCCCGCCCCCGCCCCCGCGTGGAGCCGAGCCGCCGCCGAGCGGTTCGCCCGACTGCAGCCGCTTCAGCGCCTCCTCCGGTCCCGGCAGGTCGGCGGCGTAAGCCAGGCGCACGATGGCCATCTCCACCGCATCGGCCGGGTTCGGCGCGCGCCGCACCTCCTCCAGCGCCTTCAGCAGCATCTGCCAGGTGCGCGACAGGGTCGCCGCCGGAATGGCCGCTCCCAGGGCCGCCAGCTTCTG
Source organism: Pseudomonadota bacterium (assembly GCA_023451375.1). Taxonomy (GTDB): domain Bacteria; phylum Pseudomonadota; class Alphaproteobacteria; order Caulobacterales; family Caulobacteraceae; genus Brevundimonas. The sequence goes on from JAEXZS010000035.1 coordinate 12,091, forward strand.
CGCCTGGTCGTTGGGCAGGCGCGTCGCATTGGGTCCCAGCATCTTGGCCACCGACGCCGCGTGGCAATGCTCCAGCAGGTCGTTGGTCACCTGCACCGGGTCGGCGCCGAAGCCGTAGAGGGTGCGGAAGGTCTCCAGCGCCTCGGGCGTGCGCCCGGCCATGACGGATTCGAACAGGGCGATGGTCTGGCTGCGGTCGGCGAGGCCCAGCATGTCCCGCACGGTCTCGGTCTTGACCGTTTCGCCGCGCTCGGCCTGGACCAGGGCCTGATCCAGCAGCGACAGGCCGTCGCGCACCGACCCTTCGGCCGCGCGGGCGATCAGGGCCAGGGCGTCGGCCTCGATCTTCATGCCCTCCCGATCCGCGATCCGGCCCAGGTGTTCGACCAGGATCTCGGGCTCGACGCGGCGCAGATCGAAGCGCTGGCAGCGCGACAGGATTGTCACCGGCACCTTGCGGATCTCGGTGGTGGCGAAGATGAACTTGGCGTGGGGCGGCGGCTCCTCCAGCGTCTTCAGCAGGGCGTTGAACGCCTGGGTCGACAGCATGTGCACCTCGTCCAGGACGTAGACCTTGTAGCGCGCCTCGACCGGGGCGTAGCGGACGCTCTCCAGGATGTCGCGGATGTCGTTGACGCCGGTGTGGGAGGCGGCGTCCATCTCCATCACGTCCATGTGCTGGCCGGCCATGATGGCGGCGTCGTGCCGGCCATGGGCGGTCAGGGTCAGGGACGGCCTGTCGATGACCTCCGTCTCGTTGTTCAAGGCGCGGGCCAGGAGGCGCGCCGTGGTCGTCTTGCCGACGCCCCGTACGCCCGTCAGCATGAAGGCGTGGGCGATCCGTCCGGTGGCGAAGGCGTTGGTGAGGGTTCTGACCATCGCCTCCTGGCCGATCAGGTCCTCGAAGGTGCGCGGCCGGTACTTGCGGGCCAGCACCTGATAGGCCGCGCCGTCCTCGGCCGGAGCCTCCGCCGGCGGGGCGGCCTGAGCTGGAGCGGCCACCGGCGCGGTCTCGGGCGCCGGGACCGGCGCGCCGAACATGTCGTCGGTGTTCTCGTCGCGCTCGACGACATCCTCTTCCCAGGGCGGGCCGTCGAGACTCGGGTCGGTATCCGTCATGAGCCCGTCTTACCGCGAAGCACGGAGACGGTCAGGCGGAATCTCGGAAGCCCATCTCTAGAAACCCTGGGACCGGGCCAGCCGCTCGCTGTGGAAACCGGCGTCACCCAGCAGTTCGTTCAGCACCCGCACCCGTTTCATGAACAGGCCCACGTCGAACTCGTCGGTCATGCCGACGCCGCCGTGCATCTGCACCGCCTCCTGCACCGCCAGTTCGGCGACGCGCCCGGCCTTGGCCTTGGCGATTGAAGCGGCCAGATCAGCGTCCTCCCGCCCCGCGTCGATAGCCTGAAGCGCGCCCAGGGTCGCGGCGCGGGCGAGCTCCAGCTCCGTGAACAGATGCGCCGCCCGGTGCTGCAGGGCCTGGAACTCGCCGATCAGCTTGCCGAACTGCTTGCGGGTGCGCAGGTACTCCAGCGTGATCCTAAACGCCTGGTCGCCGGCCCCGGTCAGCGTCGAGGCCGCGCAAGCCCGGCCGAGCGCCAGGGCGGGCTCCAGCAGGGCGTCGCCGCCTCCGACCGCGCCGATCACCGCGTCGGCGTCGACCGCGACGTCGGTCAACGTCACGCGCGCGGCGTTGTGGGCGTCCACCATGACGGTCCGCTCAATCCCGACGCCCGACGCCGTCGGATCGACCAGGAACAGGGTCGTCCCCTCCTCCGCCTTCGCGATGACGATCAGGGCGTCGGCGATGTGCCCGTCCAGCACGAAGCCTTTGGCGCCGTCCAGCCGAAAGCCGTTGCCGGACCGCTCGGCCCGCGTCGTGATCTTCGATGGCGCGTGCTTGGCGCCTTCGTCCACCGCCAGCGACAGGATGGCCTCGCCCGCCGCGATCCTGGGCAGCCAGGCCTGCTGCGCCACCGAGCCGCCGTCGGTCAGCACCTTGGCCGCCAGCACCGCCGATCCCATGAAGGGCGACGGCGTCAACGTCCGGCCCAGGCTTTCGGCGACCACGCCCGCCTCGACCGCGCCGAGGCCCAGCCCGCCGTGCATCTCGGGGATGATGGCGCCGGCGAAGCCCATCTCGCCGAACGCCCTCCACAGGTCGCGCGACACCCCGTCGGGATCGCGCGCGTCGCGCAGTTGGCGGAAATGGCTGATGGGGGCGTGTTCGTTCAGGAAGCCGTCCGCGGTCTCCTGCAACATGGTCTGCTCTTCCGTCAGGATCAGGGGCATGGGCTCAGGCTCCCGGCAGGTGCAGCAAATGCTTGGCGATGATGTTCAGCTGGATCTCGCTGGTCCCGCCCTCGATGGAGTTGGCCTTGGTCCGCAGCCAGCTTCGCGCCGCCGCGCCCTCGTGCGAGCGCTCGCTTTCCCACTCCAGCGCGTCCGCCCCGCCCGCCGCCATCAGCAGTTCGTGACGGCGCTTGTTCAGCTCCGAGCCGTAGTATTTCAGCATGGAGGCGATGGCCGGGTGCGCCTGTTTCGCCTTCACCTGATCGCCCACCCGCTCCATGGCCAGGCGGAAGGCGGCGGCGTCGGTCTCCAGTTCGGCGATGCGGGCGCGCAGCATCGGCTCGTCCAGCCGTCCGGCGTCATCTGCGCCGACCGCATCCAGCGCCACCTGCCCCACGGGTCGTCCGCCGCCGACCTCGCCCATGGCGCCGATCATGGTCCGCTCGTGCGCCAGCAGGTGCTTGGCCACGTCCCAACCCCGGTTCAGCGTCCCGACCAGGTTTTCCTTCTCCACCCGCACGTCGTCGAAGAAGGTCTCGCAGAAGGGCGACTTGCCGCTGATCAGGGTGATCGGCCGCGTCGTCACGCCGGGCGTCTTCATGTCGAACAGCACGAAGCTGATGCCCAGGTGCTTGGGCGCCTCCGGATCGGTGCGCACCAGGCAGAAGATCCAGTCGGCCTTGTCGGCGTAGCTGGTCCAGATCTTCTGGCCGTTGACGATCCAGTGGTCGCCTCGATCCTCGGCCCGCGTCTGGATCGAGGCCAGGTCGGACCCGGCGCCCGGCTCGGAATAGCCCTGGCACCAGCGGATCTCGCCGCGCACGATCTCGGGCAGGAAGCGCCGCTTCTGTTCCTCAGTCCCGAAGGCCAGCAGCGCCGGTCCCAGCATCCAGACGCCGAAACTGGCCAGCGCCGGCTGGGCCTTGATGCGGCGCAGTTCCGAGGCCAGCACCTTGGCCTCCTCCCGGCTGAGCCCCCCGCCGCCGTATTCTTGCGGCCATTCCGGCGCGGTCCAGCCGCGTTCGCCCATCCGCTCCAGCCACAGCCTATGGCCGGGGGTGGCGAAGACGGCGTCGCGGCCGCCCCAAATCATATCCGCCTCGGACGCCATCGGCCCGCGCACCTCCGGCGGGCAATTCGCCTCGAGCCAGGCGCGTGTCTCGGCGCGGAAGGTCTCTAGATCGGTCATTCGCGTGTTCCCCGCGTTTCCTCTGAAGGGACGATAACAGGCGATCCGAGGTGACGCAGGGTCAAGCCCGCTGGAAATCAGCCCTTCTTGGGCAGGAAGGGCGAGAAGGTGATGACGGTGAAGGTGTCGCGCACGTGCGGCCGGGTCTGGACTTCCTTCGTCACGAAGGTCCCGATGTCGGCGTCGCGCGGCAGGTTGAACTTGGCCAGGAGATCGTGCTGGCCCGAGGTGGAATAGACCTCCGAGACGTTCTCGACATTGTCGACGATGTCGGCAGCCACCTCGTTGGCGAAGCCCAGCTCGCATTTGATGAAGACGAAGATGGCGGTCATCATGGCGGTGTTCTCCTTCGCGGCCCTCCTTAGCGGATCGAGGCGGGTCGGCGCAGCGGGATTTCGGACCCTGGCCGCGAAAAACGCCGTGTGAATAGTCTGAATAGTGTGAAATCGCGCGTGCTTCCCGGTGTGAGCGGAGGGGCTAGCACAGCCTCACGTCACATGCGGACGCGCGCTAACGCGGTTTGACTTGACGTTGCGGCCCCGACATCCGAGGTCGGGCGCGAACCCATCGCAGAGGAAACCGTCCATGGCCCACGATCGCGTCAGCGTGCTTCAGGCGCTGGAGACCCAGGGCGTGTGCCCGGTCTTCTATCATCCCGACCCCGAGGTCTGCCTGAACGTGATCCGGGCCAGCGCGCGCGGCGGGGCGAAGGTCGTGGAGTTCACCAATCGCGGCGACTTCGCCTGCGACCTGTTCGGCGAGGTCAATCGCGAACTGATCCGCACGGATCCGGACATCGTGCTGGGCATCGGTTCGGTGGTCGATGCGGGGACGGCGGCGCTTTACCTGAACCGGGGCGCGCGCTTCGTGGTCAGCCCCTGCCTGGTCCCCGAGGTGGCGCGGGTCTGCAACCGGCGCATGGTCGCCTATTTCCCCGGCTGCGGCTCGGTGACCGACATCGGCGAGGCCCACGAGCTGGGCTGCGACATCGTCAAGCTGTTCCCCGGTTCGTCGGTCGGCGGCCCGGACTTCGTCAAGGCGGTCAAGGGGCCGATGCCGTGGGTCAAGATCATGCCGACGGGCGGCGTCGATCCGGACGAAGCCTCGATCGCCAAATGGTTCGGCGCCGGGATCGTCGCGGCGGGCATGGGATCGAAGCTTGTCACCGACGCCGCCATCAAGGCCGGCGACTGGGCGGGCATCGAGGCCCAGGTGAAGAAGACGGTGGAGGCCGTCGCCGCCTTCCGGGCGAAGGGGTGACTCGCTTCAGTTCCTTCTCCCGTCGGGAGTAAGGTGGCCCGCGGGGCCGGATGAGGTCGGGTGGTGCGTCAGCTCGCACCCGCGACCCCTCACCCTTTCGCGCAAGGACGACGGCTACGCCGCCGTGCGCTCAAGCCCTCTCCCAACGGGAGAGGGTCAGCTATCCGTCCTTGCCCGCCACGGCGCGGCGACCGTCGCCCTTGCGGCGCAGGATCGGGGTCAGGGCCTTGCGGTCTTCGGGGTTCAGGGTGGCGAGGATGGCGACTGCGTCGTTCTCCAGCCGGGCGCGTCCCCGCATCTCCGCCGCGCGCGACTGCTCCAGCAGGGCGCGGACGCGGGCTTCGTCCAACGTGGGCCGGCCGGCGACGTCGATGGCCTCGCGCCGGGCGTTGCGGGCCGCCTCGAAGTCGGGCTTGGCGGCCAGGGCCGAGCGACGCATGCGCTGGCGGGCGTCTTCGCGGGTCTCCGGGTCGAGAGCCGCCAGCACCTCGGCGAAGGCCTCGTGGCGGCCCGGCCCGCGCTGGTCCTCGACCTTGCGGTCCACCTGGGCGCGGCTGACGGCGTAGGCGCCGGCGCCCGCGAGGGCGAACAGGTTCAGCGCCACCGAGACGGCCAGGACGATCTTCAGCGTGCGCACCCTCATCCCAGCACCTCGGTGTCGTCCACGCCGCTGAGCGTCGCCTGGTAGAGGACGGCGTCCGCCTGTTCGTCGGCGGTCAGGTGGGTCGTCAAGCCGACGCCCGCGACCACGCCGGCGCAGGCCGCCGCCGCCCAGCCGGCGCCCAGGAACCAGAAGATGCGGCCCAGATGCGCGCGCGCCTCGCGGGCCCTGGGC